>JAXLWN010000082.1:0-30100 GCA_046328475.1 Chloroflexia bacterium | reverse complement strand
CATTCAGGGGAACGAAATCTTCCACGTCGCCGCCTGGCAGGTCCTCTTCTTCACCGGCCTGGCGATCGGCTACCACCGCCAGGCGCTCGTCCGCCGGTTCAGCGCCCTCACCGGCCCGGGTGCGCTCCTCGCGTCGAGCATCGCGTTCGCCTGGTTGATCCGGCTCTATCACCAGAACCTGGCCGGTTTCCCAGGCTCGAACCAGGCGCGCGTGCAGGAGTGGTTCACCTACAAGCCGAATGTCGGCCCCGGTCGCCTGCTCGCGTTCGCCATCGTTGCGATCTTCGCCTTCGCGCTCGTGACAAACCTCTGGAAACCCCTGTCGCGCGCCGCTGGCTGGCTGCTGCTGCCGCTGGGCCAGCACGCCCTCCTGGCCTATGGGACACACCTCTTCGCGGTCATGGCGATGGCGAAGTTCAGCGCCGACCTCACCGGCCCCGTCGCGGGTGCCGGGCAGCGGGCGGCGGTGCAAATCCTGGCCATCCTGGCGGTCTGGATCGTCATCCAGGCGGTGGTGCGCGCCCAGCCGCTCCTGCGCACCCTCCCCCAGTGGCTCCCCACATCGCGGCCCCAACCCCAGCCGGTGGTGGTGCGCGCAGGCTTGCGCCGGGTCCGCTAGTCGCTGACAGATTGCCCGCGCTGCCCCATACTATGCATGGCAATGAGCCAGGGGGCGATCAATGCGACGAGGGCGGGCCAATGAGCGAGCGGCGCGAGGGCGGATCGGTGACGGTGCTGCTGGTTGAGGACGAGGAGACGGTCGGCGAGTTCGTTGCGATGGGCCTCGGCTATGAGGGCTTCACCGTCGAGACCGTGCGCGATGGCCGCGACGCACTCGCCGCGTTCGAGCGGGTGCGCCCCGACATCGTGCTGCTCGACGTCATGCTGCCCGGTGTCGATGGCATGACCCTCTGCCGGATGTTCCGCGCCCGCAGCGACGTGCCGATCATCATGCTGACCGCGCGCGGTGCCGTGGATGATCGCGTCGCGGGCCTCAACGCCGGGGCGGACGACTACCTCCCCAAACCCTTCAAATTCGTCGAACTCACCGCGCGCATGAACGCGGTCCTGCGCCGCCAGCAACTCAGCACCTCCAACCTCCTCGCCACCGGCGACCTCACGCTTGACCGCGCCACGCGCGAGGTGATGGATGGCGACCGGCCGCTCACGCTGACGCCGCGCGAGTTCGATCTCCTCGAATACTTCATGCTCAACCCTCGCCAGGTCCTCTCCCGCGAGGCGATCCTCGGTCGCGTCTGGGGCTACGACGCCACCGTGGAGACCAACGTCGTCGATGTCTATGTCCGCTACCTTCGCAGCAAGCTCGGCGACGACCAGCACGAGCGCATCCAGTCGGTGCGCGGTGTTGGCTACCTGCTGCGACCGTGAGGGCCGAGATGGGCACCGCGAACCGCCGCGCACGCGCCAACGCCGCCGTCCGTCGCCGCATCAGCGCCGTGCCGCTGCGCTGGCGGCTGACCCTCGTCTCGGTCCTCGTCCTGATCCCCATCCTCGCGATCTACGGGGCCGCGCTCTACGTGCAGGTCAACGCGACACTGCTCGACACCACCGCCAACGGCCTGCGCACCTCGGCCCGCCCCGCGATTGTCCAGCAGTTGCGCACCAATGCCTTCCGCGTCGCCACGCCGACCGCCACCGCAGGCTCGTCCACGCCTGAGCCCGTCTCCCCGGCGGTGGCGGCGGCGTTGCCCGGCTCGTCCGCCGAACGGTCGCTGGCCGAATTGGCGCGCATGCTCACCACGCGCACCATCGCCGCGCGCACCCTCGATATCACCGGCGCGACCATCGGCGACGGCCCGGCGCTCGCCTCCATGGGAGAGGTCAGCGCCCCGCTGCTCGACGCGAGCATCTACCGCGAAGTCGCCGCGACCAAGACCGAGCGCCACTGGCGGATGGAGACCCCCACCGGGCCGATCATCGTGGAACTCATCCCGCTCGATCTGGCCGGACAGGATCAGCCCGCCGTCGGCGTGCTGCAACTCACCACCACGCTGCGCACCGGCGACGCCCTCCTGGCGCAACTGCGCAATCAACTCCTCGTCGGCTCGATCCTCGCCCTCGTCGCGACGGTCGCCCTGACCCTCCCCCTCGTCCGGGGCGTCCTCACGCCGCTCCGCCGGATGGCCGCCGCCAGCCGCGCCATCGCCGCCGGCGAGCTCGACCGCCGCGTGGCGGTGCCCACCAGCGGCGACGCGCTCGCCGATCTGGCGGTCGCCTTCAACGAGATGGTCGGGCAACTCGATGACGCGCTCGCCGCCCAGCGTCGCTTCATCGCCGACGCCTCCCACGAACTGAAAACCCCGCTCACCGCGCTCGGGAACGGCGTGGAGATGCTGCAAATGGGCGTGGACCGCCGCGACGCCGAGTCGCGCGAGAAGCTCCTGCGCCTGATGGGCGGCGAGATCGCCCGCATGGGCCGGATGGTGGATGATCTCCTCACGCTGTCGGAATTTGACCGCGATGCCATCGGGGCGATCGTCCGCGCGCCCGTCGATCTCGTCGCGCTGGCGGCGCAGGTGGTGGACGAGACGCGCCTGCTCGCCCCCGACCGCAACGTCGCGCTCGACACCGACGGGAGCCGCCCGGTGGTCGTGCGCGGCGACGCCGACCGGCTGCGCCAGGCGCTGCTCAACCTCTGCGCCAACGCCCGCGCGCACACCCCGGCGGGCGGCACCATCCGCATCGAGGCCCGTCGCACCGGCGCGCGGGCCGAACTGCGCGTCGCCGACACCGGCGAGGGCATCCCGCCCGAGGCGCTGGCGCAGGTCTGGGACCGCTTCTTCCGCGTCGAGCCCTCGCGCGAGCGACGGCAGGGCGCGGGGGGCGTCGGGCTCGGCCTCGCGATCGTCCGCGCGATCACCGAGGCGCACGACGGGACGGTGGCAATCACCAGCACCGTCGGGGTCGGCACGACCGTCACCCTCACCTTCCAGGCGGCCCCGGTGAACCTGATCAATCGCGCCCTCTCCAGCGATCACCCCGGCGCGGCGGCACCGTCGCCCGCCACCCGCGACCGCAGCGTCGCCCCCCGCGCCTGATTCGCAAACCGCCTGACGAATCCACGCATCTCATCCCCCGCTCCTCGCGGCCGGGTACCCACCGCAGTGGGTGGCGGGTGCCGCCCGCAGGCGGCGGGGCGAGGTCAAAACCTGGCATCGCTCTTGCCAATTGGTCACCGCCGTTCCCGGTACAGCGCGTCGGTCAGCTATTCTCACCGACTTCTCATTTTTCGCGCGGCCACTTCTCATACTCGCGCGCTACGATGCCCATCACCAGGGTCGGCACAACGGCGTGCCGACCACAGCCGAGGAGCCCCCGCCATGGCCGCGACTTCCTTGCCGCAGCGTCGCCTCTTCGGTCTGCCGCGCCGGGCGGAGGCGGCTGCGCAAGCGGGCACGCTCGGCTGGCGCTACGCCGACGTTGGCAAGCGCGACCTTCGCATCGACCTCCTGCGCGGCTTCGCTGTCTTCGCGATGGTCGTGGACCACATCGGCGGCTCCTCCTGGCTGTATGCGCTGACCGGCGGCAACCGCTTCTTCGTCTCCGCCGCCGAGGCGTTCGTCTTCCTCTCCGGCCTCACCGTCGGCATCGTCTATGGCGGCATCGCCGTCACCCACGGCCTGCGCCCCGCCATCCAGAAACTCCTCGCCCGCGCCTGGGTGCTCTACAGCCTCGCCGTCTGGCTCACCATCGGCTTCGCGCTCACCGCCACCATCCTCGACGATCCGATCGGCCAGCCCTTCGCCGCCGCGCCCGCGCGCTTCATCTTCGAGGTGATCACCCTCCAGCGCACCTTCTACCTCGCCGATGTGCTGCTGGTCTATCTCTTCGCCATGCTCGTCGCCACCGGCGCGCTCGCCCTGCTCAAGCGCGGCCTCTGGTGGCTGGTCGCCGCGCTCAATCGGCCTCTGGGGCGCACTCAGGTTTGGCCCGGCAGCGTCCGTTCTGGCCCATCGCCGACAACCCGGTCTTCCTTTTCGCCGCCTGGCAACTCCCCTTCTTCGTCGCCCTGATCATCGGCTACCATCGCCGCTGGCTCGGCGAGCATATCCTCGCCCGTGTCCCCGCCTCCCCCTTGCGCGACGGTTACGTCCTGCCGCTCGGCGCGGCGGTCGGCTTCCTCGCCTACCTCTCCGCCACCAACGCGGCCATCTTCGCGCCCTACATCCTCGGCGGGAACACCGCCGCCCTGCTGGACGCCTGGTTCCTCAAGAGCCACCTCCCCTGCCGCGCCTGCTCGCCGCGCTCGTCATCTTCTCGTTCGCCTGGGCACTCGTGACGCGCTGCTGCTGGGTGCCGCTGCATCGCCTCGCCGGGCCATTCCTCCTCACGCTCGGCCAGGGCGCGCTCTACGCCTACGCCGCCCACCTCTTCCTCGCCGCGCTGGTCCACTTCGGCGCGCTCGTCTCCTCGGTCGCAGCCTCGATCTCCGGCGGCTTCCCGGCGCTCCCGCCGCCTCCAATGCCGCGATCCAGGTCGGTGCCCTTGCGGTCCTCTGGGCGGCTCACGCGCGTCCGCTTCCTCCAGGGCGTGGCCGCGCCGCTCGGTGGTGCCCCCTTCGTTCGGCGTGGACCAGGCGCGCGCCTGCGTTACGCCCGAGCGAACCCCTGCTGGCGATCCTGCTCGTCGCCCTGGTGACGATGATCGCCACCTTCCCCGCCCCCCTCCCTGGCTCGCGCCGCCCAACTGACGCCCACACCGCAATCCACGGTCACCGCCCCGCGCAGCGTGGCCGGTGCCGCCGTTAGCTCCACCGCTTCCCCCGTCTCCACCATGACCGCGCCGCGCCAGATCGGCACGGGCAATGCCGCCGTTGTCCCGGCCTCCACCATCACCGCCCCGCGCAGCGTGGCCGGGGCTGCGGTCAGCAGCGGAATCTCGGCCGTCGCCACCACCGGGCCGGTCGCCCCGGCAGTCTCCAACACCGTCGCCCCCACGCCCGCCCCGAATGCATCCTCACCCGTCACCGCGACCCCACAGGTCGCCGAGGGCTACCTGCGCGACGGCACCTTCTACAGCGACGCGCTCGGCCGCACCATGCCCTGCAGCATCTATTTCCCGCCCGGCTACGATCAGAGCGTCGGGCGCTACCCGGTCCTCTACATGCTCCACGGCTCGGGCGGGCACTACAGCGAATGGGTGAACTACGGCCTCGCCGAAACCGCCGAGCGCCTGATCCAATCCGGGCGGATCGCCCGCTGATCATCGTCTTCGTGCAGGGCGACCAATCCTATTTCGTCAATCACGCGACCGACGGCGAACGCTGGGGCGACTACATCGCCGAGGATCTGATCGGCCACATCGACGCGACCACCGGACCGTCGCCGCCCGCGCAGGCCGGGCGATCGGCGGCCTCCTCGATGGGCGGCTTCGGGGCGCTCTCCCGCCTTCACCCACCCGGACCTCTTCGTCGCCGTCGGCGCACAGCCCCACGCTCAGGAACCAGGACGAGGTTCCGGCTTCCTGGGCGATCCCGAACAATACGCCGGTCGATCCGATGGCCCTCGCCCAAACCATCGGCCCCACAATGGCCCCGGAGATCTGGATCGACATCGGCATCACCGACACCTGGGCCTCGCGCACCACCGCCCTGAAGGACGAATTGCGCGCACGCGGCACTCCCCGAGTACAGCGAGAACGCGGGCGGCCACGACGCCCAATACTGGGAAGAACGGCTCGCGCTACCTCCGCTTCTACGCCCAGCGCCTTCGCCCCGATCGCGCCCCACCTGTCCACCGGCACGCCCTGACGCAGCTCGCGCCCGCTACATCGGCCGTCGCCGCACCACGATCCGGCGCGTCCAGCACCCGGTTGTCGATCACCACCTCCGCCCGCCCGGCCGGATCGACCTCCCGGAAATCGCTCCTCCGCCGGGATATACCTCCTCATAGACCTGCACCTGGTCCGCCCGCTTGCTCGCCCGCAGCGCCGGATCCTCGAGCGTTAAATCCCGCTCAACCCCGCGCTCCAACGTCTGCGCCACGTCGATCCTCCAGAAAAATCCGCAGATCCCAATGCTCATCGAGCCCTGGCGCATCAAGAACACCCCCTCCACCAGCAGCACCGCATCGTCGGGTGCCACCCGCTCCGGTTCCCCCATCTCCCCCTCATTCCACCCATCATGCCAGCGCGCCCGGTACCGCCGCGACCCGCCCGGACCGAGCGGCCCCAGCACCAGCGAGCGCAGCGTCGCGTAATCATACGCCGGAGTAAAACGTCTCCGCTGTCAGGAATCGCCGATTGTGTTTATCGAGCCAGACCATAAAAATCGTCGATCGAAACCCGGATCACCGCCCGCCCCCGCGCCCGAATCAGCGCCGCCAATCCGTCGCAGAGCGTACTCTTCCCCCCGCCCCGAACGCCCATCAATCGCCACCCGCACCGGGTGCTCTCGCTCGATTCCCAGATCATCTCTACCAACTTGCCCGAGCACCCGCGCACGATCATCACCCGGCGACTGCATCTCCACAGCTCCCCACGCCGCATAATGTCACAGGATGCCTGTCGACTGCGAGCAGACTCGCCTTCCAGCCGGATTGATCCGACGCGTTTCGTAGCCCGGAGATTCATCTCCGGGCGGGCCTCGAGCGCCACCCAACGTTGGCAGAACCCCGATCCAGCGCCAGTTCAAACGACAAGAAACAGGTGCCGCCCCCCAACCGCCTCCCCTCGTTACTCATCACTCGTTACTCATCACTCGTTACTCGTTACCTGCGCCGCCGCCAACCGATCCACCGCTTGCAGGAACGCGTCGCGCTCCGCCTCATCCCCCGGAATGCGGCATCCCGACGCCTTGCGGTGCCCGCCGCCGCCAAACTGCTCGGCGATCGCCGCCACATTCACCTCGTCGAGCTGCGTGCGCAGCCCGACGCGCCACTCGTGCTCGCCGCGATGCAGCAGCACCGTCACCCGCGCCCCGATCGCCCCCGAGAGGAAGCTGATGATCCCGCCCGACTCGCCATCCGCCGCGCTGGCCTCGGCGATCATCTCCGGTGTCACCTGGCTCCAGGCAACCTTGCCGCACCACGCCACACCGGCCAGCACCAGCCCCCACAACTTAATCGTGCTGAACGGCCGCTCGCGGTAAAAATGGTTCGCAATCGTCGTCAGATCGGCCCCCGCCGCTCGCAACTCCGCCGCCACATGCAGCGTCCGCGCCGACGTGCTGGAAGTCTGCAAGCCGAGCGTATCACCATAAACCCCCGCCAGCAGGCAGGTCGCCGCCTCGGGCGAGATCGCCAGCCCACCGGCCCGCGCCAGCAAATAAACCATCTCCGCGGTCGCCGCCGCCGTCGAATCGATGAAATTGGCGTCAACGCCGGGCGCGATGCCGAAGCGCGAGTTGGTGACGTGGTGATCGATCATCACCACCGGCCCGGCCGCGAATCGCTCGCCATGCTGCGCCGCCAGCGCCCCCAGTCGCCCCAGATCGGACGAATCGAGCGCCAGGATCAGGTCGGCCCCCGGCAACTCTCCGCCCTGATAGCGCACGATCCCCTCTGCGCCCGGCAGGAACGCGGTGATCGCCGGAAAATCGCCATCGCTCGCGTAAACCGACACCTCGTTGCCCAGCGCCCTCAGGATGTGCGCCATCCCTAGCGCGCTGCCAACAGCGTCGGGGTCAGAGTTGATGTGGAACGGGCTGATGATCCGCCGCGCCCCCCGGATAACCGGCCAGAGTCGCGCCGCCGCCTCGGCATAGCCCGGATCATCCAGAACCGCATCGCTCACATCGCGTCCCTTCGCTAAACCGTGCGCGCTTCTCTTCAGGCAGGATACTGGCGTCGGCCCCGAGCCGATCGTCGCGCCCGACCGCACGGCAATGCCGAAGTATACCAGTACAAGATGATGTACGTACACGCTGCGTGCGATGCCAGACAATAAACGAGCCGGGGGCGATCCCAGCTGGGATCGCCCCCGGCTCGTTCGTCTCTACGCGCTCTGGCGTTCGTCGTCCTACTGGTAAGGAATGGGTAGCTGCGCCTGCGGCTGAACCGCTGGTCGGAACGGCACCACGCTCGCGCCCTGGTTGGCGCTCGCCGCGCGCCGCCTGACACCGCGCGCGGGCAGCACCAGCGGCAGGTAGCGGCCAACGCGGTGCAAGGGGGCAACCATCCCGAATTCCCACCCTCGCGCTCGCTGCGGCGCTCGACCTGCCCGATGCTTGCAGGCACCCGTGTGCAGATAGCCCTGGCACGAGCAGGCCCACCCGACCGGCGTGCGCTGCATCGTATAGGTCACACCTCGCCGCGACCGGCTCCCGCAGATATACGATTGCCCCTCATCGACAACCGTGACCCGCACACGCAACCGCCGGGCGCGTGCGCGGGCGTCGATCTCGCGGGCTTCCTGCGACTTCACATAGCTGCGATCCATAGCTGGCACTGTGTCTTTCTCGGGCTGCTTCCCCGGTCATCAGGGGGGCTGCGGAATGAAGCTTCCCTACTTCCCCATTGCCCCAACTTGATAACGAAATTATAACAAATTTGCAGCCCTATAACAATAAAATACTTGCGGTGGCATTACGCCGTACGCTGACTGCTCGCTGTTGACCATGCGGCTATCAGGCGGCACAGTCATGCCTGGTTGCTTCAATTCCTTACGACATATCGGGAGAACAGGACTCACTCGGCACAATGCTTTTGGGAGAGGTTGCTTATACGAGCTCATCCTCGGTCGGCGGTTCGAACAGCGGGATATACGTATCCATCTCTGTTTTCGGGATGACAAACACACCTTCCGCCGGGGTGCGATTCCGTATTTCAAACGGCGATAGAGTTCCGGATACGGAACATCCATATAGTGCAACCGAAAATCCGCTCCTAATTCCTTCGCCCTCTTCCGATAATCATCGCGTTCGACGCGCGCCCAGCAGCCAAAATCGAGGACCACGTCGCCGCCCAGTTCGAGCACATGTTTCGCAACGTCCCACATGATCCGTTCGATGTTCTGATGCCTCGCATCGTGCTCTTCATGCCCGACATCATCTCCGAACAAGGCTATGTGCCAGACATCAAGCGTCAGCACCAGCGCATTGACCTTCTTTGCAAGCTGGCGGGCATAGGTTGTTTTCCCGCTGCAAGGCAGTCCAACCATCAAATGGAGCGTCGCCAAGCTCACCTCTACAAATAGAAATACTACGGTGACTGCTCATTGTCACCCACGCGACTCACGCCGAGATGAGGCAACAGATTCGCCGCAGGAAAAGGGCATGGACAACGACCCCATCGTAACAACACTCCTGGTCATTGACAAGCCAATGAAGGCGCTGCGCGTGAACTGGCTCCGCGTCTGCCCCCCTCAGCCCTCGGGACTCCTCGCACGAAGCTCCCGGCCCCACCGACGTCAGGATCGCCAGGAGGCCGGGCTGATGCCCGGCCTCCTGGCGATCATCTTCGTGTGGCACGCTCAAACGGATCGGCAGCTGCCTACTCGTCCACCTTATCCGCCTTCGCCGCCATCGCCTCCGCCTCCTCGCGCGCCTTCGCGGCGGCCAGTTCCGGCTCCAGCGACTTCAGCGTCCGCTGCACCTCTTCGGCGTGCGCCATCGAGTGGTCGAGGTGGAAGATCAACTGTGGCATCGTCCGCATCCGAATGCGCTTGCTCACCGCCGTCCGCAGGAACCCCGCCGCATGCTTCAGCGCCCGCAGCGACTCCTGCTGCTCCTGCTCACTGCCGAAGCAACTGATGTTCACCCGCGCGATGCTCAGGTCCGACGTCACATTCACCTGCGTGATCGTCACAAACCCCAGGCGCGGATCCCGCACCTCGCGCAGCAGCAACTCGCTCAACTCAACCTGAATCTGGTGCCCGATCTGTTCCATCCGGTAGCTAGGCATCTGCGCCTCCGGGCGGAAGTGGGAAGTGGGAAGCGGGAAGTAAGAAATGACTCACTCAGAGCGCCAGCCTCTCAGGGTAGGCACTGCCTCACGAGCGAGACACTTCCCACTTCCCACTTCCCACTTCCCACTTCGCTTACGCCGCCGCGACCTTCTCGACGTGGTAGAACTCCAGCTGGTCGCCTTCCTGGAAGTCGTTGAAGCCATCGAGGCTCAGACCGCACTCGTAGCCCGAGGCCACTTCGCGGACATCGTCCTTGAAGCGCTTCAGCGACGCCACCGTGCCGTCGTGGACCACCGTGCCCGAGCGCAGCACGCGCACCCGCGCATTGCGGAGCGCGCGGCCATCGAGCACGTAGAGTCCCGCCGCCTGCAAGCGGTTCGGCAGCTTGAAGACCTGGCGCACCTCGGCGTAGCCGTCGGTCACCTCGCGCGTCTCCGGCTCCAACATGCCCTTCATCGCCGCCTGGATATCGTCGGCCAGGTGGTAGATGACATCGTAGAAGCGGATATCCACCCCGGCCGCATTCGCGGCGCGCAGCGCAGCCGCATCGGGCCGCACATTGAAGCCGATCACGATCGCGTTCGACGTCGCCGCGAAGGTCACGTCCGACTCGGTGATCGCGCCGGTGTTTGCCAGCAGCGTCCGCAACTGCACCACCTGCTGATCCTCGGTCGCCCTGGCGATTGCATTTTGCAGCGCGGCCAGCGACCCCTGCATGTCCGCCTTGACGACGATGCGCAGCTCCTTCTCCTGGCCCGCCTGGATCTTCTTGCCCAGCTCCTCCAGCCGCACCGGGCGGTCGGCGTTCACCGTGCCGTAGCGCCGTTGCGCCGCGCGCTCCTCGGCGATCATCCGCGCCTCGCGCTCATCCGCGACGACCTGCAGCGTATCGCCCGCCTCGGGCGTCTCCAGCAGACCCAGAATCTCCACCGGCATGCTCGGCCGCGCCTGGCGCACCTTGCGTCCCCGGTCGTCGTTCATCGCGCGCACACGCCCGTAGGTTGCACCCGCCACCACCACATCGCGCGGGCTCAGGCTGCCAGTCTGCACCAGCACCGTCGCCACGACACCGCGATTGCGGTCGATCCGGCTCTCCAGGATCACCCCGGCGGCCGGCAGGTGCGGATTCGCCTTCAACTCCTGCAAGTCGGCGACCAGCAGGATGACATCCAGCACATCCTCCAACCCCAGCTTCTCGCGCGCCGAGACTTCCACCGCCGGCACCTCGCCACCGTAACTCTCGACGATCAGGTCGTTCTCCGCCAGCTGCTGCTTCACGCGCTCCGGGTTCGCATCCGGCAGGTCGATCTTGTTGATCGCCACGATGATCGGCACATTCGCCGCCCGCGCGTGCGCGATCGCCTCCAGCGTCGTCGGCATCACGCCGTCGTTCGCCGCCACCACCAGCACCGCGATATCGGTCACCTGCGCGCCGCGCGCCCGCATCTGCGTGAACGCCTCGTGGCCCGGCGTGTCCAGAAACGTGATCTTCCGCCCCTGCCAGTCCACCTGGTACGCGCCGATGTGCTGCGTGATGCCGCCCGCCTCACCCTCGGCCACATTCGCCGAGCGGATCGCGTCGAGCAGCTTCGTCTTACCGTGGTCAACGTGGCCCATGATCGTGACGACCGGCGGTCGCGTCACGGCATCCGGGTCCTCGTTCGCCTCGCGCTGGCGCTCCTCGGAGGTCTTCACCAGACCATTCGCGGTCGCGCCGGTCTTCTCCTCCGTCGGGATGCCGAGCGCCTCGGCAACCTTCGCGGCGGTGGCGTAATCAACCTGCTGGTTAATCGTCGCCATGATCTTGCGATTGATCAGCTCCTTGATGATCGCCACCGGCGTCGCGCCCAGCGCCTCGGCCAGTTCCCCGACCGTCAGCACGCCCGGCAGCGCCACCGCCTTCGGCGGCCCGACCGGGGCCAGGCGCCGCATCGTCGATCGCGCGCCGATCGCGCCCCCGGCCCCCGGCGTCCCTTGCGGGCGCCGCTTGCGCCGTCGCCGGTACTCGACATCCCCTTCGCCGCCGCCCGCGCCACCGCTCGTGGCGACCCCGCCGCGACCAAACCCGCCCGAATTCTTGGCACTCATATTCTTAACCACGCCACCCTCCATCCTTGGGTTAGTGGGTCAGTGCGTCAGTGGGTCCGTGCGTCCGAAATCTGACTTACTGACGCACTGACATACTGACCATCGAACCCTACTCGCTCCCCTCGTCCTCCGGCACGCGCTCATCGGCATATTTCAGCAGCGCGTCCCGGTTCGCTTCCGTCAAGCCCTCGATACGCAAAGAACGCACCAGCGTTTTCTCGTTGATCCCGCGCGTCCAGCAACTCATCCGCGCGCACAGGTAGGCCCCGCGCCCCGCCTTCTTGCCGGTCGGGTCAACCTCGACCGCACCCTCCGCCGTCCGCACCAGCCGGATCAACCCCCGCTTCGCATCGGTCTCCCGACACGCCACGCAGGTCCGCTGCGGCACATGCTTCGGTCGCGGCCCCTTCGCCTTCCCGCGCTTCGGTGCATTCAGCACCGCCTTCGTTGTCTGCTTCGTCGCGCTCATCGCTTCGCTCCAGTAACGAGTGATGAGTGATGAGTGATGAGTGGGATTCGCCTCTCCTCATTACTCGTTACTCATCACTCGTTACTTCGCCGTCACTCCACCGGCAGCGGCTCGTTATCCAGCGTATACCGTGCCAACATCTCGCGGTTGTAGTAGATGTTGATCACGTCGCCTTCCAGCTCGATATCGACCTGGTACCCGGCATACTGGGCCGGGAGCGGGCCATACTCCTGCTGCGAACCGAGCGTGACCATCAAGGTCTTGCGGTTCACCTGGCGCGGCTGGCGACCCATCTGCGCCATGTTGTCGAAGATCGACGGCATCGCCGACTCGGCCTCCTGCTGCGCCTGCCGCAGCAGATCGCCGCTCTGGCCCATCAGCGACTCCGGATCCTTCACATCGATCCGCCAGCCGGTCAGCTTGTGGGCGAGGCGGGCATTCTGCCCCTCCTTGCCGATCGCCAGCGACATCTGATCCGACGGCACCAGCACGCGCGCCGTCTTCTCTTCCTCGTTCAGCGTCACGTTCAGCACGCGCGCCGGACTGAGCGCATTGGCGACGAACTGCGCCTGCTCGGGCGACCACTCGATCACGTCGATCTTCTCGCCCTGCAACTCGTTCACGATGTTCTGGATGCGCACGCCGCGAATACCGACGCAGGAGCCGACCGGATCGACATTATCCTGCCGCGCCACCACCGCCACCTTCGAGCGGGTCCCCGGCTCGCGCGCGATCGCCATGATCTCGACCACGCCGCTGAAAATCTCCGGCACCTCCAACTCGAAGAGCCGCTTGAGCAACCCCGGGTGCGCGCGAGAGACGACCAACTGCGGCCCGCGCTGCTCGCGCGACGCGTCCACCAGGTAGACCTTCAGCCGCTGCCCGGGCCGGTACCGCTCGTGCGGCACCTTCTCGCGCGCGGGCATCACCGCCTCGTACTTACCCAGCTCCACCACGACGGCCTTCTCGTCGGCGCGCTGCACGATCCCGTTCAGCACCTCACCGATTCGGTCGGCATATTCGTTGTAGACCATCTCGCGCTCGAAGTCGCGAATCTTCTGGAGCACCACCTGCTTCGCCGTCTGCGCCGCGATCCGCCCGAAGCCCTTCGGCGTCCGCTCGATCCGCAGCACATCGCCGATCTTCGCGTTCGACTTCTCGCGTCGCGCCTCGCCCAGCGTGATCTCGATCGCCGGGTCGGCCACATCGTCCACCACCTGGCGGCGCACGAAGACCCGGGCCTCGCCCTGCCCATTGATCTCGACTTCGATATTCTCCTCGTCCTGGATGCCCGCTTCCTTCTTATAGACCGTCTTGATCGCGTGCTCCACGGCGCTGTGGACAGCCTCCTTGGGGATGCCACGCTCAGCAGCGATCTGCGCGATTGCGGTGTAGAAATCGCTCTTCATCCCGTCACCTTCCTTCCGAACTATTCAATTGAGTAGTCAGTAGTCAGTAGTCAGTCGTCAGTATCTTTCACGAAGCGCGTCGCCCAATTACCGGGCAATCGCTTGGTGGGAGTAACTGACTACTGGCTACTGACTACTGACGACTATCGCGCCGCACACCACACCCACAAGGGGCCGGTCGGCTTCCCCGGTTTGCCAGTAGCACGTCAGTGAATGGTGGCAGCGGGGACGGACCGGACACGCCGCGCAACTACGGGTGGCCGTTGCCCGTCGCCCCAGGCGGAGCGAGCAGGCAAAAAGACAAAAAAAAGTGGGGTGGTCCCCACTCCGCGCGAGGCTCTAGGTTGCCACGTACCAAGTATACCAAGCGGCACCCACCAATGCAACCGGCGCGGCTGCGCGGATACACGCAGGAAAGTATACCATCTCACGGCCCGAACGTGATCAGTTCCCCCCAGCCCGCGACCATGCGATCCGAAATCCCGCTCACCTTCGCCAGATCGGCGGCATTCGCAAACGGCCCATTCGCCGCGCGATACGCCACGATATCCTGCGCAATCTTCGCCCCCACGCCGGGTAATTGCTCCAGCTCCGTCGCGCTCGCCGTATTCACATTGATCGGCCCGCTCGGCGTCGCGCTCCCGCGCGCCGTGGCCCTCGCCGCCGTCGCCACCGGTGCCGCTGACACCCCCGCGACCGGTCGCAACGCCGTTGCCGTCGGCTCCCCCTTGCGCGGCACCACGATCTGCGCCTCATCGCGCAAGAGCAGCGCCCGATTAATCCCATCCTGGTCCGCCTCGGGCGCAAACCCGCCCGCTGCCGCAATCGCCCCCTCGATCCGCTCCCCGCGCGGCAAGGTATAGACCCCCGGCCTCACCACCGCCCCGCCCACAAAGACCGTCACCGTCTGCCCCTGCGTCGTCGCCGCAGGCGCGATGGAAATCAGCGTCTCATGGTTATTCATGCGTAGTATTGTGAGGATAGCCGCGAGGATAGCCAGAGCAGCGATACCGCCCCCCATGGCTCTCCACACATTGCGCCCTGCGAGCATCGCACACCTCGCCCCGCCGCCGACCACGTCCTTGCGCCAGTGATACCCGCAGTATATGGAGCGCGAATCAAGTCAGTCAAGCATCTGCACAACGAGCACCAAAACTTCTGCATAAACGAGCGCTGAGGCGGGTTAACCCAGTCCGCGCAGGCGGACTTCGCGGCGACCGCAGTCGCCTCCAGCCGGGACTTCAGTCCACCGGCTCCTCCCGCGCAGCCCGCCACCTTTTCATCACCGCGACGGCATCGCCGCCGGCAAGGGATTCTCGTACTCCCAGGCGATCACCGTCGCGCTGTCGCGCCCGCGCTCCTCGTGGACCCGTTCGAGGCACGCCCGCACCCGGCTCGCGAGATCGCCGCCGCTATCCTGCCCCGGTGCCAGCGCGCCGTACAGTGCCTCGGGCCGCTCGAACGGCCGCGCGCCACACTCCAGCAGACCATCGGTAACCAGCGCGATGACACTCCGCCCGCCGCGCAATTCGCGCACGCCGCTGGTGTAGCACGGCACCGCCAGGTCGAAGGTGTTGACCCGCCCCACCCACTCGAAGAACTGGCGCTGACTGACCGCATACTGCCCGAGCGCGGCCAATTCCGGGTGCAGCACATATGCGACGCAGTCGCCGATGCTCAGCCACCAGAGGAATTGCGCTCGCCGCACGACGATCAGGCAGGCCGTCTCCCCCTGCACCCGCCGACACGCCGCCCGGAACGCTTCCGAGGCGAAAACGCCGAGAATCTCCCGCTCCACCGCGCGCAGCGCCACCCCGGCCGACTGCGCAAGCAGTCGCTCAATCGCCTCCCTGCGCGCACCAACCGCCGCCAGCACCAGCGCCGCGCTCTCCGCCGTCGCGTGGGCGTCGAGCAGCAGCCCGAACTCCCAACCGCCGTCGGGCGCGCACCAGATCAGCGCCCCATCCTCGTTCTTCGTCGCCCCCGCGTCGCATCGCCCACCGTAGCACCCGAGCCACACCCGGTCGCACGCGGCAATCGTCACCCGGTCCAGGTGCGGCGCATCCCGCCCCAGCCAGGTCAGCGTACGCGGCGCGGTCACGCCCCCGATCATCGCTTTCGCCCGCGCATCATTCGTCGGAATACCCACTTTCCGCCAACCAGACACAGCAACGCCCCGGTCGGGGGCAATGTTTCCGTCGCCCCGACCGGGCTGTCGGCCCGGAACCGCCAGGATGCCTCGCGGCTACTCCCCGGCGGGGACGGCGACAGTTTCGATCGTGGTAGTGGTCGCCACGGCGACCGTGCGGTAGAGCGGTCAACCGTCCTTGTAACGCTGCACCACCGCGTCAGCCTGCTCCTGGTCCACGCCATAGAGCGTGAAGCGCATCTCCACCCGCGCGAAATTCGCCGGATTAGCTCGCTCGCGCAACCCCTCGATCTCGACTTCCATCCGCTGCAAGGGCACGCCCATCTGCCGCGCCGCGTTCTCGCAGAGCGTCACGCCGCACGACGAGACCCCCGCCAAAAACGCCTCGCCCGACCCCAGCGCCTCGCCGATCGTCGGACTGTCGATCACGAAGTGGTGGTTCCGCACGCTGTTCATGCTGCGCCCGACGCGTCCCGCGCTATACGATCGCACGGCTGTCGAGAGGAACTCCTCACTCATCGCCACCTCCTGCACGGACAGTTGGCAAGTTCGCAGGTTGCAGGTTACAAGTTCGCTGTGCCCCAACTTGCAACCTGCTAACCTGCAACCTGCAACTTCGACTACACCGCCGCTTTCGCCAGCAACCCCGCGATCGGCGCGCGCGTGATCCGGCTCTGCCCCTCGCGCACGTCGAACACCTTCACCGACACAGCGCCGAAGTCGGGATTCGCCTTGATCCGCGCCACAATCGGCCCGGCCACATACGCCTCGGCCGCCTCGCGACTCTCGAACAGGTAAATCCCGCCACTCTCGTGCCGCTGCGGGTCGCGCAGCCAGATCTTCCAGAGCAGCCCCGGCAGCGTCGTGAACACCTGCGCCTGCTCCGGCCCAGATCGCGCCGCCACCTCCTCCTCGCTGACATCCCAGCTAAAATTGATCTGCACGATCGCCACGACCCACCTCCCAACTACATCCAGCTACCGCATCCACTGATAGCTACAACAACGCCCCACCCCCGCGCCTATTTCCCGCCCCTACGCTTCGCCTGGAGCCACACCCTCTCCCTCGCAAGGGGGAGGGTCGCGCCGCAGCGCGGGGAGGGGTCCGTCTTTCCCCTCTCCCAGACGGTAGCGAGAGGGGTGCCACCCGCAGGCGGCGGGGTGCGGGCCGTCTCCGCTATCGCCTATCGCCTATCGCCTATCGCCCGACCCACTCAGCACTCAGCACTCAGCACTCAGCACTAACCCACGCCCTCACGCCCTCACACCCACACGCCTCACGCCGTTCGTCGCCACGCCCGCCGTCGCAGCGCGCAATGCCTGGTCCAGGTCCGCGATGATGTCGTCGATCTTCTCGATCCCGACCGACAGCCGGATGAAGTCGTCCGTCACCCCGGTCGCCGTCCGCTCCTCCGACGTCAGCTGCGAGTGCGTCGTGCTGGCCGGGTGGATGATCAGCGACTTCGCGTCGCCCACATTCGCCAGCAGCGAGAAGAGCTTCACGCTATCGATCAGCTTCTTGCCCGCATCCAACCCGCCGACCACCCCGAACCCGATGATCGCCCCGTAGCCGCCCGAGTGGTAGCGCGCCGCCAGCGCGTGCGCCGGGTGGTCCTCCAGGCCCGGGTAGTTGACCCACGCCACGCCCGGATGCTGCCGCAAGTACTTCGCGACCGCCAGCCCGTTCTGACTGTGGCGCTCCATCCGCAGCGGCAGCGTCTCCACCCCCTGCAACAGCAGGAACGCGTTGAACGGCGACAACGCCGGGCCGAGGTCGCGCAGCAGTTGGATGCGCGCCTTGATGATGTACGCCTGCGCCCCCAGCGCCTCGGAGTAGCGCAACCCGTGGTATGACGGATCCGGCTCGGTGAAGGCCGGGAACTTCCCATTGGCCCAGTTGAACTTCCCGCCGTCCACGATGATCCCGCCGATGCTCGTCCCGTGCCCGCCGATGAACTTCGTCGCCGAGTGGATCACGATGTCCGCGCCGTGCTCGATCGGCCGCACCAGGTAGGGGCTCGGCAGCGTATTGTCGATGATCAGCGGGATCCCCGCGTCGTGCGCCACCGCCGCCACCGCCGCGATATCGAGCGTATCGAGCTTCGGGTTGCCGACCGTCTCGGCGAAGATCGCCCGCGTCTTCTCGGTGATCGCCCGCCGGAAGTTCTCCGGGTCGGTCGGATCGACGAACTTCACCGTGATCCCCAGGCGCGGCAGCGTCTGCGCGAAGAGGTTGTAGGTCCCGCCGTAGAGACTCGTCGCCGACAGCAACTCGTCCCCCGTCGACAGGATGTTCAGGATCGCCAGCGTCTCCGCCGCCTGCCCCGACGCCACCGCCAGCGCGCCCACGCCCCCCTCAAGCTGCGCGATCCGCTGCTCCAGCACATCGGTCGTCGGATTCATGATCCGCGTGTAGATGTTCCCCGGCTCCGACAGGTTGAACAGGTTCGCCGCGTGGTCGGCATTGTCGAACAGATACGACGTCGTCTGATAGATCGGCACCGCGCGCGACTTCGTCGCCGGGTCGGGCTGCTGCCCCGCGTGCAAGGCCAACGTCTCGAATGCGTAGTTCGGTGTCGCCGTCACTCCAGAACCCTCCTGTCCCTCACGTCCCACGACCCATGCCGTCGGCGTTCGTTCCCTCGCCGCGCTGCGCCCGCTCGGGCAATCGCGCTCCCCGTCGCAGGGGGGCTCACCCGCTCAGCCGCCCAAACAGCCACAGATACGCGGCCAGCGACCATGCGTAGACCTCGCCCCGATCGGGTGCCCCTGAACCAGCGACGAGCACTCCACGCACACCCTCCACTCAAACCTTCGAACCTTCGAACCGTTTCCCCAGAACTTTGAGCCTTGAACTTTGAACTTCGAACCTCCGTCGTCGCCAGCGAACGCGGCCGACGCCGAAAATAGACCAGCGGCGTCGTCTCGGCGGGCGGAAACAGCCATCGCTCCCCCTACAAGTGCTGAGCGCTGAGTAGGGTACGGAGTAACGAGTAACGAGTAACGAGGCGAACCCTCTACCCGACTACCCGACTATCCGACTGCCCGACTCGACTCAGCACCCAGCACTCAGCACTCATTACTCGCCCGGCACCGTCCCCTCGCCCAGCGTCAGCATCAGCCGATTCGCCCAGGCGAAGACCGCCGCCGCATTATTGATATCCAGAATCTCTGCGTCGTTGTACCCGGCGGCGCGCAACGGCGCGAGGTCAGCAGCCGTCATGCCACTGGGGTCGCGGGTCAGCTTCACGGCGTAGTCGATCACCGCCCGCTCCCGCTCCGGCTGCGCCGCCTCCACCCCATCATCGAGCAACCGCAGAATTAACGCCGGATCCTTCGTCAACTGCGCGTGCAACCGCGCGTGGACCGAAGCGCAATACACGCACCCGTTCGCGCGCGACGTGGCGGTCGCCGCCAGCTCCCGGTCGGCTCGACTCGCCCCGCCCTCCGCCCCCGCGTGCCCGTACATGATCGCGTTGAACAACGCCGTCCGCTCCCGCAGCGCGGGCGCATCGTGGGCCAGCGTCGCGAAATAATCCCGGTTCGACGTATGCTTCTCCAGCGCCGCCAACTGCTCCGGCGTTGGCCCCACCTGATCGACCGTCTCGATCCACGGCCGCCACGTCACCACATCCAGCGTGAACCGCTCCGCCTTCACGTAGCCCATCACTTCCCCCAGTTGCAGGTTGGCAAGTTACAGGTTGCAAGTTGTCGGAACGAGAAACCTGCAACCTGCCAACTTGCTAACCTGCAACTCCGTCCGGCGGCACCGTCTCCCCGATCGTCTGCATCAACCGATTCGCCCACGCAAACACGGCGGCGGCGTTGTTGATATCGAGGATCTGCCCATCGGTGAGGCCCAGGTCGCGCAGCGGCTGCACGTCGGCGGCGGTCATCCCGGCCGGATCGCGCGTCAGCTTCGCGCTGTAGTCGAAGATCGCCCGCTCCAGCTCCGGCTGCTCCGCCTCGATCCCCCCGTCCAGCAGGCGGTCGATCAGCGCCGTATCTTTGGTGAAGTTCGCGTGCGCCCGCGCATGGACCGAGGCGCAGTAGACGCAGCCATTGATCCGCGAGGTCGCGGTCGCCGCCAGTTCGCGGTGGGCGCGTTCCGCCCCGCCCCGCCCGGCCATGATCTCGTTGAAGAGCTTCGTCCGCTCGCGCAGCGCCGGGACATCGTGCGCCAGCGTGGCGTAGTAGAGGCGGCTCTTCGGGTTCGGCGCGACCCGCTGCACCAGCGCTGCCTGCTCCTCGGTCGGCCCCACCTCGTCCACCGTCTCCACCCACGGCTTCCAGGTGACAAAATCGCGCGTGAACGCCAGCTTCTCGGCCATTATTGCCCCTCCCCCACCAGGCGCAGGCCGACCAGCAGGCGCGCCTGGAAGCTGACGAACGCGATCAACTGCGAGATGGTCACGATATCGCGCGGCGTGAATCCCGCCGCTTTCAGCGCCGCGATATCCTCGGGCGTCGCCTTGCCCGGCGTATTCGCCAGGATCTCGGCGTGGCGCAGCAACGCCACCTCGCGCGCCGTCAGCCCGGCCCCCTCCGGCCCCCGCTCGAACGCGGCGATCGTCGCGTCCTCGGCACCCTGCGCCCGCAGACGCTCCCGGTGCCACTCCACCAATTCCGCGCTCGGCGTCAGCACCGCGATCCGCAGCGCCAGCCCATCCCGCTCCCGGTGGCTGACATTCCCCAGATCCTCCGGCTCGAACAGCGCCTGATGGCTCCCCTGCGTCGCCGCCACCAGCACCGGCCGCGCCGCGCGCAACTCCGCCAGCTTCGAACCCGGCGCGATCCCCGCGAGATGGTCGATCACATCCCCAACGTCGTTCGTCGTCGCGTTGGCCATCATCCCTCCTCTGCCGTGTTGCTGCCTGATTCGGCGCGGAACGCCCCCCGCATCGCGCCTACCAACTGGTAACGCCGCTGCGGGCGATATTCTGCCCGCGCACCATTCGCTTGTCGATTCGGGATTCGCGCTCAGTCGCGGCAACAACCGCAAATTCGCGGCCAGCGCCCCCGCGCCACGCGCATCATCGGGACAGAGGACTGTCGGTGGAGTAGTACAAACACGCCGCCCTCACAATCGTCGCCATTCGGAAGAGGAAGATTACCCCCGAGCCCGCGCAGGCGGGCTTTGCGGCGAGCCGCAGCGAGCCTCCAGCCCAGGGTTTCAACCCTTGGGGCACCCGCACGAGCCTCTGGCTTTGCACACAAACAAAACGCCCCCATCAGATCCTGATGAGGGTGACCACACACACCGACCGCGGGCCGGGTCGCGCCACCGCTCATCTTCCAGTCTGCACTGCCGGACTTAGCACCTCCCCGTCTCGCGACGGGCGGTTGCTGGGGCTTCATCGGGCCGGTCCCTCTACCCCTCTGGATAAGCGTGAGTGCTATACAATTGTTGGCGCTAGCATAAGTACCTTTATCCAGTTTGTCAAGAACCTCTCGCGATATCCCAGCCGATGCCCCTGCCTCACGAACGCACGAACGCACGAACGCACTGGCCCATCGACGTACCGTCCGTACAATGCGCTACACTACCTAACGTGGCAATGCGCGCTCGGCAAGAACCCCTGTGCCCCAGGAGGAACGATGGCTGACGAACTTCGGGTGCTGCTCGAACTCGGTCCGAAAGGCAAGCGGGTGGTCGCCGTGGCACCCGCTTGGCCCGGCCTCTCGCGCGGCGCGAAAACCGCCGAGGTCGCCATCGCGCAGCTGCAAGCCTACCTCCCGCGCTACGCACCGGTGGCGAAACTGGCCGGACCGGAGATGGCGGCCGAGTTCGCGGCCAGCGCCAGCGTCGCGGTGCTGGGGCAGTACCCAGGCACCGGCTCAACCGACTTCTGGGGCATCTCCTTTGCCTTCTCGGACATCGACCGGCAAACCATGACGAGCGCGGAATTGGAGCGCGAACTGGCCCTGATGCAGGCGAGTTGGGCCTTCTTCGACGCCGTGCGCTCGCGCGTCTCGGCCGAGCTGGAGAAAGGGCCGCGCGGGGGCGGGCGCGATCGGGACCATATCGTCCGCCACACCCTCGTCAACGAGCAGGGCTGGGCGGAGAAACTCGGCATCCGCGCGCCCGACGGCGCGATCCTCACCGCCGAGGGCCTGAAAACACACCGCGCCGCCTATTGCGACGGCATCCGGGCGTACCATGCCGAGGGCAAACCGGCCCGCACCTGGCCGCTCCGCTACCTGATTCGGCACACCGCGTTCCACACGCTCGATCACGCCTGGGAGATGGAAGATAAGGACCTGACCGCGAAAGGCTAACATCCAACCAACAGTCCCCTACTCGCCCCGCCACCACTCGTGCGCGCTGCGCGTCGGCGGCGAGCCGGGGAACAAAATCACGCCGTGCAAATACCAGGGGTGCCCGACAAAACTGGCCCCATCCGGCGCGAGCACCAGATCCACCTTCCCCGCCTCCCGCGCCGCCTCGGCAGCAGCCTGATCGGGGAACTGCCGGTAGACGATCTCATCCAGGTAGGGTCGCCCGCCATCCCGGTAACTCGCGCTGCGCGCCAGCGTCAGGTGATCCCCCGGCACCCACTCGCGGAAGCGAAACGCCCCGGTTCCGAATGGTGCCCGCCCATAGGGATGCCCCACCAGCCGCGTCTGCCCATTGAAGAGATGCGCCGGGTAGAGGACCGGGAACGCCCGCAGAAAGCCGTTCGCCTCCCCCTTCGCCACCGTCTCCCGGTCATAGCCAAGGCGCACCGTGAACGGATCGAGCACATCCAGCGTGCGGATCGCCGCGTTGGCCGCGATCACCTCCGGCGGGAACGGGTTATTCGCATCGAGCATCGCCGCGTGCGTGAAGCGCACATCCTCAGCGGTCAGCTCGCGCCCATCCTCCCACGCCACCCCCTGCCGCAGCCGCACGATCACCACCGTCCGGTCATCGGAAATCCCCTGCCCCGGCGCGGGCACCGACTCCGCCAGCCACGCCTGCTGCCCCCCCCCGGCCTCGGTCGTGAACAACCCCTCGACCACCGGCCGGAACAACGTCGCCGCGAGCGCATTGTTCGCAAACCCCGGATTCAGCTCCCCCAACTCCCCCACAAACCCGATCGTGATACTCCCCCCACGTCGCGGCACCACCGGCGTCGCCGATCCCGACGGCCGCGCACTCGGCCCGGCCGTCGGCGTCCCCGCCTCCCCCGGCGCGCACGCAACCAACCCCACCAGCAGCGCGCAAGCCAGCACCAGGGACCATCCCCTCGCCCGACCCCTCACGCCCGCTTCCCATCCCCGCAGCACAACACCATCGCCAACTCCATACACAACACGGATGGTAGCAGATACCACCCCCACCAGGAGTCCACCCCTTCCCTCTCTTTATATGTCACCCGAACATCCAATCAGCCACTTTCCCCACAATGTGGCACGATCCGCCCCCCACCACGGGTAGATAGAGACAGGGGCGCGTCGCGACGCGCGCCCGCGCGGGGCCAGCACCCGCATCACCACCGCCACCTATCCCGGTAGGGGCGGGTCACCGACCCGCCCTCGTCGGAACGGCACCCGCATCGCCCACGGCACCCGCGCCACCCCAAAACGGAGGCCCACCATGATCACCACCCCCCTTTCCCCTGCCACGCTGAGCGCAGCGCGGCATCCGTCTCTTCCCTTCATCTCTGTGCCCTCTGTGCCATTCTTCATTATCTCTTCGTCCTTCTTTCGTTCTCTGCGTCGTTCTCTGCGCCTCCGCGTCTCTGCGGTCTTACTCTCCCACTCTCCACTCTCCACTCTCCACGCCCCACCCCGCGCCCGGAGAAGGAGCAGGAAAAAGTGAAAATGCAAAAACAAACCTACTTTCCACCGCGTGATAGTCCCCAGGGAATCGTGGATGGGCGGGGGGACGAAGGGGGCGGGCCTGATGTGCGGACGTCAGCCGGAAGGAGGTGCCTGGATCCGCAGGGGCAGTGCTGCCACACCCCGGCCTGCTGGGCCTACGGGCGGGCGGGAGCATAGCGTGATCCACAGCCAGCGCGAGCGCCGCTACCAGTGCCGGCGGTGCGGCAAGACCTTCAGCGCAGCGCCGGGCGGTGCGGGTACGCTGAGTCCGGAGAAGGGGGCGTCGTCAGCAACAGGTGCGCGGCCAGGGCGAAGATGAGGCAGCCGAGCAGGACGTAGAAGGCGAGCAGCCAGGTGAAGCCGATCACCGCCAGTTCCACCGCCTCGAAGACCAGGATCATCAGCCCGGTGAGGGCCGAGAATGCCGGACCCAGGGGGGCGTGATTCAGCACGAGCAGGGTCGCCAGGAGCGCCCCACCGCCCACGAGGATGAACAGCGCCAGTCCGGGGACGGTGTAATCGCCGAAGGGTGAGCCCGCCAGCAGATCGGTGGGGGGCGTCACGTACGGCACGCGCAGCAGGAGACAGAGGCCCCCCGCCGCAGCCGTCAGGCCGAGAAAGCCATCGAGAACCGCGAGGCCGACGCGCTCGGCGCGCCCGGCTGCCGTCGCCTGAGTCCCCATCGTCGAATCCTCCACGCACGGCGCATATTTCGACGCTTCCAGTGTCCCACGGGCGAGTAACGTGCCCGGCAGCCGGACGTGAACCGGACGTGAACGGCTGGTGGGCCTGGCGGCGGGGCACGTTCACGTCTCATTCACAGCCGTCAACAGCGCGGGCAACGCGCCTCGTGCAGGGTAGGAAGGTGACATGCTCCCGCGATCGGCGGGCTGCGTCGGGCGGTGGCGTCAGGCACGGGGCGTGGCGGATCGACAGGGGCACCACGGGGAGGTTCACCATGGCGAGTACAGCCGGGGCAACCGTTCGACCGCTGCGCGATGACCGCTTCCTGGTCGGGATCCTCGCCGGGATCGGACTCCTGCTGCTCCTGGCGCTGGCGGCGATCCTGGTCCTGCGTGGTGCGGTGCAGGACATCCCCGCCACGACGCCCGCCGGCACGGTCCAGCGATTCTTGCGGGCGCTGGAGAATCAGCAATACGACGCGGCCTATGGCTATCTCAGCGACACCATGAGCAACAAGCCGAGTCGCGAGGAGTTCGCGCGCTACAACGCGGATACCGGGGCCTACGAAGGGACTGGCACGCGCCTGCGCATCGAGCGCGAGTCGATCAGCGATGCCAGCGCGAGCGTGGTCGTCCAGGTCACCCACTACACGAATGACCTCCCGCCGTTCGCCAGCGAGTGGACCACCACCGAGACGTTCACGTTGCGGCAAGTGGGTGGGGCATGGCAGATCACCTCGCTGCCGTATCGCTATTGGCCACCGAAGTATTACCCGTAGTGAAGGGATCGGCTGCTGAGGAGGGTGTTCTCTCCCCCGTGGTGCAGCAGAGCGAGGAGGCCGTCATGCAGGTGGCACGCCGCATCTACCTCTACGTCGTCGCGTTCATCAGCCTGCAGATGCTCCTCGCCGGGGCGAGGAGTCTGCTTGGCTTGCTCGCCGAGCTGGCCATCGGCACGTCGCGAGACCTGGTTGACCAGGATCGCTATTATCGCGACCGCGCCAGCCTCTGGGGCGCGGTGCTGCTGGTCGGCGCGCTGGTCTGGGCGGCGCACTGGTTGCTCATCAGGCGCAGCGTATCCGGCGAGGGCGAGGAGGGGGAAGAGCGCCAGTCGATCTGGCGCAAGCTCTTCCTCTACGCCACCCTCTTCGTCGCGGCGTGGCAGGTCTTCTTTGCGCTGGCCAACCTGATCGAGGGTGTGCTGGCGAATCTCGCCGAGGTCGGTGGCGCGCGGCTGGGAGGGACCGTTGCCGATAGCCTGCCAGCTATCCTGGTCTACGGGTTGGCCTGGTTCTACCACTGGACGGTGCGTCGCGCCGACCTGGCGCGCGGACCAGAAATTGGGGCCGGGGCGGTGGTCGCGCGCTGGTATCGCTTCCTGGCGAGTTACGGCGCGTTCTCCGTGCTGATCTGGGCACTCTCGACGCTGGCACGCCAACTCTGGCGTGCCGTCACCCTGCCGGGCGGCGCGGACCTCCTGGGGGATGGCGTCACGGGGCCGATCGCGGGGGCGCTCGGCTTCGCCGCCGCCGGGCTGGTGGTCTGGTTGCCGCACTGGGCGCTGGCGCAGGGCCAGCTAGCCGAGGACGACGCCGAGCGCCACTCGGTGTTGCGCAAGGTCTATCTCTATGCGCTGATCGGCCAGCTGGTCGGGGTGACGTTGACCAATCTCGCGCTCTTCGGCTACACCGGGCTCCGCACGCTGATCGGCACAGACCCGCTGACCGGGAGCGGCGACACACTGCTGACCGCCGGTGGTCTGCCGCTGCTGACGGCGCTCGTCTACGGCGTCGCCTGGGCGTACCATCGCCGCGTCCTGGGGGACGACGCGCGCTTGCTCGTGGCCGAGGAGGGGCGGCAGGCGACGATCCGGCGCATCTACACCTACCTGCTGGCGCTGATCGGCCTGGTGCTCCTCGCGGCGGGCATCGCCGATCTGCTGCGCCTGCTGATCGACGCGGCGCTCGGCGGCCGGGCGACGACCGAACTGGGCGCGCGGGCCTGGGGCGACCAGATCAGCCTCTTCGCGACGGGGATCGTCGTCGGCGGGCTGGTCTGGGTGGCGCACTGGCTGGCGGCGCAGCGCGCGGCGCTCGCGGCGGGCGGCGTGGCGGAGCGGCGGGCGCTGGTGCGCCGGATCTACCTCTTCCTCGATCTCTTTGCCGGTGTGGTCGCGCTGCTGGTGAGCGGGGCGATCCTGGTCTACCGGCTGTTGCGCAGCCTGGGGATCGGGCTCTCCGGCGACGACCGCAGCGACCTGAGCTGGGCGCTCGGGGTGGCGATCACCGCCGGGGGCGTGGTCGCCTACCACCTGCGGGTGCTGCTCGACGATCAGCGGCAGCGCGCGGGGGAACCGGCGGAGCGGGCGGCGGTTGTGGTCGCCGCGCCGTCGGCTGCGCGGCTGATCTTGATCGGCGGCGGCGCACCGGAGGGGATCGACGCCGCGATCGCTGAGTTGCGCGCGGCGCTCCCCGCCTCCGCGACGTGCGATACTTTCGCCGCCGAGGGCATTGCGGCGGCAGAGGTGCGCGCCTGGCTGGCTGCGCGTGCGCGCACACGACCGGTGGAGGAGCCGACCGGCGCACCCGGCGGTGCGCCGACCCCGGCAACGCTGTAGGCGGCGAGGATGGGCATCGGTGAGCGGCGCGGCAACCACCACGGGCGCTATCGGCAGATAGCGCAGATCCTCAGTCGCCACGGGCTCGGATCGCTGGCTGGCTACTTCGGGCTGGACCGGTTCGTGCCGTTTCGGGAGCGGTCGCGGACCGTCACCCGGCCGGAGCATCTGCGGCTGGCGTGCGAGGAGCTTGGCGCAACCTTCATCAAGCTCGGGCAGATCCTCTCGACGCGGTCCGACCTCTTGCCCCCGGAGTATCAGGCGGAACTGGCGAAACTCCAGGATCGGGCTGCGCCGGTGCCGAGCGCGGCGATCCACGAGGCGATCGTGGCCGAGCTGGGGCGACCGATCGCGGAGGTTTTCGCCAGCTTCGATGACCGGCCGCTCGCCGCCGCCTCGATCGGGCAGGCCCACGCCGCCACGCTGCCGGATGGCGCGGCGGTGGTGGTGAAGGTGCGCCGCCCGGGCGTGGTCGAGCAGGTGGAGGAGGACCTGGCGATCGTGCGGCACCTCGCGGAGGTGGCCAGTCGGCGCTGGCCTGCGGCCGATGGGTACGACCTGGTCGGGCTGGTGGATGAGTTCGCGGCGACGCTCCGCGCCGAACTCGATTACCTGAGCGAAGCGCACAACGCCGAGCGGTTCGCCGCGAACTTCGCCGACGATCCCGCTGTCCACATCCCGCGTATCCACTGGGAGGCGACGACCGCGCGCGTGCTGACGCTGGAGCGTGTCGGCGGGATCAAGGTGGACGACCCCGGCGCGCTCGACGCGGCGGGCATCGACCGGTCGGCGCTGGCGCGGCGAGCCGCCGAGATCGCCCTCAAGATGGTCTTCATCGATGGCTTCTTCCATGCCGATCCCCATCCCGGCAACCTGTTCATCGAGCCGGGCGGGCGGATCGCGCTGATCGATTTCGGGATGGTCGGGCGGATCGACGAGTTGGCGCGCGAGAAGCTGGCGCGCCTGCTGCTGGCGATCGTCAGCCGCGAGCCGGATCGACTGGTGGATGCCTGCCTGGCGCTCGGCGTGGCGCGGGGGCCGGTGGATCGCGAGCGGCTGCGGGATGATCTCGGGGCGCTGGTCGAGCGCTACTACGACCGGCCGATCGGCGAGATCGCGATCGGGCCGTTGCTGGAGCGGGCGCTGGCGGTCGTGCGCGAGCACCGGCTGCATCTCCCGGCGCAATTCGCCCTGCTCCTGAAGACGCTGATGATGGAGGAGGGGCTGGGGATGGCGATCGATCCGTCGTTCCGCCTGACCGTCGTGCTGGCCCCCTATGCCCGGCAACTCCTCCTGCGGCGCTACGCGCCCGGTCGCCTGGTGAAGCAACTCGGGCGCGCGGGGCTGGAGGCGGCCGAGGTCGCCGCCGACCTGCCCTGGCACGTCGGTCGGCTGCTCGCCGATGTCGAGCGGGGCGGGATCGAGTTTGCGATCCGCCCGGCGCATTTCGATCCGGTGCTGGCGCGGCTGGAGCGCATGGTCAACCGGCTCGTGCTCGGCATGCTGGCCGCCGCGTTCATCGTCGGGTTGGCCGTGCTGCTCGCGGTCTACCGACCGCCGGGCGAGCTGAACTGGGCCGGGACGTTCTTCGCGATTGGCTTCGCCTTCGCCCTCGCGCTCGGCGGCTACCTCGCCTGGAGCATCGTCCGCGCGAGGCGCGGGTAAGGCACGCCTATCCCTGAAGCTGTGGCGCTGCGTGACCTTCCCGGCGCAGGTGGGGCGCTGCGGCTGCGCCTACCTCCGGGGGAGGGCTTGGCCGGTGGGGGGCTGGGCGACCAGCCCGGCGCGCACCGCGTGGGCGATCACCTGCGCGCGGTTCTGGACGTGGAGCTTGTCGAGGATGTTGCGGAGGTGGTAGCGCACCGTGTTCTCGCTCACGACCAACCGCTCGGCGAGGTCGCGGTTCGAGGTGACGCCGGTGACCAGCAACTCCAGCACCTCGCGCTCGCGCGCGGTCAGGCCCTCCACCGACGCCCCTTTCTGCTGCACGGGCGCGGGGTGGGCGAACTCGCGCAGGAGTTTGCTGGCCAGCTTCGGGGTGAGCGCCGGTTCGCCCCGGGTCAGGCCCTCCAGCAAGGGGAAGAACTGGTCGGCTTCGAGGTTCTTGAAGATGTAGCCCTGGGCACCGGACTTGATCGCCTCGAAGAGGTTCGTGTCGTCGTCCGAGGCGGTGACGACGATCACCTTGATCTCCGGGGCCCGCGCGCTGAGCGCCCTGGTGGCGGCGAGCCCATCCAGCACCGGCATCGAGAGGTCCATCAGGACGATCTCGGGGTGCAACTGCAGCGCGAGATCGATCGCCTCGCGGCCGTTGCGGGCCTCGCCCACCACCTCGATCCCGCGCGCTTCGAGCAGGCTCCGCATGCCGTCGCGAAAGAGCCCGTGGTCGTCGGCGATCAGCACTCGCATCTCAGCCCCCTCCTGCTACTGTTTCCGCCGCGCCGCGCCAGGCCGCTGCGTCGCGCCCGTTCGGGAACGGGACGCGCACGACGACGCTTGTGCCGCGCCCGGGGGCGGTTTCGACGGCGAAGTCGCCGCCGATGGCCGCAGCGCGCTCGCGCATGCTGGCGAGGCCGACGCCGGGGAAGGTGGTGTTCCCTGGCGCCGCCGGGTTGAAGCCGATGCCGTCGTCCGCGATGCGCACGACGAGCGTCGCATCCTGGGCGGTGATTTCAACCGCTGCGCGGTGGGCGGCGGCGTGCTTGCGCGTGTTGCTCAGGGCCTCCTGGATGATTCGCAGCAACTGCACCTCGATCAGCGGGGGGACGGCGCGCAGCGACTCGGCGGGCGCGGCCGTGAGCAGTTCGACGCGCACGCCGCTCTGCTCCTGCCAGTGGGCGAGGTAGTCGCCGAGCGCCTCGGTGAGGCCCTGGCCGTCGCCGAGGGTCGTCCGCAGCCCGAGGATCTGCTCGCGGACGTCGGCGTAGGCGGCTCGCGCCGCCTCGGCGAATTGGCCGAGTTGGGCGCTGGCGCGCTCGACCTGCCCCTGGCGGAGCAATTCTTGCGTCGCCTGCGC
>JAXLWN010000081.1:0-30199 GCA_046328475.1 Chloroflexia bacterium | reverse complement strand
CGCGGGCCTCGTGGGGGATGATCGTCTTGGTCCCCTCGGCGGTGTGGCCGCCGACGATGCCGTCGATGTTCAGCGTCGGCTGGTAGAGGTATTTTTTCAGCAGATCGACGCCGGTGAGGTCGTACTTGAAGCGGCGCACCTCGTGCTCGCGCAATTCTTCTTCGGGGCGGAAGGTGGGGGCGAGCGCGGCCAGCAGCGCCTCGTCGTGCGCGGAGATCGTCGCCACGTCGTCGTAGAAGCCGTCCACGAGGATGTGCTTCTGGTCGGGTGTGACCAGCGTGGCGAGGGCGTGGACCAGCCGCCAGGCGGGGTTGCCGAACCAGACGGCGTTCGAGCCGTGGACCGCGCGCCCGCCCGCCGGGCCGCCCCAGTCGCCGCCGCGCGCGATCAGTTCGAAGAAGAGGATGCCCTTGACGCCGAGGTAGGTGACGATTTTGCCGTCCGGGTCCTGGTTGTACATCGAGAAGAAGGCGGCGTCGGCCTTGAGGCGGTCGCGGTGCTGCTGCACGAAGCCCGCGAGGTTGCGCGAGCCGAGTTCCTCCTCGCCCTCGATCATGAAGACGACGTTGACCGGCAGCTCCTCGCCGAGCGCCCTGATCGACTCCAGCACGTTCAGAAAGCCGATCAGCGGCCCCTTCTGGTTCATGATGCCGCGATTGACGAGGCATTCGCCCAGACCGGGCAGGTCGCGCAGCTCGGCGGCGAAGGGGGAGACGATCCAGGCCGCTTCCTCGCCCACCACCGGCTGCACGTCGTACATGCCGTAGTAGAGCAGGGTGTGGGGCTGGCCGGCGTCGATCCGGCCCCAGACGACCGGGTGGAGCGGCGTCGGGATGATCTCCGACTCGCCGCCGAGCGCGATGATCTTGTCGCGGATCATCGCGGCCATCTCGGCCATGCCGGTGCCGTCGGCACTGATCGAGGGCTGGCGCACGAACTCGCGCGTCTTCGCGAGGTGCCCTTCCCAGTGCTCTTCGATGTATTCGTGGAGGCGTTCGACGATTGTGGGCATGGCTCACTCCGCTCGCTGTTCAAGGTTCAAGGTTTGAACGTTCGAAGGTTCGAAGGTTCGAAGGTTGGGCAGATGTCGGGTTGTTGCAAACTTTCGAACTTTTGAACCTTCGAACCGTAACCTCACCCCAGCACCCCGTGCGGCAATACCGCGTGGACGCCGCGCACACCGTTGACGATCTGGGTGATGCGGAGATCGACGACGAGGCTGGCGAGGCCGAGGGCGGTGTGGCGGTCGAGGCCGTGCAGTTCGCCCATCAGGTCGAGCATCGCTTCCAGGGCAATGAACATAGCTTCGTTCAGGTCTTCGTGGAAGCCGAAGGTGAGCCAGCCTGCCGGAGTGTGGGCGCGCGGCGTGGTGAGGTGCAGGTCGGGGCGCAGGTCGAAGGTGAGTTCGACGCGATCCATCGGGCACTCGATGGCGGTGGTGCTGACCTCGCCGTCGCCTTGCAGGGCGTGGCCGTCGCCGACCGAGAAGAGCGCGCCGGGGACGGCGATCGGCAGGTAGAGGGTGCTCCCGGCGACCAGCTCCTTGCAGTCGATGTTGCCGCCGGTGATGCGCGGCGGCACCGTCGAGTGGATCCCCGGTTCGTCTGGCGCGACGCCCATGACGCCCAGGAAGGGGCGCAGGGCGAGGGTGTGGCCGTGCTGGTCGCGGCCGGTCAGGGTGTAGGCATCGAGATTCCAGAGCAGGAAGGTGCCGGGTTCGTTGGCGACGCCCAGGCGGTCGTTCTCGGGCGACTGCCAGCCGCCGATCGCGGTGGTCCCCCAGGTGCCGACCCGGACCGCGTCGATGCGCACGGCCAGGGCGTGGCCGGGCGCGGCACCGCGAATGGCGACCGGCCCGCAGAGCGCGTGGCCGTCGTCCAGCACCGGGTCGCGCGGCGCGAAGGTGCGCGGCTGATCCTCGTAGCGCGCCGAATGGCGCGGTTCCAGCGCCCACCCGCCGGGGAGGGTGCGGAACCGCACGGTGTCGCCGGGATCGATCGTCAGCACCGGCGGCAGGTCGCGCGAGAAGTGCCCGTGCAGCGCCTCACGCACGGGTTCGAGGGTGTGCAGCATGGTCGCTTCGCTCCCAGGCGTGAGACGTGAGTCGTGAGTCGTGAGCTGGTTGCCTCACTTGAAGGCACAAGCCCCGCGTAGTCTTCTCACGACTCACGTCTCACGACCTCATGTCATCGTCGCAGCTTGACAACCTTGAAGGCTTCGGCGAGTTCCAGGCCAGCTTCCTTGCCGACGTCGGCGAGGCGCTCGCGGATGCGATCCTGGAGGTTGGTGGAGCGGCCAACCTGGGAGTCGTGGTGGACCAGGGCGGCGATCTTGCGGTCGAAGGTCTCGGTCACGTCCACATACTTGTCGGGCTTGTCCGCGCCGTAGTACCAGATCTCGCCGACCTTCCAGGGCTGCAGACCTTCCTCATAATGCTGCGGGAAGTAGATCGCGTCGCGCGCGGTCGGGTAGATCGCGTCGGTGGTGGTGATGCCGACGGCGCGGTGATCGGGGTGCAGCGAGTAGGGCCGGAACGGGTCGTGGGTCATCACGACGTCCGGGCGATACTTGCGCAGCACGCGGACGATCTGCTCGCGGAACTCCATCGTCGGGAAAAGTTCGCCGTCGGGGTTGCGCAGGAAGATCGTCTCGGTGACGCCGAGCTCGCCCGACGCGCCGAGTTGCTCCTTCTCGCGCATCGCGGCCAGATCCTCGCCCTTCATGTGCGGATCGGGCGTGCCCTTGTTGCCGGCGGTGCAGACGACGATGTAGACGCGCTTGCCCTGTTGGCAAACTTCGCCAGGGTCGCGCCGCAACCGAACTCGGCATCGTCAGATGGGCCACGATCGCCATGTAGGCTTCGGGTTCCCACTCAGGCTCCGGCGCGGGCACGACCGGCTCGCGCTGCGGCTCCTGGGCCTGTTGCTCCATCTGAGTCTCGTCTGTTTTCTCACTCATGGGACAGCACTGTCTCCTTTCCTCCCCGCCGGGCGGACACGCGCGCCCTGCCCTGCACTTTCGCGTCCGTCACTATGGCGCATGTTGGGGCGGGCGTCAACAGCGGGGGGGCGTAGTTGGTAGTCAACGGGGAGTCTGCGGTTCAAGTTTGAAGGTTTGAAGGTTCAAAACGTTCAAACCTTCAAACCTTCAAACCGTCCCACTCTCGCCTCGCTGTGACGAATTGTCAGCACACCGGGCGGGTCACTATACTTGCTGCCGGGGATGGTGTACGAGCAGTGGCGGTGGAGGGAACGCGATGGATGTGCGCTGCCCGCAGTGCGCGCGGTTGGTCTCGGCGGAATCGGGGACGTGTCCGCGCTGTGGGGCTTCGCTGACGGTGCCGCCGCGCCTGAGCTGGCTGGTGCGCCTCTTCTGGGCCTGCCCATCCTGCGGGGGCGAGGAGCCGCTGGTGCTGAATCAGCCACTCTTCGGCGACCCGAGCCTCGCCTGCCGGGTTTGCCGGGCGATCTGGTTGCTCAACGAAGCGACGCACGAGTTGGTGCAATTCGACCCGGTGACGAAGGTGATCCGCGACCGCCACACCATCGACGAGTGGCTGGCGAAGTTGCCCCCGGCGCTGACGTGGCGGCCGATCCCCGCGCCGCAATTGCTGCTGATGCCGGGCGAGACCTGCTTTCTGCGGATCGAGCGGACCAGGATGCTCGACCCGCGCCCCGGCGTCCGCGAGCGCCAGCCGCTCGGGCGAGTCGAGATCTTGCCCGGTATTTTCGAGCGGGTGACGCCCGATGCCTACGGCCCCAGCCCATCCACGCTGAAGATCGCCGCGCGCGGTCCATTATTCGCGACCGACCGGCGGGTGGTCTTCTTCGGCGACCGCAAGCATGTCGAGATCCCGTTCGCCCGCCTCGATGGGATCGAGGTGGACGAGGGTTTTTTGGTGCTCCACCGCGCGGCGCGCACCGACACGTTCGGCTTCGATGCCGACAGTGCGTCCCGCGTGCGCGACGCGATCCGCCTGCTGATGCGCGGCGAGAGCGAGGCCGGGTCGGAGCAGGGCGCGGTGGCGAGCGATTCGCCCACGGCGATCTGATCCGCGCAGGGAGGCCCGTGGCGCGCGTGGGAGTGCCCCCCAGGCTGAAGCCTGGGGCTAAGGGCTCGTTGCGGCTCGCCGCAAAGCCCGCCTGCGCGGGCTCGGGGCGTAGCTTTTTCACGGCTTGCGCTCGTGCGCTGGCCGCTTGCTCACAGGCCGGTTCTGTTATACGTGCTGATCGACGAGGATCGGGTTGCCGTCGGGGTCCACGGCGATGAAGCTGGCTGGTCCGGTGGTGTTCTCGTCGGCTTCCTGCTGGAATTGCACCCCTTGTGCCTTTAGCTGGCGCTGGAGATCGCGAATATCGGTGAAGGAGGCGAGCGGCTGGGCGTTGCTGTCCCAGCCGGGGTTGAAGGTGAGGATGTTCTTCTCGAACATGCCCTGGAAGAGCCCGATGACGCAATCGCCGTTCTTCAGGATCAACCAGTTCTGCGCGGCCTCGCCGAAGAAGGCCCGGAAGCCGAACTTTTCGTAGAAGCTGCGCGAGGCTTCGATATCCTTGACCGCCAGGCTGACCGAGAACGCACCGAGTTCCATGCTGTGCTCCTTTTCGGTAAGGGGGGCCTGATTGCTCCAGAAGCATTGACTCTCACCAGCGCGACAAGGGGAGAACTTTTGTTCTAATATTCTCACTCAGAGTATCCTCCGCTGTCAACTCCCCGAGTCCTGTGAGAAAAGGTAGTGAAGCAACAGGATGGGCGAGCGGCCGTAGCCGCCTTCCTGCGCGCTACTTGCACCCAGCCGCCGCTCCATCTACCCTTGGTAGCGGAGAGGACGACCTTTCCCCTGCAAAAAATGTCCGGGACGGCCCGGCTTCTGAAAGGAGGCCCGACCGTGGCCTGGGTTGTTCTCGTTCTCGCCGGATTGCTCGAAATCGTCTGGGCGTACTGCATGAAGAAGTCGGCGGGGTTCACGCTGGTCGTGCCGACCGCGATCACCATCGTCGCGATGATCGCGAGTTTTGCCCTGCTGTCGGTCTCGATGAGGACGCTCCCGCTCGGCACCGCCTATGTGATCTGGACGGGTATCGGCGCGGTAGGTGCATTGTTGGTTGGCATCGCGCTGCTCGGTGAGTCGGTGACACCCGCGCGTGTGCTGGCGGCCTTGCTCATCCTGGCTGGCATTGCGATGATGAAGGTTTCCAGCGCCAATTAGGGCGCGCTGCACCGGGAGGATGGCCGACCGGTGACGCCGGAGGGCAAACGAAGGCGGCGGGCCAATGCCCGCCGCCTTCATCGTGTGCGCGAATTTTGTGCTCGTCACCCCACCTTGTTGAAGAGCCCTTCGTTCTTCATGCGGCGCAGGACGCGGTCGAAGGCGTCGACGGTGCGCTCGATGTCCTCGCGGCTGTGAGTGACGCTGAGGATGGCGCCCGCGCCGTGCCAGAGGTCCATGCCTTCGAGCATCATGCCGTTGTGGAGGGCCATCGAGAGGTCGCGGTCGCCGCCCGACTTGAGGATGCTGACCTCGACGCCTTCCGGGTGGACCATGTCGGTCTTCAGTTCGCCGGGGTAGGGGACGCCGACGACGGTGTTGACGATGGAGCTCTCGCCGTAGGAGAAGCCGGGCACGCCCTGCTCCATGAAGGCTTCGTTGAAGCCGCGCTTGAGCAGGGTCGCCAGGCCGTCGGCCTCGCGCTGCACGGCGGGGTCGGAGACGAGCTTCATCGCGGCGACGCCGGCCGCTGCGGAGAGCGGGTTGGCGTTGTAGGTGCCGGGGTGCATCACCTTCTTGGTGCGGTTCCAGGCCGGGTCGTCCTTGAACTCCAGCAGCTCCATGATGTTGGCGCGGCCCGCGACCGCGCCGCCCGGCAGGCCACCCGCGACGATTTTGGCCATCGTGGTAAGGTCGGGCGTGACGCCGATCACCTGCTGCACGCCGCCGGGGGACCAGCGGAAGCCGGTCACGACCTCGTCGAAGATCAGGATGACCTCGTACTTGCGGGTGATCTCGCGCAGTCGTTCCTGGAAGCCCTCGGGGACCGGGACGGTGGCGTAGGACGCGCCGCTCGCCTCCATGATCACGGCGGCCACGTCGTGGCCGGGGCGGTCGAGGTAACGCTCGACAAAGTCGAGGTCGTTGTTCGGCGCGATGACGAGCGTGCCGAAGGTGGCGGCGGGGATGCCCGGCGGCGGCACGTCGTAGGGGGGCGCGATGCCGGGCGCGGCGTAGTCGTGCCAGCCGTGGAAGTGCCCGGCGAACTTGACGATCTTGGTGCGGCCGGTGATCGCCCGCGCGAGGCGCATCGCCAGCATCGTCGCCTCGGTGCCGGAGGAGGTGAACTTGACCTTCTCGGCGGAGGGGACGAGCCGGTGGATCCACTCGGCCCACTCGACTTCCAGGCGGTGCCCCGCACCGTAGTGCGTCCCCTTGCGCATCTGGGTGATGACCGCATCCACGACTTGCGGGTGGCTGTGGCCGAGGATGAGCGAGCCGTGGCCGAGCGTGTAGTCCACGATCTCGTGCCCATCAACATCCCACTTCTTCGAGCCGAGCGCCTGCTCGACGTAGATCGGGAAGGGCTTGGCGTAGCGCACGTCGTGGGTGATTCCGCCGGGGACCGCCGCGCGGCTGCGCTGGAACAATTCGTAGGACTTGGGATGCTCGGCGATGAACTCCTGCTCGATCGTGGGCGCCTGCTCCTTGACCATGCGCGGTGCCTCCTGCTGGGCGTATGCGGCTCATCGGCACAGCGGGAGAAGATGAACAAGGCGACCCTCCCCGCTCGACGAACCGCAGGGACTATAGCGCAGGGTGGGGGAGGATGTCACCTGTCCAGAGGGATTTCCGCACACCTCATCTCGGGTGAGAGGGGTGCAGGTCGGCAGTCTCCGCAATGCGCTACCTGCATATGACTATGGCAAATTCCTTGCTGCCGCCACAATCTCCTTCGCAGATGCCAACGAGGGATGTTCGTTTTCAATTGAGGCACTGGCCAGAATGATATCGTATGGCACTGCCGCCGTCAGCAGGAGCGCGCGAAATGCCGATGATCGTACTTGTATGACAGGGTCCTGCTCAATCGCTTGCTCAAGTCCCCAATCGGGCCACGAGTCTCGTCGGTCGAGCTGTTCGCCCAGGATGGAAGCGGCGCTGATACGGATATCTGGGTCCGGATCCCATACAAGACTCTCGCGAACTCGCGCCAGCGTATCGTCCCCAAGGCACGGATAGTGCCCCAGGTCCCTCATTGCTTCGTAGCGCCACACAGGATTAGGAAACGTGAGCAATGAATCGAAGAATTCCTGAGCAGGCGCATATTGGTCCTCCGCCAGTCGATGCAATGCGCGGAAGAGCGGTGTCAGACTTGTCTTTGGGGCGTGCGGGTCTGCAAGCAGCCGTCGCGCTTCAGCTAATATCTGAGCGCCATCATCAGACACAGCACACCGCCTTTACGATAGCTATTCAGCGACACCTGCGGGCGAAGGTTGAAGGGGCAACCTCGCGAAGTGTAGCAAACCCGATCCTGTCCAAAGGGCCACTCGCGCGCTCGGTCGAATGGCTACTTGACGCCCTGTATGCCGCGTGCTAGAGTGGCGACACAATTGAATGACCCTTCAACGACGAAGAACGGAACGAGTAACCACCCGGTCGCGGTACAGAGAGTCGGCGGACGGTGCGAGCCGATACCGGCGCAGGTGGTGAATGGCTCCGCGAGTCGCGGCCCAAACGGCACGAGTTGCCAAGTAGGCGTCGCCGGAAACTCCACCGTTATCAGGGAGCGGGGTATCGGACGGCCAAGGCCTGTCCCGTACTCGCAGATGGCGGCAGGCCGCGAGGTCGCCGCGAATTGGGGTGGTACCACGGGTGGATGCAAGTCCTCTCGTCCCTGGCGGACGAGGGGCTTTTTGTTTTAAGAAGAGTGTGGAGAGAGGAGAGAAGAGAGATAGGCGGTCAGTAGCCGTTGCTTTATCTCTCCTCTCTCCTCTCTCCTCACTCCTCACCCCACGGGGGCGGCGATGACGGCGACGATCGAGCGACAGGGCACGGCAACCAGCGGCACCGGCTGCACGCCCTCGCTGGCCGAGGTGGAGCGGCTGGTGCGGATGAGGATTAACTGCATCCCGATCTACCGGGAGGTGCTGGCCGACCTGGAGACGCCGGTTTCGGCCTACCTGAAGATCGCGGGCGGCAGCCGCCAGGGTTTCCTGCTGGAGAGCGTCGAGGGGGGCGAGCGGATCGCGCGCTACTCCTTCATCGGCGCCGACCCGCTCTTCGCGCTGCGGCTCCACGAGGGGCGTGTTCAGCGGATCGCGGCCGATGGTGCGACCGAGGAAGTGGCTTTCGGCGACCCGCTGACGGCGCTGCAAGACGAACTGGCGCGCTATCGCACCGCGTCGCTGCCGGGGCTGCCGCGCTTCAGCGGCGGGGTGGTCGGCTATCTCGGCTACGAGGCGGTGCGCTACTTCGAGGAGTTGCCGGTCGCGCCCGACGATGCGCTCGGGTTGCCCGAGAGTTGCTTCATGCTGGCCGATGCGCTGCTCGTCTTCGACCATGTGCGCCGCCGCGTGAAGGCGGTCGCGCACGTGCTGACGGACGCGACCGAGGGGGATGTCGCGGCGGCCTACGCTGCGGCCGAGGCGCGCGTCGCCGACCTCCTAGCCCGGCTGCGAACGCCGCTGGCCGCGCCGCTGCTCGCCAACGACCACCCCGGCTACTTCGACGCCGCGCCGATCCACAACACCGCCCGCGCCGCGTTCGAGGCGAAGGTGCGCCGCGCCAAGGAGTACATCGCGGCGGGCGACATCTTCCAGGTGGTGCTGTCGCAGCGCGTCGACCGGCCGACCGCCGCCGACCCGTTCACCATCTACCGCGCGCTGCGGGCGGTGAATCCGTCGCCGTACATGTACTTCCTCCAGTTCGGCGATTTCCAGATCGTGGGGGCGTCGCCCGAGTTGCTGGTGCGGCTGGAGGATGGCGTGGTGACGAACCACCCGATCGCCGGGACCTACCCGCGCGGCGCGGACGAGGCGGAGGACGCGAAGCTGGCGGCGCAGATGCTCGCGGACGAGAAGGAGCGCGCCGAGCATGTGATGCTGGTGGATCTGGGGCGCAACGACATCGGGCGCGTCTCGGTGCCGGGCACGGTGCGCGTCCCGACGCTGCTGGCGGTCGAGAAGTTCTCGCATGTGATGCACCTCGTCTCGGTGGTGGAGGGGCAGTTGCGCCCCGAGCTGAGCGGGCTCGACGCGCTGCGGGCCTGCTTCCCAGCCGGCACGGTCTCGGGTGCGCCGAAGATTCGCGCGATGGAGATCATCGCCGAGTTGGAGCGCGACCGGCGCGGCCCCTATTCGGGCGCGGTCGGCTATGTCAGCTTCGACGGGACGATGGACACCTGCATCACGCTGCGGACGATGGTGGTGCGCGACGGCATTGTCTCGATGCAGGCGGGCGCGGGCATCGTCGCGGATAGCGATCCGGGCCGAGAGTATGAAGAATGTTTTCACAAGTTGGGCGGCAATCTGCGCGCGGTTGCGCTGGCAGAGGAACTGGTGAACGACGAAGGCGGCGATTGACGGGGCCTCGTAGGGGCCTCGTGACGCGCCGCTGCGGCGGTGGCAACCGCCCCTGCAAGGGAGACCGGGCGCGTTACGGGGACGCGAGGTGGTTCCTGCGAAGCGAGGGGTAAGGGAAGATGATCCTTCTCATCGATAACTACGATTCGTTCACGTACAACCTCTACCAGTATCTCTGCGAGTTGGGCGCGGAGGTGGTGGTGCGGCGGAACGACAAGATCACGCTGGAAGAGATTGCCGAGCTTGCGCCGGAGCGGATCGTGATCTCGCCGGGGCCGTGTACGCCGCACGAGGCGGGGGTGTCGATCGACCTGATCCGGCGGTTTGCGGGGGAGATCCCCATTCTCGGGGTCTGCCTGGGGCACCAGGCGATCGGCGCGGCGTTCGGGGGGCGGGTGGTGCGCGCCCCGGTGGTGATGCACGGCAAATTGTCGCGCGTGCGCCACGACGGGCAGTCGCTGTTCGACGGGTTGCCGCAGGATTTCACCGCGACTCGCTACCACTCGCTGATCGTGGAGCGCGAGACGCTGCCCGAGTGCCTGGAGATCAGCGCGGAGACGGCGGACGGCATCATCATGGGGCTGCGGCACCGCGACCTTGCGGTCGAGGGGGTGCAGTTCCACCCGGAGGCGATCCTGACCGAGCATGGGCATGATCTATTGAAGAACTTCTTGTCGCAGCCGAAGTACGAAGTACGAAGTACGGAGTACGAACCGGCAGTGGCACTTACAGCCTGACCGCTTATTCGTACTTCGTCGTTCGTACTTCGTACTTGTGTGGAGGGTGTGGGGATGATCAAGGATGCGCTGCAGAAAATCATCGAGGGTGGGATGCTGACCCGCGAGGAAGCGCGGGAGGTGATGGAAGAGATCATGACCGGCGGCACGACGGGGGCGCAGTTCGGCGCGCTCGTGACGGCGCTGCGGATGCGCGGCGAGACCGACGAGGAGATCGCCGGATTCGCCGAGGTGATGCACGAGAAGGCGCTCGTCGTGCCGCTGCCGGACGGCTACCAGATCGTCGATTGCTGCGGCACCGGCGGCGACAAGAGCGGGTCGTTCAACATCTCCACCGCCGCCGCGATCGTGGCCGCCGCCGCCGGGGCGAAGCTCGCCAAGCACGGCAATCGCTCGGCATCGAGCCAGTGCGGCAGCGCCGATGTGCTCGAAGGGCTGGGGGTGCGGATCGAGGCGACGCCGGAGCAGGTGGCGCGCTGCGTGGAGGAGATCGGCATCGGCTTCATGTACGCGCCGTCGTTCCACCCCTCGATGCGCTTCGCCGGGCCGCCGCGCCGCGAGATCGGCATCCGCACCGTCTTCAACCTGCTTGGCCCGCTGACCAACCCGGCCCGCGCGCAGGCGCAGCTGATCGGCGTGCCGGAACTGGCGCTGGTCGAGCGCCTGGGTCGCGTGATGGCGATGCGGGGCACGCGCCACGCGATCATGGTGCATGGGCGCGAGGGACTGGACGAAGTTTCGGTCTGCGGCCCGACGCTCGTTTGCGAGGTGCGCGGCGGCGCGACGCCGTCGATCGACATGTACGACGTGATCCCCGAGCAGTTCGGTCTGGAGCGCGGCACGCCCGAGGATCTGTTGGGCGGCACGGTCGAGGAGAACGTGCGGATCATCACCGAGATCTTCAACGGGGGCAACGGTCCGCGCCAGGGCGTGGTGCTCCTGAACGCCGCCGCCGTCCTCTACGTCGCCGAGGTCGCGCCGACCTGGGCCGACGGCATCGCGCTCGCCCGCCACGCGCTGCAGACCGGCGCGGCGAAGCGGAAACTGGCCGAACTGGTGATGCTGACCCAGAGCTTCGGGCGCGAGGACCAGTCGCTGCCCGAGCACTACGCCGAGGAGCCGGGCCTGCGCGTGGCGGCGGGGAACTGAGGCGTCCGCGCCGCCTCTCACCCCACCCCGCCGCCTGCGGGCGGCACCCCTCCCCTGATGAGGAGAGGGGAGGGACACAGGGGAAAGCGAGTGGTGAGATGGCAGGGCCGGTGCGATGGCGACGAGCGAGTAGGCCACTCCTTGAAGCAGCGCGGGAACTGCGGACGCGGCAGACGCCGATGGAGCGCCGGTTGTGGGAGCAACTGCGAACTGGGCGTCTGGATGGCCTCGGTTTCCGCCCTCAGCAGCCAATTGGGCCATACATCGTAGACTTCTATTGCAGTGCGGCGAAGCTGGTGATAGAGGTTGACGGTGGTATTCATGAGGAGCAAGTCGAATACGACCGAGAGCGCGACATCTATCTCGCCGCCCACGGCTTATGCGTCCTACGCTTCGCGAACGAGGCAGTGCTGCGCGATCTCGAATCCGTGCTAGCGGCGATCCGCTCGGTAACGGCTACGTCTTAAACCCTCTCCTCATCAGGGGAGGGTCGCCGCCCGCAGGCGGCGGGGTGGGGTGAAATCCCGCCACCGCCGCAGAAGTCGAATGAGAGGCTTTCGATGACAACCGCAACCACCTTCCTCGAACGGATCGTGGCGCACAAACGTGAGGAGGTCGTCACGCGCCGCGCGCGGACGCCGTTCGCCGAGATCGAGCGCGCCGCCCGCGCGCAGACGCCCGCGCTCGACTTCCAGGGGGCGCTGGCGGCGACCGGGATGCGGCTGATCGCGGAGGTGAAGGGTGCGTCGCCGTCGAAGGGGGTGCTGATCGACCCGTTCGAGCCGACCGCCATCGCCGCCGACTACCTCGCGGCGGGCGCGGACGCGATCTCGGTCCTGACCGATGAGCAGTTCTTCAAGGGGAGCCTCGACCACCTGCGCGCGGTCAAAGCGTTGTCGCTGGCGAGTGCGACACCGCGCCCGGTAATCCGCAAGGATTTTTTGCTCGACCGCTACCAGGTCGCCGAGGCACGCGCCGCCGGTGCGGACGCTATCCTACTGATCGTGGCGATGCTCTCCGACGAGGAGTTGCGCGACCTGCACGCCGCCGCGCGCGAGTATGGCATGGCGGCGCTGGTGGAGGTCCACAACGAGGCCGAGGCGGAGCGCGCGGTCGCGGCCGGTGCATCGCTGATCGGCATCAACAACCGCGACCTGCACTCGTTCAAGGTCGATCTCGCCGTGACCGAACGGATCGCGCCGCAACTGCCCCGGAGCGCGACGATCGTCGGCGAGAGCGGCATCGGCACGGCGGAGGATGTCCAGCGCCTCGCCGCCGCCGGGGTGGACGCGATCCTTGTCGGGGAATCGCTGGTCAAGGCGAAGGACCGGGGGGCGGCGATACAGGACCTGATCGGTGGTTCAAAGTTCCAGGTTCAAAGTTCAAAGCTGGGCTAGTAGCCCTCGAACCTTGAACCTTGAACTTTGAACCTCTACTCGACATTCGGAAGTGGCAATGGCGACGTTAGTCAAAATCTGCGGCATCAGCGACCCGGCGCACGCGCTGGTTGCGGCGGAGGCGGGGGCCGACCTGATCGGGCTGAACTTCTACCCGCCGAGCCATCGTTGTGTGTCGGTGGAGCGAGCGAGCGAGATCGTGCGGGCGTTGCGCGCGGCGGGGCACGAGACGCTGATAGCGGGGCTGTTCGTGAACGAGGACCCGACGCGGATGAGCGCGGTGGCGGATGAGGTGGGGCTGGATTTGATCCAGCTCAGCGGCGACGAGCAGCCGGCCGACCTGGCGGGACTGAATCGCCCGGTGCTGCGCAGCGTGCGGCTGGGAGCGGGCGAGGGCGTGGTGCGGGTGCGCGAGCGCCTGACCGCCGCGACGGTGATGCTGCACGCGCGCGAGGCGGGTCCGCTGGGGCAGCAGCTGACGCCGCTGGTCGATGCCAATGTGCCCGGTCAATGGGGCGGCACCGGGGAAGTGGCCGATTGGGAGGCTGCCGCCACCCTCTCCCGCCTTTGGCCCCTCCTGTTGGCCGGGGGGCTCACGCCCGACAATGTCGCTGCGGCGATTGCCGCCGTCAAGCCGTTCGGGGTCGATGTCAGCAGCGGCGTCGAGACGGATAAGGTCAAAGATCCGGCGAAGATTCGCGCGTTTATCCAGGCGGCGCGGGCCGCCGACGTAGCAATGGGTAATCGGACCGATTTTCGAGATTCGCTTTCGGGAGGTGCATGATGCAACGGATTCTGACCGGCGACCGGCCGACCGGGCCGCTCCACATCGGCCACTATGTCGGCTCGCTCCGCAACCGGGTGGCCCTGCAACGCGAATATGATACCTACGTGCTGCTGGCCGATGTGCAGGCGTTGACCGATAACGCCGATAATCCCCAGAAGGTGCGCGCCGCGATCCTGGAGGTCGCGCTCGACTACCTGGCGGTCGGGATCGACCCGAATGCGGCGACGCTGGTGATCCAGTCGCTCGTGCCGGAGATCGCCGAGCTGACGATTTACCTGCTCAACCTCGTCACGGTGGCGCGGCTGGAGCGCAATCCGACCGTGAAGGACGAGATCAAGCAGAAGAACTTCCAGCGCAGCGTGCCGGCCGGGTTCTTCGTCTACCCGGTCAGCCAGGCGGCCGACATCACCGCGTTCAAGGCGGATCTCGTGCCGGTGGGGGCCGACCAGGTGCCGATGATCGAGCAGACGCTCGAGATCGTGCGCCGCTTCAATCGCACCTACGGCAAGACGTTGGTGGAGCCGCGCGCCCTGGTGCCGGAAGTCTCGCGCCTGCCGGGGACCGATGGTGGCGGGAAGATGGGCAAGTCGCTCGGCAACGCGATTGCCCTCTCCGACCCGGCCGACGAGGTGCGCCGCAAGGTGATGGCGATGTACACCGACCCGCACCACCTGCGCGCGTCCGATCCTGGCACGGTGGAGGGGAACCCGGTCTTCGCCTACCTCGACGCGTTCGACCCCGACCGGGCAACGCTGGAGGAGCTGAAGGCGCACTACCGGCGCGGCGGGCTGGGCGACGTGGCGCTGAAACGGCGGTTGGTGGACGTGCTGGAAAGCGTCCTCGCGCCGATTCGCGCGCGTCGCACCGAGTTCGCCGCCGATCCGGGCGCAGTGATGGCGCTGCTGCGCGAGGGGACCGCGCGTGGTCGGGCCGTCGCGGCGCAGACGCTCGATGAGGTGCGCCGGGCGATGCGGTTAGATTACTTTGCTGATGTGGCGTAGATCCGGGACTGAAGTCCCGGCGAAGGGTCTGCGGGCCACGAAACCCGCCTTCGCGGGTTGGGTTTGTAAGGCAGCTAGCATTTGAGGATTCAAGACACGTCTTGAACTGGATAGTCCGCGAAGGCGGACTCTGTGGCGAAGCCCTTCGCCGGGATTTCAATCCCGGTGCGGCGACAGGGAAAGTTCAAAGGAGGGAGCCTAGGATGACCGCAGCAACGATGACCGCACCAGCAACCGCCGCAGCGAGCGGCACGCGACCGCGCGTATTCTCGGGCATTCAGCCGAGTGGCGCATTGCACATCGGCAACTATCTGGGGGCGATTCGGCGCTGGGTGGCCGAGCAGGACCAGAACGAGAACATCTTCTGCATCGTGGACCTGCACGCGATCACGGTGCCGCAGGACCCGGCCGCGCTCTACGAGGCGACGCGCGAGCTCGCCGCCGTCTTCTTCGCGTCGGGGCTCGATCCGGAGCGGGTATCGGTCTTCGTGCAATCGCACATCAGCGCGCACGCCGAACTGGCCTGGATCCTCAACTGCTTCACGCCGATGGGCTGGCTGGAGCGGATGACGCAGTTCAAGGACAAGGCTGCGCGCGAGGGGACCGAGCGCGCCTCGACCGGCCTCTTCGCCTACCCCGCGCTGATGGCCGCCGACATCCTGCTCTACGACACCAATCTGGTGCCGGTCGGTGAGGATCAGAAGCAGCACATCGAGCTGACCCGGGACGTGGCCGAGCGGATGAATACGCGCTACGGCAAGGATCTCTTCGTCCTGCCGCTGCCGCACATCAGCACCAGCGGCGCGCGGATCATGTCGCTGGCGAACCCGGAGCGGAAGATGGCGAAGAGCGAGCCGGAAGGGTCGCTCGAAATGCTCGCCTCGCCCGATGTGAACCGCCGCAAGATCATGCGCGCGGTGACCGATTCGGGGCGCGAGATCCGCTTCGACGAGTCGCGCGCGGGCCTCTTCAACCTGCTGGAGATGTACCAGCTGCTCTCCGGCCAGTCGCGCGAGGCGATCGAGGCGGAATTCGCGGGCAAGGGCTATGGCGACCTGAAGAAGGCGCTGGCCGAACTGGTGATCGAGACATTGCGCCCGATCCAGGAGCGCTACCAGGAACTGCGTGCCAATCCCGACCACCTCGAATCGCTCATCCGCATCGGTGCCGACCGCATCCGCCCGCGCGCCGAGGCGACGCTGAAGCGCGTGCAGCAGGCGGTGGGACTCGGATAAGTACGAAGTTAGAAGGACGAAGTACGAATTAGGCGGTCCCGGGGCTGAATCTTGTTCGTACTTCGTACTTCGTCGTTCGTACTTCACAAAGGGGGGTGGGATGGCACAAGTAGTGACAATACCGACGCCGTTCGTGTCGGAGCCGGATGCGCATGGGCGGTTCGGGCAGTTCGGCGGGAAGTATGCGCCCGAGACGCTGATGGGCGCGATTGCGGAGCTGGAAAAGGCGTACATCGAGGCCCGCAACGACCCGGAGTTCATGGGCGAGTATGACCGCTTGCTGGCGGACTATGTCGGGCGACCGACGCCGCTCTACCACGCGGCAGCGCTGACGAAGAAGCTGGGCGGGGCGCAGATTTATCTGAAGCGCGAGGACCTGGCGCACACCGGGGCGCACAAGATCAACAACGCGCTCGGTCAGGGCTTGCTGGCGAAGCGGATGGGCAAGCCGCGCATCATCGCGGAGACCGGCGCGGGGCAGCACGGCGTCGCGGCGGCCACCGTCTGCGCGATGCTCGGCCTCGACTGCACGGTCTTCATGGGCGAGGTCGATATCGCGCGGCAGGCCCCGAACGTGGCGCGCATGAAGCTGCTCGGCGCGAAGGTGCGACCGGTCACGTCGGGCAGCCGCACGCTGAAGGATGCCGGGAACGAGGCGATCCGCGACTGGGTCAGCAACGTCGGCGATACCTACTACATCATCGGCTCGGTGATCGGGATGCACCCCTACCCGCGAATGGTACGCGATTTCCAGGCGATCATCGGGCGCGAGGCGCGCGAGCAGTGCCTGCGGCAACTCGGCATCCTGCCCGATCACATCGTCGCCTGCGTCGGCGGCGGCTCGAACGCGATCGGCATCTTCCACCCCTTCGTCGGCGACGGCGAGGTGAACCTGATCGGCGTGGAGGCGGCGGGGCACGGCATCGAGACGGGGCTGCACGCGGCGTCGATCAGCATCGGGCAGGTGGGCGTCTTCCAGGGCGCGCGGTCGTATGTGCTGCAAGACGAGTGGGGCCAGATTCAGGAGGCGCACTCGATCTCGGCCGGTCTCGACTACCCCGGCGTCGGCCCCGAGCACGCCTACCTGCACGCGATGGGCCGCGCGCAATACGTGCCGATCACCGACGCGGAGGCGCTGGAAGGCTTCAAGCTGATGTGCAGCACCGAGGGGATCATCCCCGCGCTCGAATCGTCGCACGCCATCGCGCACGCCGCCAAACTCGCCCCGACGCTGCCGAAGGACCACGTCGTCCTCGTCAACCTCTCCGGGCGCGGCGACAAGGACCTCGATACGGTGATGAAGGCGCTCGGGATGTGACGATGGGACGGTTCGAAGGTTTGAAGGTTCAAAGGTTCAAGTGCCACCCTCCCAACCTTCGAACTTTCGAACCTTCGAACCGTTTTGCCGCAGCCCTATCTGAACAAAGGAGCCAGGGTGGAGAGCGAACTGACCGATCTCCTGATGCAACTGGTGGCGATCGATTCGGTGAATCCCGACCTGGTGCCGGGGGGTGCCGGGGAGGCGCAGATCGCGGCGTTCATCGCCGAGTGGCTGGCGCAGGCGGGGTTGGAGGTGACGATCGACGAGCCGGTGCCGGGGCGACCGAGCGTGATCGGCATCGCGCGCGGCACGGGCGGCGGGCAGTCGTTGATGCTGAATGCGCACGTCGATACGGTCGGCGTGGCGGGCATGGAGCGGGCGCACGACCCCTATGTCGAGGACGGCAAGCTCTACGGGCGCGGCGCGTTCGACATGAAGGGGAGCCTCGCGGCGATCATGATGGTCGGCAAGGCGGCGGCGGCGCGGGGGCTGCGCGGCGACGTGATCATCACCGCCGTGGCCGACGAGGAGTACGCATCTATCGGCACCGCCGGGGTGGTGGGGCGCGTCACGGCCGACGCGGCGATCGTCACCGAGCCGACCGCGTTGCAGGTCTGCGTGGCGCACAAGGGCTTCATCTGGCTCGACATCGAGACGACCGGTGTGGCCTCGCACGGCTCGCGCCCCGACCTGGGGGTGGACGCGATCGCCAAGATGGGGCGTATCCTGGTCGGGATCGAGGAGTTGGGGCAGCGACTGCTGGCGAATCCGAGCCACGCGCTGCTCGGCAGCGGCTCGCTGCACGCCTCGCTGATCGAGGGCGGGCAGGAGCTGTCCAGCTATCCCGACCGCTGCTTGCTTCAGGTCGAGCGCCGCACGGTGCCGGGGGAGACGCCCGATCTGGTCGAGGAGCAGATCGTGGAGATCGTGGCCGCCGCTGCCGCCGCCGACCCGGCGCTGCGGGCCACCGTGCGGCGTGGCCTCGTGCGCGACGCGTTCGAGGTATCGCCCGACGCCCCGATTGTCGCCACGCTGCGCCGCCATGCCACCGCCGCGCTCGGCCAGGAGCCGAATATCATCGGCGAGACGCCCTGGATGGACTCGGCGATCCTCTCGTCGGCCGGGATTCCGACCGTGGTCTTCGGGCCGGGCGGCGCGGGGCGCACGCAGGTTCATCGGCTCCGACCTGAGCCAGACGATGCTCCGCGAGGCAAAACAGCGCAGCGGCGACCGGGCCGGGCAGGTCGCCTTTTGCCGTGGCGATGCCCACCAACTGCCATTCGCCAACGACAGCTTCGACCGTTGCCGCGCCGACCGGACGTTCCAGCACTTGCCCGAGCCACGGCTGGCGCTGGCCGAGCTGATCCGGGTCACCAAACCGGGCGGTCGCCTGCTCATCGTCGAGCCCGACCACGAATCGCGCCTGCTCGACTCGCCCTACCCGGAGATTTCTCGCAAGTTCTTCGCGTTCCGCAACGCCACGCTGCGGCAGCCGGGAATCGCGCACCAACTCTATCGCCTCTTCCGCGAGTTCGGGCTTGTTGATGTGGCAGTCGAGCCGCTGACGCAGGTGACAACCGATTACGCGGAGATTCGCCCGACCGCCGATCTGCTGGGTGGTATTCGCCTCGCGCAGCGTCACGGCGCGGTGAGCGCCGACGAGGCGGATCGCTGGTCGGCGGCACTGGAAGAGGCGATCCAGCAGGGCACCTTCTTCCACGCGATGAGCCACTTCATCACGACCGGGCGTAAGCCCGGCTGAGCCCCGCCCTCCCCCGCGCTGCGCTATACTCCGACCATGGAAAGTGACGCCGCAACCATCATCCCCGACATCGGCGCAGCCCCGTCGGCGCAGGCCCAGACGCGGGCGGAAAATCCCGTGCTGTCCGCGCTCGCCACCGCGCGCTGGCCGGGGTTCCTCGCCGTCATCCTCGCCTCGTCCAGCTGGGGCTTCCAGGGCATCCTGGTGAAATATGCCTTCGCGGGCGGCGCGAACGTGGTCACGCTGCTGGCATTGCGCGCCGCGATCGGCAGCCTCTTCATCTGGAGCCTGCTGCCGCTGGTCGGGCGGCGCATGGAGCGCGGCGGACCAGCGCTCGCGCCGCGCCGCCGCCTCGGCTTCATGGGCCTGGGGATGCTGACCGTCTTCAACTCGCTGACCTACTTCCTGGCGCTCTCGCGGCTGCCCGTCAGCATCGCCGTGCTCTGCCTCTACCTCTTCCCGGCGCTCACCGTCCTCTGGTCGGCGCTCTTCTTCGGCGAGCACCTCAACCGCCACCGGGTGGGCGCGCTCGTGTTGGCGCTCGGCGGCGCGGCCCTCACCCTCAACCCGACGACGCTCTTCACCGCTGGCGCGACGCTCAGCCTGGCGGGCGTCGCCTTCGCGCTGATCTCGGCGTTCGGCAATTCCTGGTACGGCCCGGTCGCGGTTCGCGTCGGGCGCGGCTACCACGGCTACACCGTCGCGCGCCACGCGCTGCCCGCCACCGCCTCCTGCTTCCTGCTCTACGTGGTCGTCAGCGGCGACTTCGCGCGCGACATGGCGACGCGCAGCTGGGTCATCTGCGGCATCGTCGGCGTGCTGACCGGGGCGTCCGTGCTGCTCTACCTGATCGGCATCGCCCGCATCGGCCCGAGTTCGGCCGCGATCACCACCGTCGCCGAGCCGGTCACGGTCATCGTACTCAGCGCCATCGTCCTCTCCGAGCCGCTGACCCTCTTCAAAGCCCTCGGCGGCGCGAGCATCGTCGCCAGCATCGTCCTCCTCACCCGCGCCCGCGCAGGGAGGATTGAGAAACGATAAACCGCCAAGACGCCAAGAGGTAACCGATCTAACCGCAGAGGACGCAGAGGACGCAGAGAAGAATCGTAAAGAGAGGAGCGCAGAGCGAATCCTCCACGGATTGCCCGATCTTCTCCCGAAAATAGCCCTGTGCTCGCGAGTCGGGCGGCAACTCGGCCGATTTTCATCCCTATCGTCGGCCCGCAGGGCCATCACGCTTCTCTCTTCTCTCCTCGCTCCTCACCAACCGTCAGCGCGCGAGGCGCTTGACGTAGACGAGTTCGGGATCGCCTTCGTCGAGGTTCTCGATCCGGCCGCTCGGGGCGTAGTCCAGCTTTGCCAGGAGGCCTTGCATCGGGAGATTCGACTCGTTGGTCGAGGTGAAGAGCTTCGGGGCAGGGCATTCTTCCTCGCAGCGGCGGACCAGTGCCGTGCCGATCCCCTGCCGCCGGTAGTCGGGGTGGACGATCAGCAACTCGATGAACCACTGGTGGAAGAAGGTCGGCGTGAAGACGGCGAAGCCGACGATCGCCCCATCGCGCGTCGCGACCCAGCATTGCCCGTCGGCGAAACGCTCCGCCAGCCACCCGGCGCGGCTGTCACTGCCGGTATGCAGCTTATCGAGCTGAGCCACCGGGTTGTAGTCGTAACGCTTGCCGCGTGTCACCGTGAACGTCGCTTGCTCCACCATGCGCGCCTCCATCTGAGTCGTCAGTCGTCAGTCGTCAGTCGTCAGTTCCAGGTTGCAGGTTTGCAGGTTTGCAGGTTTGCAGGTTCAAGCTCAACCTTCTAACCTTCTAACCTTCTAACCTTCTAACCGTCCCTCGTTCCTCGTCCGACTTGCCAAAATCCCCCGTAGCCGCGATCATCTGCACCGTCGAACGGCTGCGGGAGGGTGAGGAATGGGTCAGATGATGTGTCGCGGCCTGCGCGGCGCGACCACGGTCGAGAATAACACCGCCGAGGAGATTCTGGGGGCAACCAGTGAGTTATTGCAAGCCCTGGAAGCCGCGAACGACATTCAGCGCGATCATGTGGCGAGCATCATCTTCACGACGACGATCGATCTGAATGCCGCCTTCCCGGCGGTTGCGGCGCGCGAACTCGGTTGGACCGGTGTTGCGCTGCTGAATGCGCACGAGATGAACGTCCCGGGATCGCTGCCGCGCTGCGTGCGGATCCTGATTCACGTCAACACCGAGCGCGGCCCGCACGAGATGCGCCACATCTACCTGCGCGACGCGATCAAACTGCGCCCAGATCTCGCCCCGCCAACGGGCGGCTGGAGCAGCACACTGGAGCGATAGGCGTTCGGTGCCGCTTGTTGGGTGACGAGAGCCGATCAAGCAGGTCTCAAGTCGATAACTCGTGAACACAATCTGCACTATCGGACGGTGGCAGACCCTCCGGTAGCGGATACGATCGCCCTGTGACGCTGAGGGGGGGCTGATGCCGCGCAAAGAGCTACACGAGGATAACCGGCGATCCTGGAACGCCGCGACCGTGGTACACAACAGCCACAAGGCCGACCAGGCGCGCTTCCTGCTGGATGGGGGTGATACGCTCTTCGACACCGAGTTGGAACTGCTCGGGGACATCGCGGGCCGGTCGCTGGTTCATTTGCAGTGCAATTCCGGGCAGGATACGCTCTGCCTGGCGCGGCGCGGCGCGGCCGTGACCGGGGTGGATATCAGCGACGAGGCGATCGCGTTCGCCCGCCAACTCTCGAGCGACACCGGCATCCCGGCGACCTTCGTGCGCGCCGATGTGTACGATTGGCTGGCGGAAGCGGCGCAGCAGACAGCGCGCTATGACATTGCCTTTTCGTCGTATGGCGCGCTCGTCTGGCTGTCGGATATCCGCGCCTGGGCGCAGGGGATTGCCGCGATTCTCAAGCCGGGCGGGCGATTGGTGGTGGTTGAGTTCCACCCGTTCGCGATGGCCTTCGACTGGGATTGGTCGCACAAGTTCCCCTACTTCACCGAGGGCAATCCACTATCATTCGAGAGCGGCGTCGGCGATTATGTCGCGCTCTCGGGCGAGGCACTGGCACCGTCGGGCTACATCGAGACGACAGAGAAATGGGTCAATCCGCACCCCGGCCACGAATTTGTCTGGGGCATCGGCGAGATCGTCACAGCGCTGCTCGACGCCGGGCTGACGCTCACGACGCTGCACGAGTACCCTTACTCGAACGCCGCCAAGCTCTTCGAGCGGATGCGCGAATTGCCGGGCAAGCGGATGGTCCCGCCCGAGGATGTGCCGAACGTGCCGCTGATGTTTGCGTTCGCGGCGCGGCGCGGGCTGGGGTAGGCGGGAGTGACGGATGAACCGCCAAGACGCCAAGGACGCCAAGGACGCCAAGAAAGATACGAATGGATCAGTCCTTCATTTATCTTGATCACGCCGCCACCACACCGGTCGATCCCCGCGTCATCGAGGCGATGCTGCCCTACTGGACGACCGCCTGGGGCAATCCGTCCAGCCTCTACGAGGCGGGTCGCGCGGCTCGCGCCGCGCTGGACGACGCGCGAGCCGGGGTGGCGCGCGTACTGGGCTGCGCCGCGAACGAGATCATCTTCACCAGCGGCGGCACCGAGGGGGACAATCTCGCGATCAAGGGGGTGATCGAGCACGCGCGCCGCGCCGGGAAGACGACACACCTGATCACCACGGCGATCGAGCACCACGCGATCCTGCACGCGGCCGATTACCTCGCGGCGTCGGGCACCGCCGTGACCGTGCTGCCGGTGGACGCCGAGGGGTTCGTGGACCCCGCCGCCGTCGAGGCGGCGATTCGCCCCGAGACGGCGCTGATCTCGGTGATGTACGCGAACAACGAGATCGGCACGATCCAGCCGCTCGCCGCGATCGCCGAGGTCGCGCGCCGCCACGGCATCCCGCTGCACACCGACGCAGTGCAGGCGGCCGGGAGCCTGCCGCTCGACGTGCGGACGCTCGGTGTCGATCTGCTGACGCTCGCGGCGCACAAGGTCTATGGGCCGAAGGGGGTCGGCGCGCTCTACGTGCGCGCGGGGACGCCGATCATCTACCAGCAGCAAGGGGGGCCACAGGAGGGGGACCGGCGCGGCGGCACCGAGAATGTGGCGGGCGCGGTCGGGCTGGCGGTCGCGCTCAAGCTGGCCGAGGCCGAGCGTGAGGGATATGTCGTGCATTGCCGCGCGCTGCGCGACCGCCTGATCGACGGCATCCTCGCCGCCATCCCCGGCTCACGCCTCAACGGCCCGCGCGACGACCGCCGCCTGCCGAACAATGTCAACGTGGCGTTCAGCGGCGTCCAGGGCGAGGATCTGATCATCGCGCTCGATCTCGCCGGGGTCGCCGCCTCCAGCGGCTCGGCCTGCACCACCGGCGCGACCGAGCCGAGCCACGTCCTGCGCGCCATCGGCGTCCCCGAGGATATGATCGCCGGGAGCCTGCGCCTGACGCTGGGGCGCGACAACACCTCAGATCAGGTAGACACAGTCCTGACGCTCTTGCCCGAAATCGTTGAGCGGTTGCGCGAGAGCGGCTTCTGACGCGCGATCATTTCCCTGTATCTTCCCCCAGGAAGGATGAACCTGAGCGAGGAGGGCGAACCATGCCGCAAGGGTGGGAGTGGGACGAGACGCTCTTTCGGGGCACCGCGCGCTACTACGAGCAGGGCCGCTTGCCCTACCCGCCGGGGTTGGCCGACGCGATGGCCGCCGCCCTCGACCTCGACGGCAGTGGCCGCCTGCTCGATGTGGGGTGCGGCCCCGGCACCGTCGCGCTGCGCGTCGCCCACCTCTTCGCGGAGGTGATCGGACTCGACCCCGACGCCGACATGCTCGCCGAGGCCGCGCGACGGGCGGCCGAACTGGGCATCGGCAACGCGCGGTGGGTGCGCGCCCGGGCCGAGGAGTTGCCCGCCGGGCTGGGCACGATCAGCGTGGCGACCTTCGGCGCATCGTTCCACTGGATGGACCGCGATCTCGTCGCCGCGACCATCCTGACGATGCTGGAGCCCGGCGGGGCCTTCGTCCAGGTGAGCGCGCCGCTGGACGAGTTGCCGGGTCCCGACGACTCCCTGCCGCACCCTTTCCCGCCGCGCGCCGCGATGGCCGAACTGGTGAAGCGCTATCTCGGTCCGGTGCGCCGGGCGGGCCAGGGCGTCCTGCTGCACGGCACCCCCGGCGACGAGGCGGCGGTGCTGCGGCGCGCGGGTTTTCCCGAGCCGGAGATCGTCGTGGTTGACGGACACGCGGTCTTCGAACGCAGCATCGATGACCTGGTGGCCCTGGTCTTCTCAAACTCGGCATCGGCACCGCACTTATTCGGTCCGGAATTGGTCGAGTTCGAAGCGGAGTTGCGCGCCCTGCTGGCCGCAGCGTCGCCCTCGGGATTATTCGCGGAGCTGACGGGGGATACGGAGCTGCGGATCTGGCGCAAGGCACGAAATGGAGAATGAAGGAGTGAAGTTGGTGCCGTCTCTCCTTATCGCCCACGCTCTACGTCCCGCGCTCCACGACCCACACCACTCGCGGCAGCCGCACCTCGTCGTCGCCCTGCCGCAAGAGAAGCGCCACCACATCGCCGGACCGATCTTTGATGGTGGTGCCGATCTCGAACGCAATTTCCGCGTCCAGCGCCCCAGCGCGGAAGCGATGTGTTCCGGTGAGAAGGAGCGGCAGCGGGGGCTGACCGGGCGCGGTCAGTAACAGCCGTTCGCCGTCCGCAGCGACCACTACCGACAACTGAGCGGCGTCGCCGTAGGTGCCGGCGTAGGTGCTCGCGGGTCCGGCTGGCGCTGATGCAGCGTCGCCGGGGCGCACGCCCGACCACCGGCCCGGCCAGTCGTATTCGCGCGCGATGGCACCGACGATCTCGGGGAAGAGTGCGCCGCCCTCGTCGCCGTTCGTCATCACGGCCGCGCCGAGGCCATATTCCGGCCAGGCGAGGAGGATGCACTTGTAGCCGATGTTGCTGCCGCCGTGCGCGAAGCGGAAGGACGGGCCGAGCGGGGTGATTTGCCACCCGAGGCCGCGCCCGCCGATCTGCGGCGTGAGCATCTCGCGCGCGGTTGACTGATCAAGCAAGGCGGACGACTGTCCCGCCCACGCCTTGATCGCCGCCACCGCCAGCCGGGCGAGATCGGCGGGCGTGGTCCAGAGTCCGGCACCGGCGCTCTCCGGCAGCACGCGCCAGTCCCCGGCGATCCGCAGGCCGCCCGGATCGTGACCGATGGCGGTCGCGCCGCTGTGCCGCGCGGGGAAGTCGGTCTCGTAACCGCTGTGCGCCATGCCCAGCGGCGCGAAGATCAGGTCGCGGGCAAGCGAGGCGAACGGCTGCCCGGTCACATCGACCAGCAGTTGCTGCACCACCGAGTAGTGGCTGCCCGAGTAGCGGAAGGCGACGCCGGGGAGCCGGGTGGCGAAAACGGGCGGCGTGTTCGCGGGCGACTCGCCGCGCAAGGTCTGGAGCAACGTTGGCAGCGGTGCGCCGCGCGGGTAGCCGGGATACCAGGTGTAGGTCAGCCCGGCGGTGTGGCTCAGCAACTGGCGCAGGGTGATGCGCGGCTGCCAGTCGCCGTTCGACGGCACGCGCCACGCGCGCAGGTAGGCGTTCACATCCTCGTCGAGGTCGAGCCGCCCCTCCTGCACCAGCTTCAAGGCCATCAGCGCGGCGACCGGCTTGCTGATCGAGCAGGCCTGGAAGATCGTATCCTCCGCGACCGGCTCCGCTGCCCCTGCGCCGACGACACCGTAACTCGCGGTCCAGGCCAGTTCCCCATCGGCGATGTTCGCCACCGCGCATCCCGGCACGCGGTGACGCGCCAGCGCTTCGGCGATCGTCACCGGCGGCGTGTCGCGCGCGTTCGTGAATGGCTCCTGCCGGATATCCGCCTCGACGCGTCGCCGCTGTTCCTCTCGGATCGCACTCGTCATACGGCCGACTCCCGCAGCGCGCGGCCGAAGGCGTCAACGAAGGTGTTCACCTCCGCCTCGCCCATCGGCGTCGAGATGCAGCCGAAGAGGGTCGGGGACATGACCACGCCGTTCGACACCAGCGCGCGGTGCAGCGCCCCGCGACGGGCGCGCTCGGCGGCGGATTCGACGGCGCTGCGGTAGTCGCGCAGCGGGCGGTCGTGCAGGTGGATGTTGAAGAGCGACCCCGCGCCGGTGACCTGTCCCGCCACCCGCTCGCCGTCCATCACCTCCGCCAGCGACTCGCGCAGCAGATCGCCGAGGCGGTCGAGGCGCGCGAACTCCTCGCGCGGCAGCTTCTCCATCGCCACCCGTCCGGCGACCATTGTGACCGGGTTGGCGTTGAAGGTGCCGCCGTGCGGTGCCAGCACCGACCCGCGCGAGGGGTCGAAGACGGCCATGATCTCCGCCGCGCCGCCGAGCGCGCCGACCGGGAAGCCGCCGCCGATGATCTTGCCCATCGAGACGAGGTCGGGCGTGACGCCGAGCAGCCCCTGCATGCCGTGATAGCCGACGCGCAGCGTGATCACCTCGTCGAAGATCAGCACGATGCCGTGGGCGCGCGTGATCTCGCGCAGCCGCTGCAAGAAGGGCACCTGCGCCTGCACCAGCCCGAAGCGGCTCGGCATCAGGTCGATCAGCACCGCCGCCAGGTTGTGCCGCTCCCGCTCGATGATCCGCTCGACCGCGTCGATGTCGTTGTAGGGGAGCACCACGACGTTATCGAGCACCCCCTGCGGCGTCCCGGCGGTGGTCGGGTAGGCAACAGGATCGCCGTCGGTCCACTGATCGGGCGGCGAGACGTAGCCGACCTCGGCGAAGTCATAGGAACCGTGATACGACCCCTCGAAGCGCGCGATCTTCGGTCGCCCGGTGTAAGCTCGCGCCGCCTTCAGCGCCATCATCACCCCCTCGGTCCCCGAGTTGGTGAAGCGCACCTGCTCCAGCGCCGGAATCCGATCCACCAGCAACTCCGCCAGCGCGATCTCGCTCTCGGTCGGCATCGCGTAGGCCACGCCGCGCGGCAACTGCTCGATCACCGCCGCGTTGATGTCGGGATCGGCGTGGCCGTGGATCAGCGAGGTGTAGTTGTTGATGAAGTCGAGCCGCGAATCGCCCTCGACATCGGTGATCACCGCGCCCTTGCCGCTCGCCGCATACGAGGGATAGGGAGCTTCGTAGAGCGTCGTGCGTGTGTTGCCGCCCGGCAGCACCTTCTTCGCGCGCTCATACAACTGCGCCGAGCGAGATTCGGTCTGCCGAAACGCCTCGGTGCGGCCATCGCTGGTAGACATGTAGCACCTCCATCGAGAGAGAAAGGACGATTGAACCGCCAAGACGCCAAGGACGCCAAGAAGGGACAGATTTACCGCAGAGGACGCAGAGGACGCAGAGAGGAAACGAAGATTTCGAATAGCGTTAGGACCGCTGAAGTCCCCTCTATTCGTCCCTTCTTGGCGTCCTTGGCGTCTTGGCGGTTCATGTCGCCCCTCACCCGACCACCAGCCCCGCGCGCCGCCGCAGCAGCGTTCGCACGACGCTCGCGGCCACGAGGCGACCGGTGCGCGGGTTGTCGTCGGAGGATATTCTCGATGATGAAGCGGAGTTTGCCGAACGCACCTTCCGCGACGACTTCGTGGTGGTTGCGCGTCACGGCGGTCGGCGATCACGCAGACTTCGGTGCGGTCGAGACCGATGCCGGCCAGGCTGACCGCCGCCGCCACGTTGATGCTCTCGGGGAAGCGGAGCGCGCCCTCGCGGGCGCTGCCACGGAAGATTTCGCGCGCCTCGGTCAGCGCGTCGGCCTCGGCGCGGTCGAGCAGCGAGCGGGGCGGTTTGCGCGTCGTGTGGGTCACGCGCTCCAGGCCGCCGAGCGTCGCGGAGGAGATCGCGTCGAGCGCGCCGATGGCCCCGGAGGCGACCACGATGCGCCCGCCGCCGCAGGTCGCCGCGATCAGCGCGTCGTAGGTCCCGGGCTCGGCGAGCGCGCCGACGCTCACCGCGACGAGATCGCGCCCCGACCGCAGGATGGCCGGGCCGTGCGTCGCCAATGCGGCGCCCCCGGCCTCGATCACCACGTCGGGTTCGAGCGACAGCAGATCGTTGGCGCTGCCGACGATCGAAACCCGCCCTCGCGCCGTGGCCGCGCCGGGTCGCGCACGAGCGCGCCGACGACTTCGACCTCTCCAGCCGCTTCGGCAGCGATCAGCCGAACGACCGCCCTGCCAATCGCGCCAAGTCCGATCAGCCCCACGCGCATCGGTCGCCGCTCCACGCCCCACCTCCGCCGCTCGGTCGCTCGTTTCGCGCTACGCTGCACTCATAGTATCATGCCTGCCGGAGAGGAGAGGGGCACAGTTCAAAGGTCATAGTTCAAAGCTCGAAAGTTCGAAGGTTGGAAGGTTTCTGGAACCTCACTTCCGCCAACTGCCTGCCAACCGCCCCCGAACCTCGAATATACCATTCGTCATTCGTCATTCGTCATTCGGAGTGTGCCATGCCCTGGGAGTATCGCTGCGAATCCTGCGGCCACCGCGAGTCCCTGGACGCCGTCGTCTGGCGTTGCGCGGTGTGTGGCGGTGCCTATGCCCTGGATGGCCCGAATCAGCTCGCGGCCGACGCGATCGACCGCGCCGACAACACGCTCTGGCGCTATCGTGCGATCCTGCCGGTCGGGCGCGAGCACGCGCGGTCGCTCGGGGAGGGGATGACGCCGCTCGTCGCCGGGACGCTCGCGGGGCGCGAGGTCTGGTTCAAGCACGACGCGCTGCTGCCGACCGGTTCGTTTAAGGACCGTGGCGCGGCGGTGCTGGTCGCCCACCTGCGCCGACTGGGCCTGAATCGCGTGATTGTGGACTCGTCGGGCAACGCCGCCGCCGCGATGGCGGGCTACAGCGCCGCCGCCGGGCTCGACTGCACCGTGTATGCCCCCGCCACGACCTCGCCGGGCAAGCTGGTGCAATCGCGCGCCTTCGGGGCGACGGTCATCCTGGTGGAAGGCAACCGCGAGGCGGTCGCGCAGGCCGCGCAGGACGCCGCCGCCGCCGACTCCTCGGCCTTCTACGCCAGCCACAACTGGCACGCCGTCTTTGTGGAAGGGGTGAAAACCTGGGCGCTGGAGGTCTGGGAACAGCTCGGCGGGCGCAACCCGGCCGCCGCCTTCGTCCCCACCGGCGGCGGCAGCGCCTTCGTCGGGGCCGCGCGCGGCTTCGCGGCCACCGGGAACTCCCTGCCAATACTCTTCGCCGCCCAGCCCGCCGCCTGCGCCCCGATCGTCGCCGCGCACAGCCATGGCGCGGCGATGTCGGTCACGCCCGGCACCACCATCGCCGAGGGCACGCGCATCGCCGCGCCGTCGCGCCCCGGCCAGATCCTCGCCGCCCTGAACGACTCCTGCGGCCACGCCATCGCCGTCAGCGAGGAGCAACTGGTTGCCACGCTGCGCGAACTCTGGGGGCAGGGTCTCTACGTCGAGCCGACCGCTGCCGTTGGAGCCGCCGCCTGCCGCGCCGCCCTCGAGCAGGGCCAGCAGTTCGCCGACGGCCCGCTGGTCGTCCTCCTCACCGGCTCCGGCCTGAAAGCCACCGAAACCATCGCCACCCTCGTATAAAAAAGCCCCGCCCGCGCCATCTCTTCGGAGGATGGCGCGGGCGGGGGCGAGAATCCCCTCTTACGACTTACGTCTCACGACTCACGACTCATCCGCCCGCCGCCGCCAGATCGTGCCGCCGAGGCCGAGCGCGTAGACCCACTGCTCGCCGCGCCCGCCGCTGGCCTTGCCGGTGACGGCCAGCGCGACGACCGGGGTGGACCCCATGCCGCCGCTCCAGTGCTCGTAGTGCCGCCCGGCGTCGCGCGAGATGAAGATCCCGGCACTGGTCGCCACGAAGACCGTGTTGTCGCTGCGATACTGCGGCGAGACGGCGATCCCGGTGATCGCGGGCGAGAAGCCCTGCTCGTCGGCCAGCCGCGCCGTGATCCAGACCGGCACGCGCGCCCCCGCCGACGACGTGCCGCGCCGCCAGGTGTTGCGGATCGGCTTCGCGATCACGCCGTCCAGCCCGACGTAGAGTGCGCCATCCCCGAGATGCCCCGGCGGGATCGCCAGCGGCAGCGCCGAGCGCCCGCGCTCCTCCATCCAGCGATCCCAACTGGCCCCCCCATCGGTCGAGCGCCAGAGGGTCAGCGCGCTGTTGTAGTAATCATCCGGCAGCGCCGCGCGCGTGCCGGCGACGATGGTCTTGTCCTTGGCATAGC
>JAXLWN010000080.1:0-30409 GCA_046328475.1 Chloroflexia bacterium | reverse complement strand
AAGCGAGCGCCGAGGCGGTCCCCCTCCCCGACGCTTCGTTCGACATCGTCTTCTGCGACTACGGCGCGACGCTCTTCTGCGATCCCTACCTCTATGTCCCCGAAGTCGCCCGTCTGCTGCGCCCCGGCGGCCTCTTCGCCTTCACCACCCTCTCGCCGATCAGCATGATCACCATGGACCTCGCGGCCGACCAGCAAACCGACCGCCTGCACAACGACTACTTCGGCCTGCACCGCCTCGACTGGCCCGGCGAGCACAACTTCGTGCTCCCCTACGGCGAATGGCTGCGCACTTTCCGCCGCCACGGCTTCGTCGTGGAGGACCTGATCGAACCCCAGGCCCCCGCCGACGCCACCAGCACCTACCGCACCCCCGCAGAACTCGCCTGGGCACGCCGCTGGCCGATGGAAAACCTCTGGAAAGTCCGCAAACGCTGACCCAGGCGTGCGCAGGCGACATGCACACTGCACATTGCCGGGCTGCGCCCACCCCGCCGACTCAGCCAGTCGCCCCGTCCCCCTTCTCCTACCGTCCCTCTCCATGCCCTCTGTGTCCTCCGCGCCTCTTCTCTCTTCTCTCTTCTCTCCACTCTCCACTCTCCACTCTCCCCGTCGTGGTAGCATCTCCCCGGCGACGAAGCCGCCGCCACCGCTCGCGACCGCACCGGAGCATGGGAGGAGACGATGCCGCGCCTGCCGCTGATACTCTTCGATGTCGATGGGACCCTGCTCGGCTCGGGCGACCAGACCCACGGCATGGCCGTCACCGTGGCCTGCCGCGACCTCTTCAACGTCCCCGGCGACCGCCGCCTGGTGGACCTCGCGGGGCGCACCGACCGCTACATCCTGCTCAATCTCCTGCAAGCCCACGGCCTGACGCTTGAAGAAGTCGAGCCTCGCATCCCCGAGGCGATTGCCTACATGTGCGACTACGTCGCGCGCGAAATCCCCGCCTCCCTCGCCGAGCGTGTGCTCCCCGGCGTCTCGGCGCTGCTCGACGCCCTCACCGCGCGCGATCTCGCCCTCGGCCTCGTCACCGGCAACCCGCTCCCCATCGCTCGGTCGAAGCTGCAATCGGCCGGCATCTGGGCACCCTTCGCGCGCCACGACACCGTGATCGGCGGCTTCGGCGACCATTCCCACGAGCGCAACGACCTCCCGCCCCTCGCGCTCGATGTCGCCGCGCGCATCCTCGGCGCGCCGGTCTCGGCCGCCGACACGATCATCATCGGCGACACCCCCCACGACATCGCCTGTGCCCGCGCCTGCGCCAGTGCCCGCACCATCGCCGTCGCCACCGGCCGCCGCAGCGCCGACCAACTCCACGCCAACGACCCCGACCTCCTCCTCCCCGACCTCACCGACCGCGACACCATCCTCAACTTCCTCCTCGCCGCCCTGACCCCACCCCACGGCGCGGGCAGGCCCGTGTCCCGACCGCCGGGCAACCCCCGCCACCCACCCAGCCTCGCTCTCGCCACCCGCCTCAATCAGACCCTTAAAACCCTCTCCCTTCCAGGGGAGGGTCGCCGCCGCAGCGGCGGGAGGGTCAACACCCCCGTGCAGCGCGCCGCTCCGCCATCCCTCCTCCTCCAGGCGAAGTACCCACCTCTCCCAGACAGTGGGAGAGGGGTGCCGCCCGCAGGCATGGCGGGGTGAGGAGCCGAGTTCCCTCTCAATCCTAAGAAAACGCTAAAAACCTTGGAAAACGATGAAGAATCGATGATAATACCCCCACCGACAACGACGACCGCGCCGAACCAGCGTGCGCCGCGCCTCGCGCGCCCGCGCCGCTCCTCGGTGGGCGCATCCTGCGGTGGGGGCCGCTGGCTGTGCGCTGGTGGTCGGGGTCCGGCCGACGAAGGCAGCGGAGATGCAGGGAAGCACCAACGTCAAACGATCGGGACGCCCGGCGACGCCGCTGGCGGGGCAGCCGCCGCCCGCAGCCGCATCGCCACCCTGCGCCAGCGCTGGACCTCGCGCGCCTTCGTGCGCCTCGCCGCGCTGGCACTCGCCTATGCCGCGCTGGCGATCCTCTTCACCTGGCCCCTCGCCGCGCACCTCGGCGACGGCGTCTTCTCCCCGATCGACCCGATCGACAGCATCTGGCGCATCGGCCAGGCCCAGGATCGCCTGCTCCACGACCCCGCGCGCCTCTTCGACGCCAACGTCCTCTATCCCTACCCGCGCAGTTATCTCTTCGATGAACTGATCGTCGGCGCGGCGCTCCTCACCCTGCCGCTGCGCCTCGTCACCCAGAACCCGATCGCCATCTACAACCTCGGCGTGCTGGCGACCTTCGTCCTCTCCGGGCTGGCGATGTACGCGCTGGCCCGCCACCTCGCTGCCCGCGCCTCGCCGCCTTCGTCGCCGGGCTGATCTACGCCTTCGCCCCCCTGCGCTTCACCCAATTCGACCACATCGGCCTGCTCTCGGCGCAATACTTCCCGCTGATCATCCTCTGCCTCGATCGCCTCTTCGCCTCGCGCCGCGCTGGCGCTACGCCCTCGCGCTGGCGGCGCTGCTGGCGCTCCAGGCCCCTCTCCTCGCAGTATTACGCGCTCTGCCTCGTTTTCGTCGTGGGTGGCTTCGTGGGGCTGCGGCTGGTGCAACTGGGCTGGCGGCACTTCCCCGGACCGGCCCTCTGGGTGCGCCTGCTCGTGGCCGGTTTCCTCGCCGTCCTGCCACTCCTCCCCTTCGCGTTCGCCTATCGCGCCGTGCAGGCGGAGCACGCCTTCGCGCGCCCGTCGACCCGAGAATACTCGTTACTCCGCCTCCCTCGCCCTCCTTCGTCACCGCCGGGCCGCGCAATGCGCTCTGGGGCGACGCCACCGCCCCCTGCGCCAGATCGGTGCCTACTCCCCCGAGCGCGACCTCTTCCTCGGGCTGGCGGCGCTGCTCCTGGCACTCGTCGGCGCGCTCACCCTTGGCGACGACCCCTCGCCCAATACCTGCTCCTGCTCGGCGCGGGCAGCGTCATCCTCGCCTGCGGCCCCATCCTCTACGCCAGCAACGACCCCGCCAGCGTCCTCTTCACCCACCTCCCCTACGGCTACCTCTATCGCTACCTCCCCGGCTTCGACGCCATGCGCGCCCCCGCCCGCCTCGGCATTTTCTACGGCCTCAGTGTCGCCGCCCTGGCCGCGCTCGGCCTCCGCTGGCTCCTCGCGCGCCTGGCGCTCTGGCAACGCCGTCGCGCAGCTACAGCCACCCCCGCCGCCGCCCGCCGCTGGCGCGTGGCCCTCGCCATCCTCGTTGTCGCCGCGATCTGCGCCGAGTCGGCCAATCGCCCCTACCCCGTCTCGGCTCTGGAGAGTGGGTCGGAGATCCCGCCCGTCTACCAATGGCTCGCCGCACAACCCGACGCGGACGTCGTCATCCACCTGCCGCTGATCGCCAAGCGCGACCGCAACAACAACCGCTACCAGTATTTCTCCCTCTACCACCGCGCCCGCGTCGTCAACGGCTCGTCCGATATCCTCCCCACCGGCTACCTCTCGCTCGCCGAGGAGATCCATCGCGGCCCGACCAACCGCAGCCTGCGCGCCATGCAGGGCCTCGGCATCAACTACATCGTCGTCCACTACGGCAACCTGACCGATCGCCTCGCCGCCCGCCATCGCCAGTTCTTCAAGGCCGAGACCGAGCTGGCGGTCGAGGTCGCCTCCTTCGGCGATGACGTCGTCTATCGCCTCGAACCGACCGACGACTTCGACCGCCTGCGCGCCCTGGTCCCGCCCGCCGCGAGCGTCTACCTCGCCCAGGACGAGGCGCAGGAGACCTACATCGGCATGCTCGGCTGGGTGCTGCGCGACAATCGCCTCTACGCCCGCGTCCCGACCACCTTCGGTCAGCGCATCGCCGGTCCCCCACGCCCCGGCGAACCCTGCGACTACGCCGTCCTCCACCGCAAGGACAACCCCGCCGCCGTCGGCTTCGCCGGTGCCACCGTCATCTGGGAAGACGAAACCGCCCGCGTCTACCGCCGCATCACCCCCTGATCCCCCCGCTGTAACCTCCTCCACCTCACCCGCGTCCTACCTACAGCACGCCCACATCCGCTACCATTCCCTATCGACGCGCCCACTCACGACTCACGACTCACGACTCGAATCCCAGGAGCCTCCATGTCCCTGTCCAACGACGCCCAGACCCTCACCCCCGCCCATTCCGCATTCCGCATCCCGCATTCCGCAATCACGCCTGTTGCCTGGAAAATCAACGCCGAAACCGCCACCCTCCTCGGCTGGGGACCGGCCATCCTGATGCAACTGGCCCACCCGCTCGTCGCGGCGGGCGTCGCCGACCACAGCATCGCCGTCAGCCACCCTGAGCGCCGTGCGCAGCGCCTCAGTCAGACCATCCAGGCGATGCTGGCGATCACCGGCCCCGACGACGCCCGTGCGAGCGGCGCCGCGCGATCAACCGCATCCACGACCGCGTCAACGGCACCTCCCCGCCGCCAGCGGCACCTACGCGGCGGGCACCGCTTACTCCGCGCACGACCCCCAACTGCTCGCCTGGGTCCACGCCACTGCTGGAAATGCTGCCGCGCGCCTACGAGCTTCTACGTTGGCCCCTCCCGCTGCCGACCGCGACCGCTACTGCGCCGAAGCGACCATGATGGGGCCGCTCCTCGGCATCCCCGACGCCCTCTCCCAAAACCCACGCCGACCTACAGCGCTACCTCGACACCATGCTCGCCAGCGGCGCGCTCGCCGTCGGCCCCACCGCCAAAGAACTCGCCAACGCGATCATCGCCCCGTCGCCCCGCGCTGGATCAGCCCTCACCCCGCTCATCCGCCTCACCACCGCCGCCTGCTCCCGCCCGCCGTCCGTGCCCTCTACGACTTCGCTGACCCCCGCGACGAACGCCCCTTCCGCGCCTCTCGCCGCCATCGGCCGCCTCCTCATCCCCTGCCCTCCCCGCCCTCATCCACCACTGGCCCGCCGCCTGCGCCGCCTGCCGCACCCAACCCTCCTGATCCCCCACCGCGCTTCGTCTCCATCCCCTCTCCCAGACGGTGGGCGGGTACCTCCCTTGTGCAGGAGGGTGCGGTGCTCCGCAGGCGGCGGGGTGCGATCACCCCACTGCCTGACCGCCCGACCGCCCGACTGCCTCGACTCCACACTCGCCTTGGCCACAACCGCACAGACCTCGTACACTACTCCTCGATAGAACTAATGTTCTGTTCGGCAAGGCGACACTCCAACCGGCACCCATCCAGCTCCAACCAACCGCTGCCACGCCCTGTGACCGAATCTGGCAACCGAGACGCAAGCAGGAGCGCCCACTGTGCCTGCCACCAAAACGAATCACCTGACCATGAGCGGCACGCACGGCCACGAGCTATCGCGCGCGTCCTGGGATGTTGTCGTACCCGCCATCTTGCGGCACACTTCGGTCTGACAGGATCGCCCGGCTGCGGGTGGGACGGCGAACGCGATCGGGAGGCGAATCCCCATGTGCAGGAATATCCGGCCCCTCTTCAACTTCGAGCCACCGGCGACCGAGGACGAAGTCCACGCCGCCGCGCTCCAATTCGTCAGGAAAATCAGCGGCTTCAGCAAACCCTCCAAAGCGAACGAAGAGGCGTTCAACGCCGCCGTGGACGACATCGCCGCCATCTCCCGTCGCCTCCTCCTCGCGCTCGAAACCCCCTCCACCCCGAAAAATCGCGAGGAAGAAGCAGCCCGCGCCAAAGCCCGCTCCGCCCAACGCTTCGCCCGCCCCGCCACAACCTGAGCGCCGTGGGGGCCTACGGTTCCCGGTTCAAGGTTCACCGTTGGGTTGGAGGAACTTTGAACTTTGAACTATCCCTCGTCACTCATCACCCATCACTCATCACTTCGTAGGGAGAACCCGTTGTCATCGCTGCAAACCGAGAGCGTGACGCCGATGAACGAAGCCGCCGCCGAACAGATTCGCCAGACCGTCGACGACCTCTACCGCAACGAATCGCGGCGCGTCCTCGCCACGCTCATCCGCCTCCTCGGCGACTTCGACCGGGCCGGTGCAGGAGGCGCTGCACGACGCCTTCACCGCCGCCGTGACCCAGTGGCCGAAAGAGGATCCCTGCCAACCCCCGTGCCTGGCTCGTCTCCGGCATCAGCCGCTTCAAGGCCATCGACGCCATCCGCCGCCGCACCCGCTTCGACGCCTCGCTGGCCGTGCTGGCCGAGCAGATCGACAACAACACCGAGGATTACACCGCCACGGACGGCGAGGACCTGGAAGACGATCGCCCAGCCTGATCTTCACCTGCGCCCACCCCGCGCTGCCCCCCGACGCCCGCGTGGCCCTGACGCCAGCGAAGTCTGCGGCCTCACCACTGAGGAAATCGCTCGCGCCTTCCTCGCCCCCCCCGCCCACCATCGCCCAGCGCATCGTCCGCGCCAAGGCCAAGATTCGCGACGCTTAAGTATCCCCACGAGTTCCGGCGCTGGCCGACCTGCCCGAACGTCTTCGATCTCGTCCTCCGCGTCGTCTACCTCGTCTTCAACGAGGGCTACTCCGCCTCCTCCGGCGACACGCTGGTCCATGCCGATCTCTGAGAAGCGATTCGCCTCGGTCGCCTCCTCGTCGGCTCCTCGCCGAACCCGAGGTCATGGGTCTGCTTGCGCTGATGCTGCTCCAGGAATCGCGGCGCGCGGCGCGCACCTCGCCCGCTGGCGACCTGATCCTGCTCGAAGACCAGGATCGCAGCCGCTGGAACCAGCGCCAGATCGCCGAGGGCCTGGCCCTGGTGGAACGCGCCCTCTCCACCCGCCGCTTCGGCCCCTACAGCCTGCAAGCCGCGCTCGCCGCCGTCCACGCCCAGGCTCCCACCGCCGCGACCGGGATTGGCGCAAATCGTCGCCCTCTACGATGTCCTGTCGCAGCTCGACCCCTCGCCGATCGTCGATCTCAACCGCGCCGTCGCCCTGGCGGATGCGCGACGGTCCCGAGGGCTTGGCCTTCGTCCCCATCGACGACCTCCTCGCGCGCGGCGAACTCACCGACTCCTCCTACCACCTCGCGCACGCCGCCCGCGCCGACTCTCCGCTCGCCTCGATCGCTGCGAAGAATCGGCCGCCGCCTACTGCCAGGCCCCTCACCCTCGCCAAACAAGAACCCGAACGCCGCTTCATCGAACGCCGCCTGCGCGAACTCGACGCCTGATCGCACCGTCGATCTGGCGTATACCTTCGTTCACCAATCGCTGAACGGTTCCAGGTTCCAGTGTTCCAGGTTCGTAGGAGGAACTTGCAACCTGCAACCTGAACTTGAACACGGAGGCAAAAATGAAGTACATGTTCCTCATCTACGGCGACGAAAATGCCCTCAGCGAGAGCGAGCGCGTCGCCCGCTACAAAGAATCCTCCCAGCTTGTGGACAAACTCGCCGCGAACGCCGTGCTCCGTCGCCACCGCCCCCTTGCATCCCACCGCCGCCGCGACTAGCGTCCGTGCGCGGCGGCAAGCGCCTCGTCACCGACGGCCCCTTCGCCGAAACCCACGAACAACTCGGCGGCTACTACATCGTCGATGTCGACAACCTCGACGAAGCGCTCGCCGTCGCCAGCCAGATCCCCGGCGCAAAATGGGGCACCGTCGAAGTCCGCCCCGTCCTCGACATCTCCCACATCGTCGGCCCCCCCAAAAGTCGGCGCAGCCCAAGCCTGACTCTATCCCTCACCCCGCAAGAAAAAGCCGGTGCCCACCCCCCAGCCGGGGTGGGCACCGGCTTCTCCACTACCGATTGTCGATCATTCGGCAGCAGCCACCTCCCTCTCCCCAGATGGTGGAGAGGGGTCGCCGCCGCAGCGGCGGGGGTGAGGGCCGTTCCCTGTCACACTCCACTCCCTTCTCTCTTCTCTCCTCCCTCCTCGTCCACTCACGACTCACGACTCACGACTCACGACGGCGCCAACCGTGCCGCCCGCCCCTCCAGATACCGCTGCTCCGGCAGACTCGTCGTCCGCTCTGCCGCCGCCCGGTAGCTCGCCCGCGCCCCCTCCCGGTCCCCCCGCCAACTCCAATAAATGCGCCCGCACCGCGTCCAATCGCAGATGCTTCCCCAACCGCCCATCGGCCGCCAGCGCATCCACCACCGCCAGCCCCGCCCTCGGCCCCTGCACCATCGCCACCGCCACCACGCGCGCCGATTGAGCGTCACCATCGGTCCCGGCGCCGATCCGCTCCAGCAGGTCATACAGCGTAACAATCTGCCCCCAATCGGTCTCCTCCGCCGTCACCGCCTCGTCGTGGATCGCCGCGATCGCCGCCTGCAACTGATACGGCCCCCAGCGCCGCCCGCGCCAGCGTCTCCTGGCGGATCAGCGCCACCCCTCCCGATCAGCGCCTGATCCCAGAGCGCCTGATCCTGCTCCGTCAGCGGCACCAACGCGCCATCGGGCCGCGTCCGCGCCAGCCGCCGCGCATCGGTTAGCAGCATCAGCGCCAGCAACCCCGCCACCTCGCCATCATCCGGCAGCAGCCGGTGAACCGCGCGCGTCAGCCGGATCGCCTCTCCGGTCAACTCGCCGCGCTGCAACTCCGGCCCCGCCGTCGCCGTGTACCCCTCATTGAAGATCAGGTAGAGCACGTGCAGCACCACCCGCAGCCGCTCCGCCCGCTCCGTGCCCGGCGGCATCGCAAACGGCAACCCGCTCGACTTAATGCTCTGCTTCGCCCGGCTGATCCGCTGCGCCATCGTCGCCTCGGGCACCACGAAGGCACTGGCAATTTCCGCCGTCGTCAACCCGCCCACCGCCCGCAACGTCAGCGCGAGCTGCGACGCGGGCGAAAGCGCCGGGTGGCAGCACAAAAAGAGCAGCGTCAGCGTGTCGTCCTGATCCGGCACCTGCTCGTCACCCGGACCCGGCAACAGCGCCTCGTCGGGAGGCGTCAGCGTCGCCGCCGTCTCCTCCCGCCGCCGTCGCGCCGACTCTGACCGCAGCAGATCGGTCAGCCGCCGCGACGCGACCGTGATCAGCCAACCCTGCGGGCGCTCCGGCACCCCCTGGCCCGGCCACTGCGTCGCGGCGGCCAGCAGCGCCTCCTGCACCGCGTCCTCGCAGAGGTCGAAGTGCCCATACCGTCGCACGAGCGCGCCGAGGACCTGCGGCGTCAATTGCCGCAGCAGATCCTCGACGCGCGCCTCCGCACTCACTGCTCCATCCCGCTCGATTCCATCACCGGCCGCACCTCGATCGCCGTATATTGCGCGTCCGGGATCATCGCCGCTAGCTCGACCGCGCGCTCGCGCGTCTCGCAGTCCACCACGTAATACCCGGCCAGAAACTCCTTCGCCTCCACATACGGCCCATCCGTCACCGCCGGGACCCCGCCCCGCACCCGCACCGTCGCCGTATTCGACGGATCGGCCAGCGCCGCGAACCCCACCAACTCCCCCGACTCCCGAGTCAGCCGAACCAACGCATCGTGCCCCCCAAAGACCGCGTTCCGGTCTTCCTCCGACAACGACTCGAACAGCATCGGATTCATGTGGATCAGCAGCAAATACTTCATCTCGCCATCCCTCACACAGCGCGGCACCCCTACCGGCACCGCCCAAAGCATACACCGCAGCCACCCGCGTTCCCCGTAGCCCCTACCCTCTCCTCATCAGGGGAGGGCCGCCGCCCGCAGGCGGCGGGGTGGGGTCAAACCCGTCGCCCAGCACCACACTGTCTCTGGTGCAGCCAATTCCATCCGCTATCGTCGCGTGAACGTCATGTGCGTGACACCGCCCGGCGACGCGACCACCTCGATCGCGAAGCGCTCCTCGATACCCTCCAGTCCGTCCCACAAACGGACGCCACGCCCGAGCAGGATCGGCACCTGCGCAACGTGCATAACATCAATCAGGTCGGCGGCGAGGAAGTCGCGGACCGTCGCCGGGCCACCACCGATGCGCACATCGAGGTCGCCAGCTGCCCGGCGGGCTAGCGCGAGCACTTCCTGCGGGCTGGCATCAACGAAATGGAAGGTCGTACCACCCTCCATCTCGATCGGCAGGCGCGGGTAGTGCGTGAGCACGAACACCGGCGTGTGGAACGGCGGATTCGGCCCCCACCAGCCGCGCCACTCCTCATCGGTGCCGAGACCGGTCCACGGACCTTGCTGCGGCGGCCCAAACTTGCCCCGGCCCATAATCTCGGCCCCGATGCCGGGAACGTGCCGCTCGGCGAAGGCATTGTCGACGCCCATGCTGCCACCCGCCTTGCCGAGCATCTCGTGGAAGAATCGCGTGGAGACGTACCACTCATGCAGACGCTCCCCCGCGTGCCCGAACGGAGCATCGAGCGTGAGCCCTTCGCCAGTCCCGAAGCCATCGAGCGAGATCGCAAAGTTATGCACACGAACCAGCGACATGAGACACCTCCCATTCCATCGGGCAACCACTCGGTTGCCCTTCACCAGATACATCGGAGCCGACCGACACTTCTCTACATCACCTCCCCACCAATTTTCAGCACGTCCTCCCAGGCCGCGCAAGCCGCCTGCGCGGCGACCGCAGTCACCCGTAGCCCAGGCCTTAAGGCCCTGTGTACACTCCCACCCACTACTGGATCCCCCATATAAGGAAACCCTCCACCCACCCCGGTCCGCGTGAGCGGACTTTGTGGCCCGCAGGCCCTTAGCGCCGACTTCAGTCGGCGTCCCTCCGGCCTTCAACCCCCTAAAACTCAATCTGAAAAATCCCTCCAAATTCGTGTCGAGAAATGTCGATCCGCATCCCTGCCAGTCGACTACTTATCGAGAGGCCCTCACACAGGACGTTAGGCACACTTGAAGGAGGTAATCCAATGGCATCCATCACCTCTTCCCCGAGCACCGCCCTGTCGCTGGCCCCGTCGTCGCGCACCACCCGTCGCGGGGGCTACGCCCTCGTCGCGCTCGGCACCATCGTCGCGTCCGTGCTCGCCAACGTCGTCGTCTACTACCTCGGCGCGCTGATCGTCGGCTACAACTCCGGCTTCATCGTCCTCGCCAATCCCAGCGGCATCGTCCTCTTCACCGTCGTCCCCGCCATCGTCGCCACCCTGATCTACGCCGCCCTGCGCCGCTTCACGAGCCGCCCCGCGCGCATCTTCGCCGTCATCGCCGCCATCGTCTTCGTCGTCACCACCATCCCCGACTTCACCTACATCCCCACCGTCCCGGGCGCGACCAACGGCCAGACCGCCATCCTCGTCCTGACGCACATCGTCGCCGCCACCGTCATCGTCGGCATGCTGACCCGGCTCTCGCCCCCGCGAGCGCGCTAGCACGACACCGGGCGGGGCGTCTCACCCGAGACACCCCGCCCCAACCACTCCCCACCACGCGGAGCGCGCGATGAAATACCTCTGCCTCGTCTACCACGAAGTTTCCACCGCCGCCGCCTGCCCCGATGAAGCCCGCGCCTACGACGACGATCTCCGGCAGCGCGGCCATCTCCTCGCCGCGCACACCCTGGAAAGCGATTGCGCGGCCACGGTCATTCGGATGCGGGAAGGACGGCTCTTCATTGACGACAACGCCTGCACCGCAACCAGGGCGCAACTCACCGGCTACTACCTGATCGAAGCCTGGGACCTCAACGAAGCCATCCGCCTCGCCTCGCGCCACCCCTCGGCACGCCTGGGCCGCATCGAACTCCGCCCCGTCAAGGACGCCACCTCCCGATAACGTGTACCCCAAAGCCGGATTCATCCGGCACATCTATCTAGCCCGGACACTTCATGTCCGGGCGGGCGACGGGAGGCTTCAGCACCACCCGCTGGCACCGCGCCCACCGACCACAGTACCATCGTTCGCAGCGCGCACCCCGCGCGCCGGAAGGGCGTCGCAATTCGGCGCGGTAGATTGTCGAATTCGGACTTCGCCGAGCGACTACTCGATGAAAGCATGCTGCCGGGGCCGTACCCGCCAGCGGCGGCACCAAACGAAATGCGAAGAAAGGACACCACCATGAGGAAGATCACCGCCGGCCTCTTCATCTCGCTGGATGGCGTCGTGGAAGCCCCGGATCAGTGGCACTTCCCCTACTTCAACGACGAAATGGGCGCGGTCGTCGGCAAGTCGATGTCCGAGACGGGCACCATGCTGCTGGGACGGCAGACCTACCAGGAATTCGCCAGCTTCTGGCCCAACCAGAACAGCGACGATCCGATCGCCGCCCAGATGAACGGCACCCCCAAGCTCGTCGCCTCCACCACGCTCGACAGCGTGGAATGGGAGAATTCGACGCTGATCAAGGGCAACGTTGCCGAAGAGCTGCGGAAGCTGAAAGCGCAACCGGGGCAGAACATCGGCATCACCGGCAGCGCCACCCTCATCCGCTCGCTGCTGCGCGACGGCGTGCTCGACGAGTTGACGTTGCTGGTCCACCCGATCATCGTCGGCAAGGGCAAGAAGCTCTTCGACGACATGGAGGCGCAGGTGCCCCTCAAGCTGATCGACTCCCAGACCTTCAGCACCGGCGTGCTGGCCCTCGTCTACGCGCCCGCGCCGCGCGACTAAACAACGCGATCACCGCAGGCGGCGGGGACAGGAACAGTCCCAACGCCTGCGGCTGAGCGTATGGCTCAAGGAGCACCTGTCGCTCCTGCATCAATCGCTGAATTACTCATCAGGAGAAAGACCACAATGTCCACCCCCCAGACCGGCTACGCCCCCGTGAATGGCATCAGTCTCTACTACGAGATCCACGGCAGCGGCGCACCACTGATCCTGCTCCACGGCGGCTTCGGCTCCACCGGCATGTTCGGCGAATTGCTCCCCGCGCTCGCCGCCCATCGCCAGATCATCGCCGTCGATCTACAGGGCCACGGGCGCACCGGCGACTACGACCGCCCCCTCAGCCGCGAGCACCTGGGCGACGACATCGCCGCGCTGATCAACCACCTCGGACTCGGCACGGCCACCGTCATGGGCTACTCCCTCGGCGGTGCCGCCGCTCTCCAGGCCGCCATCCGCCACCCCGAGGTCGTCGATCGCCTCATCCTCGTCTCCGCAGCCCACAAGCGCAACGCCTGGCAGCCAGAAAATCTCGCCGGGATGGACCAGCTGAACGCCGCGCAGGGTGAGGCAATGAAGCAGACCCCGATGTACGAGGCTTACGCCAAGATTGCTCCCCGCCCGGAGGAATGGAACGGTCTCTGGGATAAGGTAGGCGACCTGCTTCGCCAGCCCTACGACCTGTCCGAGCAAGTCGCCAGGCTCACCATGCCCACCATGCTCATCTTCGGCGACGCCGACAGCATCAGCCCCGCCAACGCCGCCGAATTCTTCGCGCTCCTCGGCGGCGGCCAGCGTGATGGCAGCTGGGATCGCTCCGGCGTCACCCAGCACCGCCTCGCCATCCTCCCCAACACCACCCATTACGACATCATCTTCTCCCCCTACCTCATCCCCACCGTCATCCCTTTCCTCACCACCAACGGGTAGGGGCGGGTCTCAGACCCGCCTGCGTGGGGATGGCACCCGAAGAGCCATCCCCCACTTCTTCAAACCTTCTAACTTTAAACCTTCCAACCGTAACCCCAAACTTTGAACTTTGAACGCCCCCCGAGGCCCCGATGACCATCGCCACCGCCCGCACCGTCACCTCCTGCAACGGCACCACCATCGCCTACGACCAGACCGGCACCGGCCCCGCCCTCATCCTGATCACCGGCGCGCTGGGTAAACTGCTTCGGCTCCAAGCCTCGTCGATCCTCGCTCAGCACTTCACCGTCATCGACTACAGCCGTCGCGGACGCGGCGAGAGCGGCGACATCCCGCCCTACGCCGTCGAGCGCGAGATCGAAGACCTCGAAGCCCTGATCGACGCTGGCCGGCGGCACTGCCCACCTCTACGGCATCTCCTCCGGCGCCGCCCTCGCCCTCGAAACCGCCACCAAACTCCCCACCAAAGTCACCAAACTCGCCCTCTACGAGCCCCCCTTCATCACCGACGGCAGCCGCCCGCCCCTGCCCGGCGACTACGTCCCCCACCTCAACGAACTGATCGCCGCCGGTCGCCGGGGCGACGCCGTCGAATACTTCCTGACCGCCGCGATCCGCCTCCCCCAGGAATGGCTCGCCGGGATGAAGCAATCCCCGATGTGGCCCGGCCTGGAGCAAGTCGCGCACACCATCGCCTACGACGGCACCATCATGGGCGACACCATGTCCGGTAAACCCCTCCCCACCGACCGCTGGACCGCCGCCACCATGCCCACCCTCGTCATGAACGGCGGGAACAGCGAACTTTTTTCAACACTACCGCCCGCCCTCGCCAACCTCCTCCCCAACGCCCGGCACCGCCCCATCCCCGATCAGACCACAACATCTCCTGCCACCTTCGCCCCCATCCTGATCGACTTCTTCAACCCCCACCAGCTACCTACGAACGACAGTGGTAGGGGCGGGTCTGAGACCCGCCCCCCGCGGCACCAGTCAACCCACTCGCCATCCGATATGGGTAACCCCATCGCGAACGCCCAAACGCACGAACTTACCGACGCAACGGACGCACCGACGCACCGACGCACCGACGCACTAGCCCCGGTGCCCCCACTATGGCACACTACGGGGGCACCTCCCGCCAGCTTTCACCCCGGAGCGCCGCATGTAAACACCCCACCACCCGCGTCCTCACCGTCCCCGAAATGCTCCAGGCGCGCGGCAGCGCCAGCGGCCCCGACCTCGCCGCCCGCCTCGAAGTCGATCCTCCGCACCATCCGCCGCTACATCGTCATGCTGCAAGAGATGGGCATCCCGATCGAATCCCGCCCCGGCCGCTACGGCGGCTACCGCCTGCGCCCCGGCTTCCGCCTGCCACCCCTGATGCTGGCCGACGACGAAGCCCTCGCCGTCACCCTCGGCCTCCTCTTCGCCCGTCGCTTCGGCCTCACCGGTGCCGCCCCCGCGACCGAAGGCGCGCTCGCCAAGATCGAACGCGTCCTCCCCGCCCCACTCCGCGCGCAGGTCAACGCCTCCCGCCGACGCCATCATCCTCGACTGGCCCCGCCCGCCCCAGCCCGGCGACACCCAGGCCCCCGCCCCCTCCGCCACCCTCCTCACCCTCGCCGCCGCCGTCGCCGCCGAGTCGACGCACCACCCTGACCTATCAGATCAGCACGGCGCAGCCACCACGCGCTCCTTCGATCCCTACGGCGTCGTCTACCTCTCCAACACCGCCTGGTACGCCGTCGGCCACCGCCACCTGCGCTACAGGACGTCCGCGTCTTCCGCCTCGACCGCATCGCTTCCGTCGAACCCGAAGGCACCCCTCGCCCGCCCCGCCGACCTCGACTGCCTCGACTACGTCCGCCGCTCGATCGCTCTCCTCCCCTCCCCTGGTCCGTCGAACTCACCCCTCGACGCCCCGCTCGCCGAAGCCCAGCGCTGGCTCACCCCCCTTCACCGAACTCACCGACCAGGGCCACACCACCCCCATGCGCTGCACCATCAGCGACCTCGACCGGGCTCGCCCGCCTCCCTCGCCTCCTTCCCTTCCGCGTCCACACCCCACCCGACCTCCGCGCCGCCCTCGCCCGCGTCCGCGACCGCCTCCGCCACGCCATCGACCCCTAACCCACCCCAATGCCACTGACCCCGCACAGAGGCACCCCTCTCCATGTCGCGCGTGAAGCGACATGGAGAGGGGGCCGGGGTGAGGTAACCCTTCTGACTCCTGACCCTGACCTCTGACAACTCACCCAAAACATCCCCCCAAACAATGTCGATCTCCCCTGATCTCCTTCGACTACATAGTGAAACCGGCCGTTTCACCCGAACGCGAAACACTCAACGAGGAGTACCCCAATGACCGCGAAGATCGAGAGCCTATCGTCGAACCAGGCCCCCCTGGCCGGGCGGCGCGAATGGATCGGGCTCGCCGTGCTCGCGCTCGCCTGCCTGCTCTACGCCATGGACCTCACCGTCCTCCACCTGGCCCTCCCGACCATCGCCGCCGACCTGCGACCCACCAGCACCTGGGGCTGCTCTGGATCGTCGACATCTACGGCTTCCTGGTCGCCGGATCGCTCCTCACCATGGGCACCCTCGGCGACCGCATCGGCCGCCGCAAGCTCCTCATGTTCGGTGCCAGCGCCTTCGGGGCCATCTCCATCGTCGCCGCCTTCTCCAACAGCGCCGAGATGCTGATCGCCATGCGCGCCCTGCTCGGCGTCGCCGGTGCCACCCTCGCCCCTTCGACCCTCTCGCTCCTCTTCACCATGTTCCAGAACCCCCGCGAGCGCACCGTCGCGATCGGCGTCTGGATCACCGCCTTCTCGGCGGGCGGCGCGATCGGTCCCGTCCTCGGCGGCGTGCTCCTGGCGCACTTCTGGTGGGGCTCCGTCTTCCTGCTCTCCGTGCCGGTGATGGCGCTGCTCCTCATCCTCGGCCCGCGCGTCCTCCCCGAATATCGCTCCCCCGACGCCGGTCGCCTCGACATCTTCAGCGCGGCGATGTCCCCGGTCGCGGTCCTCACCGCCATCGTCGGCCCCAAAGAAGCGGCCCGCAACGGCTCGACCTGCGCGCCGCCCTCTTCCTCACCATCGGCCTGGCAGTCGGCATCCTCTTCATCCGCCGCCAGCTGACCCTGCCCGACCTGCTGATCGACGTGCGCCTCTTCAGCATCGCCGCCTTCCGCACCGCCCTGGTCATCAACGTCCTCAGCATCTTCGTCGCGGTCGGCTACTTCCTCTTCATCGCGCAATACCTGCAACTGGTGCTCGGCCTCACCCTACCTGTCGCCGGACTCTGGTCCCTCCCTCGTCCGCAGGCTTCATCATCGGCGCGCAACTGGCCCCGCGCCTCGGGCGACGCATCCGCCCTGCCGTGGTCATGGGCGTCAGCCTCAGCCTGGCCGCCATCGGCTAAGCTCATCCTCACCCAGGTCGGCGCGACCGGCGGCCTCCTGCCCCTCGTCACCGCCTCCTGATCATCTCCCCTCGGCCTCCTTCGGTCCTCACCCTCACCACCGACCTGATCGTCGGCTCCGCGCCGCCCGAGCGCGCCGGTGCCGCCTCCGGCCTCTCCGGAGACCGCCGTCGAACTGGGCGGCTCCCCCGGCATCGCGATCCTCGGCAGCATCGGCGTCGCCATCTACCGCCACGACCTGACCCAAAACTCCCTGTGGGCATCCTCATCGACCGGCCACCGTCGCCCGCGACACCCTGGCGGAGCTGTCGCCGTCGCCGGGCAACTCTCACAACTCGGCGAACCGCTGCCTGCCGCCGCCCGCAACGCCTTCATCCACGGTATGCACCTCACCCGGCCCTGCCGCTATCGCCGCCATCTCGCTCGCCGTCCTCGCGGCCACCGCCCTCCGCCACCTGCAACCCGCCAACGAGCAGCTGCACGCCGCGCCCACGCCCGAGCCCATCCCCTTCCCCGAGTACGGCCCCCTGCCCCTGGAACTCTGCGAAGAAGCCGCCGACTGAGCACACAAAAACCCAGGCGGCAGGCGTCGAGAACGACGCCTGCCGCTCAACCATTGCCGCCGAATGGAGGTTTCACAATGCGAAAAGGTAACGCCACCCATCACCGGTAGGGGCGGGTCACCGACCCGCCCTCGTCGGAACGGCAACCGCCTCGCTACCCACCACCCCATCTGCCGACCCGCCAGCCCACACCCCGGAGTGCAGGATGAAATACCTCTGCCTGGTCTACCACGACGAAACGAAGATCGCCGCCCTGCCCGCCAGCGAGTACGATTCCATCATGCGCGACGTCCTCGCCTACCGCGAAGAACTGCGGCTGCGCGGGCACTACATCGCCTCGTCCCCGGGCCCAACCGGTGCGCACCGCCGCCACGATCCGCGTCCGCGAAGGCAAAGCCTCGATCACCGACGGCCCCTTCGCCGAAACCAAGCGAGCAGCTCGGCGGCTTCTACCTCATCGAAGCCCGCGACCTCAACGAAGCCCTCCGCCTCGCCTCGGAGATGCCCCCTGCGCGCATCGGCTCGATCGAAGTCCGCGCGCTCGACGAGTATTAATCGCGCCAGACGGCACGCCCATGTGCAAGGAGGTGCCAATGGCCTTCGATCACCTTTTCGCCGGCATCCCCGTCTCCGACTACCGCGCGGCTCGCCCCGGTACGTGCAACTCTTCGGCCGCGAACCCGATTTCGACGTCTCCGCGACCGAATGCATGTGGCAACTCACCACGGCAGGCTGGGTTTACATCGTCGAAGATCCCGCCCGCGCCGGCCACGCCCTCTTCACCCTCATCGTGGACGACCTGGACGCCCACGTCGCCGCCATCGCCGCCTGTGGCCTCGACGATTCACCCAGGCGAAACCATGCCCGGCGGGGTGCGCACCGCACCATCTCCGACGCCGACGGCAACCTCGATCGTTCGGCCAATCCCCCACCGACGCCTCGATCAAGTTTGCGAGACCCTCTGCCCACTTCCAGGCGACGATCTTGCAGTCCCAGTCCGCGCAGGCGGACTTCGTGGCCGCAGGCCCTTCGCCGGGATTTCAATCCCGGTGCCACCGCCCGAAAGGAGCAAGCCAATGCCAACCTCCATTCCCACCACAACCTCACACCCGTTTCAGCGACCCCGACGCCACCCCCACCCCTGGACCACCGCCCAGGAACACCTCGACCGCGCCGAAATGTACCGGCTCGCCACCGTGCGCCCTTGTCGACGCCTCACGTCACCCCGCTGATCGCCGTCTGGCACGAAGGCTCGTTCTGCTTCTGCACCGGCGCGAGGAGCAGAGCGCCAAACCTCGAACAGAACGCCCAATGCACCGTCACGACCGCCGCAACACCTACAACCAGGGACTCGACATCATCCTCGAAGGCGACGCCACCCGCGTCACCGACGAGCCTTCTCCTCCAGCGCATCGCCGCTGCCTACGAAGCCAAATACGGCAGCGTCTGGGATGTTCGCGACAGCTCGTTCCACGGCAGCGAAGGCAACGTCGCCCTCGTCCTCGCCATCGAACCAACTAAAGCCTTCGGCTTCGCCAAGGGCGGACCCTTCGGCCAAATCCCCGCTGGCGCGCTTCTAGGCCGTATGTCAGTGCGTCGATATGTCTCGCGTGTCCGATCTGGCGCACCGACGCACTGACGCACTGACACACAGAAAACGGGAGGCCCCCCATGCCGCTGGAACACAAAGTCGCGGTCATCTACGGCGGCGGCGGCGCGATCGGCGGAGCCGTCGCCCACGCCTTCGCCCGCGAAGGGGCCAGGGTCTTCCTCGCCGGTCGCACCCAATCCAAACTCGACGCCGTCGCCAACGACATCAACGACCGCGACGGCGTCGCCCACACCGCCGTCGTGGACGCCCTCGACGAAGCCGCCGTCAACGCCTACGTCGATGCAATCGTCGCCCAGGTCGGCCAGATCGACATCTCCTTCAACGTCATCGGCACCGGCGACGTGCAAAAGCCGCTGCTGGAACTCTCCGTCGCCGACTTCCTCCAGCCGATCACCAACGCCATGCGCTCCCAATTCCACACCACCAAAGCCGCCGCCCGCCACATGATCAAGCGCAGCTCCGGCGTCATCCTCACCTTCGGCGGCGGTGGCCCCCAGACCCTCCACGGCCTCGGCGGCTTCAAGGTCTCCCTCGACGCCATGGAAGGCCTGCGCCGCCAGTGGGCCATCGAACTCGGACCGCACAACATCCGCGTCGTCACCCTCAAAACCGGCGGCATCCCCGAATCGATCCCCGCCACCCTCCCCATCCGCGACGAAATCACCGCCGCCCTGACCAAAGACACCCTCCTCGGTCGCACCGCCACCCTCGCCGACGTCGGCAACGTCGCCGCCTTCGTCGCCTCCGACCTCGCCCGGACGCTCACCTCCACCGAAGTCAACATCTCCTGCGGTGCTATCGTTGACTGACTACAACTGCGGTGGACCAATTGCGGTGCTGCCCAAGGCGCGAACGAACGCCGTTGGAATCGACGCAGCAGGACATGAGTGCGGCAATGCAGTCCGCGTTCTGGATTGCACAATCATAGCTTTGCATGGAGGCATCATGTCAGCGCACAAGGCGGTCGTCGAGACCTATTTCGAGGGCTTTCGCCGCCGGGATCATGCCCAGATCCTCGCCTGCTTAACCGATGATGTTATTTGGGACATCTACGGCCATGTCCATCTGATCGGCAAAGAGGCCTTCGACCGGGAGATCGAGCGCCCCGACGCCACGGAGGGTCCGATCCTGACTATCGACCGGCTCATCGAGGAAGCTGACACCGTAGTAGCGCTCGGCATCGGCGAAGGCAGCCAGCCAGGCGGCGAGCGCTTCCGGTTCTATTTCTGCACCGTCTGCACATTCGCGGGCGACAAGATCGGCCGGATCGAGTCATCCATCGTGCCCCTGAAAGAAGGTGAGTAGCAGCCCTTCACGGGCGGGTCTCAGACCCGCCCTCTTCGCATCAGCACCCGCCCCACCCTTCGCTACTCGGCTCGCAAGACACGTAGCGGCATTCCTGTCGTATGGTTGCATGCCAGATGCACTCTCTCCGACCCCTTCTGTCCGGCCACTAGCCCCATCCAACCCTCGCCATGAGGCCACCATGATCGAGATCCGGCACGAACGCCCGCAGAACACCGAACACTTCTCCAACCTGCTGGCGTTCTATCGCGAAATCCTCCCCATCTGCCGCGATTTGCAGCTGTCCCCGCTCCTCACCGGCAGCCTCGCCGTCTTCGCCTACACGCGCAACCAATCCCTGCCTGTCAACGATCTCGACCTTGCCTGCGCCGAATCTGCGTTCCCCCGCCTCACCCACGCCCTCGCAATACAAGGCATCACCACCGCAGAAAAATCCTGGCACGTCCTACAAGCGCACCGCGATCACCTGAAGATCGAATTCGACTCGCTCGAATTCTGGTTCGCGGACGTACCGACCGCCCACGACACGCTTATCATCGACGGCTGCCCCTTCAACCTGCTCTGCCTATCCAGCCTACAAGAACTCTATCGCCGCGGCCTCAATGATGTCGCCCAGCAAAACGACGCCTCCAGCCGCGCCAAATACGCCTCCATCGCCACCAAGTACGCACTTCTCTGCGCCATCTAATCGTCCGCTGATCCTTGCCTGAGAGGTCACATGCCCACCATCCGCCTCCTCACCCCCATCGCCGCCCCGCCCCGCCTCTGCTTCGACCTCGCCCGCGACACCGCCATCCACACCCAATCCATGTCCCACACCGGCGAACGCGTCGCCGTCGCCCCCGCGCACAACCCCATGGAACTCGGCGACACCGTCACCTGGGAAGCCTGCCACCTCGGCCTCCGCCAGCGCCTCACCGCCCGCATTACCCACCTCGACCCTCCCCGCTGCTTCGTGGACGAACAACTACGCGGTGCCTTCGCCTCCTTCACCCACACCCACGAATTCATTCCCACCCCCACCGGCACCCTCATGATCGACACCTTCGCCTTCACCTCCCCCCTCGGCCCCCTCGGTCGCCTCGCCGACGCCCTCTTCCTCCGCCGCTACATGCACCGCCTCCTCCACGACCGCGCCCTCGCCCTCAAATACCTCGCCGAATCAGCCACCCATCCTCCCTCGTAACCCCACCCTCTCCTCATCAGGGGAGGGTCGCGCCGCAGCGCGGGGAGGGGTCCGCCTCGCACCCGCTACACCCCTTCGCCATCCCCACCCCACCCTCTCCCTTCAGCCGGGTACCCGCTTGCGGGTGGCGGTCGCCGCCCGCAGGCGGCGGGGAGGGGTCCACTCCTCTCCCACGCGCAAAAAATTGCCCGGAGACCTTCATCCCCAGGCGATCTACGCACACCACTCAATTATCACAACAGCGCTAATGCCTCATTCCCCAGCAAATGCCACACCGCGCAGCGGGCGTCGCCGTGCGAGGCCGGTGGCTCCGTCCCACCAGATACACCTCTCGCCGGGATAGGACAGGCCCAACTGCCGCCGCGCTGCCGACTCGACCCAGCCCGCTTCGCCTCGTCGCTCGTCGCCGCCAACTCATCCTTCAGCTTCGCCTGCCGCTCCTCGCCGCGCGCAACTCCGCCTGCTCGGTCGCGACCTGCGCGCGGAGCTGCGACTCCTTCCAGCGTTGCTCCACCACCCCGGCCGCGAACAGCGCCACCACACCCAGCACCACCCCGACCGTCGCCCCGCGCCGCAACAGCGCCAGCGCATTGCCCGCCGTCCTGCGCGCCTTGCGCCGTGGCGGCGCTTGCTTCGTCGGCGACTGCTTCGCCGTCGGCCGCTCGCCGCGCCCCACCCCCACCGGGGTGACCGCCTGCGCGCGTGGTGTCCCCGTGGTGCGCGTCGCCATCGGCTCAGGCCCCCACCGTAGCCGCGTCGAGCGGCGGGTGCTTCGTCGACCAGTCGGTCGCCCGCTCGTACGCCTCGGCCACCCGCAGAATCAGTTCCTCCGAGAACGCCGGACCCATCACCTGCAAACTGACCGGCAGCCCCTCGGCAAAGCCGCACGGCACCGCCACGCTCGGAATCCCGGCCAGATTCGCCGGGATCGTCAGCACGTCGGCCAGATACATCGCCAGCGGATCGTCGCTCCGCTCGCCGATGCGGAACGCCGTCGTCGGCGACGTCGGCGCGACGATCACGTCCACACCTTTCGCCCGCGCCTCGCCCGCCAGGCCGAACGCCCGGTCGAACTCGTCCTTGATCAGCGTCCTTACGTGCTGCGCCTTGATGTAGTACGCATCGTAGTAGCCCGACGACAGCGCATAGGTCCCGAGCATGATCCGGCGCTTCACCTCCGCGCCAAACCCCTCCCGGCGGCTCGCTAGGTACGTCCCGAGCAAATCATCCTGCTCGACCGACAGCCCATACTTCACCCCGTCGTAGCGCGCCAGGTTCGCGCTCGCCTCCGCCGGGGCGATGATGTAGTAGACCGGCAGCGCGGCCGGGCTCGACGGCAGGCTGATCTCCACCAACTCCGCGCCCAGCCCCTCCAGCACGCGCAGCGCCTCGCGCGTCGCGCTCTCCACGCCCGGCTGCAAGCCCATCTCGAAATACTCGCGCGGCAAGCCGATCCGCAGCCCGCGCACCTCCCCGGTCAGCCCCGCGCGATAATCCGGCACCGCCGCCGGGGCCGACGTCGAATCGCGCGGGTCGAACCCCGCGATCGCGCCGAGCAAATGCGCGTTATCCGCCACCGAGCGCGTCGCCGGGCCGATCTGGTCGAGACTGGAGGCGAACGCGATCAGCCCGAACCGGCTGATCCGCCCGTAGGTCGTCTTCAGTCCCACGATCCCGCAGAACCCCGCCGGCTGCCGCACCGAGCCGCCGGTCTCCGAGCCGAGCCCCACCAGCGCCTCGCCCGCCGCGACCGCCGCGATCGATCCGCCGCTCGACCCGCCCGGCACCCGCTCCAGGTCCCACGGATTCCGCGTCGTATGGAACGACGAATTCTCCGTCGAAGAACCCATCGCGAACTCGTCGGTATTCGCCTTGCCGACGAAGACCGCCCCCTGCGCCCGCAGTCGCGCCACCACTGTCGCATCGAACGGTGGCCGGAAATCGCGCAGAATCTGCGACGCCGCCGTCGTCCGCACATCGCTGGTGCAGAGCACATCCTTCAGCGCGACCGGAATCCCCGTGAACGTCGCGCTCTCGCCCGCTTTAATCCGCGCGTCAGCCGCCCGCGCCTGCTCCAGCGCCAGCTCCGGCGTCGGCGTAATGAACGCCTTCACCCGGTCCTCGACCGCCTCGATCCGCCGCAGATGCGCCTCGGTCAACTCCACGCTGCTGATCTCGCCCCGATCGAGCCGATCGCGCGCCTCATCCACCGACAGCCAGATCAGTTCGTCGCTCAAGATGCCCTCTATAAGTCGTAAGTCGCTAGTCGTAAGTCGTAAGAAGGCTGTTCAAGCTGAGCAGGTTCACCGGAAGTCACAAGCCACAAGCGAGAATCTTACGACTCACGACTCACGACTTACGACTCGTCCCTATTCCTGCTCCAGAATCGCCCGCACCTTGATATAGCCATTCTCACTGCGCGGCGTATTCGCCAGCACCTGCTCCACGGTCAACTGATCCTGCACCTCATCATCGCGCAGAATCGGATCGAGCGGAATCACCTGCGCCGTCGGTGCCACATTCGACGTATCCACCGCCCGCAACTGATCGATGTGGTCGAGGATCGACGACAACTGCTCGCGCATCCGCTCGCGCTCGGCATCGCTCAACCCCAGGCGAGCCAGCAGCGCCACATGCTCAACCTGCTCATTCGTCAGCGCCATCACACCCTCGCCAACCATATATCGTCAAGTGTACGGACACCCCTCACCCCGCGATCAGAGTGTAGCACACCACCGCCACCCCCTCACAGCCCCCACCCCGAAAAATCCCCATTCCAGCAAGCCAATCGAGTCCCCAAACCCCAACACCACCGTTCTCTACTCCCCAACCATCCCCCGCAGGCCCCCCCTCCCCCTGTCATCCTGAGCGCAGCGAAGGATCCGTCCCTCTCTTCTCTCCATCCTCCACGCTCCACTCTCCTCGTCTCTGTGCCCTTGCCCCGTCCGTCATTCGTCATCCGCCCTCTCTCCGCGTCGTCCTCCGCGTCTCCGCGCCCCTGCGGTCCGTCTCCTTCTCTCCTCTCTCCCTCTCTCCTCTCTCTTCATCCTCTCCCTCACCCTTCGTCTCTGCGTCCTCCGCGTCCTCTGCGGTAAAATCGTCCCCCTCTTGGCGCTCTTGGCGACCTTCTTGGCGTCTTGGCGGTTCAATCGTTCTCCTCCCGCCGTCCAATCAACAACTCCAACGCCTCATTCAACCCCACCCACCGCCCCACCCCCAGGATCGCCACATACTCCGCCTCGATCTCCGCTTCACCACATGCGCATCCCGCAAAATTGCCACCCCGGTCCGTAAAATTCACCACCGTCGCCCGCCGGTCGCTCGGATCCGTCACCTTCGTCACATACCCCTGCCCACTCAACTCATCCGCCAACTGCCCCATCGCCTGCTTCGTCACCCCCGCCCGCTCCGCCAGCGTACGTCTGATCCGCGTCCTCCAGATCCAGATGAATCAACAACTGCGTATGCGCCAACCCCAACCCCGCATGCCCCCGCGCCCGCAACTTCTCGATACTCCGCTCACTGAACGACCGGTGCGCCTGCAACAACAACCGCCCGATATGATGCTGCCGCAACTCCTGAATCTCCCCGCCGAAATCCCCATCCCCTCACCCATCACCCACCCCCCACACCAATTCAACAACCCCATCCCCCACCACGCTAGACAATGCACCTTATTATACCAACCCCGCCCACACCCCGCCCCAAGCAACCATCCTGTCTCCTCACCCAACAACCCATCAATTCTCCAACACAGTGGCACGATCTCACCCCCACCACGGGTCCGTACTTGTAGGGGCGTTCAATTGAACGCCCGCGCCGGGCGGCACCCGGCTCCACCACCGCCACCCATCTCGTAGGGGCGCGTCGTGACGCGCCCGCGTGGAGACAGCACCCGCATTGCCGAGAGGAGACCCCACCATGCCCCCCATCGCTCACCCCCACCACCCATTAGATCCCCCCATGTGGCGGATTGCGGGGGCCAACCATCCCAGTCACCCCGCCACGCAAGCACCACCGCATTAAAGTCCCCCCAGCATTGGGGGGATTTAGGGGGGCCTCCCCCCCACCCACGCCATCTCATTCTCCACAGCGAAAAAACACACCCTCGGGAAGAAAAAGTGAAAATGCAAAAACAAACCTACTTTCCCCACCCCACTTGCGACCCACCCCCCCCCATACTATCCTTACCCCAACACATCCAACGCCCATCCCCGCACTTCGCACTTCGTCGTTCGTACTTCGTCCTTACTCAGCACTCAGCACTCAGCACTCAGCACTCGTACCGGAGCCACGATGCGGAACCTCCTCGTCCACCTGCGCGCACGCGGCCCCGAAGACCTCCGCCGGATCGCCGACTGCTGGGGCGTCCTCCTCACCGGGCGCACCACCGACGACCACGTCGCCCACCTCTACCGCACCATGCGCGACCCCTGGACCGTCCGCGACCGCGCCGAGACCCTCACCACCGCCGAGTGGGCGATCATCGACGCCATCCTCGCCCTCCCCACCAACACCGCCATCGCGCGCCGCGACCTCCCCACCGCCACCGGCCAACCCCTGGACGCCCTCGCCGCCGCGACCGCATCCCTCATCGCCTGCGGCATCCTCGCCACCGACGACACCGCCGACGCCATCGGCCTCCCCCGCGAACTCGCGACCGCCTTCGCCCGCGTCCGCGACGAACGCCTGCTCGGCCCCGCGCTCGACCCCTCCACCCCCCTGCGAGGCCTCCTCGCCACCCTCGAAGGGGGCGAACTGGAGGAAGCCGCCGAAGCCTGGGGCCTCCGCGTCACCCCCGGCACCGTCAGCCGCGACGCCCTGACCGACGACCTCCTCGCCCGCCTCGACCTCCCCGAGCAGCGCCGCGCCGTCATCTCCGGCCTGACCGGCGACGCCGATCGCCTCTTCGCCGCCCTGCGCGAGGCCGGTGGCAGGCAAGACCTGGCCACCCTCCGCCACAAGCTCGACCTCACCGCGCCCGCCCTGCGCGAAGCCCTCCGGGCGCTCAACCGCCGCCTCCTCGCCTGGCACGTCTGGGATGCCCCGCTCCCCGACGGCACCGCCCTCGGACGCACCCTGATCGTCCCGCGCGATGTCCTCGTCCGCCGCCGCCCGCAGAAAGACGAGCCCCCCGCCCTCACCCCCGTCAACGCCGCTCCCCCGGATCGCCCCCAGCACCCGTACAGCGCCGCCTGGGACCTCCTCACCATCCTCCAGCGCCTCTCGCAAGGCCGCCTCGCCTGGCGCGAAGGGGACGAGGAGCGCAACGCCACCGCCCTCCGCCGCCTCGCCCCCTCCCTCTGGCAGGCCACCGCCGAAGGCCGCGCCCCGGTCGGCTACGTCCCCTTCCTCCTCGCCCTCGCCCGCTGGGAAGGACTCATCCGCGCCGAAGAGGACGAACTGGAAGCGCACGAACCCGCCCTGGAAGCCTGGCGCGGTCGCGACTTCCCCGACCAGACGCGCATCCTCTTCAACCGCTGGCGCACCGCCGCCGAGTGGCCCGAAGGGCTCAGCCAGGACGACCTGCAACTGACCAGCGTCGACTTCCCCGCCGCCCGCAACGCCCTCCTCGCCGAACTCCGCGCCTGCGCCATCGGCACCTGGTACGACGCCGCCACCCTCGCGACCCGCATCGCCCGCCTGCGCCCCCAACTCCTCGGCGGCAGCTTCCATGCTGCCCGCGCCAGCGGCCCCGCCGGCACCCGCGAGGAGGTCACCACCGCCGCCGTCACCGTCATCCTCCACGGCGCGCTCGTCCCCCTCGGCCTCCTGCGCGAGGGCGTACAGGACAAGTCCACCAAGCGCGCCCAACCCGCACTCGCCCTCACCGACATCGCGGGCTGGCTCCTCGGCCAGCGCGCCGCGCCCCCCACCCCCGCCGTCGGCGACCGCCCCCTCGCCGTCGGTGCCGACTTCTCCATCCTCCTCTTCCGCCCCACCCCGCGCCGCATCTGGACCCTCGGCGCGCTCGCCGAGCAGCAGCGCCTCGACACCGCCAGCAGTTACCAACTCACCGAGTCCTCCGTCCGGCGCGGCATCGCCTCCGGCCTCAGCGCCGAGCAAATCGCCACCTTCCTCGAACGCGGCGGCGGCGCACCCCTTCCCCAGAACGTCGCCTTCACCCTCCGCGACTGGACACGCGGCCACGAAGGCGTCCGCCTCACCCGCGCCCTCATCCTCCCACCCCGACGCGCCCGCCTCCCCGACCGCCTCCGCGCCGCCCTCGGGCGCGCCAGCTCCCCGCCCCCGAACCCCTCCCCGACGGCCGCCTCCCTCCTCACCCACTCCCGCCACCACCGACCCCGAAGCCATCGCCACCGCCCTCCGCGACGCCGGCCTCACCCCCGCTGAGACCCATAACCCCACAAACAACAAAGGCGACGCCCCGCGCCGCCCCCAAGCTCCCTTGTACTGCCAACCACCACCCAACTTCAGGCTGGACCCCCACCCTCTCCCTCGCAAGGGGAGGGTCGCCGCCGCAGCGGCGGGAGGGGTCAACAGCGTCGCCCAGCACCCAACCCCGTCATCCCCTCATACTCCGGCCGGCCCATCCCTCCCCTCTCCTCGCGGGAGGGGGTCGCCGCCCGCAGGCGGCGGGGTAGTCTCTCCTCTCTCCCTCTCTCTTCTCTCCTCACTCTCCGTCACCTCACACTCCACCCACCCCAACTCCATCCTCCCCGGCTCCAGGCGCCACATCCGGCCGCCCCCAGGATCACCACCACGATCACCACCCGGTATCGCCCCGCCGCCAGACCCGTCGGCAGCCGCAAATCCTGGTAGTCCCACACCTCGCCCGGCCGCTCCCACGGCCGCAGCGCCCTGCCGCCCATGAACGGCGCGCTCCCCCCCGCATCCGCCACCGGCGCACCCCGCTCATCCAGCAGCGACCAGTGGATCCCCAGCAACCCCACCGCCTGCGGATCGGGGAAATACCAGCGCAACACCAGCGGCACATACCCACCGGGCTGCACGCCGCTCACCCCCGGCGCGAAGTCATAGCTGAAACCCTTGAACGTCAGCCGCCCGCCACCTACCGGCACATCCGCCGGGATCGCCGGGGGCACGTAATAGGGCGAACCATGCACCGTGCTGAAGGTGTACAGCCCCAGCCAGACCCCGTTCAGCTCCCGCTCATCCACGATCCGCCCGTTGTAGCAGAACCAGTCGCGCAGCCGGTCGGTCTGGCAATCCCCCTTGCGATTGAGCGGATCCACCTGCGCCACCCGGTCCGGCGACAGCACCAGCCAGACCCGCTCGAAATTCGCCGTGGCCCGTTGCAGGAAGAGGTCGAGCGCGCGGTCATCGCTCGTCCCATCCGTCAGATCGGTCGGCATCACCACCAGCGGCACCGACTCCAGGCGCGGATCTTGGAGCGCGTAATACTCCATCGTCGTTTGCAGATAGCCGGGGTGGATGATCACCACATCGTTCGGGTGCGCGTGCTCCGCGATCCGCTCATACGCCGTGCGCCAATCCTCCTTCTGCGCCGTCGCCGCCAGATTCACATCGCGCAGCGGCACCCAGCTCGTCGCCAAAATCCCCGCCATCGCCACAATCGCCAGCGGCCACGCCAGCCGCTCCAGCGCCAGCAGCCCCCCCGCCACCAGCAAGATGAACGCCGGTGTCACCACGATCAGGTACCGGTCACTGAACAGCGGTCGGATCAGCGTGATCGCATAGAAAAGCCCCATCGGCACCACCACCAACCCCGCCAGGAACACCGACCGGCGGCGCGGCGTCAGCGTCGGCTCCGCCCACGGCGCAAACTTCCACACCAGCGGCAGCGCCCCGAGCACCGCCAACCCCCCGAACAAGATCAACCCGCGCCACGCCGTCCCGTCATCCGCCCGGACCCCGGTCGCGAACTTCGTGAACGTCACCCGCAAGAACTCGACCGGTCCGATCGGCCGGTGCCACGTCACCGTCCCATTCCAGAAGAACCGCAACTCCCACAGCGCAATCGGCAGATACGGCACCGTCAGCGCCGCCACCGCCCAATACGCTCGCGGAAGTCGCCGGGAACCCACCTCAGCGGGCGGGGAAGTCGCAAAGAGTCGCGTACGCGACGGAACCGGCAGCCTCGGAAGGTCCACACCCTCCGCCCCGTCCACTTCCGACTTCCGACTTCCGACTTCCGACTTCCCGATAATCCACGCCGCCTGCACCGCCAGCACCAACGCCGCCATCACATGCAGATAGAGCGCGATCGTCGTCACCACGACATAGGCCACCCAGTCCGCGCGCCGGTCCGTCCGCAGCGCCCGCAACAGCAGCAGCAGCGAGCCGATCAGCGCGCACGTCACCAGCGCGTACATCTTCGCCTCGCGCGCATACCAGTGCTGGTAGGGCGCAATCGTCAGAATCCCCGCCGCGTACAGCCCCAGCTTCGGCCCATGAATCGTCCGCCCCAGCAGATAGATCAGCGGGATCGCCGCTGTCCCGGCCAGCACCGACGGCAGCCGCACCGCCACCTCGCTCGTCCCGAAAACACCCATCCAGACGTGCAACATCAGGGTGTAGAGCGGCCCGTTCTGCCCCGCCGCCCCCAGATTCCCAAGCAGCGTCTCGAACGACTGCCGCGCCAGCATCACCGCGTCGGCCTCGTCGAACCACAGACTCTGCCCGCCGAGTTCATTGATCCGCAGGAAAAGGCCGAGCACCAGGAAGCCGCCCAGCAGCACCAGATACGGCGCTTCCGGCCGCTCCAGCGCCCCCACCCAGCGCGCCACCGCACGGTCAAAAGCATTCGCGCGCCGCACCCGTCGGCGCGACGCAGCAGTTGTGCGACCCACCCGCGCAGGTCGTGCAGTCGAAGGCATCAGCTAATCGGTCCTTCTATCGCTTCGGTTTAAGGTTCAAAGTTCCGGCTTTATCGACCCCAACTTTGAACTTTGAA
>JAXLWN010000008.1:0-149136 GCA_046328475.1 Chloroflexia bacterium | reverse complement strand
GGCGGGCATCTGCTGAACGCCCACGTCTGGCCGACCCTGGAGGTGATCATCACCGAGTCTCCCGGCCACCTGCGCCGCCGAATGAGCGAAGAGGCGGGGCTGCCGCTGATCGCGCTGGACGCGGGGTAAGGATGTGCGTTTGTGTGGTGAGACGACGATAGCTTTACTACACGACGCTCAGCGATGACCCCTGCGGCCCCTTCTCGACCATGATCTGCGTCGGGAAGAGGTCTTTCAGTTCGTTGACGTGGGTGATCACGAGGATCGTCTCGAAGTCGTTCTCGATCGAGCGGATGGCTTCCACGAGGCTGTCGCGCCCGCGCGCGTCCTGCGTACCGAACCCCTCGTCGATGACGAGCAGTTGCAGCCGCGCCCCGGCGCGGCGGGCGAGCAGCTTGGCGAGCGCGACGCGGATGGCAAAGTTGATCCGGAAGGACTCGCCGCCGGAGTAAAGGGCGTAGTCGCGCTGCCCGGCCTCGTCGCCGATGCGGATGTCGAGCGCCTCGACGGTGTCCCCCTTGCGCGTCTCGCGCTGGGTGTGGAACTCGACGCGCATCGAGTTGCCGGGCATGTTCGCCAGGATGGCGTTCGCCTCGTCCTGCAACTCGGGCACCGCCGCCTCGATGATCATCGCCTGGATGCCCCCCTTGCCGAAGGCGCGGGAGAGGTCGCGATAGGCACCCTCTTCCTCCGCCAGCCGGTTGCGCTCGGCGCGCAGGGTGCGAACCTCGTCCTCCAGGTCGTCCAGGCGACGCAGCGCCTCCTCCAGGCGACCCTGGTGGCGGGTCTGCTCGTCGCGCTGGCGCGTTTTGGCTTCCAGATCGAAGGTGAGCGTTACGACGCGGTCGTTCCACACGGGCAGGTCGGCCAGCCCGGCGCGGAGTTCGAGCGCCAGCGCGGCAGCCGTCTCGCGCGCCTCGTCGCGCACGATCAGGTTGGCCCTGTCCTCGGCCAATCGTTCCCGCTCGCCGACGATTTCGCGCTCGGCGCTCTCCAGGCGGTGGAAGCGGTTCTCGAAGGGGCGGAGCCGCTGCACCAGTTCGCGCAGTTGGGCATGATCGGCGGGATCGTAGGCGAGCGCGGCGATCTCGCGGTCGAGCGCGGCCAGTTCGACTTGCTCGTTGCGAGCATAATCGTTCGCGGCCAACTTCGCGGCGATCTGATCGCGCTCGCGGGTCAGCTGCTCCAGCCGCGCACCGGCGGCGCGGACATCGGTCACCTGGCGGCGCAGGTCGCCCTCCTCGCGCGCCACCATGCGCCCGGTTTTCAGCAGCACCACCAGTTCTTCGAGTTGGCCGTTGCAGTCGGCGATCTCCTTGTCGAGTTGGGCGACGCGCTGGCGGTTGGCGAGGAACTGCTCTTTCAGTCGCAGACCGTCCTCCTGGTAGTGATCGTGGATCTGCTGGCGGTCGTGCTCGGCGAGGGGGCGGCGACAGAGCGGGCATTCGGCCCCGGCGGCGTCGATCTGCTCCTGCTGCGCCTTGAGCTGCTGCATTTCCTTCTTCAGAAACTCGTTCTCGGCCTTGCGCCCGCCCAATTCCTCGGCGGCCGAGCGGATACTTTCGTCCAGAATCGGCCGCCGATCCTCAGCCTCGCGCAGCGCGGCCAAGCGCGCCGCGATCCTGGCGTACTGCTCTTCCAGTTGCGGCAGCCGCTCTTGCTGGCCCTGCAACTCGGTGGCTTGATGGTCGAGCGCGTGGTGCTCCTGCAAGAGGCGGTTGCGCGCCCCCTCAATCGCCCGCTCGGCCTCGCGGTGGCGGCGCTGGAGGTCGTGGAGCGTCGCCAGGGTGGCGTTCGCGACCTGCTCGCGGCCGAGCGCGTCGCCGAGATCGGCGTAGCCGCGACGAATGGGCATCGCCTCGGCAACAATCGCCTCCAGCTCGGCGATCTTCGCGCCGGTCGAGGCGATGCGCAGGCGCAGGCGGTCGGCCTCGCGGGCGTGCTCGTCGCGGCGCTCCTCGGCCTCCACCGCTTGCCTGGCACGGTGGTTCAATTCGTCGCGCTGGGCCTTCGCAACGTCCAGATTGTCCGTCAGGGTGTTTACCTCGCCGATCAGCAACACCAGGGCGTTCGCGACCTCGCGCAGCTCCTCGTCCACCTGGGGGCGCTGCGCCAGTTCGCGCTCGATGCGCTCGGTTTGCGCCTCGGCGTCCTTGCGGGCGGCTTCGCGGTCGCGGCGCAGGGCGCGGGCGCGCTCTTCCAGCGCGTCGTACTGGCCCAGGCCGAGGATGTCGGCCAGCACCTGCTTGCGGTCGGTCGGCCCCTTGGTGGTGAACTCATCGGCGCGACCCTGGAGGATGAAGGCGGAGTTGATGAAGGTGTCGTACTCCATGCCGATCGCCTCGGTCAGGAGCTTCTGGGTCCTGGAGAGGGTGTCGCCGGTGATCGCGCGCCACGGCCCCTCGCCATCGGGCGACAGGGCGCGCGTCTGCACCTCCAACTGGGCCACGTCGGGGCTGTTGCCGCGCCGCCGCCGACGGCGCACCACCCGGTACTCCTGCCCGCCGAGCACGAACTGGAAGTCCACGCCCATCTCGGTGGTGCCGAGCGACATCAGGTCGCGCTCGGCCGCGCCGCGCGCTTTGCCCCACAAGGACCAGGTGATCGCGTCGAGCAGACTCGACTTGCCCGCGCCGTTGTCCCCCGTGATGCAGGCGACGCGGACGGCGCGGAGGTCGAGCAGGACCTCGCCGCGATAGGGGAGGAAGTTGTACAGGACCAGTTTTGTCGGTATCATCTCGCCCCAATTCCAAGACCAATAGTTCAGTAATTATACCCGAATTGTAGCGTTTGTACGCGGGTATTGACGAAGCAGGGTATACTAAAGTTAAGCGAATATGTGGCACGCCACGTCGCGATCTGCTATACTCTTGATCTTTCGGCAATTTCTGGAGGATGGGAATCTTTCGGTCTGCTCGTGCGTTGTAATGAACGGCTGCACTGTGCGCGGCGGTTGGCGAGGCGATGAAGCCCGCCGCTGTCCGACCGGCGGCGCGCGGACCCGGAACACCGGGGACGACGTTATTGAGTATGGAACCGTTCTTGCTGCATGTCGGGGGCAACGGGGCCTCTGGACGCCGGGAACGGAGCACGGTGGGCCGCGTGACGCAACGAGGCGTTTGCGCGTGGCGCCGTATCGGAGGGACAAGTGGTGATGGTAGACGAGTTGCGGCAGATCATCCCCGACGAAATTGACGAGATGGCGGAGCCTACCTACCGCCGTCGGCGGGCAGCCGCCGATATTTTGCCGCTGCCCGAAGAGGAAGGTCCGAGCTTCACCCAGGTGCAGGAAGCCGAGGAGGAGGCCGAGGAGGCGCGCGGGCTGGCGCAGGATCTTGAGTCGCTCCAGCGGCTCGATCCGAGCTTCGTGACCGATCCGGTCAAGCTCTATCTGCGCGAGATCGCCCACGCCCCACTGCTGAACCACCAGCAGGAGATCGAGCTGGCCCAGCGGGTCGAGGCGAGCGACATCGACGCGGTGCAGACGTTCGTCCGCTCGAACCTGCGCCTCGTGGTGAGCATCGCCAAGAAGTATGTCGGGCGCGGCCTCTCCCTGCTGGACCTGATCCAGGAAGGGAACCTGGGCCTGATTCGCGCCGTGCAGAAGTACGACTGGCGGACGGGCTTCCGCTTCTCGACGTATGCGACGTGGTGGATCCGCCAGGCGATCACCCGCGCGATCGCCGACCAGAGCCGCACGATTCGCCTTCCCGTTCACATGGGCGACGCGGTGTCGCGCTTCCGTGGCACGGTGCAGGAGCTGAATCAGACGCTCGGGCGACGACCGAAGATCGAGGAGATCGCCGAGCACATGTGCGTGCCGACCGAGAAGGTCGAGCAGATCATGAGCGCGGCGCAGCGCACCCTCTCGCTGGAAACGCCGGTGGGCGAGGAGGACGAGGCGCGCCTGGGCGACCTGATCGCCGACGAGGGCGCGACGAGTCCCGAGCAGGCGGCGTCCGAAGGGCTGCTGCGCGAGGATGTGGCGGCGGTGCTGAAGCTGCTCACCGAGCGCGAGCGGCTGGTGCTGCGGCTGCGCTTCGGCCTGGATGACGGCCACCAGCACACGCTGGCCGAGGTCGGCGAGGCGCTCGGCATCAGCCGGGAGCGCGTGCGGCAGATCGAGGGTCAGGCGCTGCACAAGCTGCGCGGCAGCGACATCCGCAGCCGCCTGCTGGCCTACCACTCGGAAGGCTAAAGCGGCTAAGGAAATCTTCAATCGGGGCTGAACGAAGGGCCGGGGGCGCATTTCGCGCCCCCGGCCCTTGACTTGTTCGGCATCGGCGCGCAATGGAGCATTCTGCGAGTTTACATATTGCATTCACTGTGTTGACTGATACACTAACAATAGTGAATTCGCGTTACGCAGGGGGTAAGGGGATGGACTTCGCCGACAGGATTCGCGATCTCTCATTGCATCTACAGAAGCAGCTACCTCACATCCAAACTGAGGAGGCTACGAAAAACGCCCTCATCATGCCTTTCATCGGTGCCCTCGGCTACAACGTTTTCGATCCTACCGAAGTAACGCCAGAATTGCACGCTGACGTGGGGTTGAAGAAGGGCGAAAAGGTCGACTATGCCATACTCAAAGATGGCAAGCCTATCATCCTATTCGAGTGCAAGTGGCATGGGGCCGATCTCAACAAAGAGCACGCTTCACAGCTCTATCGCTACTTCAGCGTGACGGAGGCCCGATTCAGCGTTCTCACCAACGGCATTATCTACCGCTTCTATACCGATTTAGAAGCGCCCAACAAGATGGACTCGAAACACTTCTTCGAGTTCAATCTGGCCAACTATCGCGACACTGACATCGAAGAACTGAAGAAGTTCAGTAAGTCGGCCTACGATCTCAATGGCATCCTGAATACGGCGAACGAACTGAAATATGCCCGAGAGATCCAAAGGATCATGGCCGAGCAGATACAAAATCCCTCGGAGGAATTTGTGCGGTTCTTCGCCGCACAACTCTACCCAGGCCGCATGACGCAAACTATCCGCCAGCAGTTCACTCAAACGACGCAGCGCGCATTGCGACAATTCATCGCCGATCAGATCAACGAGCGGTTGAGGTCAGCACTGGGCGTTGACCCTCAGTTGGCTCCGGCTGAAAAGACACCCACTCCCACCCCTGCCCCTGCCCCGGCCCCTGAGCCGAAAGCGGAGGAAGATGGGGAGAAGATTGTCACCACCTCTGACGAGATGGAGGCGTTTTACACTATCCGGGCGATGCTGCACCACCTGGTAGGATCGAAGCGTGTGGCAATGCGCGACGTACAAACCTACTGTGGCATTCTCTTGGATAACAACAACCGCAAGCCCATCTGTCGCCTCTACTTCAATGGTGCGCAGAAATACCTTGGATTGTTTGACAACGAGCAGCGCAAGGAAACGCGCACACCAATCAGCGATATTGACGAACTTCATCAATACGCTGAACGTCTTGCCGCTACAGTCAAGAACTACGAAAAGTAGGGTTGCTGGAAGGCAAGCTAGTGACAGATCGTTGGCACAAGTCAATGCGATGAAGCGATTCCGACGCTCGTGGATTGCATTCGTGCTTACTATCAGGCGAGGGCGGTCAGCTATACTTGGTTCCGACGACGCCTGGAAGCAAGCTATGGGGTGAGTGATGGTGCAATCGAAGCAACCGGAGCGGGTGGTGGTTCGGCCCCTGTGGACGGAGGCACTGCTCGCCCAACTTAGTGCCGCAGAACAAGCAGCCATCGAGGCGGCATTGCACCAGTTTGCCGCAGCTGAGATCAACCCGTTCTGAGGGTCTTGGCCGACACCAATCCGCATCTACCCGACAGCATCACCAACGCAGAGATGCCAGTCAGGGCAAATCTGCGTCCTACTTCTCCATCAAAAGCAGACGCAACGCTACGATGTGGTAGGCATCAACCGCCAAGCTGCGTGATGGGTGTGTCGCCCTACCCAGCGGATTCCTCCTGAATCAGATCACGCTCAGTCGTGTCGGGCGCGGGCTGGGCTCGACGCGTTCAAGCGCTTACTCGATGCGGGGACGCTGGACGAAGGGCGCGACATCCTGCCACTCTTCCGCACCCATACTCATCTCGGAGCACTCCTCAGCCGGGTCTACTTCATCGACCCCGCTCAGCAACGTCTGGCTGTGCGGCGCGAAGTCGCACTTGGTTTTTTCCGAGCGGACTTCGTTGTGGCAGATTTGCGCCGCAATCACTATCTCCTGGTTGAATTCGAACACGGTCACAGGGATAGTATCTTTGTCGATGGGGGTCGTTCCACACCTTTGTGGTCGCCAGCATTCGAACGCGGCAACAGCCAGATGATCGATTGGTTTTGGTGGCTGTCACGGGAGGCCGGGAGCGCGGCCTATCATAGGCTTATCCAGCGGGGCGTACCGATGATTACTGGGCTTCTCGTCATCGGCCGTGAACTGCCTCCGCACGAGACAGAATTGCGCGAGCGTCTCGCCTGGCGAGCCAACAGAACCCGCATTGACTCGAATCAGATCTACATTTCGACCTACGATGAGTTGTATCAAGCGTTGGAAAGTAGCTGGCAGACCCTATAGCCTCGTTAACCCCCGCATTAGAATCCACCCTTTGCTCTCGTCTTTTCTCGTCCGCTCTTGGCGTCCTTCGCGTCTTGGCAGTTCCTCCTTACCTTCCCCATCGCCTTCTCCTCCAGCACTCGCTTCTCGCCCTACGCCCATCGCCATTTGCCTCTATACTGCCGCGCGCGGCGGTGGAGCCGTGCGTGATGCCTCCGGACGGGGCGACGGTGGACGAGGATGGGATGACACCGTTGCACTCGGGAAGGTTTCGGTTGTTGTGGTGCTCCAGCCTGGCCTCGGCCGGGGCGCAGGGCATGGAGCGAACGACGACCGCCTGGCTGGCTCTGCTGGCGGCGCACAACCCGCTCGGGGTCGGGATCGTCTTCGCGGCGCGGAATCTCCCGTCGCTCCTCTTCGGCCTGATGTCGGGCACGATCGCCGACCGCGTCGAGCGCCCGCGACTCCTGCTCGGCGTCGCCGGGGTCGCGGCGGTGCTGATGGCGCTGCTGAGTTGGCTGAGCAGCGGGGGGAACATCCAGACCTGGCAGGTGGCGGCGATCGCGTTCGCGACCGGCTGCTTCCAGGTCTTCGATACCCCGGCGCGGCAGGCGCTCGTGATGGATACGGTGCCGAGGGCGCTGGCGACGAGCGCTGTGGCGCTGAACGCGTTCGCCACCCGGTTGGCGATGGCGATCGGCGCATTCGCCGCCGGGTTGCTCATCCCGGCGGTCGGGGTGTCGCGCTGCTACCTCGTGGTCGCCGGGGTCTACGTGGCCTCGGGCACGCTGATGTCGACGCTGCACGTGGCGCGGGGCACGCGCACCGCCGCGTCCCACCCGCCATTCCGCGAGGCGCTGGGGGATGCCGCGCGGCTGATCGTGCAGGTACCCGCCGTGCGGACGCTGATGATCGCGGGAATCGCCTGCGAAGTATTCGCCTTCTCCCACGGCAGTGCGCTCCCGACCGTCGCCCAGTCGGTGCTGAGGGCGGGGGCGAGCGGGCTGGGCACGCTGAACTCGGCCGTGGCGATTGGCGGCACCACCGCCGTCCTGCTGCTGTCGCTGATACCCGGTCGCGTACGACGCGAACCGCTGCTCGGCGCTGCGTTCGTTGTGTACGGACTCTCGCTGCTGGGGGTATCGTCCGCGCGCAATCTGGCGACAGCGGCGGCGATCCTGGTCGTCACCGGCCTCTGCGCGGGGGCGTTCGACGTGCTGCAACAGACCTTGATTCAGTTGGCGGTGCCGGAGGAGCAGCGCGGTCGCGCGGTGGGCATCTGGGTCCTCGGCCTCGGCTCGGCCCCGGTCGGCAACCTGGAGATGGGCACGCTGATCGCCACCTTCGGTGCGCCTGTTGCCCTGCTGATCAACGGCTGCCTGACGCTGGCCTCGGCGGCGGTGCTGCTCGTGCGCGCCCCACAATATCGGCTGGCGCTGCGCACGCGGGGCGAGACGGCGTAACTCGCGCCCAAAACGTTACCTCAAGCTGGCTGGTGCGTTCCATGCTGCAAGGAGGTGGCGCATGAGAAGCGCACTGCGACAGCCCTGGTTGGTTGGCGGATTCCTGGCGATCGTCCTGAGCCTCTTCCCGGCCCACGCCTCGGCCGCAGTCCTCGACCTCAACCCCGAGCAGGGCACCTGCAAGGACCGCATCCTCGTCGAGGGACTCGCCTACCCGCCCCGCTCGGAAGTCGCCCTCAACATTCGACAAGTGGAGCCATTCAGCGATCTGGTCATCCAGTTCGCCACCGTCAACATCTCGGAGGAGACCGCAATCGTGGTCGTCTTCCCCGTGGAGCAGATGATCCCCCAGTGCGCCACCGCCACGCCCCCGGCGGCGGGAACACGCTATGTCGTCAGCGCGACGCCCGCCGGAAAGAACCCGAACGGGATCGTGTACGACCAGGCGACATTCACCCTCATCGGGGAGCGCCTGCCGGGCCTGCCCGATACCGGCGGCGGTTGGGCCGCGCCATCAGCGGCTCCCTAGGTCGGAGCCGGCACTGGCATTCGGCCTGCTGGCCGCCAGCAGCACGCTCTATCGCCGCCGCGTCGCGCGTTTGTGGACGGACAACGATGAGCGCGCACCATCGCACATCCGACATTCGCGCGCGTCACGCTCGTGGGCGCTCTGGTGGGTCGTGGGCAACGCGCTCCTCGGCGCGCTCTTCCACCCCTTCCCGTTCCTGCTCCCCGGTCGCCATCGGGCTGGGGGCAATGGTTCTGGTTGCGCCGCTTGCTCCCTGGCCTCACCGCCGGTGGGTGCGTGACGTGGGCCGGGATGCGTTGATGGGTATGGCGATCTTCGCCGACCCCGGCGAGTGGCTGTATCGCGCCGCAGTCGCCTCGCCGCGCTTGCAGGTTCTGGGCTACTTCCACCCTCCTCCTGCTCCTGGTCGGGGCTGCTGGCGGGCTGTCTTTCGGCGCGGGGCAGGCCACGATCATGCGACAATGGCGCGGTGGCCTGCTTTGGCTCGTCGCGAGCGGCCTGGGAACCCTCGCCCTCTTCCCGGTCTATATGGGGCTACACTACCTCGCCACCCGGCTTTTCGACACCCCCTTTACCGGGCGATTCTTCATCCTCGGTGCGACCGACCATCCTCGGCCTGGACGGTCGCGCCGTTGTGCAGGGCTCCTCGTCTGCGGCGCGATCTACGCACTACCGCTCGCCTGGGTTGCCATGCGCACCGCGCGCCAACGAGCGGCGCGTGCAGCGACCCGCAAGCCTGGGCACGCCGCGCCCACGTAGCCGACCGGCCAAGCCACCCCGAACAAGAAGAGCGGCGGGCATCTGCCCACCCGCCGCTCTTTCTACTGACCACTGACGACTGACGACTGACGACTCGTCCCCTACTCGTCGTCGTCCTCGCCACGGCGGCTCGGGTTGCCGAGCGCGAGGGTCGGGTCGATCGGCAGCGGCGAGTAACCCGCCGCGACCAGGGACTCGGGGCTGCGCGAGGACGGCCCGACGCCGGGGGCGCTGGACATCATCTCGATCGTCTCGATCGAGGACGATTCCTCGTTGTCCTGGCGCACCGGGCGACTCTTCTTGGTCTTCTGGGCCATGAAGCCCGACCCGGCCGGGATCAGCTTGCCGATGATCACGTTCTCCTTCAGGCCGCGCAGCTGGTCGACGCGCCCGTTGATGGCCGCCTCGGTCAGCACGCGGGTCGTCTCCTGGAAGGAGGCGGCCGAGAGGAACGACTCGGTCGAGAGCGACGCCTTGGTGACGCCGAGCAGCGTCTCCTGCGCCGTCGCGGGCTCGCCGCCCTCCGCCAGCAGCTCGGCGTTGGCCTCGCTGAAGATGTAGCGGTCGATCATCTCGCCGGGCAGGAAGTCGCTGTCGCCCGCCTCGTCGATCGTCACCTTGCGGAGCATCTGGCGGACGATGACCTCGATGTGCTTGTCGTTGGTGTCGACACCCTGCGAGCGATAGACCCGCTGGACCTCGTCCACCATGTACTCCTGCACCGCCTGCCGACCCCGGATGTGCAGGATCTCCTGCGGATCCTGGTTCCCCTCGGTCAGCTGCCGCCCGGCGTTCACGAAGTCGCCCTCGCCGACGAGGATCTGCGCGGCGGCGAGCACGTCGTAGCGCTTCTCCTGCGTCTCCTCGTTGCGGACGATGATCGTGTTCACGCCGTCGATCGTGTCGAACGCGACGCGCCCGCCGATCGCGGCGAGGATGCGGCCGTCATTCCCCTCGACATTCGACTCGGCGATCACCTGGCCCTCGGCCACCTCGTCCCCCTCCTTGACGGTCGGGAGGTAGTTCGCCGGGACCGGGTAGCTGTCCACGAAGAGCTCGGTGTTGGTGATGATGATCTTGCGACCGCCGTCGTCGGCCGTCTCGATGTGCGCGGTCCCCTCGATTTCCGCCAGGATCGACTTCCCCTTGGGGACGCGGGCCTCGAAGATCTCCTCGACGCGCGGGAGACCGGTCGTGATGTCCGTGGCGCTCGCCACACCGCCCATGTGGAAGGTGCGCATCGTCAGCTGCGTGCCCGGCTCGCCGATCGACTGCGCGGCGATGATGCCGACCGCCTCGCCCATCTCGACCAGCTTGCCGGTCGCCAGATTGCGCCCGTAGCACATCTGGCAGACGCCGTGCGTGCAGTCGCAGAGCATCACCGAGCGGAGGACCGCCGCCTCGGGGCGCGACGAGAGCTTCAGCAACTGCTCGACGATCTCCTCGTCCAGCTCCTGGTTGCGGTCGGCCAGCACCTCGCCGGTCGTCGGGTGCAGGAGCGGTTGCGCCAGGATGCGCCCGACCAGCCGCCGCGTGATCACCTCGTCGAACTGATCGGGATCGCGCTCGGTCGGGCCGGGGATGAGCGGCACGCGCAGGAACGACTCGGTGCCGCAGTCGATCTGCGTCACGATGACATCCTGCGACACGTCCACCAGACGCCGGGTCAGGTAGCCGGAGTCGGCCGTGCGGAGCGCGGTGTCGGCCAGACCCTTGCGGGCACCGTGCGTGGAGATGAAGTACTCCAGCACCGAGATGCCCTCGCGGTAGCTCGACTTGATCGGCAGCTCGATGACGCGGCCGAGCGGGTTGAGCACCAGCCCGCGCATCCCGGCCATCTGGCTGATCTGATTGAAGTTCGAGCGCGCCTGCGAGTCGGCGGCCATGTAGAGCGAGTTCTGCGGGTCGAGGCCCTTCTGCACCGCATCCGACACCAGGTTGCGGGCATCGGTCCAGATGGTGACCTTCTCCTGATACCGCTCTTCCTCGGTGATCAGACCGCGCCGGAACTGCCGCTCGACCTCTTCCTCCGTCCGCTCGGCCTCCTCCAGGATGCCCGCCTTCGCCTTCGGAATCTGCAGGTCGACGATGCCGATCGAGAGCGCGCCGCGCGTGGCGTAGCGGAACCCGACCGACTTGATCCGGTCCGCCAGCTTCGCGGTCGTCTCCGCGCCGAGCTTGCGGTAGCAGTCGGCGATCAGGCGACGCAGCTGCTTGCGGCCCATCGTCACGTCGCGGTAGCCGAGTTCGGTGGGGATGATCTGGTTGAAGATCACCCGGCCGACCGTGGTGGAGAGCAGGCCGTTCTCCAACCCCTCGGCGTGCTCGATGCCGAAGACCTTGATCTTCGCCTGGAGATCGAGCAGCTCCATCTCGTAGGCGAGGATCAACTCCTCGACGCTGGCGAAGACCTTGCCCTCCCCCTTCGCGCCGTCGCGCGGCAGGGTCATGTAGTAGCAGCCGAGCACGATGTCCTGCTGCGGCGTGATGATCGGGTCGCCGTTCGACGGGGAGAGCAGGTTGTGCAGCGAGAGCATCCGCTCGCGCGCCTCGGCCTGCGCGGCCTTGGAAAGCGGCACATGGACGGCCATCTGGTCGCCGTCGAAGTCGGCGTTGTAAGCCTGGCAGACCAGCGGGTGGATCTGGATCGCCGACCCCTCCACCAGCTTGACCTCGAAGGCCTGGATGCCGAGGCGGTGCAGCGTCGGGGCGCGGTTCAGCAGGACGAGGTAGTTCTCGACGACCTCCTCCAGCACCTCCCAGACGCGCGGATCGACGCGCTCGACCACGCGCTTGGCCGCCTTGATGTTGTGGGCGTAGCCGCGCTCCACCAGCCGCCGCATCACGAACGGCTTGAAGAGTTCCAGCGCCATCCGCTTCGGCAGGCCGCACTGGTGCAGCTCCAGCGTCGGGCCGACGACGATCACGGAGCGCCCGGAGTAGTCCACGCGCTTGCCGAGCAGGTTCTGGCGGAAGCGCCCCTGCTTGCCCTTCAGCATGTCGCTGAGGCTCTTCAGCTTGTGCTTGCCCGAGCCGGAGACGACCCGGCCGCGCCGGCCGTTGTCGATCAGCGCGTCCACCGCCTCCTGCAACATGCGCTTCTCGTTGCGCACGATGATGTCGGGCGCCTGCAAGTCGAGCAGGCGGCGGAGGCGGTTGTTGCGGTTGATCACGCGCCGGTAGAGGTCGTTCAGGTCGCTGGTGGCAAAGCGGCCACCGTCGAGCTGCACCATCGGGCGCAGGTCGGGCGGGATGACCGGCAGCGCGGTGAAGATCATCCACTCGGGGCGATTGTTCCCCTTGCGCAGCGCCTCGATCACGCGCAGGCGCTTGGTCGCCTTCTTCTTCTTCAGTCCGGTCATCGTCGCCATGTCCTGGCGGAGACTCGTCGCCTCGTCATCCAGGTTGGCGCGCTGCACGACATCGTAGACCGCCTCGGCCCCCATGCCGGCCCGGAAGATGCCGCGACCATCCTCCAGCAGCTCGTTGCGCTGCACCTCGGTGAGGATCTGGAGCGGCTGGAGCTTCTCCAGCGCGCTGATGCGCGCGTCGTAGTCGGCCTTGATCGCCTGCTTCTCGCGCTCGATCTCGGCCGACTGCTTCTCCTTGCGCTCGTTGGAGTCGTAGAGCAGCTGGTCGCGCTCGGCCTCGCTGAGGGCCTGGCTGCTGCCCAGCTCGTGCTCGGCATCGGCGATGATCGCCTGCAGCGCCTCGTCGTGCGCGACTTCCAGCGCGTCGAGCCGGTCCTCGTTGATCATCTCGCCGACGCGGACGATGATCCGGTCGAAGTAGGCGTGTTCTTCCTTCGCCGCCTCGCCGAGGTGCTCCTCCAGGGCCTCGCGCACTTCCTTGTACCGCGCGCTGCGCTCCTGCGTCAGGCGATCCTGGCGGGCCTTCACATCATCGCTCAGGCCAACCTGCCCGCCCGAGAGGTTCGCGAGCTGCGAGCGCAGCCCCTCGTCGAGTTCGTCGACCGACTCCTTCAATTCGGCGTCGAGGTCGGCGATCTCCTCCTCCATCTCCTTCTGGAGTTGCAGGACGCGCGCCTGCTTCGCGTTGTTGTCCACCTCGGTGACAAGGTAGGCCGCGAAGTAGATGATCCGCTCCAGGTTGCGCGGCGAGATGTCGAGCAGCAGGCCGAGGCGGCTCGGCGTGCCCTTCACGAACCAGATGTGGCTGGCGGGCGCGGCGAGCTCGATGTGGCCCATGCGCTCGCGGCGCACCTTCGACCGCGCCACTTCGACGCCGCACTTGTCGCAGATGATCCCCTTGAAGCGGATCCGCTTGTACTTGCCGCAGTAGCACTCCCAGTCGCGCGACGGACCGAAGATGCGCTCGCAGAAGAGGCCGCCGTGCTCCGGCTTGAGCGTGCGATAGTTGATCGTCTCCGGCTTCGTCACCTCCCCATAGGACCAGCTGCGAATCGCCTCCGGCGACGCCAGGCTGATCCGAATCGCATCGAAATCGTTCACGTCAAGCACAGTTTCCCCCATGGGGAAGTACGAAGTACGAAGTTGGAAGTACGAAGTAACTTTGCCCCAGGCAACTGCTACTTCGTACTTCGTACTTCGTCGTTCGTACTTCGCTAGGCCTCGGTCTTCTCGAAGCCGCTCAGATTGATGCGATCCAGGTTGGTCAGGAGGTCGCGCGAGGTGTCCTCGGTGAACTCGACCGTCTCCTCGTCCTCGTTGATCACCTCGATCGAGAGGCCGAGCGAGCGCAGCTCCTTCACCAGCACCTTGAACGACTCGGGCACGCCCGCCTCGACGATCTCCTCGCCCTTGACGATCGACTCGTAGGTCTTCACGCGACCGACGACGTCGTCCGACTTGACGGTGAGCATCTCCTGGAGGGTGTTCGCCGCGCCGTAGGCTTCGAGCGCCCAGACCTCCATCTCGCCGAAGCGCTGGCCGCCGAACTGCGCCTTCCCACCCAGCGGCTGCTGCGTGACCAGCGAGTACGGACCGGTCGAGCGCGCGTGGATCTTGTCCTCCACGAGGTGCGCCAGCTTCAACATATAGATGACGCCGACGACCGTGGGGCGGTCGAACCGCTCGCCGGTGCGCCCGTCGTAGAGGTAGATCTTGCCGTCGTTCGGCAGGCCGGTCGCCTGCAACTCCTCGCCGATCTGCGCCTCGCTCGCGCCGTCGAAGACCGGCGTGGCGATCTTGATCCCCTGATTGAACGCCGCCCAGCCGAGCGTCGTCTCCAGCAGCTGCCCGATGTTCATGCGGGAGGGCACGCCGAGCGGGTTGAGGATGATGTCAACCGGCGTGCCATCCGGCAGGTAGGGCATATCCTCCACCGGCAGGATGCGCGAGATGACGCCCTTATTGCCGTGGCGACCCGCCATCTTGTCGCCCTCGCTGATCTTGCGCTTCTGGGCGATCGAGACGCGGACCATCTGGTTGACACCGGCCGGCAGCTCGGTATCCTCGCGCTTGAACTGCTTGACGTCGATCACCTTGCCGTGGACACCGTGCGGCACGCGCAGGCTGGTGTCCTTCACCTCGCGCGCCTTCTCACCGAAGATCGCGCGCAGCAGCCGCTCCTCCGCCGACAGCTCGGTCTCGCCGCGCGGCGTGACCTTGCCGACGAGGATGTCGTTCGGCCGGACCTCCGCGCCGACGCGGATGATGCCGTCCTCGTCCAGATCGGAGAGGCTATCCTCGCCGACGTTCGGGATGTCGCGCGTGATCTCCTCCGGCCCCAGCTTGGTGTCGCGCGCCTCGGTCTCGTACTTCTCGATGTGGATCGAGGTGAAGACATCGTCGCGCACCAGCCGCTCGCTGAGCAGGATGGCGTCCTCGTAGTTGCCGCCGTCGAACGGCATGAAGGCGACCAGCACGTTCTGCCCGAGCGCCAGCTCCCCCTTGTCGGTCGAGGAGGAGTCGGCGATGACCTGCAGCGCCTCGACGCGGTTGCCCTTCTTCACGATCGGGCGGTGGTTGATGCAGGTGTCCTGGTTCGAGCGGCGGAACTTCTGCAGCTGGTACTCGTGGACCTCGCCGCTATCCTCCTGGATCACGATCCGGTGGCTGGTGGACGAGAGGACGACACCGCCCTCCTTCGCCACGACCACCTGGCCGGAGTCGCGCGCCGCCTGGTACTCCATGCCGGTGCCGACGATCGGCGAGTCGGGGCGCAGCAGTGGCACCGCCTGGCGCTGCATGTTCGAGCCCATCAGCGCGCGGTTGGCGTCGTCGTGCTCCAGGAAGGGGATCAGCGTACCGGCGACGCTGACCACCTGCTTGGGCGACACATCCATGTAGTCGACCTGCTCGGCGGCGGAGATGAAGTAGTTGTCCTCCTTGCGGGCCTCGACGCGCTCCTCGATGAAGCGGAAGTAGTCGTCCAGGCGCGAGTTCGCCTGCGCCACGACAAACTCCTCCTCGCGGTCGGCGGAGAGGTACTCGATCTGCTGCGAGACAAACGGCTTGATCCGCACGTTGCGGATGCCGCTCGCCTTGATCGTGCCGAGCAGCGCCTCGTCGATCTCGGTGCCCGACTCCGCGATCACCTCACCCGACTCCGGGTGCAGCACGTCGTCGCGCAGCACCTGGTGGATGAGGAGATCGGCGTCGCGGCCATTGTCGCGCTGCACGTCGAGCGTGTTGATCACGCGGCGGTAGGGCGTCTCGATGAAGCCGTACTGGTTGATCCGCCCGTAGGTCGCCAGCGAACCGATCAGACCGATGTTCGGCCCTTCAGGCGTCTCGATCGGGCAGATGCGGCCATAGTGCGAGTAATGCACGTCGCGCACGTCGAACCCGGCGCGGTCGCGACTCAGACCGCCGGGGCCAAGGGCCGAGAGGCGGCGCTTGTGCGTCAGCTCGGCCAGCGGATTCGTCTGGTCCATGAACTGCGACAGCTGGCTGCCGCCGAAGAACTCGCGCACCGCCGCCATGATCGGGCGGGTGTTGATCAGCGCGTTCGGCGTGACCGTGTTCAGGTCCTGGATCGTCATGCGCTCGCGGACGACGCGCTCCATGCGGGCCAGACCGAGGCGCATCTGCATCTGGATCAGCTCGCCCACCGCGCGGACGCGGCGATTGCCCAGGTGGTCGATGTCGTCCGGCTTGCCCTGCTCGTTGTTGTGCTGAATCATCGTCTTCAGGATGGCGATGATGTCGTCGTTCGTCAGCGTGCGAACGTCCTTCTCCTGCTTCAGCCGCTTGTTCAGCTTGTAGCGCCCCACCTTGGCGAGGTCGTAGCGGCGCGGGTTGAAGAACAGATTCTCCAACAGCGCCTGCGCGTTCTCGCGGGTCGGCGGGTCGCCGGGGCGCAGGCGATGGTAGAGCTCGATGATCGCCTGGTCCTTGTTCTTGGTCGGCTCGCGCTCCAGCGTGGAGCGAATGTACTGATGATCCGGGTTGGTGTCCACGTCGGCGAAGAGTTCCATGATCTCTTCGTTCGACGAATAGCCGATCGCGCGCAGCAGGATCGTCACCGGCATCTTGCGCTTGCGGTCAACCTTCACCGAGAGCACGTCGCGGTTGGAGGTCTCGAATTCGAGCCACGCGCCGCGATTCGGGATCAGCTTCGCCGCGAAGAGGCGGCGGCCGGTGCCGGGGTCCTCGGGCGCGGTGAAGTAGACGCCCGGCGAGCGGACGAGCTGCGAGACGACGACGCGCTCGGCCCCGTTGATGATGAAGGTGCCATCCTCGGTCATCATCGGGAACTCGCCGAGGTAGACCTGGCTCTCCTTGATCTCGCCCGTCTCCTTCACCAGCAGCGAGGCGGTGACGTAGAGCGGCGCGGCGTAGGTCATGTCGCGCTCGCGGCAGAGATCGACCGACGCGCGCGGCGGGTGGAACTCGTACGCCGGGAAGCGGAGATCCATGCTCTTCTGGTTATAGTCCTGGATCGGCGAGATCTCGTTAAAGAGCTCCTGCAAACCTTCGCTGACAAACCACTTGAACGAATCGAGCTGGATCTGCACCAGATTGGGGGCATCCAGGACGGACGGGATCCGGGCATAGGAGCGCCGCTCGACGCGCAGGCCACTCCCGAGGGAGCCCCGCACAGCAGTGAGCGTACCGGCTCCGTTGCCGGTCACCTTGCTTTGGACTTCAATTGTCATGCTCGCTCCTTACTAGTGGACCGGCCAGCCATTCCGGGGTGCTGCACGGGTGTACGGGCAGGGGCGGATTTCGGAACAATCCGTCGCGACGAGTGGCGGTGCGTACCTTGTCGTGCCGTGTGACGCGTGCTCGTCGCGAGTCAGCCAGGTGGCGCGGGGGCGTGATGCTGCGATGGGGCGGCATGACCATGCCACCGCCACTTCCCTGGAGGAGGGGGGATGTATCGCACGCTTGTATTCACGGCCCAACGCAAAGCGGGAGGTCGGTTTGTTGTCCTCCCGCGTACTGATTCGACTGTCTGGTCGCCACACTGCATTCGCGACCGCTTCTATATGCCTTACCCCGCTGACCCAAGCAGCAAAGAATAAGGATACCCAGACAGCGGGCGCTTGTCAAGGGCAAAAGCGGGGGAATGTTGCGGTTGTCGCAGAATCGGTCGCCTGGCCCAGCCTGGACCACAGCGATGGTGCCATATTACCATAAATTGCGGTGATGGCAAGAGTGCGCGCGGTCGGAGCACAAACGCGCCGCCCAATCCCCCAGAGCGGCAGCCGTCACGCGCGCTCCGGGCCACCAGCCACCTTGCCGAAGAAGGCGCGCAGGATGAAGTCGCGCTCCGGCACCTCCCTTTCCGCGAAGGCGCTGAGGAGCGGTGCCTCGTCGTAGGGGACGGCCTCGTGGCGCACGGCATACTCGCCGTCGTCGCCAATATCGAGGATCGCGAAGCGCGCGAGCGGGGCCGAGTGGCAGCCGAGCGCGCCAGGATTGATGTAGCGCGCCCGACCTTGCAGATCGGAGATCTGGTGATCGTGGCCATAGAAAAAGAGGGCGGTGCCATTGTCCGGGAAGGCGCGGTCGAAAGCGACAGCGTCAGGCTTGGCAATGAAGGGACCAAGCCCCTGCCCATCCGCGTCCAGGGCATAGTGCTGATATGAAACAGCCAGCGAAGCATATTCGGCGCGTATCGCCCAAGGCCAGCCGGCCACGACCGCGCGCAGGGCTGGGTCGAGCTGGGCATGGGTCCAGCGCTGGTGCGCCTCCTCCCCCTCGCTCATCCACTCCGGCCGGGGCGCGGGCAGGCCGTGGGCGAACAACTCATCGTGATTGCCCATGAGAAAGTGCATATCCGGCGTATGGAGCAGCCGATCGAGACACTCGGCGGGATACGGACCGATTCCGATCGCGTCGCCGGTGTGGAAGATGGCGTCGCAATCGGCACCGGCGATCGCCGCCAGCGCCGCATCGAGAGCCAACACATTGGCGTGGGCATCCGTGATCACCGCGATCCTGGCGCGCGAAGCCATGCACTCCCCTCCTTGCGGCACCCTCAAGCCTACCAAGTATAGCGGCACAACCCGGAGGCAGGGCGTACAGAGGGTTCTGCCAACGTCACGCCTTCTCGACGCGGTGATTCGCCTACGATGGCGATCCACCACACCTCCCACCGCTCTAGCCGGAGTGATCCGGCGCAGTCTCGTAGCCCGGAGACTTCATCTCCGGGCGCTCTCCGCAACACCACAACACTCCAAAACAAAGAGGAGGGCGCGGTACAAACCCCGCGTCCTCCTCGTTCGTCTCTGCGTCGTTCTCTGCGTCTCCGCGTCTCTGCGGTCTTCGTCCCTCTTCTCTCTTCTCTCCACTCTCCACTCTCCACATCCCACGCCCCTACTCAGGCCGCCGCAGCAACCGCATCCCATTCAGCGTCACCAGCAGCGCGATCCCCACATCCGCCAGCACCGCCATCCACATCGTGCCCAGGCCTGCCACGATCAGCGCCAGCACCACCGCCTTCGCGCCCAGGCTCGCCACCACGTTCGCCTGGATCGTCCGCATCGTCGCCCGGCTCAGCCGGAAGAGGAACGGCAACTGCCGCAAATCGCCGCCGAGTAGCGTGATATCGGCCGTCTCCATCGCCTGCGCCGTGCCGCCGCCCGCGCCGCCGATCGCGATCCCGACCGACGCCGTCGCCAGCGCCGGGGTGTCGTTGATCCCGTCGCCGACCATCGCCAGCGGCCCGTGCTCGCGCTGCAACGCCTCGACCGCCGCCACCTTCTGCTCCGGCAGCAGCTCTGCCCGGATATCGGTCACGCCCAGGTCCGCGCCGATCCGCCGCGCCGTCCCCGCATTGTCGCCCGTCAGCATCGCCACGGCGCCCAGCCCGAGTCCCTTCAACTCCGCGATCACGTCCCGGCTGCTATCGCGCACCGCATCGGCGACCGTGATCGTGCCCCGGTAGGCCCCATCGGCGCTCAGCAACACCGGCGTGCGACCCTCGTCCGCGTCGTCGCGCGCCGCCTGGCAGTGCTCCGCCGGGTGCGGGATCGTCGTCTCGAACGACGCGTGGCTCCCGATGGTCACCGTGCGCCCGGCCACCAGACCCGTCACGCCGCGCCCGGTCTGCGCCCGCTCCTCGTCCGCCGCCGGGTAGCGCCGGTCGATCCCGCGCGCACTCCCCGCCGCCACAATCGCCTTCGCCAGCGGGTGCTCGCTGCGCCGCTCCACCGCGTGCGCCAGCGCCAGCATCTCCTCGCAGGCCGCGCAGTCGCCGGAAATTGTGCCCGTCGCATTCGTGCAATCCACCGAGCGCAGGCCGACCACCGCCGGCGCGCCTGCCGTCAGCGTCCCCGTCTTGTCGAACGCCACCGCGCGCACCTTCGCCAACTGCTCCAGGTACGCCCCACCCTTGATCAGCACCCCGCGCCGCGCCGCGTTGCTCAGCGCGCTGATTACGCTCACCGGCACGCTGATCACCAGCGCGCAGGGGCAGGCCACCACCAGCAGCGCCAGCGCCCGGTAGAGCCAGCCCCGCGTCGGGTCTGACGTATCGAGGAACGGCTGCCCCGACACCAGCGGCGGCACCACCGCCACCAGCGCCGCCAGCACGATCACCGCCGGGGTATAGCGACTCGCAAAGGTATCCACGAAACGCTGCGCCGGGGCGCGGCGCTCCTGCGCCTCCTCCACCAGCGCGATCATCCGGCTGATCGTGGTATCCGCCGCCAGCCGCGTGACCTCGACCTCCAGGCTCCCCTCGCCATTGATACTCCCGGCGAAGAGTTCCGCCCCCGGCCCCTTCTCGATCAGCCGACTCTCGCCAGTGATCGCCGCCTGGTTCACCGACGACGCGCCGCGCGCCACGCGCCCATCCATCGGGATGCTCGCGCCCGGCTTCACCACGATCAGATCACCAATCGCCAGCTCAGCGACGGGCACCTCTTCCTCATGCTGGTGGTCGCCGTGCTGCGCCAGCCGCAGCGCCGTCGCCGGGGCCAGCGACGCCAACCCCTGGATCGCATCGCGCGCCTTCGCGGCCGTATACCCCTCCAACGCCTCGCCGAGCGCGAAGAGGACCATCACCATCCCCGCCTCGGTATACGCCCCGATCGCCAGCGCCCCGACGCTCGCGATCGTCATCAGCAGATTGATCGTGATCGTCCGGTTCACCCGCAGCGCCCGCCAGGCGCTCCGCACGATCGGCCCGCCCGCCACGATCAACGCCAGCGCCGAGGAAAGATCGATCAGCAGATACTCCCGCCGCCCGATCTCGGTCACGATCAATCCCGGCAGGATCAGCAGCGCGCCCAGCAGCGCCAGCCGCGTCTCCCAACGCCCCCAGAGGAAGCGCCCGAAGTTCGGCGTCGCCGCTTTTTGCTGCGGCCCGGCCTCCTCAACGTCGCCAATGCCGTAGCCCAGCGCCTCGACGCGCTCGAAAATCGCCTCGCGCGCCACCGGCCCCGACACCGACAGCTTCGCCGTCGGGAAGGTCAGGGTGCAGGTTTCCACGCCCGGCAGCTGCGCGACGCCCTGCTCGACCGTCTTCGCGCACGCCGCGCAATCCATCCCGCGAATCAAGTACATCTGGTTAGTCCGTGGCGCGGCCATCCGCCCCTCCATACGAACCATCATTCATTGCACCAAGCGTACACCTTCAACCCAGCTTGAATGTCAAGCCATTCCGGGGACAATCCCACGATTGCGCATCGCCCGCGCCGGTCGGCGCTCACCCGCACGGTCGCCACCCGGCGCGACGGCAACCGCCGTCCACCCTGGTCGATCGCCATCGTGGGCACCGTTTGTGAAGAAAGGGAAGCACAGGGAGCAGGCGGAGGGGGCTACTTCCGCATCATTTTGTCATAATCGAGCCAGCGATCATTCTTGCTCAGGCGCGTCTTGCCATCCTTCGCCATCGCCCAGGGATTCGAAAGTTCCTTCTCGATCGGCAGCGTCTCCGACCCCGCGTGCAGCGCCAACTTCACCGCGCGCCGGTACCGCCGGTGATTATGCACCTTGTCATCCTTCTCCGACGCGGCGGTACAGAGCGCAATAAACGGATGCTTCCTGCGCGAGCGGCTCATCGTTGCTCCCTCCTCGCCCGATCATGCGCCGCTTCGCATCGGCAGGTTTCGCCCGCGTATCCCAGTTCGCAATTGCCTGGCGGATTAACTCTCTCCGCTCCTCGCGGCCGGGTACCCACCGCAGTGGGTGGCGGTCGCCGCCCGCAGGCGGCGGGGCGAGGTCCGTCTCTCCCCTGACGACTGACGACCGACGACTACCCGACTATCCGACCGCCCGACTGCCCGACTCACTCACGCCGCCTCCTGCTCCAACGCCAAAAACAACCGCGCGAACAAAAACGCGTGCGGCCCGCGCGCCACCAGGAGGAAACCCTCCTCATTGTGCGCCAGCTCTGGTGCCTGGTCCTCGTGCGCGTGCGCCAGGCAATCGGCCTCCAGATTCGCCAGCGCCTCAAGCGCAGCGCCGACCGCCCGGTCATCGCTGACGACGAGGATGTGGTACTCATCCCCCGCCTGCCAGAGATGAATATGCTGCCCGCGCAGCTGATCGAGCAGCGCCCGCCCCTCCGGACTCTGCAACCGGCAGCCGATCGCGCGCAGCAGCCAGGTCAGCGTCTCCTCCGGCGGCTGGCTCAGCGGATCGGCGCAGACCCGGTCGAGCAACTGGTCGAACGACGGCGTCGCGCCGCCCGCCCGCTCGCGCAAATCGCGCAGGAACAGCCCCAGCTCGTGCTGCGCCACCAGCAGCTGCGTCACCTGCCGCTCCAGTGCCATGAACCGCCGCTCCGCCGTCTCGATCACCCCGGCCGCGCTCGCGTCCCCCTTGCGCCAGCTCGTCAGCAACGTGCCAACGTCGGCCAGCGCGAAGCCCAGCCGGTGCGTGCGCTGAATAAAGAGCAGCGCCTGCTCATCCTCCGGGCCGTAGAGCCTGTAGCCCGACTCCGAACGCCCGGACGGCGTCAGCAACCCCTCCGCCTCGTAGAAGCGCAGCGTCGAAGGCCGCACCCCCGCGCGCTTCGCCAGTTGCCCGATCGTCAGCAATTCCGTCGCCACCGCCACTCCCGCGAAATGAGCCTAGTGCAGTTAGTTCCGAGTTCCAGGTTGGAAGGTTCGAAAGTTCGAAGGTTCGGATTTTGGCACCTGTCGCGATAGCCCAACCTTCAAACCTTCAAACCTTCCAACCGTCCCCTCGAACCTTGAACTTTGAACGTTGAACCTATCTGGCAAGTGTACCGCGAAACCGGTCCCCTCGCCGTTTCTGGTATGGTTCTCGCAGTGCCATCCGGCGTGGCACCCGTCAAACGTGAGGAAGGAGGCACCGTGGCCACCAAAGAGGAAATCACCGCCGCCATCCGCGAAGGCATCGCGCAGGTCGATCGCACCTTCGGCTCGCTCACCGACGAGCAGCTCCAGACCAGGGTCCACGAATCGGAAGGCGGCTGGACCGCCAAGGAGATCCTCGCCCACCTCGCCGGCCGCGCCAAAGGCTACGAGATGATGGGCAACCGCGCCGCAGGCAATCCCCCGGCCGGTGGCGGCTTCGATGTGAACCACTGGAACCAGGATCGCGTCAACGAGCGCATCGCCAATAGCCGCGACGACCTCCTGGCCGAGTTCCACACCGTCCACGAAAACCTGATCGCCTACGTCGGCACCCTCGACGACGCCACCCTCGCCCGCGAAATCTCCTTCGGCCCGCAGCCCATCCCCTACAGCGAAATCCTCCGCCGCTCCGGCGGCATGCACTCCGTCAACTACTCCAAAGAAGTCGAACAAGCCCTCAACCCCACCGCCTGACTCCCTCGGGAAGGGCGGCCCTCACCCCCGCCCTTCCCTCCCTCTCCCTCTCCCAGCGCCAACCTTGTCATCTCGACCAACAAGCAACCAGTATTCCGCCATGTTGGCATGATCAGCCCCCCACGACGGGTAGATAGAGGTAGGGGCGCTTCGCGAAGCGCCCGCGCGGCCCCGCCACCCGCATCGCCCCCAGCCACCCATCCCGGTAGGGGCGGGTCACCGACCCGCCCTCGTCGGAACGGCACCCGCATCGCTCACGGCCCGCACGCCACCCAAGAATGGAGGCCACCATGATCACTGCCCCCTCCCCCTATCATGCTGATCTCAGCGCAGCATCCGCCCCTCTCTCTTCTCCCTTCTCTTCTCGTCTCCGTGCCCTCTGTCCTCTGTGGTTCAATCCGTCCCTTCTCGTCTCTGCTGTTCTCTGCGCTCTGCGCCTCTGCGGTCTTCGCACCCTTTCTCTCCACTCTCCACTCTCTTCTCTCCTCGTCTTGGCGTCCTTGGCATCTTGGCGGTTCAACCGTCCTTCTTTCGCCTTGCCCCACCCCGCCCCGAGAAGAGAGGAAGAGGAAGAGTGAAAACAGCAAATCAAACCTACTTTCCGCCCCCCCACCCGGCTATCCGACCACCCGACTACCAGACCACCCGACTACTCATCCTCGCCCACGCTCGCCCATATCTTCGACATAACGTCGCGCTGCTGCTATACTTCCCGCAGCACAGCGTACGTTTGGCCCGTGTGGAGACGCACGGGCCGTTGATTGCACACCGCTACTCCATTTGATTCGGTCGATTCACACACCATCGCACATGAGGTAGGTTCACCGCATGACCGCTACTATCGAGAGTCCCGCGACGCTCGCCCCCGTCCGCACCGATATCCGCAACGTCGCGATCATCGCCCACGTCGATCACGGCAAGACCACCCTCGTGGACGGCTTGCTCAAGCAGGCCCACGTCTTCCGCGATCCCGACGCCGCCGGGTCGCTGATCATGGACTCCAACGACCTGGAGCGCGAGCGCGGCATCACCATCCTCGCCAAGAACACCGCCATCACCTACGAAGGCGTCAAGATCAACATCATCGACACCCCCGGTCACGCCGACTTCGGCGGCGAGGTCGAGCGCGTCCTGAACATGGCCGATGGCTGCCTGCTGCTCGTGGACGCCGTCGAAGGCCCGATGCCCCAGACCCGCTTCGTCCTCAGCAAGGCCCTCGGTCTCGGCCTGCGCCCGATCGTCGTCATCAACAAGATCGATCGCCCCAGCGCCCGCCCCGACGAGGTCCTCTCGATGACCCAGGACCTCTTCCTCGACCTCGCCACCGACGAGGCGCAGCTCGACTTCCCCGTCATCTACGCCATCGCCAAGCAGGGCACCGCCGGGCTCGCGCCCGACGCCCTGGAAGAGGACCTGCGCCCGCTCTTCGCGGCCATCCTCGACCACATCCCCGCCCCGGTCGCCGACGCCGACGCCCCGCTGCGGCTCCTGGTGACCACCCTCGACTACGACTCCCACCGGGGCCGGATCGGCATTGGTCGCATCACCCAGGGTCGCATCGCCAATGGACAGCAGGTCGCGCTCGTCCGCCCCGACGGCACGATCGCGAACCACAAGCTCACCTGGCTGGCGACCTACCAGGGCCTCGGCCGCCAGGAAGTCGCCGAGAGCGCGGCGGGCGACATCGTCGCCTTCGCCGGCGTGCCCGAGATCACGATCAGCGACACCATCGCCGATCCCGCCGATCCCGGCTCGCTCCCTTCCATCGCGGTCGAGGAACCGACGCTGCAGCTCACCTTCGGCGTCAACACCAGCCCCTTCGCCGGGCGCGACGGCAACCCCGTCACCTCCCGCCAGCTCCGCGCCCGCCTGGAGCGCGAGATCGAGACCAACGTCGCCCTCCGCTTCCGCCCGACCGAATCGGCCGACATCTTCGAGGTCGCCGGGCGCGGCGAGTTGCACCTCTCCATCCTGATCGAGACGATGCGCCGCGAAGGGATCGAGTTCCAGGTCTCTCGCCCCGAGGTCATCACCAAGGAGATCGACGGCAAGCGCCACGAGCCCTACGAGCACGTCTTCATCGACGTGCCCGAACCCTCCATCGGCACCGTCACCGAGATGCTCGGCCCGCGTCGCGCCGCGATGACCAACCTCATCCACGACGACAACGGCCGCGCCCGCCTGGAGTTCGACGTCCCGACGCGCGGCCTGATCGGCTTCCGCAACAACTTCCTCACCGCCACGCGCGGCGAGGGGGTGATGAGCAGCCTGCTGAGCGGTTACCAGCCCTGGGCTGGCCCGATCGGCACCACCCGCAACGGCGCGCTCGTCGCCCACGAGACCGGCACCGCCCTCACCTACGGCCTCGCGGCGGCGCAGGAGCGCGGCATGACCTTCGTGGAGCCGGGCGAGGAGGTCTACGAGGGCATGGTCGTCGGCGTCAACGCCAAGGACAACGACCTCGTCGTCAATGTCTGCAAGGGGAAGAAGCTCACCAACATGCGCGCCTCCACCAGCGACATCGACGTGCGCCTCACCCCGCCCCTGAAGTTGAGCCTCGAACAGAACCTCGACTTCCTCGCCGAGGACGAACTGCTCGAAGTCACCCCCAAGCACACCCGTCTCCGCAAGCGCCTCCTGCAAGAGCACGAGCGCGCCCGCGCCAAGAAGCAATCGAGCATGGGCGGTCGCCGCTAACACCATCGGTCAGCAATCAAAGGGGGACGCTCTACCGAGCGTCCCCCTTTTCTTATGCGCGAGAGACCTGGCGCTGGCGCGCTCAGAGCAAAACGGCGAGCGCGTAACTGAAGGGCCGATGGGCTCTCCTCGGTGGTCATCCTCGGCACCGGGCTTGGTGCCCGCCCTTCGCGACCCAGACAGCGCGATGAACGAGCACGCGGCGGCTGCGTCCCCCTCGGCCCCGGTGCGCACCTGCGCCAGCTCAGGCGGCCCGCGCCGCCCCGAACCGTTCAGTCCGGGGCGAAATCCTACCCTTTGGGGTGGGATCGCGCGGCGCGAAAGTCCACCCCAAGGGCCGGGGTCATGTCCGCACAAGCCCGCTATTCTCGATGTAGTGCCGTCGGGCGACACGCCCGGAACGGCGAAGGATCGAAGGAGAGGTGGAAGATGCGCATGATCCTGCGATTGGTACCGGCGGGCTTGCTGCTGCTCATGCTCAGCATCGCGCTCGTTGCGTGCGGAACCGGAACCAGTGGTGCCTCAAATACCAAGGCTACCAGCGCCGCCACCGTGAAGGGGGGCAGCCAATACGGGGGCACCGACTTCTTCGCCGACGCCGTGACGCAGACGGTGGCGGTGACTGCCGATGCGACCATGGCGCTCAAGTGGGATAGGACGGCCTATTCCGCGACTGCGGGGGATGTGACCTTCGTCGTGAAGAACCCGGCCCCGCTCGAGCACCAGTTCACGGTCGAGGGCAATGGGATCAACTATACCAGCCCGACGCTCAAGGGGGGCTCGACCACGAACCTGACGATCAAGGGACTCAAGGCAGGGGAGTACAAGATCCTCTGCAAGATTGCCGGGCACACCGAGGCCGGCATGGTCGCCAAACTGACGGTGAAGTGAGCCGGATCCGCCGCGCGAGCGCCAGTGCTCGCGCGGCTGGCGGGACGTGCGCCGTGCGCTGCGCTTCCGCCCCCTAACCATGCGCGATGGCCGCAGGAGGATCCCGATGATGGTCTCGGGCGAGCAGACCAGTCCGGCGGTGGCCCGTTCGGTCGCCGCGTTCCGCAGGCCGCAGTCCCGGTGGGCGATCGCGGCGCTGGTGCTCGGCGCGGCGCTGCTGACGCTGGTGGGGCTCGCGGCCCGGAGCTGGTGGGCCGGGGCGACGACTGCGCCGGGGCCAATGGAGATGGGGGCGGTGACGACCGGCGGCGCATCCGCGATCGTCATCATGGCGGTCGACACGGGGTGCGGGCCGCGCGAGGTCCGCGTCGCGGCACCGGGGCTGCTGCCGATCACGTTCCACAACCACGGCCAGGCCGAGCGCACCCTGACGATCGAAGGGGTCGCGGGGGCGGTCACGGCCGAGCCGGGTGGCGGCGAGGCCACGGGCACGTTCGCGCTCGCTCGCCCGGGAACCTACACCTTCTGGTGTGCCACGGCCGAGCAGGGGCGCGCTCATCTGCAGGAGCAGTGGATCAAGGGCACGCTGATCGTGGGCGACGGCGCGGCCGGACGCCCTTGAGTGACATACCGGGGCGGGCCGCCGCACGGCCCGCAAAGGAGGGCTGGCGATGGGTAAGCAATCGGACGATCCGGTGACCAAGAAGGCGAAGTGGCAGGTCAACCGGCGACGCTTCCTCGGCGGGCTCGGGGCGGCAGCCGCGCTCCCGGTTGGGTCGGCGCTGCTCAGCGCCTGTAGTATCGGCGGCACGAAGACCACGCCGACTGCAGGGGCTGGCGCGGGGCTCACCGCCGCTGCGCAGGACGTGATCGCCGCGCGCAAGCTGTCCGCCGATGACGTGACCGCAGCCTTGAAGACCTACATGCCCTCGGGCCAGTTGGAAGACTACGTGATGTTCGCGTCGAGCGGCCACGGCGGGCAGATCTTCGTCATCAGCATCCCCTCGATGCGCGTGCTGAAGACGATCGCCGTCTACACGCCCGAGCCGTGGCAGGGCTACGGCTACAGCGACGAGACGCGGGGGGTCCTGGAGGGTGGCTATGTCAATGGAAAACCGATCCTCTACGGCGACACGCACCACCCGGCGCTGAGCGAGACCAACGGCGAGTACGACGGCCAGTTCCTCTTCATCAACGAGAAGGCGAACGGTCGGCTGGCGGTTGTTGACCTGCGCGACTTCGCCACGAAGCAGATCATCAAGAACCCGCTGCTGATCAATGAGCACGGCGGCGCGTTCGTCACGCCCAACACCGACTATGTCCTGGAGGCCGATCAGTATTCCACGCCGCTTGGCTGGGAGTACGCGCCGCTGAGCGAGTATAAGGAGAAGTATCGCGGCCTGATCTGCCTCTGGAAGTTCGATCGCCAGAAGGCGCGCATCATCCCGGAGGAGTCGTTCGGCATCGAGACCCCACCCTACTTCCGCGACCTGGCCGATGCCGGCAAGGGAGTCTCCGACGGCTGGGCCTTCTGGAACTCCTTCAACACCGAGATGGCGATCGGCCAGAACGGCGACACCGGCAAGCCATTCATGGAGATCGGCGCGTCCCAGCGCGACATGGACTACCTGCACGTCATCAACTACCGCAAGGCGGCCGAAGTCGTCAAGGCCGGCAAGGCCGAGAAGATGAAGGGCCGCAGCAACCAGATCAAGGAGTTCAACGTCATCCGGTTGCAGACCGCCATCAGCGAGGGGATCCTCTTCCTGGTGCCCGAACCCAAGAGCCCGCATGGTGTGGACGTGACGCCGAAGGGGGACTTCCTCGTCGTCTCGGGCAAGCTCGACCCGCACGTCACGATCTACAGCTTCCAGAAGATCCAGGATGCGATCAAGAAGGGGACCACGGAGAAGGATGCCTTCGGCGTGCCGATCCTCGGCTTCCAGGATTGCCTGGAGACCCAGGTGGAACTGGGGCTCGGCCCGCTGCACACGCAGTACGACGACCAGGGCTACGCCTACACCAGCCTCTTCCTCGACAGCGCCATCGCCCGCTGGTCGCTCGGCAAGCCCTATCGCGACGACGGCTGGAAGCTGGTCGAGAAGATCCCGGTCCAGTACAACGTCGGCCACATCGCGGCGGCCGAGGGCGACACCGCCAAGCCCGCCGGTAACTACCTGGTCGCGCTCAACAAGTGGTCGGTCGATCGCTTCGTGAACGTCGGCCCGCTGCTGCCGCAGAATCTGCAACTGCTGGACATCAGCAAGGATAGTAAGTTCCGGGTGCTCGCCGACATGCCGCTCGGCTTCGGGGAGCCGCACTACGCCCAGATCATCAAGCGCGAGCGGCTGAAGGGGTTGGAGGTCTACCCGGAGGTCGGCTGGAACGCGATCACCTGGAGCAAGGACCCGAACGCCACCACTCCCGGCCAGGAGCGCATCGAGCGCAACGGGACGAAGGTCGAGATCTGGATGACGCTGATGCGCAGCCACCTGACGCCCGATACCATCGAGGTCAACGAAGGGGACGATGTCGTCTGGCACCTCACGAACATCGAGCGGGCGGTCGACGCCACTCACGGCTTCGCGCTCGGCGGCCAGAACATCAACCTCAGCCTCGAACCGGGGAAGACCGAGACGATCACCTTCAAGGCCGATATGTCCGGCACCTTCCCGTTCTACTGCACCGAGTTCTGCTCGGCGCTGCACCTGGAGATGATGGGCTACTTCCTGGTCAAGCCGAAGGGCCGCTAGCCCGGTGCGAGACCTGGTGACGGGGGCGAGGCGGGGGACAGCACCGCAGGATCGCCCGGGAGGACGACGATGGCTATCAGGCAGCAACTGCAGATGGAGCGGGCGTCGGTGGCAGCCCCGGCGCTCCACGCCTCGACCGTCCGGCGGGCGGGCCTGTGGCCGCGACTCCTCCTCGTGGTGGCGGCGCTGCTGCTCGGCCTCTCGACGCTGCTGCCCTTCTGGACGCTGATGCTGCACGCGCCGCAGTATCCCAAGGGGCTGAGCATCACCCTCTACACGCAGAAGCTGACCGGCGACGTGGGCGAGATCGACGGGCTGAATCACTACATCGGGATGATGAAGCTGGGCGACGCGGCGATCCTTGAACGCCGCGTCGCCCGGGTGGCGATCGTGGCGATCGTCGTCCTCGGGGTGCTGGCGGCCCTGCTGCGCCCCCGCCTGGCGGCGTTGCTCGCGCTCCCCATCGTCGCGTTCCCGCTGGCCTTCGTGGGGGATCTCTTCTTTTGGCTCTACCGCGCCGGGCACAATCTCGACGCGTCCGCCGCGCTCAGCACCAGCATCAAACCATTCACCCCGCACCTGATCGGGCTTGGTCGCGTGGGGCAATTCTCCACCACCGCCCGGTTCGAGCCTGGTTTCTACCTGGCGCTGGCGGCGGCGGTGTTCGCCCTGGTCGGGATCGCGTTCCGGTTCCGCCGCCCGGCGCGGTAGCGGTGGCAGGGCAGCTATGCGATATCTTCGTTCGGTAGTGCTGGTCGGCGTCGTCCTCCTCGGCTGTTCGCTACTTCGGGGCGGCAGTGCGGTCGCGGCCGACGACCCGGTGGTGGGCTTGCAGGTCTGCGCGACCTGCCGGTACGCCTCGATCGAGGCCGCGCTCGCCGAGGCCGCGCCGGGCGCGACGATCCAGGTGCGGGGCGGGAGCTATCGGGGGCCGCTGACCATCGAGAAACCGGTGCGCCTGACGGGGATCGGCTGGCCCGTGATCGCTGGCGGCGATCGCGGCACGGTTGTGCAGGTGGCCGCGCCGGATGTCACCGTGCAGGGCTTCGTTGTGCGCGATAGCGGCGACAACTTCGACAAGGAGGATAGCGCGGTGATCGTGGAGGCACCGCGCGTGGCGCTGCTCAACAACCAGTTCCTCGACGATCTCTTCGGTGTCAACCTGCGCCAGGCACCCGACGCCCGGATCGAAGGGAACACGATCGTCGGCAAGCCGGTGCCGGAGGGGGTGCGCGGCGACGCGATCAAGGTCTGGTACAGCCACAACGCGCAGATCGTCGGCAATCGGGTCGATGTGGCGCGGGATATCCTGGTCTGGTTCTCCGACAATTCGACTGTGCGCGACAATGTCGTGACGCGCGGGCGCTACGGCCTGCACCTGATGAACAGCAGCAACAACCTGATCGAGCGCAACCGGCTCGAGCACAACTCGGTCGGCATCTATCTGATGTACGGGCGCAACATCACGGTGCGCGCCAATCTCCTGCGGGGCAGCCGCGGCCCCTCCGGGCAGGGCCTTGGCCTGAAGGAGATCGACGCGGTCGAGGTGGAGCAGAACGCAATCCTGGACAACCGGATCGGCATCTACATCGATAATTCGCCGCTCTCTCGCGACGTTTTCAACCACTTCCGCGACAATCTGCTCGCCTATAACGACAGCGCGCTCGGGCTCCTCCCGTCCGACCGGAACAGCATCTTCAGCCGCAACTCCTTCGTCGACAATCTCGACCAGGTGGCGGTGCTCGGCGGCGGGCGGTTGGGCGCGAACCGGTGGTCCGAGGCGGGCACCGGGAATTTCTGGAGCGACTACGCGGGCTACGACGCCGACGGGGATGGGATCGGCGATGTCGCCTATCGGGACGAGCGGTTGTCCGAGCAACTGATGGACACCGCACCGATCTTGCGACTCTTCCGTTTCGGTGTCGCGGCGACGGCGGTTGATTTCGCGGCACGCGCATTCCCGCTCTTCCCCACCGAGCCAATCCTGGTCGACCCGGCCCCGCTGACGAGCCCGATCGCGCCGGGCGGCATCCCCTTGCCGCCGCCGAGCATCCCCTGGCCGGCGCTCGCCTTCGCCGTCTGCTGCCTGATCCTGGCGGCGGCGCTCGTCTGGTGGGGCCGACGCATCGCGCCCGGGTCGCGAACCGGCGCGGCCCGCGCCCAGGCCGCGCCGACGGGCCAGGCGATCATCACCTTGCAGGGGGTGACCAGGCGCTATGGCGCGAAGCTGGCGGTTGACGACGTCACGCTGACCGTCGCGGCGGGCGAGGCCCTGGCGCTGTGGGGGGCGAACGGCGCGGGCAAGACGACGCTCCTGCGCTGCCTGCTGGGGGGCGGCTACGAGGGGGACATCCTCGTCGCGGGCCACTCGCCCCGCACGGCGGGCACCGCCGTGCGCCGTCAGATCGGCTATGTCCCGCAGGAGATGCCGACCTTCGACCTGACGGTGGGCGAGTTGACGGCCCTGATCGCGCGGCTGCGGGAAGTCCCGCTGGCCGAGGCGCTGGGACAGCTCGACTACTTCGCGCTGGGCGACGTGCGCGCCCAACCGGTGGCCAGCCTCTCCGGTGGCATGAAACAGAAGCTGGCCCTGGCCCTGGCGCTGCTGGGGGACCCGCCGATCCTGCTCCTGGACGAGCCGACGGCAAATCTCGACGCCCGGACGCAGCGCGACCTCGTGCAGCGGCTGCTGGAGCTGAAGCGCCAGGGACGGACGCTCGTCTTCACGTCGCACCGCTGGGGCGAGGTGCGGTTGCTCGCGGATCGCGTCGTCTACCTCGACCAGGGCCGCCAGGTCGACGGGCCGCAACCGTCGGACGTCGACGGCCGCGAGTTGGTGCTGCGCGTCGGGCTCGATCCCCTCGTCCTCGACCGCGCTCGCGACATCTTGCGCCAGGAGGGCTTCCCCGCCCAGCGGAACGGCCGGGCGGTGCTGGTGACCGTGGCGTCCGACCGCAAGGCCGAACCGCTGGTGCTGCTCGCCCGCTCGGGGTATGCCATCGCCGATTTCGACATCGAGGGCGAGACGGGAGAGTGATCGATGCGACCGAGGATGATCCTCGCGCTGACGCAGAAGGAGATGCGCGACGCGCTCCGCAACCGCTGGTTCATCGCCTACGCCAGCGCCTTCGTCGTCCTCAGCATGGCCCTGGCGCTCCTCATCCTCTCCAGCGCCAGCTACAGCGGCATCAGCGGCTTCGGGCGCACGGCGGCCGGGCTGGTCAACCTCGTCCTCTTCCTGGCACCGCTGATGGGGCTGACGCTCGGCGCGCAGGCGCTCGCGGGCGAGCGCGAACGCGGCACGCTCGGCTATTTGCTCGCCCAACCGATCAGCGTGGCCGAGTACTTCGCCAGCAAGTTCCTCGGGCTGGCGCTGGCGCTGGCGGGGGCGATCATGGTCGGCTTCGGCCTGAGCACCCTGATCCTGGTGCTGGCGGGGAACGGTGGCGGCGAGGCTTTCGTCGGACTCACGTTGCTGACCGTGTTGCTTGCCTGGGTATCGCTCAGCCTCGGCTACCTGATCTCCAGCCGCAATCGCCGCACCGCCACCGCATTCGGCGTGGCGATCGTGGTCTGGCTCTTCCTGGCCCTCGCCGGTGGCCTGGGGCTGATGGGCACGGCGGTCGTGCTCCAACTGGGGCCGGGGACGCTCCTCGCCATCACGATCCTGAACCCACTCGAGAGCTACCGGATCGCGGCCATCTACTTCCTGCGCGGTTCCCTCGAACTCCTGGGGCCTGCCGGGCTGGTTGCCGAGCGCCGTCTTGGCGACTGGACGGGGCTGGTGCTGATCGCGGTCCTGCTGGTCTGGCTCCTCGCGCCGCTGGGCCTGGCCTACCGGACGCTGGGGCGGGAGGTGCGGCGATGAAGCATCCGGCGATCCTGGTGCTCGGCCTGGCGCTGGCCATCGGGCTCCTGGCGGGTTGTGGCGGCGCGGCGGAGCCGCAGCCACCGACGATCCGCTACGGTCGGGACACCTCCGAGCACGGCATGATCATCAGCGATCCGCGCTTCGCGGCGGCGGCCTTGCCCGAGCGCGGCGAAGCCATCCTGTTCGATGACATCGGCGAACTGCTCAAGTACTACCAGGCCCACCCGCAGAATTACCGTGCCCTCTACGTGAACGATTATCTCGACAAGCGGTGGCTGCGCGCCGAGGACGCCTGGTACCTCCAGAGTTCGCAGGTCAGGTCGCCGATGGGTTGGGGGTTGGCGGCGTTCGCGGATGAGTCCGCCGCCCGGCGGGTGCGAGAGGAGTTCGGCGGCGAGATACGAGCCTGGGCCGATCTGCTGGCGCGCGACTGGTCGGGGCAACCAGCCAGCCCGTGAGATGCTGCGGTGGCTCACGCTACCTGCAGCGCTCCCCGCACACCCGCCTGCCGAATTGCCCGAGTTGCACCTGGTAGCGGGGATCGCCGCTCTCCGGGTGGTATTCGAGTCGCGCCCGCTCGAAGTATTGCACCAGATAGCGGTTGCCATCCTCCAAGCGCTCCGTGAACGCCTCGCTGAGCGGCAGCCCGAACTGGGGCAGCCCGCCATTGGCCTGCCAGTAGGCGAAGAAACGGGGCGTGACGTTGTGCCCGGTCTGGGCGAAGAACTCGTGGTCGGCCTGGGCCAGCACCGGCGGGTCGGGCGGGTGGAACACCCGCCCGAACTGGCCGAGCAGGATGTCGTATGGTGCCGGGTTCTCCGGGTGGTACTCGAACCGCGCCCGCTCGAAATACTGCACCGCATATCGCCGCCCATCTTCCAGCGTCTCGATGAACTGCCCGCTGAGCGGATAGCCGAACTGCGCCAGCCCGCCATACCGCTCCCAGTAGGCCAGGAAGGCACCGGTGGCACACTGCCCCGTCGCCGCGAAGCAGGCCGTCTCGCCCGGCCGCTCGATCGCCGTCACCTCGATCTGGTGCGTCCCCGGCGCGAGCGAGCTGATCTCCACGCTTTGCTCGCCGCTCCCCTCCCACGCCACCCGCCCGTCGAGCGTGATGCGCGATGGCAGGCCGAACGTCGGAACCTGCGCCCGCCCGACTGTCCCGCCCGGCGCATCCACCTGCAGCGTGAAGCGCCCGCCCGCGTGCTCCCAGGCCACATCGATCGGCCCGTGCGGCGTCGGCACGCGGCCCTGCGCCCACTTGAGGTTGCCGGGATGGGGCGCGAGGTCGTAGCTGGCGTAGCCAGGCCCGGTCGGCACGACCCCGAGCACGCCGCGCGTCAGCGCCGGGGCCGCGCCGCTCGACCAGCCGTGCGCCATGCTCGTGAACGCGCCCAGGTAGCTGCTGACGGTCCCCCCATTGCCGATCCCTTCCCAGACCGTCGGGCCGGGATCGCGCGCCAGCATCCAGCCCCAGGTGGTCCGCAATTGCTGCAACGCGCCGTAGTCGTCGTCTTGCGCGAAGCGCGCCAGCACTTCCAGATAGCTGATGAAGGGATAGACTCGCCCCTCGGCACCGGTATACCAGTCCTCGCCCTCGACGTAGCCATAGCCCCACGCCTTTGCCACCCGCTCGCGCCGCGCCAGCACCGCCGCCGCGCGCCCCGGATCGACGGCACCCGTCAAGAGCGCCAGCGCATTGGCATCCTGCGGGTAGATCGCCTTCCCCGGCACGTCGCGGTATGCCCCCGCCGTGGCATCCCAGAAGGTCTGGTTGAAGGCGATGCTCAGGCGGTCGGCGCGGCCCTCCCACGCCGCAGCCGCCTCGGCGTGCCCGAGGTCGCGGGCGAGTCCCGCCGTGTCCTGCAGCGCCAGCAAGTAGAGCGCGTTGTAGTACGCCACCTCGCCATCATGCGGCATGAACGCATAGTCGCCGCAACCGAATGAGCCGAGCGCGTCCGACTTCTCCAGCAACCCGCGCGCATTCGTGACGCGCGGATACCAGCCGTCCAGCAGGCGCGTCAGGTTGGGCCACAGCCGCGTCGCCAGGGCCAGGTCGCCAGTCTGGCGCGAGTATTCGGCGAGCGACAGCAGCCACCAGGAGGGATAGTCGAACAGGCAGAAGGAGTAGTTCTCGATCGTCGAGGGCGGCACGTAGCCATCCTCGCGCTGATGCGCCGCCAGGTCGGCCAGCACCGTCGCCACCGGCCCGCCATCGCCGTGCGCCAGCATGAAGGTCGTCCCCGCGACCAGCACGTCGCCGATATAGGGCGCGCGGTCGCGCTTCGCCCCGTCCAGCAGCACCACCTGCCCGTCGAGCGACGCCGACCAGCCGCCGCGCGGGTCGACGCTGTCGGCCGTGACACGGTCGGCGTTCAATTCCGTCGTGTAGACGCTCGCATACCAGGCCCGGTTGAGCGTGTCGTCGCTGGAGAGGAACCAGCCCCGATAGGTATCCGGCGTCCCCAGGTAGGGCGTGTAGTTCACGCGCACATAGTCGATCTCAACCGCGCCAGCCGACGCGGCATACTGCTCATCACCCGGCTTCACCGCCAGCGCGATGCGCACATACCGGAAGCCCCGCAGACCATCGGCGCACACATGCCCGGCGAACTGGCACCCGTTGCGGTCAACCCATGTCTCGCCCGCTGCCGGAACGTGGTAATCCGCCCCCCCGGTGAAATCCGAGCGCGAGAAGTCCGACTGGTCGCCGAGATAGATGCGACTCTCGCTGAAGGTGACCCGCACGCCGGGCGCAGGCCCGCTCACTCCCCCGAACCCGATCTCCAGGTAGCCCGCCACCACTTGCCCGAAATCGAGATCGAGAAACGTATTCCCACTTCCGGCAGACTGCAGCCAGGCCATCCCGCCGCCCGGCGCGAGTGCCGCGCCCGGATCGTGCACCTCCCCCGCCGTGCCAGCAACCGCGCGCGGCGCAACCTGCCGCCCCGGCGGCGCAACGATATACCGCTGCCAATCTGCGGTGAGAAAACTCTCCCCACCCCGCGCCGCCGTGCCCCAGACGGGCAGTAACAGCGCGACGATCAACACCACGCGCGAAAGTTGGCGCATGAATACCCCTGCCGCATTGTTCTCGAGCATGAGGGTTACTTCGCCACGCCGTCTATCGCGCGCACGCACCCGGTGGCGGCGCACTGCGCGCGGCAGCCAACAGCGAAGATATGCCTAGCTTGCGGGAATTGTACACTCGCAGCCGCAACTCAGCGCGAGTGTCACCGGGGCAAAGTGGTTCGCCACACCGCCGCGCGTGTAATGCGCCACCCGCTGCGACGACGGGTCGTAGATCACCACGTCGCGCACGCCCTGAGTGAGGTAGAAGGGAGGGTTGATCACGACATCCTTGTATTCATATCCCCTGCTGACAATCTCAATTACTGCGTCTGGAACAACCGTCACGGCGTCGTCTTGAGCTGGTAGTGCCTTGCAGAAGATGGATACATCGGGGCGCTTCAATGAACCATCCGGGAAGCGCACATAGATATCAGGAGCGTTGAAGCACTCACAGTCAGTGTCAGCCCCACCAATAGGCTTTATCGTCGTGCGGATGACATCTATGATCATCTGATGGCGCAAACTTGGGAACGCTTCCCAGGTCGGGATACCATTCGTGATTTCTAGTCGAATCGCACCGGCGCGAATCAGTTCATCAATGCTGTCCGACTCAAATGTAGGCATTTCCATATGTTCCGAAACCTCCCGCATGCAGAGGGGGTCAATGTATGAGCGATCTACAGCGATAGTCTACTCGTTTTGCCCAGCACATACCGCCGGATCGCCCAGGCCACCCCCGCCTCGTGAACCGGCGGCACGATCGCATCCGCCGCCTCGCGCACGACCTGGGTGGCATTGCCGATCGCTAGCCCCAACCCGGCCCAGGCGAGCATCGAGAGGTCGTTCTCCTGATCCCCGATCGCCAGCGTCGCCTCACGCGGCACCCCCAGGTGCGTCGCCAACCGTTCCAGCGCCACGCCCTTGCCGATGCCCGGCGCGGCCAGTTCCCCGTAGAGCTGGTGCGAGCGCGTGATCATCAGCCGCTCACCGAAATGCGACTGCAACCGGATCAACTCATCCGTCACCACCGGCGGTTCGGCGATGAAGAGCAGCTTCGTCGGCGCGGCGGCACGCACTTCGGCCGCGAGATCATCCGACACGACGATCTCCGCCCCTTCCGGGTGCAGCGACAGATAGTGCCCCAACTCGGCGCGACGCTCCGCGATGTGCAGCCGCTCGTCGATGTAGGCCAGCACGAAAATATCGCGCTCCAGCAGCAGCCGCACCGCCTCCGCCGCCTCTTCCCCCGGCATATTCGTTGCCAGCAGTACCTCGTCGGTGTGCGGATCGCGAATTAGCGCCCCCTGGTAGCAGATCAGTGGCGTGGTGATGCCGAGCTGCCGCGCGAATGGGATGGTCGCCCCGAACATCCGCCCGGTCGCCAGCGTCACGTAGACTCCCGCCGCCCGCGCCTCCCCGATCGCCTCATACACCGCCGCCGGGATCACCAGATCGTGCCCCATCACCGTCCCGTCAAGGTCCAGCGCCACGAGACGATAGGCGGGAGATGGTAGCCTGACGTTACTCATATCCTTCGTCATTCGTACTTCGTCATTCGTACTTCGTACCTCATCCCAGCCTTGCCACCAGCCCCGCCAACTCCGGACTCGCCGCCGGGTAACGCTCCAACACCAGCGGGTCGTGGCCGGGGATGATGTGGTCCGGCGATGGGGCCAACTTGCGGATGATGTCGAACGCGCCGTACATCTGCGGCAGATTCGTCACGATGCTGAAAGGCCGATCCTCCTCGATGTTGGCGTAGAAGTGCGCCGCATCCGACGCCACAACCACCAACCCGCGCGCCGTCTCCACCGTCACCACCTGCAAGCCCGGCGCGTGCCCGCCGACCTTGTGCACGGCGATTCCTGGCACGATCTCCTCGCTGCCATCGACGAATTTAACCCGTCCGTCGAAGTTGTGCCGCACCAGCGACACCACATCCTCCGGTTCGACCAGATTGCGGAAGATTCCCCGGCTCGCATAGCGCCCGGTCCAGAACGCCATCTCGCCATCCTGCACCACGAAGGTCGCGTTGGGGAACTCCGCCACGTTGCCGACATGGTCGAAGTGGAAATGCGTTACGATGACATGCTGCACAGTTGCCGCGTCAATGCCGAGCAGCTGCAGCCCCTGCGCCGGGGTGCGTTCCACCACGCGCCCGCGCCGCACCCCAGTCTCGACGGTAAAGCCCAGGTCGATCACTACGGTCCGCTCGGGCGACACCGCCGCCCACACGTAATAAGTCAGCGGCATCGGCCCGTCGTGCGGGTCGCCCCCCTGGAAATGCTCGGCGCGGTGCCCTGCTCGCTGCCCATATTTGATCGCGTACAAGTCGTAAACCATTGGGCCTCCGGTTCCGAGTCGTCAGTCGTCGGTCGTCAGTCGCCGATGATGGGTGTACGGTTCGAAAGTTCGCAGGTTTGCAGGTTTACCACCCCAACCTTCGAACCTTCAAACCTTCAAACCGTCCCTCATTACGCTACTTCGAGAATGCCGCCTTCCGCGAGCAAGCCTGCCCAGCGTACCAGCGTCCCGACATCGCGCAGGCCGCACTCGGCTTCGACCAGGTCGGCGACATCGCGCAAGTTGCGCCGCCCGTCGATCCAGTAGAGGGCGAGCGTCAGCATCGAGCGTGCGCCGCGCCGCGCCTCGATGGTGCGCAATTCCTCGCGGCGCTCGGCGGGCAGCGCATAGTCGTACCAGTGCATCCCGAGCGGCCCCGGCACCGTGCGCCGATAAACCAGCACCGCTGCCTGCTCGTCCCACTCGCTGGCGGGCGCGGCGATCGGTGTGCCGACGGGCGCTGCTTTGTCCCAGGTCGCGGCCGAGCGCGCCCGGTCCCGCTCGTCGCGCGTGACGCGCTCGGCGTCGTCGCGCAGGGTCGCGATCAGGCTGTTGATGCGGTTGGTGTCGGCCAGGCGGCTCACCGAATTGAGCGCCTCGCGGTGGCGGTCGAGCAGGAAGCGCGACTGCCGGTCGATCCAGGCCCCCGGTGCCGCCGCAGCCGAGGCCGGGCGGTCGGCCAGCGTGCGCGGCAACCCCTGCCGGAAGGAGACACTCAACTCGTTCAGCAGCCAGAGCGCCTCCGGCTCCCCGGCGGCGGCGATTGCGTAGGCGTAGGCGCAGGTGAGGACGCCCGCGCGCCGCAGCATCGCCGGGTCCACCTTGTCGATCGTGTCGGCGCTGGTGTGATAGAACTTGTCTGGCCACTGGATCAGCATCGGGCAGGGCACGCCGACCGACGGATCGGCGAAGATGTAGTGGTCGCTGCCGCCCGAGAAGGGGGTCACCGCCCACTTGAAGAGCGCGTAGCGCGTGCTCCCCGACAGGTTGCTCGTATCCTGCCGCGCCAGTTCGGCCATGATCGCGGCCAGCAGGTCGCCCGCGAAACCCGCCCCGGCTGCCGGGGGGCGCTCCACCAGCATCGGCCCCTTGCAGAGGTCCTGGTTCTCCCCGACCATGTCGAGGTTGAGCGCCGCGACCATCTTCGGGATTTGTCCCTCGTTCGTCGCGAGGTAGGCATACGACCCGGTCATCTCCGGCGGCAGCAGGATGCGGATGCCGCGCTTCGGGCGTGGCAAGACGCCGCTCTCGATCAGCCGCGCCAGGGTGCGCGCCGATTCCACCGCCGTCGCCCCGCCCGAGGCGTTGTCGTTCGCCGAAGGCTGCGGGTGGCAGAGGTGCGAGACGATCACCACCTCCTCGCCCGTCTCGCCGGTGCCGGGGATGAACGCGTCCACGACCTCGATCTCGCCGTCGTAGAGCCGCGCGTCAACCGTCGCGTGGACGGTCACTGGTCCTGTGGCCTGCTTGATCTGCCGCCGCAGCCGATCCCCCTCGCGCGGCGTCAGGACGAAGCCGAAGCCGCGCGTCTCCTCCAGTCCGCTCCACCAGAAGGAGGTGTATTGCAGCGCATCCTGCAAGTCGTAGCGCTCGCGGATCGGCGGAGCCTCCGCGATCCGGTCGGTGATCAGCCCCAGTGCCCCGTGCCGCTCCACCGCCAGCGTGTGGACGCGCGCCGCGTCGCCCCCCGTGAAGACGATCTTCCCGCGCACATCGAGGCTGGCGTACTCCTCCTCGGTCTCGCCATTCTCCAGCAGCACAACCTCGGCGGTGACGCCACCCGGCGGCGTCCCATTGCTCCGCTGCACCAGTGACAGCTTGTGCTCGCTGTAGTCGGCCAGCGTCCGTGCCTGACCCTCCGGCGCGACCAGCCGCAGCGTCGCCCCCCGGCAATCCCACTCCTGGAACAACCGGTTCGCCCAGAACTGCGTCCCGAAGTTCGCGGGGTAGCTGCGGATCGTCGTCTCCACCCCCGCCTCGCGGATCAGCGCCGCGCACGCCGCCGCCGCCGCCCGGTATCCCGGACTGGCCTGGATGCGGTGGTGCCGGATGATCTCCTTGACGATGTCATAAGTGCGCGTGCCGGAGAAGCCCGTTGAGGGGCTGGTCAGCGCGCGAAATGCCGTGTGGAACATGGGTTACCTCACCCTCCCTGGCTCGTCACTCCTCGATCGTCGTCAGATCGCCCGGATCGAGCCCCAACTCCTGCGCTTTCAGCACCCGGCGCATGATCTTGCCGCTCCGTGTCTTCGGCAGGCGATCCACAATTGCGATCTCGCTCGGCGTGGCGATCGGCCCCAGTTCGTGGCGCACATGTGCGACCAGGGCCGGGATCAGGTCGTCGGTGGCCTGCTGCCCGGCGCGCAGCGTCACGAAGGCCTTGATCGCCTCCCCCTTGATCGGGTCGGGCTTGCCAATCACCCCGGCTTCGGCAACTGCAGGGTGGCTCACCAGCGCGCTCTCCACGTCGGCGGTGCCGATCCGGTGCCCGGCAACGTTCAGCACGTCGTCGGCGCGGCCCAGGATCATGAAGTAGCCATCCTCGCCCCGCACCGCCACATCGCCCGCGAAGTAGCAGCCGTCGATTGTGCGCCAATACTCCTCGTAGCGCGCCGGGTCGTTCCAGAGGGTGCGCATCATCTGCGGCCAGGGGCCGCGCAGCACCAGCAATCCGCCGGTGTTTGGCGGCGCGGGGTTGCCCTCGCGGTCCACCACCTCCGCCCGGTAGCCGGGGAGCGGCTTCCCGGCCCAGCCCGGCTTCGCGGCCATGCTCGGTAGCGTGCCGATGGTCGGCGCTCCCGTCTCGGTCTGCCACCAGTTGTCGCAGAGGTGCCCGCGACCCTCCCCGAGCAGGTGCTTGTAGGCCCACCACCACGCCTCCGGGTTCAGCGGCTCGCCTGCGCAGATCAGCAGCCGCAGCGTCGAGAGATCGGCCGCCGCCGGATATTCGCTGCCGAACTTCATGAACATGCGCAGCGTCGTCGGCGCGGTGAACATCACCGTGACCTGCTGCTGCTCGATGATGCGCCAGCAGACGCCCGGATCGGGGAAGTCGGGCGCTCCCTCGCGCACCACGATCGTCACGCCATTCATGAGCGGGCCGTAGAGCATCGAGGAGTGGCCCACGATCCAGCCGATGTCGCTGGTACACCAGTAGACATCGTCGTCCTTCAGGTCGTAGGCGATCCGCGTGTAGAACGAGACGCCGACCTGGTAGCCGCCGTGGACATACATCGGCCCCTTCGGACGCCCGGTCGTGCCGGAGGTGTAGAGGATGAAGAGCGGGTCCTCGGCGTCCACGATCGTCGCTTCGCAGCGCGGCGACGCCCCGGTCAGCAATTCGTGCAGGTCAACCTCGCGCGGCCCCCGTACTTTCGGGCTATCTTTCTCGCGCCGCCAGACGATCACGCGCTCGACATGTGCCAAGCCGTCGATTGCCTCGTCCACGATCGGTTTGAGCGCGACCGTCTTCCCGCGCCGGTAGCCGACATCGGCGGTGATCACCGCCCGCGCCCCAGCGTCGGCGATCCTGGTTCGCAACGCCCCCGCGCCGATTCCGGCGTAGGTGACGCTGTGAATCGCCCCGATCCGCGCGCAGGCGAGCATCGCCGCCATCCCCTCGGGCGTCAGCGGCATGTAGATGCAGACGCGGTCCCCCTTGCCGATGCCCAACTCTTTCAGGCCGGAGGCGAACTTGCAGACGAGGCGGTGCAACTCGGCGTAGCTGAACCGGCGCTCCGCGCCGTCCTCGCCGATGAAGATCAGCGCCGCCTTGTCGCGTTTCGCCCCGTGCAGATGGCGATCCAGGCAATTCACGGTGATGTTGCAGCGCCCGCCGACGAACCAGCGCGCCGTGACGCCATCCCAATCGAGGGTGCGGCCCGGCGGTGTCTCCCACTCCAACTCGCGCGCCACCTCCGCCCAGAACCCCTCGGAATCGGTGGCGGCGCGAGCGTAGAGGGTGTCGTGGTCGGGCACCAGCGCCACCTCGGCGAGCGCGGCGGGCGGCGGCACGAGTTGGTCACTCTGCAAGAGTGGCGCGAACGCAGGCTGATCTGCCGAACTCATCCCCATCCCTCCCTCGCTGCGGACATCGGAAGCCACGATCCCGCGCCAGGGCGGGACGTGCTCGTGCCCCGCATTATGCCATGCCAGAGGGGTCTGTAAAGCCTGGTACCGCCAAGGGTGTACGTACGGCTGCGAACGGAAAGAGTGTATTTTCGACCAATTTCGCCCGATGCCTCAGGGCCGTTTCTCCCTGTTGGGGTGGGAAATAGGTCATGCGTGTCGTGACTTTCTGGCACAACTGTCGCTGAATTAGCCTCTGTTCAGGCCGGGAGGGCTGTGGTAGTATAGGGGCCAAGTTCGCCGGGACCTGTTCGGACAGTGCAGACCGCCAGGGGTTGAGCCCCAATCTGCCCTGTTGCTGGCCGGTTCCGCAGCCCGCTGGAACTTCAGAACATGAATCAAGGATACGCGCCGTGACAGGTCGCAAGAGCTGCGGATCGTGCCGCTTCTTTGAGGCGAGCACGGTTCAGGGCCACGGCTGGTGCCGGAACCCGGACTACCAAGGTCGCGACGATACGGTTCTGCTCCGCGCCGAGGAGTTGGCGTGCAGGACTGGTTGGCAAAAGGACCACTGGCAAGTTAGCGGCAATGGCCCCCTGGTCGAGATGGTCGCCGCAGCTGCGCCAACCGGCGAATCGTCGGGGACGTTGCCGATCGGTCAGGGTATTGGCAGCCTCGCCGCTGCCGACGCCGGGGTGCAGGCCGCCAAGGCTGCGCTCGTCGCGGCCAGGCCCACTCCCTCTGCGTTTCCCGCTGGCCGCCGCCGCGGTCCCCAGCCCGCCGCCGCCGGGGTGATGACCTCGGTTGCCGCGTCGCGCCAGGGGCAGGAAATGGTCTCGGTGGTCGCTTCCGCGCTGCAAAACCATCCCGAACTGGGGCCGTCGGGCGAGGTGCTCCGGCGACCGAGTCGCTCGGTGGTCGCCGAGGCGCACCGCAAGGCGCTGGAGCGGCGCGAGAACGAGCGCGAGACTGTCGAAGGGCGCCGCAAGGAACAGCAGGCCGTCGCGTTGGCCTCGCTCTATTCCTCGTCCAAGCCCGTCGCCGGTGCCGAGACGGCACCCCGCGCGCCCGAAGTCGCCGCGCCCCCGACCCGCCAACCCTCGCTCGCGACAGGGGTTGGCGGCACGAATGGCGCGTATTCGCAGACAACCGCGCCGCAGGCGTCAGCGACACCATCCGCGCCGCGCGAACCCGAGGATCGCCAGATTATCACCGAGCGCCCGGCGTTGCAGGTCGAGGCCGCCGTGGCACCTCCGCGCCAGGATCTGACCGCAGACCTCCCACCGGCGGCGTCCCTGGGGGTCGGCCTCACATCCGCATCCGCCACTCGTCTGCCCGACCCGGTGATCGAGCGTGCGCCGCGCGACGTGGCGAGCGAGGCGAGCACCGCGCGCTACTGGGATGATCCGAACGCCAGCAGTCGCTTCTCGCGCATGATGCGCCCGGAGCCGACGGAGATTCCGTCGTCGCGCCCCGTGCAATCGCCGCAGCCGCAAGCGACCACGCAGCAGGTGTCGAATGTCGGGCGCGTTCGCGCCGAGCAACCGCTCCCGGTTGAGACGCCGCCACCGGCACCAACCGAGCGCACGATTCGGTCACTCTCTCCGCGCGGGGGGAGTCTCACCGCCGATCCGGAGAGCGCGCCGACGCAGCCCGCGCCGCGCATCCCGCGCACTACCCCGGCGGTCGAGGCGCGACCGACCGAACCCGCGATGCCGACACTGCCGCCCCGGCAGATCGACGAGCAGTTGTTGCAGCAGTTGCAACAGGACTGGCGCGAGCGCACCCTGGCGGCGTATGCCGGGCAACGATGCGGCACCTGCCGCTACTTCCAGGCGCACGATGGGGCCAGTCAGGGCTCCTGCGCCTGCCCCTTCGCCGGCAGCTATCGCCAGCAGCAAGGGCGGCAAGATCTCGGCTGCATCAATTCTTTCGGTACGTGGTGGGCCGCCAATGACGATGGTTGGCTCCAGAAGGCCGATCTCGGGCAGCGTCAGCCGACGCCGATGGTAGACCAGTTGCTGAAGGAGTGGGGGATTCCCGACGCACCACCGGCCGCCACCGAGCGACGCCGCGAGGCGCGCTAGTCGTCGCGTTCTGTCCGCGCGCTCCTGCCGACCGGCATCTCCTGGTCGGCGGGGACTTTCTATGGTACCCTCGGCCCGGTTGGCTGGGGGTACCGCGCGCACTCCGGGGTTGGGGGATACGATAGGGCAGCAGGATGTCAGGTTTCGGTGACGCGTTGCGCCACGCACGCGCGAATAAGGGCGTCACCCTGACGGAGGCAGAGCGAGCGATCCGGATTCCGCGCAAGTATCTGCGTGCGCTGGAAGACGAGGACTTTCTCTCCTTGCCGGAAGGGGTCTATTCGCGCGGCATCGTGCGAAACTACGCCCAATATCTGAATCTCGATCCCGACGACGCCATCTCCTACTTCGAAGACCTGCGCGGTGGCATATCGAGCGGGTTCAAGGTCGTCCCGGCGGTCAAGCCGCTGGAGATGCCCTCCCACTGGGCACCTAACTTCGCGCTGATCGCCTTCGTGGTGGTGATCTCGGCGGTTCTCTTCGCCTGGCTCTACTCGGCCTTCTTCGCCGCCACCAATCCGACCTCGATCCCGACCCCGTCCGTCGGAATCCCGACGCCGACGGTGATCGACGTGAACTCGGCCATCCGCGCGCTCACCCCGACCGCGACCGGAACCCCCGCCCCGACCGAGACGCCGGTTCCGCCAACGCCCGTGCCGCCGACCGCGACCCAGGCACCGGCCGCGCCGACGAAGCCGTCGCAGCAAGCCGCACCGCCGCAACAGGCTGCAAGCTCTCAGCAACCCGTCTCTTCCAAGCAGCCGACCGCAGCGCCTCCGACCCCGACCCCGAAGCGCGGTGCGATACACGTGGTGACGATCCAGGCGCAAGATGAAGCCTGGGTCACGGTGACGATCGACGGCGTGGTCGAATTTGCCGGCGTGATGGACGCCGGGGATTCCCTCAATTATGAGGGCGCGTCGATCGAGATCTATTCGTCGAACGCCACGAACGTCTACCTCTGGGCCGATGGCGAGGACTACGGCCTGATCAGCGAATCCTCGTGGGAAGGATCGGCGACGTTCCCGTAGCAAGTGACGAGGAACGAGTAGCGATGAGCGGTGACGAGAGGGCGGCGAACACTTCGCCGCCCTCTCGTCGTTTCTTTGCGTCCCCATCGTTGATACTCGTCGCGCATTACGCGCCATTGGTTACTATCCCAACTCAACTCGGACTGTCCCCACGATTTGCGCCAAAGCGTCGCGCACAACCGCTGTTTCGGGGTGCCGCACGATGATGTATCCCTCGCCCTCATAGCTGGGGGATGGCGCTTGTCCCGGCGTCGGCAGCTTCGCGTCGGTGACGAGATGGCCAATCTCGCGCTGCACCTGCTCCAGGCCGTGGACCGCGCGCACAACGCCCCGTCCCTGGCCGCGCAGGAAGGCCGCACCCACCGCGTAGCGTCGCTGCGGCGGCTCGAATGTGTCGAAGATCATCAGCCGCGTCCAGGCGGCGATCGCGTCGAAATCGTTGGCGCGCGACATCAGCGTGGTGATCTGCGCCCCCGGCGGGCGGGCCGCGACCTCGGAGATTGCGATGCTGCCATCCTTCCGCCGGAACCACTCCATGTGGCTCAGCCCGGTCTCCATCCCCAGCGCATCGAGCGCCCGGAAGGCGATCTGGCGGATGTCGTCGTATTGTGGCTCATCGATCTCGCGCGGCAACAGCACCGACCACTGGATCCAGGGATTCCGCATCGCGTCGAGCGGCGCGGGCAAATAGTGGGTCAGCGAGTGCCAGATGTGTTGGCCCCTGAGCGAGATTGTGTCGAATGAATGCTCCTCGCCGGTGATGAACTCTTCCAGCAGCGCCTCGCGCCCCGGCCCCGGGTTTGCCGAGGCCAAGGCCGAGGCCAGCGCCACCGGTCCCTCGATCTGGTAGGTCGCCTGCGAACCAGCCCCCGCCGGCGGTTTCAGCACCAGGGGATAGCCGACAGACTCGGCGAAGCGCCACGCCTCAGCCTCGCTCGCGGCCAGTTGATGCCGGGCGCAGGGCACCCCCGCCGCGCGCAACACATCCTTCATCCGGGCCTTATCGCGAAAGTTGCGCGCCGCCTCCGGCAGCATACCGGCGATACCCAGCCGCTCGCGCACCTCCGCGATTTGCACTTGCAGTTGCTCCTGGGCGCTGATCAGCCGGTGAATTGTCCCGTGCTGGCGTGCGAGACCCTGCGCCGCCCCGAGTAACTGCTCGGTATCCAGCGCATCATCTACCCGCCAGTGCCCCGCCAGCCTCGGACGCACCTCCGCCGCCAGCTCCTCCAGCGGAGCCTGGCTGATTACCCCCAACCGCACCTCGGGCATCTCGATCGCCGCTGCAATGTTGCGCGCGGCGTTTTCGGAGAAGAATGGGGTGACATAGATCACGAATGGCACCGCTGGCCTCCTTCACTGGTGCGTCGAGATTCAGTGCACGGCCCGCCAACGTGCAACAGCAACCTCAGCGGTCTCATCGTTCTGGACGGTGATCACCGCCCGCTCGGATGCCGCCAGCGCTATCCTATCATTGCACCCTCCTCTGATCGACACGTATCATTCCCGCGTGGCATTCGACTGTCTTCACGCACCTGAGTACTGCATGCGTAGCCCGCAGCCCAGCGAATAGCGTGGCGGCTGCGACATTGTGCGAAAGGAGCGACCACGCGGGAGCCAGGTCAGAATGCCGGGGATGAGGGAGACGGGCAGGAAGTGACGAGGAGGAGGCAACCCACGATGGATGATTCACGATTCAAGGCGAACCTTCTGCTGGCCGAGTTGACGCGGCGACGCTTTCTCGGACTGAGCGCGGGCGCGACAGCCGCGCTGCTGCTAGCGGCCTGCGGCATGGGTGGAGCGACCGCAACGCCGAAAGAAGAAGCCGAGAAGAAAGAAGTCAACATGGCCTTCGTCCCCTCGCGGGATACCAGCGAGATCCAACTGAGCGGCCAGAAGATCGCCGATTTCCTGAGTAAAGAGACCGGTTACACAGTCAAATCTACCACTGCGACGAGCTACGCGGCAGTCACGCAGTCGATCACTTCGAAAAAGACCGACCTCGCCTGGATGAGTCCGTTGAGCTATGTGCAGGCGCGCGACCAGAATAACTGCTACCCGATCACGGCGTCGATTCGCAACGGCACGAAGGGCTACAAGGCCTTCATGGTCGTCAAGTCCGACAGTGACATCAAGGAGATTAAGGATCTGAAAGGGAAGCGCTACGCTTTTGGGGATCCGCTGTCGGCCTCCAGCACGCTCTATCCCAAGGCGGCGATGATCAAGGCCGGGCTCAATGTCGACAACGACTTGAAAGCCCAGAACATCAGCAGCGCCAGCTCGCTGGCAATCGCTGTCTACCAGGGGCAGGTCGATGCGGGCGCATTCTACGACGATGCGCGCAAGAATAAGGAAGTGATCGACAAGTTCCCCGACATCCTGGACAAGACGCGGATCATCTGGACCTCGGAACTTATCCCCGCCGATCCGCAGGTGGTTCGCGCGGATCTCAACAAGGGCCAGGTCGCCAAGCTGAAGGCCGCGCTTCTGAAGTTGAGCAGCGACCCGGAAGGGAAACAGTTCATCAAGGATCTCTTCACCATCGACTCGCTTCAGGAGGCCGTCGATGGTGACTACGATGTGCTGCGCGACGTTGTCAAGGCGGTCGATCCCAGCCTCTTGAAGCTGCCTACCGCAACCCCATCCGCAATCGATGGAGCTGGGGCTGCGCGGCGGCATTCGTATCGCGAATGCCGCCGCGCAGCCCCGACTCCGCCCTTCTTCATCCCGCGAGGTTACATGGCGACCGAAGCAGCGACGATCAGCGTCCGCAAGCTCACGAAGCAGTACCCCAAGGGTCCGCTCGCAATGCAAGACGTGACACTCGATGTGCCGCGCGGCCAGTTTGTAGCCGTGATCGGCCTGTCGGGGGCGGGCAAGTCCACCTTTCTTCGCTCGCTCAACCGTCTGGTCGATCCGACGAGCGGGACGATTCACGTTAACGGGATCGACGTGACGGCGGCGCGCGGTCGACAGTTGCGGCGAGTCCGTCGCACGATCGGGATCATCTTCCAGCAGTTCAATCTGGTGCGCCGCTTGACGGTCGAGCAGAATGTCCTGACCGGGCGGCTGGGCTACCACACCGGCTGGCGCGCGGCGCTGCCGCTCTTCAGCGCCGAGGACCGCGCGGTCGCCTTTCGCGCCCTGGAGCGGGTCGGGCTGGCCGATCGTGCCTACACGCGAGCCGACGCGCTCAGCGGTGGTCAGCAGCAGCGCGTGGCGATCGCCCGCGCGCTGGCGCAGAATCCGGAGATCATGCTCGCCGACGAGCCGGTGGCGAGCCTCGACCCGGAGACCTCGAAAGTGGTGTTGGGCTACCTGCGCGAGATCAACCGCGAGGATGGCATCACCACCATCGTCAATCTGCACCAGCTCGATTACGCCCGCGAGTATGCCGACCGGATCGTCGGGTTCCGCAGCGGCCGGATCGTCTTCGACGGCCTGCCAGACGAGGTGACGAGCGATGTCTACGATCTCATCTACATCCGCAAGGACTGAGCTGCGCCCGCCGGTGCGCGCCCGGCTGCGCCCCCTCGCCTGGGTGCTCGGGCTGATAGCGGGCGGGATCATCCTGCGCCGGATCGGGCAGGACACCGAATTCGACCTGGTCAACCTGGTGTCGGGACTGCCCTACATGGGCAGGCTGCTCGAAGGGATCTTCGATCCCGACTGGTCGGTCTTCTCCACGCTGGTGCGCTACGCGCGCGAGACGATCGAGATGTCGATCCTCGGCACCATCCTCGGCGCGGCGCTGGCCCTGCCGATCAGCTTCCTCGGCGCGCGGAACCTGATGGCACGCAACCCGATTACGCGCGTGCTCTACTTCGTCGTGCGTTTCCTGATGAGCACCGTGCGTGCCATGCCGACGCTCTTCTGGGGCCTCCTCTTCGTTGCGGCGGTGGGCATCGGGCAATTTCCGGGCGTGCTGGCGATCACCGTCTTCTCCGGTGGTCTCCTCGCGAAGCTCTATTCGGAAGCGATCGAGGGGATCGATTGGGGGCAGATTGAGGCGGTAACGGCGACCGGGGCGAACCCCTGGCAAGTGTTACTCTTCGCGATTATGCCCCAATTCTTCCCCTATTTCGTGGCGCACACACTGTATTCCTGGGAGGTCAACGTCCACTCGGCCACCATCCTCGGCGCGGTCGGCGCGGGTGGTCTCGGTTTCGTTGCCCTGGAGTACATCAACCAGTTTGCCTTCCGCAAGACCGGCATGGTCCTGCTCGTTACGCTCGTGATGACGCTGGCGATCGACTACGGCAGCGCCTATCTGCGCTCGAAGATCTTGTAGTCCGCCGAGCGTCGTTGTGCGAACAGGGGCGGCCCCGGCGATCATCGCCGGGGCCGCCCTCTGTTCGCACATCCGCTCGCGTTGCTCGGCCTGCCCATCCGAACCGATGTCGGGGGGCAGAGCGCTACAGCGCCCCCGGACCAGCCTCGCGCACCGCTTGCGACACATCCCCCGCGAATTTCTGGAAGTTCTGCGCGAACTGCGCCGCGAGCGCCCGCGCCCGTCGGTCGTAGGCTTCGCCGCTCGACCAGGTCGCGCGCGGCTGCAACACTTCGTCGGGGACGCCGGGGCAATGCAGCGGCACCTGCAGACCGAAGATCGGGTCGGTGGTGTGCTCCACACCGTCCAGGTCGCCCCGAATCGCCGCGTTCACCATCGCCCGCGTGTGATCCAGATTCATGCGCGTCCCGGTGCCGTAGGGGCCACCGGTCCAGCCGGTGTTCACCAGATAGCAGCGCGCCCCGTATTGCGCCACCTTCTCGGCCAACATCCGCGCGTATACCGCCGGGCGCAGTGGGAGGAAGGGCGACGCGTAGCAGGTGCTGAAGGTCGCCTCCGGCTCGTCACCCAGGCCGCGCTCGGTCCCGGCCAGCTTGGAGGTGTAGCCCGAGAGGAAGTGGTACTGCGCCTGGTCGGGGGTTAGCGAGGCGATCGGCGGCAGCACGCCCTCCGCGTCGGCGGTGAGCAGGAGGATCGCGCCGGGGTGGCCGCCGGTGCCACTCTCCACTACGCCACCGATGTAATCCATCGGATAGGCCCCGCGCGTGTTCTCGGTCAGCGAGTCGTCGTTGTAGTCGGGCACGCGGCTGGTTGGGTCGAGGATGACGTTTTCCATCACCGCCCCGAAGCGCATCGCGCCCCAGATCAGCGGCTCGTACTTCTGCGAGAGGTTGATCAGCTTGGCGTACGAGCCGCCCTCGAAGTTGAAGATGCCGCTGTCGCTCCAGCCGTGTTCATCGTCGCCGATCTGCCGGCGCGTCGGGTCGGTCGAGAGCGTGGTCTTGCCGGTGCCCGAGAGGCCGAAGAAGAGCGCCACATCGCCCGACTCGCCCATGCTGGCCGAGCAGTGCATCGGCAGCACGCCACGGAAGGGGAGCAGGTAGTTCATCACCGTGAAGAGCGACTTCTTGATCTCCCCGGCATACTCCGTCCCGCCGATCAGGATCAGCTTGCGCTCCAGGTCGAGCGCCACCACCGTCTCCGACTTCGTCCCATCGATGGCGGGGCTAGCCAGGAAGAGCGGCGCGGCGATCACGGTGTAATCGGGGACCAGGTCGCGCTGCGGCCCGAGGCGCGCGTCGCGGAAGAGGAGCCGGGCGAAGTGGTTGTGCCAGGCGAACTCGCTGATCACCCGCACGGTGATGCCGTACTCCGGGTCTGCACCGACGGTCGCATCGAGCACGAAGAGGTCGCGCCCCTGGAGATAGGCCCCCATCCGCGCGTGCAGCCGCTCGAAGGTGGCGGACTCCATCGGCTGGTTGACCTTGCCCCACCAGATGTGCTCGTTGTAGGCGTCGTGCTTGACGACGAACTTGTCTTCCGGCGAGCGCCCGGTATATTTGCCGGTCTGGGCGGCGAGCGCGCCGTTGGCGGCGAGTTCGCCCTCGCCCCGTTTCAGCGCCTCTTCCACCAGCCGGGTGACGGAGAGGTTCCAGTAAACATCGCCGGGATGCAGGATACCCGCGTCGGCGAGTGTTGCCCCCTGCGGTCGCGAGCCGTCGCCATCCAGGTACACCGGTCGCTCGATGGTCGTCGCCATAGTCGTACCCCCCACGATCAGCCTTCGCGCAGCGTCTCTATCCCCACCATTTGCGGGCCAGGTGCCCGCCTCGCTACGCGCCGATACCCTTCACAACGCCCAAAGTTCGTGAATTGTTTCACGTTCGCCGGTGACAAGAATGCCGAGCGCCGAGTACCGAGTGTCTACGCTGGCGGTAGCAATTGTTGTTCCACGATTGCGGACCAGCTACCAGCAATGTTCCCGGCCTTGCCCGTACTTGGGCTCCGGGACTCGGTATTCAACGCTCGGCACATGCCACTACGCTAGTGCTGCGCCGTTGCGTTCCGGTCTAGAAGCGGTTGAACAGCAGTGCGCGTTTCACATCCTCGATCGCCTCGGTGATCTTGATGTGGCGCGGGCAGGCGTCGGTGCAGTTGAAGACGGTGCGGCAGCGCCACACGCCCTCGCGCTGGTTCAGGATCGCCAACCGCTCCGCAGCGCCGTGATCGCGGCTATCGAAGATGAAGCGGTGGGCGTTCACGATCGATGCCGGTCCGACGAACTCCTTGTTCGCCCAGAAGGGCGGGCAGGAGGTCGTGCAGGCGGCGCAGAGGATGCACTTCGTGGTGTCGTCGAAGATCGCGCGCTGCTCCACCGATTGCCGCCGCTCGGTCTGCGGCGGCGGGTCGTCGTTGATCAGGTAGGGCTTGATGTCGCGGTACTTCTGGAAGAAGGGATCCATGTCCACGACGAGGTCTTTGATAACCTTCAGCCCCAGCAGCGGCTCGATCGTGAGCTTGGTCCCGGCGTCGCGGACGAGCAGCGTGCAGGCGAGCCGGTTGCGCCCGTTGACGCGCATCGCGTCCGACCCGCAGACGCCGTGCGCGCACGACCGTCGGTAGGTCAGCGTCCCATCCAGTTCCCACTTGACCTTATTCAGCCCGTCGAGCACGCGATCCATCGGATCGAGGTCAACATCGTACTCCTTGAAGTACGGCTTCTGATCGACCGTCGGGTCAAACCGCTTGATGCGGAAATGAACGCGCATTGTGTCCTCCAGTAGTCAGTAGTCAGTAGTCAGTAGTCAGTTCTTCACTCTCCGCCGTTGCCTGCTACCTGAGGTCACCAGCCAGAAGCGAGATTCTCACGACTCCCCCCCCCCCACCACCCGTCTAATACTTCCGCTCCTTGGGCTGGAATCGGGTGATCGAGACGGGCTTCTTCTCCAGGCGGAGGCCGCCGGAGGTCTTGTAGGCCATGGTGTGGCTCAGCCAGTTCGGGTCGTCGCGGTCCGGGTAATCTTCGCGATAGTGGGCCCCGCGGCTCTCGGTGCGGGCGATGCAGCCCGCGACGATCGCCTCGCTCACGTCGAGCAGGTAGCCGAGTTCGATCGCTTCCAGCAGGTCGGTGTTGAAGCCGCGCGTGTGGTCGTCGATCGCCACGCGCTGGTAGCGCGCCTGCAGGTCGGCCAGGATCGCGCTCATCTGCTCCAGCCCCCGCTGGTTGCGGACGACGCCCGCCTTGTCGAACATCTCGTATTGCAGCGTCTCGCGGATCGCGCCGACCTTCTCGGTCTGGCCGCTCTGCTTGCTCAGCAGGCGCTCCACCTGGTCGCGGGCGAAGGCATCGGCGTTGGCCGGGAGCGGGGCGAGTTCGGCCGTCTTCAGGTACTCGGCGGCGTGCTTGCCGGCGCGGCGACCGAAGACGACGAGGTCGACCAGCGAGTTCGTGCCGAGGCGGTTCGCGCCGTGGACCGAGACGCAGGCGCACTCGCCGGCGGCGTAGAAGCCCGGCATCACGTCGGTGTTGCTGATCAGCACGCGACCGTCGATGTCGGTCGGGATGCCGCCCATCGCGTAGTGGGCGGTCGGCTGGATCAGCGAGAGTTCCTTCGTCGGGTCGGTGCCGAGGTAGACGCGGATGAATTCGGTGATGTCGGGCAGCTTCTCCTCTTGCACCTCGTAGGGGATGTGCCGCAGGTCGAGGTAGACGCCGTCCTTCTTCGGGCCGACGCCGCGCCCTTCCTTGACCTCCTGGTAGATGAAGCGCGAGACCATGTCGCGCGGCGCGAGGTCCTTCAGGGTCGGCGCATAGCGGGCGCAGAAGGCCTCATTCTCGCTGTTGAGCAGGATGCCGCCCTCGCCGCGCGCCGCTTCGGAGAGGAGCATGCCCAGCTTATAGACCCCGGTCGGGTGGAACTGGAACATCTCCATGTCTTCGAGCGGGATGCCGCGCCGCCAGGGGATGATCACGCCGTCGCCGGTCAGCGCCATCGCGTTCGAGGTGACCTGGAAGCAGCGGCCGAAGCCGCCGGTGGCGAAGATGAGCACCTTGGCGTGGAAGATGTGCAGGTCGCCGGTGCGGATCTGCATCGCCACGACGCCGCAGGCCTGCCCGTCATTGAAGATGACGTCGAGCATCTGATATTCGTCGAAGAAGTTGAGGTTGTGCTTGATCCCCTGCTGGTAGAGGGTGTGCAGGATGGTGTGGCCGGTGCGGTCGGCGGCGTAGCAGGAGCGCATCACCGGGCCTTCGCCGTAGTTGCGCGTGTGCCCGCCGAAGCGGCGCTGGGCGATCTTGCCGTCCGGCGTGCGGCTGAAGGGCAGGCCCATGTGCTCCAGTTCGATGATCGCGTCGATCGCCTCGCGGGCCAGCACCTCGGCGGCGTCCTGGTCGGTCAGATAGTCGCCACCCTTCACGGTGTCGAACATGTGCCATTCCCAGTGGTCCTCTTCGAGGTTGCCGAGCGCGGCGCAGATGCCGCCCTGGGCCGCCCCGGTGTGGGACCGCGAGGGATAGAGCTTGGAGATGACCGCCACGTCGGCTTGCCCGGCGAGCTGGATCGCCGCCATCAGGCCGGCCCCGCCCGCGCCGACGATCACGACATCGTGCTTGTGGTAGGTGGTGCGACGGACTTCGGACGCCATGATGTGAGTCCTCCTCGGCGGCGCGGCTTTCGCCCAGTGTCCAGGGTGGCGCAGGCTGCGCGAGCGCGAACGTTCCCCCCGCTATTCGTAGCATTGTAGCACAATGCACAGGGGACGCTTCCTGGCAACGGAGGGCCAGATTTCTGTCCCATCCCGCCGCGCTATGCTTGTTGTGCGATGTACTCCTCCACGCGGTCCAGCCACTCGCCGACCAGGGCGCGGAAGAGGGGGCGCTGTTCGCTCGCCACGCCGTGCCCGGCGCGGTCCAGCACCGCGAAGGTCGCCCGGGGGAAGTTGTCCAGCAATTTCCAGGCCTCGCGATAGCCGCATTGCGCATCCTGCCGTCCGGCCAGGAGCAGCACCGGGGCGGGGCACGGCTCCGGCAGCGCGTCCACGTCGAACGAGAAGGCGTAGCGCTGTGCTATACGCCCCAGGAATTCGCGATCGGCGGCCTGGAAGCCGGGCTTCACCGCCGCCCGGAACTCCGCCAGCATCGCCGGGGTCTGCGCGACGCTCACCCGCGTCCAGGGGATCTCGTCCGGCGGCAGAGAGGCGAGCAGGTCGGGGTCGCGCGCGAATACCTGGTGCTCCGGGAGGCCTTTCCGGGCGGGGTCGGTCTCCACCAGCGGCGTCCAGAGGAACGCGCCGTCGAGCTGCGCCTGCCGGGCGTGGATCACGCCGCGCCCCAGGTAGCCGCCGTAGGAGGCACCCGCCAGGGCGAAGCGTTCGCCGGGCGCAACGGCATCGAGGAAGCCGAGTGTGGCCTCCAGCATCTGGTCCTGGCCCGTGATCCAGTCGGCCCCGGGCGTCCCGCCCATGCCGGGCAGGTTCGGGTAGAGGCGTCGCCACCCCGGCCGCTGCGCGAACAGCGGCTCCAGGTGATGCGTCATGAAGCCGTGGAAGCCCGGCCAGCCGTGCAGCATCAGCCGCGGGCGACCGGTGCCGTGTTCCTCATAGCGGATCGGGATACCGCGCACCATGCATTCCATGAGCCCTCCTTAGCACGACGTGCGAGGAAGACCTGGCCGGGGCGAGACCCTATCGCACCAGCGCCCCCAACTCGACCGCGCGCCCCTCGGCGGCGGCGAGGTAGGCACCGTAGGAGACCAGCACCACGTCGCGGGCGAGCATCGCGCCGCTGACCGGCTCGCGGTCGGCGGCGACGGCGGTGCAGAAGTCTTGCAGTTCGGCGGGGAAGCCGTTCATCCAGTGCTCGTCGCCGCTGGTGAACTGCCAGCCGCCGGTCGTCTCGACCTTCTCGCGGATGTACTCGTCGCCAAAGATGCCGTCGCGCGGGGTGTAGGCGACGACGGTGGTGTTGGGCACGTTGTTGGCGTGGACGACCGCGCGGGTGCCGTAGACCGAGAAGACGTTCTGGATGCCGCCGAGGGTGATGTCGGCGGCGGTGATCTGCGCGACGGTGCCGTCGTCGAAGGTGAGCAGCAGCGAGCCCCAGTCCTCGCAGTCCTCCCAGCCGGTGCGGATGAACTTCTCGGCCTCGGCCTCGAAGGCGGAGAGCTTGGTGAGGGAGGCGACGGAGGCGACGACGGAGGCGGGGCGGATCGGCTTGCCGTGGCGGCGCTCGCCCTCGGCGTACTTCAGCGCGAGGGCCGCGCCGAGCGGGTGGCAGCCCTTGTTGAAGAGGGAGCCGCCGCCGCTGAAGCGCCACTGGCGCGCGTAGGGGGAGTGGGTGCCGCTGTGCGACTCCTCGCCGACGAGCCGGAGGATGGTGCTGCCGCTCCGCTCGATCAGGCGGGCGGCTTTGCGGATGTTGGGGCTGTAGACCCAGTTCTCGGCGTAGTGGAGGCGCTTCCCGGCCTGGGCGAGGGCGTCGAGCGCGCGGTCGGCGTTGGCGAGCGCGCCGGAGAGCATCTCGGCGCGGCCGAAGCGGTCGCCGACCTTTGGCTCGCCGTCGCCGAAGAAGCCGGTGAGGGGCTTCTCGCAGACGACGTGCTTGCCGGCTTCGGCGCAGCGGACGATCAGGGGGACGTGCTGGCTGTTGGGGACGCAGAGGTCCACGAGGTCGATCGTGGGGTCGCCGAGCAGGTCGTCGGCGGTCGGGTAGATGGTGAAGTCGCCGAAGTGCGCGGCGAGGTGGCGGCTGCGCTCCTCGGTGGGCGAGTAGACCCCGGCGATCTCCACCTCCACGCCGTGGACAAGCGCGTAGTTCTCCAGGTGCAACCGCGCGGCGAACCCCGCGCCGATGATGCCGATGCGGACGCGTCGCGGTGCGGCCATCCTTCCCCCTCGCTGGTGCTGATCAGCCGATGGATGTGTTGCCCGACGCCGGGCGGGCGCGGTTCTCGGGCCAGAGGCCGGGGCGGCGACGGTGGCAGGTGAGGTAGGCGAAGCCCTCCTCGCCCGCTTCGATCGCGCGGAGCGTGCCCTTCGGCAGGATGACTAACTGCCCTGGCCCGACGCGATGCGACTGTCCATCCAGTTCCACCGTGCCCGCGCCGAGCAGCCCGATGAGGAGCACGTCAACCTCGCCGTTGACGTGGCCGCCCACGCTCTCGCCCGCGTCGAGTCGGACGAGGTTGGCGTTGAGGTCGTTGCCCGCGTGGGACCAGATCGCGCCCTGCACGGCGCTGGCCTGGAGTGTCGCCAGGAGATCGACCACTGGACTCGCCTTGGGCTGCGGCTCGCTTGCCATGCTTACCTTCCCGGGTTGTGCTGCGCGTTACGCGGGCAGCCAGCTTGCATACTTCGGGTGGTCCGGGCCGATCGGGAGTGCGACCGGCTGGCCGGTCTGGGCCGAGTGGTAGAGGGCGGTGATCAGTTCGAGCGAGGCGCGGGCGTCGGCGAGGGTGACGGGGAGTTCGCCGCCGGTCTCCAGGGCCTCGTAGAAGCGGTAGAACTGGCCGGCGTAGCTCTCGGGGAGCGGGTTGAAGCGGGCCAGGGCGTCGTCGATCCTGGCGGCGAGTTCGGGCGAGTCGCCGGTGAAGGTCCAGGGGTCGCCGCTGTTGGTGTAGGGGCGGGTGTTGCTCTCGGCGGAGAGGTTCTGGAAGGTGAAGCGGTGGCGGCTGATCTCGGCCGAGGAGCCGAGCGTGACGCTGAGCGAGGCGAGCGCGCCGTTCGCCATCTCCAGGGCGATCGCGGCGGTGTCCTCCACCTCGATCGCGTTGACGCGGGTGGTGGCGCGGGCGAAGACGCTCTTGACCGGGCCGAGGATGTAGCAGAGGAGATCGTGGGCGTGGATGGCGTGGCCGAGCAGCGCGCCGCCGAGCTCGGTGGCCCACTTGCCGCGCCAGGGTACATCGTAATACTCGGGGCGACGCCGCCAGGCGGTCTCGACGGTCGCCTGGTAGGGGAGGCCGGTCAGGCCCTCGGCCTGGAGGAATTTCAATTTCTGGAGGCCGTGGCCGAAGCGGTACTGGAAGATCGGCATCAGGCGGCGACCGGAGGCGGCTTCATCCGCAATCAGCGCGTCGGCGTCCTTCAGCGAGCCGACGAGCGGCTTCTCGCAGATGGCGTGCTTGCCCGCCGCCAGCACCTGCCTGATCTGCGCGAAGTGGAGGTGCGGGGGCGTGCAGATGTCGATCACGTCGATATCGTCCCGGCGGCAGAGATCATCGAGGCTGGTGATGACGTGCGGGACGCCGTACTCCTCGGCGAGCGCCTCGGCCTTCGGCCCGTCGATGTCGCAGATGGTGGTGAGGTCGAAGCGCGCTTCGAGGGTCTTGTAGGCGCGGACGTGGGAGCGGCCGATGCCGCAGCCGACGACCGCGATGCGTAATGGCTGGGGGGAGGTGGTGGTCATGGGTACTCCATGCTGGATTTGTTCGAAAGTTCGAAGGTTCGAAGGTTCGAAGGTTGGGCGGTGAACTTTCAAACCTTCGAACCTTCGAACCGTAACCCTGAACTCAATTGCGCTTGCCCTCGATCGGGCGTGCCTGGGCCTGGGCGCGCAGGGCGAGTTCGGAGGCGAGGAAGCAGTGGGCCTGGGTCATGGCGGTGTCGGTGCGGTTGAGGATGTCGGCGAGGAAGAGGCGGCCGAACGGGAGCTCGACGTCGGCGCTCTCGATGTAGCGCGTCTCCTTGCCGTCGATCAGGAAGACGTGGTTGGAGCCGGGGCGGCCGGCGATGTCGCAGTTCTTCCGCACCTCGATGAAGCCTTCGGTGCCGAGCACGGTCAGGCGGGTGTCGCCCCAGGTCTCCAGGCCGTCGGGGGTGAACCAATCGACGCGGACGTAGCCGGTGCCGCCGTTGCCGCGCAGGACCACGTCACCGAAGTCTTCGAACGCGGGCCACTGCGGGTGGGCGAGGTTGCCGACCTGGGAGAGGGCGACCTCGGCGGCGGTGGAGCCGGTGAAGAAGAGGAACTGGTCCATCTGGTGGGAGGCGATGTCGCAGATGATGCCGCCGAAGCGGGCCTTGTCGAAGAACCAGTCGGGCCGGGTGTGGGCGCGCAGCCGATGCGGCCCCAGGCCGATGGTCTGCAAGGGTCGCCCGATCGCCCCGGCCTTTACCAGTTCGCCCGCGCGCACGGTGGCGCGGTTCTCGAAGCGCTCGCCGTAGAAGACGCTGTGGATGCGGCCGGTCGCCTCCTGGGCGCGCTTCGCCTCGTCGAGTTGCAGCAGGGTGGTGAAGCCGGGCTTGTCGCTGAGGTAGTCCTTGCCGTGCTGCATCGCGGCGACGCCGATCGGGCCGCGCTCGTCCGCGATGGCGGCGCTGACGATCAGCTGCAGCGAGTCGTCCTCGTAGATGGCGGCGCGCGAATCGACCCGGCGTGCTTGCGGGTAGCGCTCGGCGAAGGGGAGGGCGAGCTCGTCCTCGGGGGCGTGGAAGGAGACGATCTCCGCGCCCGCGTCGAGCAGTGTCCGCACCATGCCGTAGATGTGGTCGTGGTTGAGCCCGATCACGCCGAAGCGCACCGTGCCGCCTTGCGTCGCCCCCATTCTGCCCCCTGACCTCGGTGATGCTCCGTCATTTCGGCGATTCCGATGGGAACCGCCTGGGCATTCTATCACCGGGGCGGGGTGTGGGGGCGTGGGGGCGTGAGGGCGTGGGGGCGTGGGGGTGTTGGGGTGTACGCGTGTAATGGTGTAAGCGAGGTGGCGCGCTTACGTGGCGAAAAGTAGGTTTGATTTGCGGTTTTTAACTTTCTTTCTTTCTTCCCCTTATGGCCTGGTGCGGGTGGCTGGCAAAGGCAAGGCCCCCCTACATCCCCCACATGTGGGGGACTTTGACGAGTGGCGAAGGTGAGCGGTGGTGGGCATGGTGGGCCTCCTCCGTGGTGTGGATCGGGTGTGGTTGAAGCGGTGCGGGTGCCGTTCCCGCGCGGGCGCGACGCGACGCGCCCCTACGAGACGGGTGGCGAGCGGGATGCCGGGTGGCGGGGCTGCGCGGGCGGCGTAGCGCGTCGCCCCTACCTCTATCTACCCGGCGGGAGGGGCGAACCATGCCAGGTTGGGGGAAAATTGGCAGATTGGAGGTGGAGAAGACAAGGATCGTCGGTGGGGGCTTGGTATCTGATAGGATAGGCTCGCTTGACGAGCGCTGATGCTGTGAGAGTTGCATTGTGAACCGGGTCAGGGGACTCGGTTTGTGGGAGAGCTGAAAGGAGCTGTGCTGATGTCGGATACCCGCCGCCCCAAGGTGTTGCTGATCGAGACGATGTATCACCCCGATGGCGAGGCGCTGCTGCGCGAGCACGCGGAGGTGGTGATCGCCAGCGATGCGAGCGAGTCGGAGTTGATGGCGGCGATCGCGGATGCCGATGCGGCGATCGTGCGCTACCCGGCGAAGCTGCGAGCGCCGGTGTTGCGCGCGGCGCGGCATCTGCTGATCGCCAGCACGTCGGGGCGGGGGACCGATTCGATCGATATTCACGAGGCGACGGAGCAGGGGATCGCGGTCGTCAATAATCCGGGGCTGGGGAAGGTGCCGGTGTCGGAGCACACGCTGGCGCTGATCCTCGATCTGGCCAAGGAGGTGACGCGCGACGATGTGCGCGCCCGGCGACGGCGGCGGGAGGGCTGGGAGGACCGGCATCTGTCGCGGCGGATCGAGCTGGAGGGGCACACGCTCGGGGTGATCGGGCTCGGGAGCATCGGGCGGGAGGTCGCGCGCAAGTGCATCGCGGCGTTCAACATGAAGGTGATCGGGTACGACCCCTATGTTGCGGCGGAGGAGGTGGCCGAGCTGGGGGTGACAATGGTGCCGGAGTTGGCCGATCTGCTGCGCGAGGCGGATGTGGTCACCTGCCACCCGGAGTTGAACGCGGGGTCGCGCGGGATGATCGGCGAGGAGCAATTGCGGCAGATGAAGCCGGACGCGATCCTCGTCAATACGTCGCGCGGGCCGGTGGTGCAGCAGGCGGCGCTGGTCAAGGCGCTGAGCGAGCACTGGATCCGGGGCGCGGCGCTCGATGTGTACGAGATGGAGCCGCCGGCGACCGATAGCGCGATCTATGACCTCGACAATCTAATCGTGACGCCGCACACGGCGGGGTTGACGGCGCTGGCGCGGCGGGAGCTGGCGATCTCGGCGGCGACGCAGGTGTTGCAGGTGCTGAATGGTGAGCGACCGCCCTATCTTCTGAATCCCGAGGTGTGGGAGGACGTGGCGGTAAGGGCGAAGGCGAAGGGGTAAGTACGAAGTACGAAGTACGAATGACGAATGACGACGTGGTGAGGTGGGGGCCGAGGTGGGTGGCCCGTGGCGGGTGTGAGAGGCCCTGGGGATGTGGTGCGTGCCCCGTGGCGGGGGTGCCCGAGGGTTGAAACCCTGGGCTGAAGGCGACCTGCGGGTCGCCGCAAAGCCCGCCTGCGCGGGCTCGGGCAGGTGGTTCTTCGACAGGTTGCCTTGAAGGTGTGAGCGAGGGAGGGGCCGATCACTGTGCAAGTGATCGGCCCCTCAGTTCGTACTTCGTACTTCGTCGTTCGTACTTCTAGCGTGCGCCAGCCTTCGTCAGCACGTCGCCCATGCGGTCGATGGCTTTCATGATGTTCTCGCGGGAGTTGGCGTAGGAGAAGCGGAGGTGGCCTTCGCCGTACTGGCCGAAGGCGGTGCCGGAGAGGCAGGCGACGCCGGCTTCGTTCAGCAGGAGGTCGGCGAGGGTGTCGGAGGCGAAGCCGGTGCCGGTGATGCGGGGGAAGGCGTAGAAGGCCCCTTCCGGGGTGGCGCACTCGACGCCGGGGAGCTCGTTGAGGCCGCCGACGATCAGGTCGCGGCGGGCGCGGAACTCGGTGAGCATGTCGGCGACGCTCTGCTGCGGGCCGGTGATCGCTTCCAGTCCGGCCCACTGGGTGGCGGCGTTGACGCAGGAGTTGGAGTTGACCTGCAAGGTGGCGACGACGTCGGCCAGCTCCTTCGGCATGACGCCGTAGCCGAGCCGCCAGCCGGTCATGGCGTAGGTCTTGGAGAAGCCGTCGAGGATGATCGTGCGCTCGGCCATGCCGGGCTCGGAGGCGATCGAGGCGAACTTGCCGCTGTAGAGCAGGCGGCAGTAGATCTCGTCGCTGAGGATCATGATGTCGGGGCGGTCGCGGAGGATGTTGGCCAGCGCGGCGATGTCCTCGGGGGTGAGGACGCCGCCGGTCGGGTTGGCGGGGGAGTTGAGGATGACGAGCTTCGTCCGGTCGGAGAGGCCCGCCTTGAACTCGTCGAGGTCGAAGCGGAAGTTGTTCTCCTGGCGCAGCGGCACGAAGACGGGGGTGCCGCCGACGAAGTTGACCATCGATTCGTAGATCGGGAAGGAGGGGTTTGGCATCAGCACTTCGTCGCCGCGCTCGATCAGGGCGAGGATGACGAAGAACATGATCGGCTTGCCGCCGGGGGTGACCACGACCTGCCCCGGGTCAACCTTGATGCCGCGCGATGACGCAACATCGTCGGCGATGGCCTGCCGCAGTTGGGGGATGCCCGCTGCGGGGGTGTAGTGGGTCTGCCCGGTTTGCAGGGCTTTGACGCCCGCCGCGATCACGTTCTCGGGGGTGTCGAAATCGGGTTCGCCGATCTGCAGGTGGATGATCTCGCGCCCTTGCGCTTCCAGTGCCCGCGCCTTTGCGAGTACCGAGAAGGCGGTCTCTGTCCCAAGCCGTGACATCCTGCTTGCCAGCCGCATCGCATCCCTCCCCAATGGTGAATCTCGCCGCTGTCGTCGCGGCGGTCTGTTCTTGGCGCAATTTTAGCCGGGTGGGGCGCGGTTTGCGAAGCGGGGAGAGGGACGGGTGAACCGCCAAGACGCCAAGGACGCCAAGGACGAGGGGTGAGGAGAGAAGAGAGAAGAGAGAAGGGAGAACGAAGACCGCAGAGGCGCGGGGACGCAGAGAACGACGCAGAGACGAGGATGAAGAGGGACGATTTTTGCCGCAGAGGACGCAGAGGACGCTGAGAGGGAACGATTGGGTGTCAAGATGCCGGGCAGTCAGGCGGTATGCCTCGCTGGCAAAGACCTCGTGGTTGAAATTTGCGCAGGATCCGATGCTGTAGCCCGATGTGGTAACGTTGCGCCGTCTTGATGGTGGGTTGGATGGGGTGGGGGGAGTGGTGGCGGAAGAGCAGGTTGTGGCGGAGCAGGAGGCGGGTGGGATTCCTTCGCCGGAGGAGGTGTTCGGGTATCCGGTCGGCGCGGAGCGGAAGATTCCCGACTGGCCGCTGATGGTGGACTATTTCCAGCGGCTGGCGGCGGCGTCCGACCGGGTCGAGGTGGAGGAACTGGGGCGGACGACCGACGACAATCCGCTAATCCTGGTGACGATCGCCGCGCCGGAGAACCTGGCGCGGCGCGAGGAGTTGCGGGCGATCAATGCCCGGCTCTACGACCCGCGCGCCACGCCGCCGGAGGAGGTGGAGGGGCTGATCGCGGCCGGGCGCAGCGTGGCGATGCTGCTCTGCACCCAGCACTCCAACGAGCTGGGCGCGGCGCTGATGACGCTCGAACTGGCGCACGACCTCGCCACGCGCGACGATGCGGCGACCCGCACCATCCTCGACAACACGATCACGCTGATCGTCCCCTGCGCCAACCCCGATGGGCACCGGATGATCGTCGAGTGGTACGAGCGCTGGCTCGGCACGCCCTACGAGGGCCAGCCGATGCCGAAGCTCTACCACCGCTACGTCGGCCACGACAACAACCGCGACTGGTTCATGCTGACCCAGGCCGAGACGCGCCTGGTCGCCGCGCTGCACAATCGCGAGCATCCCCAGCTGGTCTTCGACATGCACCAGATGATGCGCGACGGGGCGCGCTTCATGGTGCCGCCCTTCATCGACCCGCTCGACCCGAACCAGGATCCGGTCATCCAGTCCGGTTTCGCCGATGTCGGCACGACGATTGCGGCGAAATTGACGGCGGCGGGCAAGCCGGGCGTCGCCACCCACATCATCTTCGACAATTACTCGCCCTCGCTCGCCTACGGCAATTATCACGGCAGCGTCGATCTGCTCAGCGAGGCCGCCTCCTGTAAGTTCGCCACCCCGGTGGAGATCAAGGAGGACGAGCTGAAGGTGCGGGATGGTTACGACCCGCGCAAGCGGACCTGGAACCAGCCGCTCCCCTGGAAGGGCGGGCTCTGGACGCTGCGCGACATCGTGGAGTACGACAAGATCGCCGCCTTCGCCTTCCTGGAGCACGCCGCGCGCGACCGCGAGGGCTGGCTGCGCTCGTTCGCCGGGCTGATGCGGCGCACTGTTGAGCGTGCGGAGCCGCCCTGCGCGTACCTCTTCCCGACCCGCCAGGATGACCCGGCCGCGCTGGCGGAACTGCTGGAGACGCTGGTGCGCGGCGCGGTCGAGGTGGGCGAGGCGACCGCGCCCTTCGTCGCGGACGGCGTCAACTATGACGCCGGGACGCGCGTCGTCCTGCTGCGGCAACCGGCCGGCAACTTCGCCAAGACGTTGCTCGAAATCCAGCGCTACCCCGACCTGCGCCGCTGGCCCGACGGCCCGCCGCAACCGCCGTACGACATCGCCGGGCACACCCTGCCGTTGCAGATGGGCGTGGCCTGGGTCGAGGTGAAGAGTCCGTTCGAGGTGGAGACGCGACCGCTCGCGGGCGGCGGGAGGCTGGCGGGCGCGGTCGAGGGGGCCGGGCAGCACGGGTACGCGTTCGCCCCCACCACCAATCGCGCAGCGACCGCGATCAATCGCCTGCTCGCCGCCGGGCTGCGCGTCTTCCGCTCGCGCGGTCGCCTGGCCGAACTGGGCCTGCCGCCCGGCGCGATCCTCGTCCCGCGCACCGATGGGGCCGGGGAGCTGGACGCCACCATCGCCGCGCTCGCCGCCGACCTCGGGCTGGAGGCGCGGGGGCTGGAGGTGCCGCTGGACGAAGCGGCGTACTACGACCAGGTCGCGCCGCGCCTCGGCGTCTACCAGAGCTGGAAACCGGCGATCGACGAGGGCTGGACGCGCTTCATCCTGGAGGAGTTCGCGTTCCCCCACACCACCCTCCACGACGCCGACATCCGCAACGGCAACCTGCGCGCCCGCTTCGATACGATCGTCCTGCCGCACCAGAGCCGCGAGGAGATCCTGGAAGGGAACAAGGAGAAGAACGAGTACAAGGAGCCGTATCCGCCCGAATTCGTCGGCGGTCTCGGCGAGGTTGGCATCGCCGCCCTGCGTGCCTTCGTGGAGGAGGGCGGTACCCTCGTCGCGCTCGACGCCGCCTGCGAGGCGGTCGTGAAGGGCTTCTGGTTGCCGGTTCGCAATGTCCTGGAAGGGCTGGACCGCAAGGAGTTCTACTGCCCCGGCTCGCTGCTGCGGATCATCGTGGACCCGGCGCACCCGCTCGGCTGGGGGCTGCACCGCGACGAGACCGCCGTCTTCATCAATAGCCCCGCCTTCGAGCTCTCCGGGGAGGGCACGATCGTCGCGCGCTACCCGCTCAGCAACCCGAACCTGAGCGGCTGGATCCTGGGCGAGCAGCATCTCGCCAACAAGGGTGCGCTCCTCGAAATCCCGCTCGCCGCCGGTCGCGTCATCCTGATCGGCTTTCGTGCCCAGTTCCGGGCGCAGGCGCGCGGCACCTACCGCGTGCTCTTCAACGCGATCTTCCGGGGCGGGCTGCGCGAGATCGGTGGTTGAGGGCTTCCACAGGTGAATGAAGGCGAAGGCGGGGCGCATCGAACAGCCTCGCCTTCGTTGCGCCTGACCGAGTCACCCCTCGCAGGTGACGGGGGTTGCCGTATTTTCTGCGTTCGCGAAGGCGCTGGTGGCGAACTCCCGGGTGGCGGCGAGGATGCGGTCGCTGAGGTCGGGGTCGTCGACGGCGCGAGCGAGGAGGACGGCACCGACCATGCTGGCGACGAGGGCGAGTTCCTGGTCGGGGGCGCGCTCGGCGACGGCGGGCGGGAGGAGGTCGCCGATGCGGTCGAGGTAGGTGCGCAGGGCCTCGGTGTAGGTGTGGCGGACCTCGGGGTTGGCGCGGGAGAGCTCGCCGGAGAGGGAGGGGAGCGGGCAGCTATCGGCGGGGTTGTCGCGCTTCTGGGGGCTGATGTAGGCGGCGATGACCTGCTGCACCGCCTCGGGGCCGGGCGTCATCTGCGCCAGTTCGGCGCTGCGTTTTTGGAGCGGGCGGATGGAGGCCTCGGCGGCGAGGGCGTCCTTGCTGGGGAAGTGGGCGTAGAAGCCGCCGTGGGTCAGGCCAAGCTTGCCCATCAGCGCGGGGATGCTGACCTCGGCGATGCCCTGCTCGCGGAACGCCTGCGAGGCGGCGGTGAGGATCTGCTCGCGCGTCTGCGCCTTCTGCTCTTTCGGGTAGCGTGCCATCGGTCCCTCTCGGAATATCCTGCGCCGGTCGCGGCGTTTGTTGCTGCAATGATAGATGATATCCATCATATTGACAATGGAATGATGGATATCATACAATCGGGGCCACGATGATTGGGCCTGGCGGTTGAAACCGCGCCTGAGGGCCTGCGGGCCACGAAACCGACCTGCGTCGGTTAGGTTTTGCCCCAGGCGGGGGCAGGGATTCACCATCGGCATAACACGCCTGGGGTGTGTCCGGGGTTGGTTGGACTCGAATGGCAGAAGGTGGGGAAGATGGCGGCACTCTTTCGCGGGCGACTCTACTATGGTTGGCTGATTGTTGGGGTGACCTTCCTGACGATGCTGGCGGCGTCGGGCGTGCGCGCGGTGCCGGGGGTGCTGATTTTGCCGCTGGAGCATGAGTTTGGCTGGACGCGCTCGACGGTGGCGCTGGCGGTATCCATTAACCTCTTCCTGTTCGGACTCTGCGGCCCGTTCGCGGCGGCGGTGATGGAGCGGGTCGGGATGCGCGCGATGATGATCCTGGCGCTGGTCGTCATGGGCATCGCGGTGATCCTGACGACGCAGATCCGCGCCGCCTGGCAGTTGCAACTGCTCTGGGGCGTGGTGGTCGGGTTCGGGGCGGGGGCGCTCTCGGGCTGGGTGGCGGCGACGGTGGCGAATCGCTGGTTCGTGGAGCGGCGCGGCCTGGTGGTGGGGGTGCTGACGGCGGCCGGGGCGACCGGGCAGCTGATCTTCCTGCCGATCCTGGCGAAGGCGATCGAGTCGGTGGGCTGGCGGCTGGCGGTGCTGATCGTCTCGGCGCTGGCGCTGGCGCTGGTGCCGCTGGTGCTCTTCGTGATGCGCGACTCGCCGCAGCAGCTTGGCCTGCAACCATACGGCGCGCAGCCAAGTGACGCGCCCGCGTCGCCGCTGCGCATCACAACCGGCAATCCGTTCGCGGCGGCGATTCAGACGCTCTTGATGGGGCTGCGCAACCGGGATTTCCGGCTGCTGGCGGGGACCTTCTTCATCTGCGGGGCGAGCACGAATGGGCTGATCGGCACGCACCTGATCCCGCACTCGGTCGAGCATGGCATGACCGAGGTGATGGCGGCGGGGCTGCTGGCGACGATCGGGGCGTTCGATATCGTGGGGACGATCGCCTCGGGCTGGCTCTCGGACCGCTTCGACAATCGCTGGCTGCTGGTCTGGTATTACGGCCTGCGCGGGCTGGCGCTGCTCTTCCTGCCCTACGCCTACGGGACCGGCTTCTTCGGGATCGCGCTCTTCGTGGTCTTCTATGGCCTCGACTGGGTCGCGACGGTGCCGCCGACGGTGCGGCTGACGGCCGATATTTTCGGCAAGCAGAACGCGGGGCGGGTTTTCGCCTGGATCTTCGTGGCGCATCAGCTCGGGGCGGCGTCGGTGTCGTATGCGGCCGGGGCGATGCACGACTGGTTCGGGAATTACCAGGCGGCGTTCCTGACGTCGGGGGCGATCTGCCTGGTGGCGGCGAGCATGGCGATTCGGATCGGGCGGAAGCCGGCGGGGATCGGGTTGCCGATGGTGAAGCCGGAGTTGGCGGCGGGGGATTAGTCGTGAGTCGTGAGTCGTGAGTCGTGAGTGGGGACGGCCCGCACCCCGCCGCTGCGGCGGCACCCCTCTCCCAACCGTTGGGAGAGGGGATGGAACGTCCCGATAATCCGAGGTGAATGCGCGCCGCTGTGCTATGGACAGCGGCGCGTGTTTGCGTTTGGCGATGATTGAGGCTTGCCCCTCTCCCAGGATTGGGAGAGGGGCAAGCCCGCAGGCGGCGGGGTGAGGGCTAGCCTAGCTCGCTCAGTTTCTCGATGACGGCGCGGGCGATGATTTTTTGGCCGGTGAGGTTGGGGTGGAGGCCGTCGGAGATGAGGTAGCCGGGGTTGGCGGGGGTGCCGAAGAGGGGTTGCAGGTCGACGATGGGGCCGGATTGGCGGCGGACGGCGTCGGCGGCGGCGCGGAGGTCGTCGTTGCGCCACATCACCTGGCGGCCGGAGAGGAAGGGGGAGGCGGCGATTTGCTCCTCCACGACGGTGGCGGGGGTGACCCAGAGCCATTGGGCGTTCGTCTGGGTGGCACCAAACTGGCGGAGTGCGGCGAGGTTTTGCTCCGTCTCAGCCGGGCTCACCAGGGTCTTGAGCGGTTGATGGCCGTGGCGGCGGGCGTCGTTGGTCCCGGCGAAGCAGATGATCCAATCGGGCTGGCGGTCGGCGACGGCGAAGAAGCGGGAGATCAGCTGGGTGGTCGTCTCGCCGTAGATGCCGGCGTTGATGAACTGGATTTTGTCGTCGGGGCGGCGCAGATCGCAGAGCTGGCGCAGGATCTCGAACCAGGAGAGGAGGTCGTCGGTGATGCTGTCGCCCAACCCGACGACGACCGCGCCCGGCGCGAAGGGGAGGCGGTCCGCGCTGGCGGCGAATGCGGCGTCGGCGAGCAGTTCTTGTGCCGCCTCGCGCGCCTCGGCGGCACATGCGGCACGGGCGGCGCGATAATCGTCGAGCGAGAGGCCAACCAGCGTCGCCAGCAATTCCTCGCTCAGCCCCGGCATCAGCGCCAGCGCTTTCTCGTAGTGGAGGAAGCGGACCATGTATTGCTGGCCATCGGTGATCGTGAGCGCCATGCAGCCTCCTCTTGCGAGCGAATGGGCACGACACCATGCAGCCACAGCAGGCCAGGCGCGGTATCGCGATGGCGGGGACTCTAGCGGCTGCTCAGGCTTCTGGCAAGGGCGGGATGGCGACGGTGAATTGCCAGGTCGCGGGGGCGAGGTCGGGCGAGTCGCGACCGGGGGTTGGCGCGATGGTGATGGTCAGTGTGCGGGCTTCCGGGGCGAGCGCGGGGAAGAAGCGGTAGGCGAAACGCCCCTCGAAGGCCTGTCCGGGGGCGCTGCCGCCGCTGCCGCCATCGGAGAAGCTGCGATAGTGGTTGCCGCGATCGTCCTCGGCGGTCATCGCGAAGTGCGGATAGGGGTGGCGACCCACGCGCCGGATCGTCAGGTTCCAGCTGGCGACGAAGATGTTCTCGTAGCGCTCGATGGCGACGCCGACGAAGGTGCTGTTGCCCTGCGTCTGCTCCTGCACGATCGGGATGACTTGCCGCAGGCGACCGCGCGGCGTTCGCAACTGGGCGATCTCTTCCGGCGTGCGTGGGAGTGGGGGAGGTGGGGTCGTGGTCGGCGAAGGACGGGGTGCTGGCTCGGCGGCGGGGCCTGCGGTGAGGACCTGGATCACGCGCGCTCGTAGCGCCTCCAACTGGACGCCCTTGCTTTCCATCACCCCGACGGCGATGCCTTCGCCCTCGCGCACGATCCCGAGCAGCAGGTGCTCGGTGCCGATGTAGTGATGGTGCAACCGACGCGCTTCATCGACCGCCAGCGCTAGCACCGTCTTGACGCGCGGGGTGAGGCCGATTTCGCCCATGATCATCGTCTCGCCGCGCCCGACGATGAACTCGACGGCCGCGCGCACCCCGGCCACCTCCAGCCCGAATTCGCGAAGGACCCGCGCCGCGACCCCCTCCTCTTCGCGGATGAGGCCAATGAGCAGGTGCTCGGTGCCGATATAGTTGTGGTTGAAGCGTTGCGCTTCCTCCTGGGAGAAGACCAGCACGCGCCTGGCGCGCTCGGTGAAGCGGGTGAAGTCGATAGTTGCCATGTCTGGTGGTTGCTGCTGGCTATCGCGACGTTGGCGCTGTTCCCAAAGGGAGCGTATCCAGCGCGGTGCCCTGGAACTTTGGGCGAATGGGGGTGGCGGGTTTCCTGCGGGAACGTCGGGTCCGTGGGTTGACAGGATCGCGACCACGCGCGCGACCGCACGGTTGTGGTCGATGCCGAATTCGCGCAGGACGTCGGCGGCGATGCTCGACTCGATGCGCGTCAGGGCGAGCAGGAGGTGTTCGGTGCCGATGTAGTGGTGGTTCAGTCGCCGCGCCTCGTCCACGGCGAGTTCGATGGTCCGCTTGGCGCGCGGGGTCAGGCCGATCTCGCCGGTGGAGACGCCGCGCTGTTGTTCGAGCCTGGCGACGAGGGATCTGCGGATCGGCGGGAGCTGGCCGCCGAGATCGACCATGACGCGCGCGGCGATGCCGTTGCCTTCGTCGATCAGGGCGAGCAGGATGTGCTCCGCATCAATGCCGGGTTGATCGAATTCGCCCGCCGCCTGCCCGGCCAGTGAGAGCACGCGCCGGGCGCGCTCGGTGAACTTGTCGAAGCGATCGGCCACCGGTCACCTCCTCGCTACGCAGACTGCTGCTATCAGTTGCAACGCCCCGGTGCTGGGGATGGCAACGCGGGCGATGCTGGAAGGGTAGAATGGGCGCGGGGTGGATGCCCCCGATGGGTAGGCAATCTGCCTGGGAGTTCGTGGGCAAGGGGACGCCAGGATCGTGGTGCCCGCTTGCGTACGCGGCCTTACCTGCACCGGGGCGGTGCGGGCATGGGAGGTGTCACGATGCCGACCTTTACGCGCGGTGATGCGACGCTCTACTACGAGGAGTATGGCTCGGGGTATCCGCTGCTGCTCTTCGCGCCGGGCGGGATGCGCTCAACGATTAATTTCTGGCGCAGGAGCCCCTTCGATCCGACGGCGGCGCTTTCCGACCAGTTCCGAGTGATCGCGATGGACCAGCGCAACGCCGGGCAGTCGCGCGGGCCGATCCGGGACGATGGCTGGAAGACGTACACGGCCGATCATGTGGCGCTGCTTGACCATCTCGGGATCGAGCGTGCGCATGTGATGGGAGGCTGCATCGGGTCGTCGTATTGCCTGGGGATCTGCGAGGCGGCGCCGGGGCGGATCACGGCGGCGGTGTTGCAGAATCCGATCGGCTTGAGCGCCGACAACCGGGAAGAGTTCCGCAAGATGTTCGACGAGTGGGCGCTTGAGGTCGCGCCGCAGCATCCGGAGGCCGACGCGGCGACGTTCGCGGCGTTCCGCGAGCGGCTCTTCGGCGGCGACTTCGTCTTCAGCGTCACGACGGACTATGCGCGAACCTGCCCGGTGCCGCTGCTGGTGCTGCCCGGCAATGACAACTTCCACCCGGAGGCCACGGCGCTCGAAATCGCCGAACTCGCCCCGCAAGCCGAGGTGCTGCCGGTGTGGCGCACGCCGGATGTGATCGACGGGACGGTGCGGCGCGTGCGAGAGTTCCTGACGGCGCATACGCCGGGGGCGTAGAGTCTTGGAATCTGCGAAGCAACGCAGGGCGGGATGCCCCAAGGGCTGAAGCCTCTGGCTGAAGGCGGCCTGCGGGCCGCCGCAAGCCGCCTACGCGGGCTCGGGGACCTTCAAGTAGGAAGCTTCCTACTGATCGCGTGTAGATTTCCGTTGCCGGAAGTCTTCCACGTCCCTGATTACAACTTGGTGTTCGACAACATCGCCCGCTTCTGCCGCGCGAATTCCCTCTTCAACGGCTTCGAGGAACCCCAACTCCGCATCGAGATAGCGCGCAATCGCTTGCTCGATCACCCAGGTGCGGGGTCGGCCTATGGCAGCCGCCAGCGTGTCGACTCGCCACGATCGCATTATCAAGCTGGATCGATGTCACCTGCGCCATCATGCCTCTCCTGCGGTTTCCAGCGAATAACAGCCAATCAGCCCTCGGTCACCACCGGCAGGGTGAGGGTGGCGTGGGGGACGATCAGGACGTCGGCGGCGGGGCCGAGGCGGGCGGCGACGAGGGCGAGGGCTTCATCCATGGTGGCGACGGGGGTCATGTGGGCACCGCGCACGAGGTCGGGGTCTTGCGCGCCGACGACGATGATCGCGCAGTGTTCGAGGACTTTGGCGACGACGAAGGCGCGCTGGCCGCCGGGCGGGTAGCCGTTGGTGCGAGCGTCCGCGATCACCGCCTGCGGCGAGGTGGCGCCGCTCAGGGCGCGGTAGAAGCGCTTCTCGCCCTCGCCTTCGCCCGCGCCTTCGGGCAGGGGGGCGGGGAGGACGATGATGCCCCCTCGCGCACGACGGGGGTGGGGGCGAAGTGGAGGTAGGTCGCGGCGCGCGACGCCTGGTAGAGGTTGACATCCTTGGGCCAGCCGACGCCCGCAATGGCCGCGTCGTACTGGTGCGGGATCGGCGCGAGGTAGTGGTCCTTGCCGACCTCCACGAGGTGGTCGTGGACGGTTTCGGGATCGCCCGCCGCGACCGCGACGATCGTGCCGTCGTCGTCGAGGATGACGTTGATCACGAAGCGCAGACCGGCGCGGCGGGCGGACTCGCGGCAGATCGCCTGGAAGGGTTGCCCTCGATCTGGCCGAGGCGCACGCCCGGTGTTTCCAGCATCGCCGGGCCGTGGGTGAAGCCGATGGTGGCCTCGCCGCCGCAGCCGATCGCCAGGGTCTTGCCGCCGCCGCTATAGCCCGCGTACTGGTGCGGCTCCACGACGCCGGTGGCGATGATCAGGTCCGATTTGTAGGCGCGGCGATTCACGACCAGGGGGCAGCCGCCCGGTCCCTCGCCGAGATCGACGAGCCAGTCGGGGTCGCGCGCGTCGTGGTCGATGACCTTGTAGCGCTGCACGATGTCGGTGCCGAGCTTCTCCTCCTTCTCGGCGGGGGTGCTATCGCGGTGCAGCCCGGTCGCGATCAGGATGGTGATGTCCTCCTTCGCCACCCCGGCCAGTTCGAGTTGCGTGCAGATCGGCGGCACCAGCAGCTTGTCGGGGCAGGCGCGCGTCGCGTCGGTCACCGCGATGCAGACGCGGTCGCCCGACTTCACCAGCTTGTCGAGCGTCGGCACGCCCAGTGGGTTGCGCAGGGCATCGCGCACCGCGCGCCAGCCTTCCAGCGGCGGCGACGGGTGCGAGGTGGCGACCGTGCCGCGCATCCCGGCGGGAAGGTCGAACGAGAGCGTGCCATCGGCGAACGGAATCGTATAGGTCATCCCCACCTCTATCGCTATCATCCAGCGTTACCAACCCCTAACTTCCGTGATCCCTATGGTATTATGCCCCATCTCGTCGATCCGGCGGCGCGGCAACGCCCGCTGTGATCGACATAACGATGTTTTGTAGTGTGGGACGACACCGGAGGGGATGACGATGCGAGGCAAGGTGACGATCGTCGGTGCGGGCGCGACCGGGGCGACAGCGGCCCAGTACGTCGCGCAGGGCGGCTATGCCGACGTGGTGCTGGTGGACATTGTGCCGAATCTGCCGCAGGGCAAGGCGCTCGATTTGATGCAGACCGGGCCGATTGCGGGCTACGACGCGCAGATCACGGGCGCGAACGACTACGACGCGACGGCGGGGTCGGACGTGGTCGTGATCACCTCCGGCTCGCCGCGCAAGCCGGGCATGAGCCGGGACGACCTCCTGAAGATCAACATGAACATCGTCGGCTCGGTCACGCGCGAGGTGGCGCAGCGCAGCCCGAACGCGGTGATCGTCGTGCTCACCAACCCGCTGGACGCGATGTGCCACGTCGCGCTGAAGGCGTCCGGTTTCCCGAAGGAGCGCGTGATCGGGCAGGCGGGTGTGCTCGACTCGGCGCGCTTCCGCACCTTCATCGCGATGGAACTGGGCGTCTCGATCAAGGATGTGTCGGCGTTCGTGCTCGGCGGGCACGGCGACACGATGGTGCCGCTGCCGCGCTACTCCACGGTCGCGGGCATCCCGATCACCGAGCTGATCCCGGCCGACCGGATCAAGGCGATCTGCGACCGCACGGCGAATGGCGGCGGCGAACTGGTGCAACTGATTGGCGTGAGTGCGTGGTACGCGCCGGGCGCGGCGATCGCCGACATGGTCGAGGCGATCATGCTCGACCGGACCGGATCATGCCGTGCAGCGTCTACCTGAACGGCCAGTATGGCATCAACGATCTCTATGTCGGCGTGCCGATCAAGGCTCGGCGCGGGTGGCATGAAGCAGGTGATCGAGATCACGATGACCGACGAGGAGAACGCGGCGCTGCAGAAGTCTGCGGGCGCGGTGCGCGAGTTGGTGGAGGCGATGGATCGCCTCAGCGCGTCGTAGGGCGCGGGCGCGGGGCGACATAATCTGAAGTGTGCGAGCGATGCCACCGGAGTATGCTCCGGTGGCATCGCTGTGTAGCCCTCACCCCGCCGCCTGCGGGTGGCACCCCTCTCCCACCGTCTGGGAGAGGGGAAGGGAGCTGACCGGAGGGGGAGGAGATGGCGGGGTAGGTGGCTGGCGGAGGCAGACCCCTCCCCGCCGCTGCGGCGGCGACCGCCACCCGCACGCGGGTACCCGGCTGATGAGGAGAGGGTTTAAAGGCGTTGGGCGGCGGGGGTGGGTGGCGAAGAAGTCCCAGATGGTGGTGGTGGCGTCGATGTCGCGGCTGGTCTTGCCGATGGTGCGCTCGGGGAGATATTGCACGCCGCCGGGCCAGGCGTGGCCGCCGTTGACGACGGCGTAGAGGGTGACGTCGGCTCCGTCGCGGCAGTTGGTGTAGGACTCGCGGCGGACGGTGGTGCCGTCGTTCGGGGCGCGGTCGGGTTCCTGGGTGATACCTGGGGTTGCGCCGCAGTTATTCATCCCTACCCAGTGCGCGATCGTATCGGCCACCGAGAGGACCGGGCCGTAGCCGAGCCCGAGCACCGGCCCGCCTGCCCAGGGGACGAACGGATCGGCCTCGCCCATGATCATCAGCACCGGGATGGGGCGGCCGGGGGCACAATCGGGGGCCAGTGCTTCCGCCAGCGACCCGGCCACCGCGCCGATTGCGGCGATCTGGTCGGAGAGGTCGCAGGCGAGGCGTTGCGAGAAGATCGCGCCGTTCGACATGCCGGTGGCGTAGACGCGCGCCCGGTCGATCGGCAGGGTGGTGGCGAGGTGGTCGATCAGGGCGCGGACGAAGGCGACATCGTCGTACTGGGTGCCCGGCCCCGGGCGGTTGCCGGGACGCCCGTCGTTCCAGTGGCGGTCGATCCCGTCCGGGTAGGCGACGGCGAAGCCCTGCCGGTCGGCCAGCGCGTTGAAGCCGGTCAGCCCGGCCATGCTCGGCCCCTGGCCGCCCGCGCCGTGGAAGGCGAGGACGAGCGGCACCGGACCGGCGCTGTTGATCGTCGGCGGCAGGTGCAGCGAGTAGGTGCGTTCCTGCCCAGCGACGGTGATGCTCCCATGGGCGTTGCCGGGGAGTCGCCCCGCGCGCGTCCCGAGCCCTTAGGAACCCTGCCCGGGAGTCATCGCATCGACCCGCTGGATGCCGCACCCGGCGAGCGTGCCGACGATCAGTAACCCGGCGAGCAGCAGTGCCCAGCGTCGCTTGTGTGTACTCACGGTCATCCCCTTATCCCTCTACACGTCTCCGATAGCCATTCCAATTGCGCTCTGCCGGGCACGATAGGGCGGCGCTGTGATGCAATTGTGAAGAATTGTGAACACGTTTCGAGGAGTCCCCTCGCCGCTCCCCGGCAGTGCTGGTCCTATCCCGGCAGGGGACCATCGGTTGGACGCATGGGCGATAGCATCTCGCGAACACCCTGCGACAATGGGGAGAGGCCACCCGGCACCTGCCATTGTCATGCAGGACTTTGGGGACGCATGAATCTCGCCTGGACGCTGCGGAGACGGCTGTCGATCGCCGTCGCCGTCGCCGCCTTCTTCAGTCTGGCATTCATCCCGCTCTGCCTCTGGCTGGGGCCAACTGTCGCCGCATTCGGACTGCTCCCCGTCGCCGTCACCGCCGCCCTCTTCGGTCGTCGCGGCGGCCTCCTGATGGCACTGCTGATAGTGCCACTCATCACGCTCTCTTGCTATTTTTCGGGCGTGACCGGCTGGGACGTGCTGTTCCGGCAAGCCGGTCGGCCGGGCTTCCCCGCGTTTCTGGCGATCGGGTTGTTGATCGGCTGGCTGCGCGAGCTGCTCGTGCAACGCCGCGCCAATGATGCGGAGCAGCGGCGGGCGGCGGCGGCGCTCGGCGCGAGCGAGCAGCGTCTCCGCGCCCTGATCCAGGGTGCCGCCGAGGGCATCGCGATCGTCGATGCCGCCGGGGTGGTGCGCTATCAGAATCCGGCCGGGGCGGGGATCGTCGGCCACACCCCCCAGGAATTGGAAGATACCGACGTCTTCGCGCGCCTCCACCCGGACGATGCGCCCACGGGGCGGCGACTCTTCGCCGAACTGCTCGGCGAGCCGGGCGGCAGGCGCGAAGCGGTGCTGCGCGTTCGCCACGCCGACGGCTCCTGGCGTTTGCTGGTGGTGCGCGGCACGAACCTGCTCGGCGAGTCGGGGATCGATGGCGTGGTCCTCAACTACCGCGACACCACCGAGCACCGGCGCGCGGAGTCCGACTTGCGCCAGAGCGCGAGCGAGTTCCGCACCCTGGTCGAGCAAGTGCCCGCGACGATCTATCGCGCGCCGGCCGACGAGTCGGGGGCCACGCTGTTCATGAGTCCGCAGGCCCTGCCGATGCTCGGCTATGACCTGGACTGCTGGCTCACCGATCCGGACTTCTGGCCCGATCACGTTCACCCGGAGGATCGCGAGCGGGTGCTGGCCGCGTTTGTGGCCGGCCGCGCCACCGGGCAGCCGGTGTTGGTGGAGTATCGTTTCCAGACGCGCGACGGGCGGGAGGTCTGGCTGCGCGACGAGGCGGTATTGGTGCGCGACGAGGGCGGGCGACCCCTCTACTGGCAGGGGGTCATGCTCGACATCACCGAGCGCCGCCGCGCCGAGCAATTGCTGGCCGCCCAGGCGACGATCCTCGAACGCATCGCCCAGGATGCCCCGCTGGGCGAGACGCTCGATCTGCTCTCGCGCGCGGTCGAGGCGGTCGGCGATGGTTCGTTCGTCTCGATCCAGCTGCTGAATGACGATGGCGTGTCGTTGCGCTCCGCGTCTGCTCCCAGCCTCCCCGACGCCTATTCCGTCGCACTTGCGCGCATCCCGGTGGGGGAGGGGGTTGGCGCGTGTGGGACCTCCGCGTTCCGCCGCACGCCCGTCGTCGCCGCCGACATCGCCACCGACCCGTTCTGGGATGATTATCGCGAACTGGCGCGCAGCTTTGGCCTGGCGGCGTGCTGGTCGCTGCCGATCCTGACCCATCCCGACGGGGCTTGCGGGAGCGGGCGGCTGCTTGGCACCTTTGCCGTCTACGCCACCACGCCGCGCCGGCCGAGCGAGGCCGAGTGGCGGGTGCTGGAGCGTTCGGTTGGCCTGGCGGCGCTGGCGATCGAGCGGGCGCGGTCGGCGGCGGCACTCCGGGAGCGGGAGGCGCAGTTCCGCTATCTCTTCGCCAACAATCCCCACCCGATGTGGGTCTACGACCAGGAGACGCTGGCCTTCCTCGAAGTCAACGACGCGGCGGTCGCTCGCTACGGCTACACGCCCGCCGAGTTCAAGCGGATGGGGGTTGGCGACATTCGCAACCCCGCGGAGCGTCTGCGACTGCTGGAGCACCTGGCGACCAACCACGACGACCTGCAAGCCTCGGGGCCGTGGTATCACCGCCTCAAGGATGGGCGTGAGATCGCGGTGGAGACCGCTTCGCGGGCGCTCAACTATCAGGGGCGCGTGGCCCGGTTGGTGGTGGCCCAGGACGTGACGGGCCGGGTGGAAGCGGAAGCGGCCCTGCGCGCCAGCGAGGAGCGCTTCCGCGCCCTCGCGCAGCATGCCTCCGATGTCACCACCATCCTCGATCGGGAGGGTAGGCGGCACTACGTCAGTCCGTCGGTCAAGCGTGTCCTTGGCTACGACGCGGCGGATCTCACCGAGAGCAGTCCGCTGGCCCTGATCCACCCGGACGACCTCGCCAAGCGCAGGGCGAATTTCGAGGAAGCGCTCGCCCAGCCGGGCGCGCATCTGCCGGTGGAGTTCCGGATTCGCCACAAGGATGGCTCCTGGCGCGATTGGGAGGCGATTACCACCAACCTCAGCCACGAACCGAGCGTCGCCGGGTTCGTCGTCAACGCGCGCGACGTGACCGAGCGCGTGCAGGCCGAGCGGGATCTCCGGCGACGCAACGAGGAGCTGTCGGCGCTCAACAGGATCGGCCGCACGCTGACCCGGCTGGCCGAACCGGCCGCGATCCTCACCCTGATCGATGAGGTCGTCGGGCAGGTGCTCGACAACAGCAATCTCTACATCGCCCTGCACGACGAGGCGCGGCGAGAAATCCTCTTCCCGATCTATCGCATCAACGGCGAACTCCGCGAACCGGCGACTCGCCCGCTCGGCGCTGGCCTGACCGACTACATCATCCGCACGCGGCAGCCGTTGCTCTTCCCGCGCGATGTCGAGGCGGAGTGCGCGAGGCTCGGCATCAAGGCGGTTGGCACGCCGTGCCGCAGCTTCCTGGCGGTGCCGATGCTGACGGGCGACCAGGTGATCGGCGTGATCGCGGTGCAAGATTACGAGCGCGAGGGGGTCTATCAGGCCAGCCACCTCGATCTGCTCGCCACTATCGCCGCCCAGGCCGCCACCGCCCTGGAGAACGCCCGCCTCTACGCCGCGCTGGAGCAGGAGTTGACCGAGCGGCGGCGCGCGGAGGGGCAGCTGGCGCACCAGGCCACGCACGACGCGCTGACCGGCCTGCCCAATCGCGCCTATTTCCTCGATTGCGTCGGCCATGCGCTCACCCACTCGCGGCGCGGCTTCCCGTGCGCGGTCCTCTTCCTCGACCTGGATAACTTTAAGGTCGTCAACGACACCCTCGGCCACGAGGCGGGCGACCGGCTCCTGGTCGCCGTCACCGCGCGGCTGCGCGGTGTCCTGCGCGAAACCGACATGCTCGCGCGGCTCGGCGGCGATGAATTCACGGTGTTGCTCGAAGGTATCGCCGATCCCTCGGCGGCGGCCGAAGTGGCCGACCGGTTGGCCGGTGCCCTCGCGCCGCCGTTCTCGCTCGACGGGCAGGTGTACCGCATCGCGGCGAGCATCGGGATTGTGCTGAGCACGGCGGAGCATCTGCGCCCGGACGATCTGCTGCGCGACGCCGACATCGCGATGTACCGCGCCAAGGGGTCGGGCGGGGCGGGCTATGCCCTCTTCGACCGGACGATGCAGGCGCAACTCGTGGCGCACCTCGCCCTGGAGCAGGATTTGCGCGATGCGCTCGAGCGCGGCGACCTCCGCTTGCACTATCAGCCGATCGTCGATCTCGCCAGCGGGCGCATCGTCGAGGCCGAGGCGCTGGTGCGCTGGCAACACGCCACGCGGGGCACCGTCCCCCCGGACGAGTTCATCCCGCTGGCGGAGGAGACGGGGCTGATCGCGCCGCTGGGGCGCTGGGTGCTCGGCGAGGCCTGCCGCCAGGCGCGGATCTGGCGCGACCGGGGACACCAGCTCGTCGTCGCGGTCAATCTCTCCGCGCGCGAGTTCGGGCAGGCCGATCTGGTCGGGCTGGTCGCCGCCGCGCTCGACCGGGCCGGTCTCGCCCCCGACCGCCTGCGGCTGGAGATCACCGAGCGGCTGGCGATGCGCGACGTGGCCGTGACCGCCGCCACGCTCGCCGCGCTGCGCGAGCTGGGGGTGCAGGTCGCGATCGACGACTTCGGCACCGGCTACTCTTCGCTGGCGTACCTCAAGCGCTTCCCGGTGGATGTCCTCAAGATCGACCGGTCCTTCGTCACCGGGCTGGGCGCGAACGCGGAGGATACGGCGATCGTCGGCGCGACGGTTGGCCTGGGGCGCACGCTGGGGCTGGCGGTGACGGCGGAGGGGGCGGAAACTGCGGCCCAGATCTCCCATCTGCGGGCGCTCGGCTGCACCAGCGCCCAGGGCTACTACTTCGCCCGCGCGCTCGACGCCGAGGGTTTTGGCGCGATCCTCGCCGCCGATCTGCTGCCCGACCTGCCGCCACCCATCCTGCCACCCCGCGTGCCGACCACGGGCGAATTGCGTCGCCGCGCCAGCGCCCGCGCAACGGGGCCGCTTGCGCCGCCGGCTGCGGGCGTTGGCCCGGGGCGGCGGTGAGATGACGCGTGCGAGTACCGGTCCATCCCCCGCCACAGTACGACCGTACCGCGTCCGAACTAGGACACCCACCCAACCGGTATGGACTATTGCCCTATGGTGGTCTGTGCAACATCCTGGCACACTGGAAGGGCGTCGCAGCGCGCATTGTCGCGGATGCGTGCGCACATTCGAGGGGGCTTGCGCAGGGCCTCCGGGGGTGTAGAAGCGCATCGGGATGCCCAGCAGAGCGAGGTTGCATGTCCGCCGCCACATCCCCCCAGGTGTCACTCGCGGGACGATTCCCGGTGCTGTTTCCCACCACGCTGCGTGCGCGAATCGCGGCCACGGCCGCCAGCGCCCTGATCTACGCGGGCATTTTCACGCTCCTGGCCCATACCATGGGCTCGGCTTTCGGCTCCCTCGGCGTCCTCCCGGTCCTGGTCGTCGCCTGGATCTTCGGGCGGCGCGGCGGAGCTGCCGCTGCGGTTGTGACGGTCCTCTTCAATCTCGCGGTCATCGGCCTGTTCGGCGCGCTCTCCTGGGCCGTCCTGCTCCGCGTCGCCGGGCCGGGGCTGCTCGCGCTCTTCCTGGTCGGGCTGCTGGTCGGTTGGGTGCGCGAGGCCTCCCTGCGCCTCCGCGCGAGCGAGATGGCGCACGCGGCGAGCGAAGCGCGCCTGCGGTCGCAATACGAGGCGTTCCCGCTGCCGACCTATACCTGGCGTCGCGCGGGCGACACCTTCATCCTCGATGAGTACAATGCCGCCGCGCTCGATTTCACGAAGGGGGCCGTCGCCTCGCTGCGCGGTGTGAGCCACGGCGAGCTCTTTCGCGAAATCTACCGGGAACAGCCCGATTACGCCGAGTACCTCGAACGCTGCCACGCCGAACAGATCACGCTGCGGCGAGAGATTCGCGTCCGGCTGGCCACCACCGGCGAGGAGAAGGATCTGGCCATCACGTGCGTCCCCCTCCCGCCCGATCTCGTCCTGCTCCACGCCGAGGATATCAGTGAGCGGAAGGCGGCGGAGGCGGCGCTGCGCGCGAGCGAGGCCAGCCTCGCCGCCGCGCTGCGGATCGCCCAACTGGGGAGCTGGGAGTACGATTTCGACTCCGAGGTGCTGCGCTGGTCCGACGAGGTCTTCCGCATCGCCGGGTACGCCCCGCAGGCCTTCCTCCCCACGTTCGAACGACTACTGGCGGCGATTCACCCCGACGATCGCGAGCGGATCGGGCGCGTGATCACCGGTTCGCTGGAGCGGGGCGAGCCCTACGACCTGGAGCACCGCATCGTGCGGCCGGATGGCAGCGTGCGGACGGTGCGCCAGCAGACCGAAGTGGTGCGGGACAGCGGCGACCGGCCGGTCCGCTGGCTGGGGATCGCGCTCGATATCACCGAGCAGCGGGAGCTGGAGGCGCGGCTCCAGCACCAGGCCACCCACGACCCGCTCATCGGCCTGCCGAACCGCGCGCTGCTGATCGATCGCCTCGACCAGGCGCTGGCGCGCTCCCGGCGCAGCAACGTCCCCTGCGCCGTCTTTTTCCTCGATCTCGACCGTTTTAAGGAGATCAACGACTCGCTCGGGCACAGCAGCGGCGACCGCCTGCTGGTGGCGGCGGCCGACCGGCTGCGGCGCTGCCTGCGCGACGGGGACACACTCGCCCGGATCGGCGGCGACGAGTTCGCCGTGCTGGTGGAGCATGTCGCCGACCCGACCGAAGCGGCGAGCCTGGCGAAGCGCATCATCCGCGCGCTGGGGGTGGGGCTCGTCTTGGACGGGCAGGCGCACCGCATCGCGGCGAGCATCGGGATCGTGCTGAGCACATCGGCGCACGCGCGCCCGGACGACCTCTTGCGCGACGCCGACATCGCGATGTATCGCGCCAAGGGGTCGGGCGGGGCGGGCTATGCCCTCTTCGACCCCGCGATGCAGGCCCAACTCGCGGAGCGCGCCTCGCTGGAGCGCGATCTGCGCGGGGCGCTCGACCGCAGCGAGTTCGCGGTCCACTATCAGCCGATCGTCGACCTCGCCAGCGGCGAGATCGTCGAGGCGGAGGCGCTGGTGCGCTGGCGGCACCCGGTGCGCGGCGCGGTCCCGCCCGACCGCTTCATCCCCGTCGCGGAGGAGACCGGCCTGATCGTCCCGCTCGGGCGCTGGGTGCTGCGCACCGCCTGTCGCCAGGCGCGCGAGTGGAATAGCCACGGCCATGCGGTGACCGTCTCGGTCAACCTCTCGGCGCGCGAGTTCCAGGATCCGGCGCTGGTCGCCGACGTGGCGCACATCCTGGCCGGGACGCGCCTCCCGGCGGGGCGGCTGCGGCTGGAGATCACCGAGCGGCTGGCGATGCGCGACGCGGCGGCGACCACCGCCACGCTCGCGGCGTTGCGCGAACTGGGGATCCAGGTCGCGATCGACGACTTCGGCACCGGCTATTCGAGCCTGGCCTATCTGAAGCGCTTCCCGGTGGATGTGCTGAAGGTGGATCCGGCTCGTTCGTCAACGGGCTCGGCACGAGAGCCCGGAAGATACCGCCATCGTCGGCGCGATGATCGGCCTGGGGCGCACGCTGGGGCTGGCGGTGACGGCGGAGGGGTGGAGACCGCCGATCGGGTGGCGAATTTGCGCGCCCTCGGCTGCACCAGCGCCCAGGGCTACTACTTCGCCCGCGCGCTCGGCATCGAAGCGATCGGCAACCTCCTCACCAGCCCCAGCTATCCCTGGTACACGCTCTTTGTGCTGCCCTTTGTCCCCTTCGTCGGCTGGCGACTGTTCGTCCCGGCGAGCGCGCTGGTGGGCGCGGCCGGATTCCTCTATCTCCAGTGGTGGTGGCCCGGACAACCTCGCCTGCCGATGAATGTTGCGTACTGCGCCCCACTCCTGGCGCTGGCGGCGGTCGGCGCGGCGATGCTCGCGCAGCGGTTCGCCGCACGCTTGCCCTGGCCGCTGCCTCCTGCGCCGGGGCGGCGGTTGCGGGCGGTGCTGGGCGGCACGAAGTAAGGGCGTTGGGGCCATCGCCCGCTCCTTCGCCCTGGGCCGGGGCACAACTATTGCAGGATGGGCGGTATCATTACGCCATCTGCCGCACGATGGCGCGGCCTAGCGAGATGCCAGCAGCCGATTGATGACGCAAGCGAACGATACATCACCACGCCGCACAGGGGGCACCTTCCGGGTGCGCTCCGGTCCCAGGCGTTCCAACCCCGCCCCCTGGCCCGATATCTGGCGCTGGCTGGCCCCGTTCGCCGCCGCCACGGCGCTGCTCCTGCTCGGCTATCTCCTGCGCGAGCCGGGCGTCTGGCACCCCAACGATTACCACGCCTTTAGCTTCGGGTCGCTCAACTACTCCGATATCATCTGGCTCCACATCCGCGATCACCTCGCGGACCATCCCCGGCCCTATCTCGATTACCGGCTCGAATATCCGCCGCTCACCGGCGGGCTGACCTATCTGCTCAGCTTCGCGCCCAGCCTCCCGGCCTACTTCGCGCTGACCTACGCCGTCCTGGCGCTGAGCGGCCTCGCCACGGTCGGGGCGCTCGGCGGGATCGCGGGGGCGAACCGCTGGTATGTCGCCGCCGCGCCGGGTCTGGTCCTGCTCGGCGGCCTCAACTGGGACCTCGCCGCGATTGCGCTCACCGCGCTGGCGCTGCTCGCCTATGCGCGCGGGCGCGACGTGTGGGGCACGCTCGCCCTGCTCGCCGCCGTCTGGCTAAAACTCTTCCCGATCGTCTTCCTCGGCGCGATCCTGGTCGAGCGCCTGCGCGAACGCCGCTGGCGGTCGCTCGCCACGATTGGCGCGCTCTTCGCGGCCGGCAGCGCGGCGATCAACCTCCCGCTCGCCAATGCCAACCCGGAGAACTGGTCCTACTTCTTCACGCTCAACAACGAGCGCCGGCCCGAGCCGAGCATCTGGACCCTGCTGCCGCCGCTGACGATCCCCGAGATCAATACCGCCAGCCTGATGTTGCTGGCCCTCGGTGGGCTGGTCCTCGGGTTGGTCGCCCTGCGCTCGCGCGTCCCGGTGGCCTCACTGCTCGGGGCCACGCTGCTGATCTGGTGGCTCTTCGTCAACAAGATCTACTCGCCGCAATACAGCCTCTGGGTCTACCTCGCGCTCGCGCTGCTCGCGGTGCCGCGCCCCTTCTGGATCGCGTTCGCCCTCTTCGATGTCGCCTACTACTTCGCCTCCTTCCAGATCCTCTATACCTCGCTCTTCGATCTGCCGAACATCGTCGAGTGGCAGACGGAGCACCTGGTCCACCCGCTCGTCGCCGTGCGCCTCGTCCTGCTCGGTGCCGCCGCCGCCGCCGGGGCCTACGCGCTCTGGCAGCTTTCCCGGCAGCGAGTTAGCGCCGATGCGCGATTCGTCGGCGCGCTGGCCGCGCTCTCGCCGCAACGCGATGCGCCCGCGGCGAATGGGCAGCGCAGGTCGGTCGCTGCCGTGGCGCGCGGTAGTTCCGCGCCGTCGCCTGCCGCTGTCGCGGCCAACGGCACGGCTCCCACGGGTGCGGCACCGCAGCCCGCCGCGTCGCCGCGCAAGCGACGCTCGCGCGCCCGTCGCAAGTGACGGCGCGCGGGTGCTTCTCAGCATTCGCCTGGATTTGAGCTGACCGTGGGGCGGTTGTCGCCGGGGCAGGCCTTAAACGAGCGATGCCGACAACCCCTAGAGGCCATCGGCATACCCTCGCCCAGGTCCACTCGTGTGACCGGCACCTTGCGGCACCGCACCGGAGAGTTCGTCGCTCGGCACCCGAGAGAGCCGCCCGACTGGTTCGCCTGTGTCCCGTTCGCCGCACTCCCGAGAGAGTTTTGGCGGCGGGAGCACCCGCGCGTCCCTGATGTACGTACTGTACTATGAGCTTGCCTGGTTGTCAAGGGGTTTTGCCGACGATTTTGCAAAGTGTGGTATGGTTAGCGCTGTGAGGCAACAGAAAGGACCTTCCCCATGACGCAAGGCACAATCAAGACCATCCGCGACGACAAGGGTTTTGGCTTCATCAAGCCGGATGGTGCCGGTCAGGACCTCTTCTTCCACAGCAGCGCCGTCGAGGGCGTCACCTTCGACGAGCTGCGCGAGGGCCAGCGCGTCCAGTTCATGGAGGGCAGCGACCCGCGCAATCCCAGCCGTTCGCGCGCCGAGCACGTTCAGGTGCTCATCGCCGAGTAGGCTCCGAACCACGAATGTATCCGGTGCCTTCGTAGGCACCGTTCCCGAGCAAACCTCTGCCTTCACAGAGAGGCCCGCCGCGACTGTGCGGCGGGCCTCTTTTTCGTGCGCGGTTGCTTCTCTCTGTTCTATCCTGCCCCCGCCGGTAATTTCTCCAACAATTCCGCGATCACCCGCTCCCACCGCCCCTTCATCTCCGCGCGTGCCGCGCCATCGCGCAGATGTTCCTGGTGGAAGCTGAGTCTCGTCCCCGTCTTCGCCGGGATCACGCGGATCTGGATCAGCGACGGCCGCGCCCAGCCGGGTGGCTGCCAGGTCAGGCGGAGGTGCGACCAGGGCTTGTAGACGCGCACCTCGCCCGACGCGCCGTCAGCCAGCGTGTAGCGTGCGCCTTCCTCCACCTCGATTGGCCCGCCGAGCCAGATCGCCAGTCCCTCCGGCGACAGCAGCAGTCCCCAGATCGCCTCCTCGGAGAAAGGGAGCGTCCGGCTGACGCCGATCTGGTAGCCAACATCGGCCGTCTTGCCGACTTCGCTAGGCCCCTGCGCCATTGATCCCTCCCATGCCGGTGACGGCGATAGCATCGATCTCCACCAGGAAGTCGGGGTTCGCCAGGCCCGCCACGAAGCTGAAGCTGATCGCCGGTGGGTTCGGGCGCTGGCCCCAGATCCGCTGGTAGGCGGCGAAGCCGGTGCGGAGGTCCTGCCCCTGCACCACGTAGAGCGTCCACTTCACCACGTCGTGAATCGTCGCCCCCGCCTCGCGCAGGACCAGTTCGAGATTAGCGAAGGCCCGCTCCGTCTGCGCGGCCAGGTCGTTCTTGCCGATGAATGTGCCATCGGCCGCGACCGCATTCTGCCCGCCGACATAGATCGTCCGCGCCGCGCCTTCAACCACAACCGCCTGCGAAAACGCCGGGTTCTTGTGCATCCCCTCCGGATTCAAATGCTGCACCACAACCATCATCCACCTCCCAAAGCACTCTCACCTATCGGTTGCCTTCCTTCCCCTCTCCCAGCGGTTGGGAGAGGGGTGCCGCCCGCAGGCGGCGGGGTGAGGTCCGTCCCTCGTCCCTCGTTACTCGTTACTCGTTACTCGTTACTCCTCTCACGACTCACGACTCACGACTCGCTACAATTCCAGTCTAGCGCCGAAATCGGACATGATCGGCCCTAGTTTCGCGCGAGTATTGGGCAATGGAGAGGCATGTACCATCCGACGACGCGCGTCCTGGCCGCGCTCGAACTCTTGCAGGTTCACCGTCGCCTCAGCGGCGCGGAACTCGCCGCGCGCCTCGAAGTCGACCGCCGCACCGTGCGCCGCTACATCACCATGCTGCAAGACCTCGGCATCCCGATCGACGCCGAGCAGGGGCGGCACGGCGGCTACCGCCTGCGCCCCAACTTCAAGTTGCCGCCGCTGATGTTCACCGAGGACGAGGCGCTGGGGCTGGCGCTCGGCCTGCTCGCCGCGCGGCGGATCGGCTTCGCCGCCGATCCCGCCGCGATCGAGGCCGCGCTGGCGAAGATCGCGCATCCTGCCGCCCAACCTGCGCGAACACCTCGTCGCGTTGCAAGGCACAATTGCGCTCGACTTCCGCGAATCGGACGTGCCGCCGATGGGCGCGCTCGTCGCGACCCTCGGCGCGGCGGCGCGGCTCGGTCGGCGAGTGCGCCTGCGCTACCGCTCGCGCGACCGCGAGGAGACCGAGCGCCTCCTCGACCCCTACGGCGTCGTCTACCACGCGGCGCTCTGGTATCTGGTGGGGTATTGTCACCTGCGCGAAGGACTCCGCGTCTTTCGGCTCGACCGGGTGCTCGCGGCCGAGTGGTGCGATGACGCGGCTACCTTCACCCCGCCGACCGACTTCGACGCGCTCGATTACGTGACGCGCTCGCTCGCCACCGTCCCGCGCCCCTACAGCGTCGCCGTCACGCTCTACACGTCGCTGGAGATTGCCCGGCGTCGCCTGCCCGCCTCGCTCGTAACCATGGAAGAGACCGCCGACGGCGTGCTGCTGCGCTGCACCACCGACAGCCTGCCCTGGATCGCGGCGCTGATCGCCGGGGTCGGCTGCGACTTCACCATCCACGAACCCGCCGAGCTGCGGGCTGTGCTGCACGAACTTGGCGCGCGGCTTACGAGGCTCGCAGAAGAACGAGAGCACTGAGTAGGGGGCCTCCTGCGGCAGAAAGTGCTCACAAGTGCGCAGCGCACAATTCCTCCCCGTCGCGCACCCCTCCCTCGCAATCATCGTTCTACCCAGGTGGCACGATCTGCCCTCCTCGACGGGTTCGATACAGCAGCGGCACTCGATTTGCCACCAGGAGGCCACCTGCGCGCACGCTTCGCTCCCTGTGCACCGATCCGATCCAGAGTGTGGAGCGGAAGAAAAAAGCAAAAATGCAAAAACAAACCTATCTCACCCTCTCCCTTCAGGGGGAGGGTCGCCGCGAAGTGGCGGGGAGGGGTCACTCTTATTCCGCACTCCGCACTCCGCATTCTCCGAGGAGGTGCCGCCCGCAGGCGGCGGGGTGAGGGCCGTACCCTCTATAATCCCCCACTGTTGCACCGCGAGGAGCCGAGAGGGAGATGGAACGCTTCGATGACCAATCCCTGGGGCCGAATCCCCACATCGCTGTCTTTACCGCCGACAAGCCCGGCAACTTCGTCGTCGTGACGCCGTTGCTGCGCGGCCTGCGGCGCAAGTATCCCGGCTCGACGATCGACGTTTTCGGTGGGGAGATCACGCGCGCGTTCGAGGAGCAGTCGCCGCACATCGACGCCCGGTTCTCGCTCTACGGCGGGGCCGAGGAGGACTTTCTGGAGCGCCTGGTGGCGTTCGTCCGCGAGCGCCGCGCCGCCGCCGGGCCGTATGCCCTCGCGATCAACTGCGACGAGTTCAGCGAGTTGAATGTCGTCGTGGTGACCGCCATCGCACCGCGCTACATCACCGGCGGAGCGCTCACCAGCGATTTCCGCCGCCGCCTGCCGCGCCGCGACGATCCCTACGACAGCCTGCTCGCGGATGCGGAGTGGAACAGCCCCGACTTCGTCGCGCGGCACGAGCCGGTTGTCTTCACCAACTACATCGGCGAGATTTTCTGCGCGCTCGCCCGCCTGAGCGAGGAGCACACCGATCCCTTCCGCACGGAGGTGCCGACCGCGCCGCCCCCGTTCGCCGTGCCCGACGTTGTGCTCAACATCAACGGCAGCCGGGGCGCGAAGGAGTGGCCCGTCGCGCGCTGGGCCGAGGTCGCGCGCTGGTGCGAGTCGCGCGGCCTGACGGTCGGCCTGCTCGGCCACCGCCGCGAGGTTGCCCGGCAACTCTACGCCGCCGCCGGGGACGAGGATTGGCTGGTGGCGAACGCCCCGGTCATCGATCTGCGCGGCCAGACGACGCTGCCGGAGCTGGCCGGAGCCTTCGCCCGCGCCCGCGCCGCCGCCTGCGTGGATGCGGGGCCGCTCCACGTCGCCGCCGCCGTCGGCTGCCCCACGGTCGCGGTCGTCGGCGTGGATGCCGACAACGACGGCGCGAGTCCCTGGCGACTCTGGCAACCGCGCGTCCCCAACCTGCTCGTCGCCCGCAGCACGACCAAGTGCCTCGTCTGCGCGGAAAACCGCTTCAAGAATAGCGCCTGCCTCGTCACCGGCCACCCCTGCATGGCCGGGCTGAGCGTGGCGGCGGTCACGGAGCAGCTGGAGCGGGCGTTGGCGATGAGGGAGACGAGTAACGAGTAACGAGGATCGGGTGATGAGTGATGAGTAACGTCCGGCCGGCTCGGACGTACTCATCACTCATCACCCATCACTCATCACTGACGACGACGACTGACGACTGAGGCGCGATGAGCGAACCTTGGACCGACCGCGAACACGATGGCGACGATTTCTCCGATGCGGTGTTCGCCGACGAGACGCTGCACGCCTGCAAGTTCACCGAGTGCAGCTTTCGCGATGCCGATTTCTCGCAGGCGACGACCGAGGGGTGCGTCTTCGACCGCTGCGACTTCTCCGGGGCGCAGCTCAATGCCAGCGTGCATCGCGGCTCGGCGTTCCTCAATTGCACTTTTCGCAAGGCGAATCTCTTCGCGGCCGAGTTCCACGCCTGCAAGCTGACCGGCTCGCGCTTCAACGAGGCGAACCTCGACGCGCTCCGCATCGTGGGCGGCGACTGGTCCTACACGCATCTCCGCTTCCAGAAGCTCGCCAGGCGCGATCTTCGCCGCGTGCGCTTCGCCGAGGCCGACCTCTACGAGTGCGACCTGACCCGCACCGATCTGCGCGACGCCGATTTGACCCATGCGAATCTCGCCAAGGCCAACCTCGACCGCACCGACCTGCGCGGTGCCATCCTCGATGGCGTTGACTTCAAGGCGCTCACCCTCAACAACACCCGCCTCGACCTCGCCCAGGCGGTCGCCCTCGCCCGCAGCCACGGCGCTCGCATCGACTTCGACTAGTGCGTTGGGGACGAGGGGAGAAGGGCGAAGGGAGAGGGGCAGAGGTTAAGGGGCTGCCGTCACTTCGCCTTCGACCGACTTGGCTGTTAGCACTCGCTCCAGGGTCTCTACCACACCGGGATCAAACTGGCTCCCCGCGCAGCGTTGCAGTTCGGCCAGTGCCTCGGCCTGCGTGCGACCGGCGCGGTAGGGACGGTTTGCGGTGAGCGCGCCGTAGGCTTCGGTCACGGCGATGATTCGCGCGCCGAGCGGGATCGCCTCGCCGGCCAGGCCGTCGGGGTAGCCGTCGCCGTCCCAGCGCTCGTGGTGCGAGCGGATGAGCGGTTCGAGGAAGCGCAGCCCCGGCACGCGCCCGACGATCGCCGCGCCGTTGACCGGGTGGAGGCGCATCTGCGCCCATTCGCCGTCGGTCAGCGTGCCCGACTTGCGCAGGATCGCGTCGGGGATCGTGACCTTGCCGACATCGTGCAGCCGCCCGGCGATGCCGATCTGGTGCGCCTCGGTGACGCCGCAGTCGAGCGCCAGCGCCACCCGCACCGTCAGCCGGGCCACCTCGTCCATCTGCTGGCCGCTATACTGGTCGCGCACCTTCACCAGCGCCGCCAGCGCCTCGACCGTCCCCGCCAGCGCCTCCTCGCCCCGGCTGGTCGCCTCGCCCATGTCGGCCATCAGCGTCGCCACTGCCGGGTCGGCGGCGCTGAAAACCTGGTTGCGCCCCAGGCACTTCGCGGTGTACATCGCCCGGTCGGCCGCCGCGATCAACTCCTCGCGCCCGCCCGCGTCCTGCGGGAAGACGGCGACGCCGACCGAGCAGGTGAAGCGAATGCCGCCCGCCGCCGTGCAGACGTGCGCCGCGACCGCCGCGCGCAGCGCCTCGGCCTGCTCCAGCGCGTCGATCTCGCTGGTGGCGGGCAGGAGCAGCACGAACTCCTCGCCGCCCCAGCGCCCGGCGCGGATCTCGCCCCGCTGCCGGTCGCGCAGCACCGCCGCCAGATCGCGCAGCGCGGCGTCGCCGACGAGGTGCCCGTAGGTGTCGTTCAGCGCCTTGAAGCGGTCGAGGTCGAGCAGCAGCACGGCGCACGGGGTGCCGAGCGCGGCGGCGCGGCCGAGCGCATCGTCCAGCGCCGTATCCAGCGCCCGGCGGTTGAGCAGGCCGGTCAGCGGGTCGGTCGTGGCGAGTTGTTGCAGGCGGTCCAGTTCCTCCATCTGCCCGAGCGTCGCGCGGTAGACCGAATCGAGGTCGCGGGCGTAGAGCCAGCCCTCGCGGATCACGACGATCTGGTGCGCGATCACGGCGATCAGCAGCGCAGCGCCCGCGACGTAGAGTCCGCGCGCCAGTGCGACCGGTGCCTCGCTGCGCCAGACGTGGACGATCAGCAGCCCGACAATCGGCAGGGAGAGGTAGGGGAGGAGCGTGCGCCAGAAGAGTGGCTGTCCTGTGCCTGGGAGCATCGCGGAACCGCTTGTCGCCCGCGATGGTTGCCCGCTGCCCGGTTGCAACGCCAGGTGTGCCCCGATCGCCGCAAGGCCGATCAGCATGTAGCCGAGCGGCCAGCCGACATCAACGAGCGAGCCGGTGGCATAGCTCCCGCGCAGGACAAGCACCTGGAAGATGCTATCGGCGGTGACGATGATCGCCAGTCCGGTGGAGAGCAGGCGCGTCACCGTGCGGATCGCCGGGTCGCTCGGCCGCAGCCCGACCCAGAGCAGGCAGGTCAACAGCGCCAGGTCGCAGAGCGGGTAGATGGCGGTCATCGCCGTGACGCCGATCGGCTGATCGCTCTTCAGCAGCGTCGGCCCGAGCGAGAAGTACCAGCTGTAGGCGGCGATGGTGAGCGCGATCAGCAGCGCATCGAGCACCACGCGCGTCCGCGTCGCCAGCGAGAGCGCCTGCCTGGGGAGACCGAGGATTCCGGCCAGCAGCAGCGGGTAGGCGGCGATGTAGCAGAGGTCCGACCAGGAGCCGAGCGGCACGGGGCGGTGCAGCACCTGCTCGTAGAAGGTCCAGATGAGCTGCCCGAAGGCCCAGCTGACGCAGCCGAGCGCCAGGAAGAGCGGCGCACGTTCGCGGAAGCCCGCGCCGCGCCGCACGATGGCCCGCCAGGTGATCACCGGCAGCCGCACGCCGACCAGGATCACCGCCAGCGGACCGAGCGCCTGCAACAGGTTGTCGAGCAGGGCGAGTCGCTGCGAATCTACCGGCGCGAAGAAGAGGAATGCGCCGAGCAGGAGGTTGACGCCCAGCACCGCGCCCAGCCCGAGGCGCATACCCCGCGCGACGGTGCCTGCGGCGATCTCCCCCTTCTCGACCGTTCCGTCATCCATTGCCGCCCGCCACGCCCTTCGCCCATCCCCAGCGTCGCCCGCCTCCTCCTCAAGCCCCATTACTTTAGGAGTGTACGGGTGCGCGAAGTACCGTCACAATGACCAACTTGCCCTGCCCCATTCGGTTAACACGTTCGGTGCTTCCGTCCCGTACGATTGTCTCCCCCGCCCCGCACGCAGCGGCGGCGCGGTGGAGAGCCACCGCGCCGCCGTTCCTTAAGTGTCGCCATGCAGTGTCTATGCCGAGTCCCTGCGTAACGTCTCTACTCACGACTCACGACTCACGACTCGCGTCTACCTACACCGCCGGTACCTCGGCATCGGCCAGCCGCACGCTGACCGCGCGCAGATGCTCGTCGGGCTGATCGCCCGGGTCCGAGCCGACGGCGAAGGTCACCGCCGTGCCGGGGGCGAGTTCGTCCAACACCGTGGCCTGCAGCGCGGTGCGATGGAAGAAGTACTCGCTCCCGTCGTCGTCCGTGATGAAGCCGAAGCCGCGCTCCGGGACCAACCGGTCGACGAGACCGTGGTGACGCCTGCCGTCTTCCTCTGCCGTTGGCTCAGGGCGCGGGCGCGCATCCCCCGCCGCACTCTGGGTCGGGCCGGGGGCAACCTCGTCGATCTGCCGCGCCAGGGCCTCGCCCTGCGACTGGTCGATCGGCTGCTGCCAGGTGGTCAGCACGATCCAGGCCCGCTCCCCCGCCTGGCTGTGGGCGACGTAGGTGTGGTCCACAATCGGACGCTCGTCGCCCGTCGCCACGAACGCCCCACGTTGCGGATTGTCGAGGTCGAAGTAGGTATCCTCGCTCGCAAAGCGGCTGCCTTTCCAGAGCGTGAGCTGTTTCAGCAGATCGTCGTCCATCCAACCGGCCAGTTCCGGCAGGTGCTCGCGAGCGTCGTATGCGGTCAGGTATTCGCGCAAATCGCGCTGTCCTTTCGCCATGATAACCTCCTTGCCACGAGCGTCATCGGCGACGCAATGACCTATGGCTGTGGTGGCAAGTGGCGTACCACTTTGTGGGTTCAAAGTTCAAGGTTCGAGGGTTCGAAGGTTCTGGGCTTGAACTTTCGAACCTTCGAACCTTCAAACTGCCCGCAACGCCCTCAATGTCAGTTGGTGCGTGATGGCGGAACGTGCTACCCTGCACGCGACGCGTAATCTGGACCATTGCACTGTTTCGAAACAGGATTGCCGATGTCGCGAGCGCCAGCTGTCCTCGACGAGCCGACGTCTGCCCCAGTCTCCAGTGCGCTGCCCAACGCCGATCTCGGCACCACGCGCGCCTCGCGCGAGCGGTTGCTGATGCTGCTGGCGCTCTGCTTCGCCACGTTTCTGGTCACGGGCAATGGCGTCGCCGTCTCCCCGTTCCTGATCGACATGTCGCGCGACCTCGGCACCGACCTCGCGGCGGTCGCCAATCTCGTCGCACTGTCGAGCATCACCTGGGGCTTCGCCTCCCTCGTCGCCGGGACGGCGTCCGACCGGTTGGGGCGCAAGCCGATCCTGCTCGGCGGGCTCTGTATCCTGGTCCTCTCGCCGCTCGGCGTGGCCTGGTCCTCCACCTACTTCGGCGTCGCGGCCTGGCGCGTGATCGGTGGGCTGGGCGGCGGGTCGTACATGGGGGCGGTCTTCGCCACCGTCGCCGACCGCTTCCCCGCGACCGAACGCGGGCGGGCACTCGGCTGGCTCTCCACCGGGCAATCGCTCTCGCTCGTCGTCGGGGTGCCGCTGATCACCAGCGCGGGTGGGTTGCTCGGCTGGCGCGGCGCGTTCCTCTCCTACGGCATCGCGATGATCGTCGCGGCGGCGTTGGTCTGGCTGGTGGTGCCGCGCGGCGGTTCGCAGCAGCGGACCAAGCCGCTGCCCTTCCGGGAGATGGTGCGGCTGCTCAACTACCCGACGATCGCGCTCCTGCTCTGCGGCATCACCGAGCGCCTCTGCTATTCCGGGGTGGTCGTCTTCTTCCCGACGTACCTGCAAACGACCTACGGCGTGACGCTCGGGGCGCTGGCGATCGGGCTGTCGGTCGTCGCGGCCGGCAACTTGGGCGGCAATCTGGTCGGTGGTCGCCTTGCGGATCGCTTCCGCGCCCGGCCGCTCGTCTTCGCTGTCACCTCCACGATCACCGGCCTGCTGGCGTTCCCGGCGCTGATGTGGCACCACTCGGTCGTCTTCTCGGTCGCGCTCGGCTTTGTCTACACCCTGGTGAACGCGGTCGGGCGACTCTTGCTGCTCACCTCGCTCAGCGAGGTCTCGGGCGAGGCGCGCGGCGCGGTGATGGGGCTCAACATCACCGGCTCCAGTGTCGGCTGGCTCGTCGCCACCACGGTTGGCGGCCCGCTGATCATCAGCAGTGGCTTCAATGGCCTCGGCTTCTTCACTGCCGCCGCCGGGCTCGGTGGCGCGCTCCTCGCGACCGGGACCTGGTTCTTGCGGCCGGGACGAGTCGTGAGTCGTGAGTCGTGAGTCGTGAGAGGGACGAGGAGAGAAGAGAGAGGAGAGAAGAGAGATGAGAGTGGGGACGGATGCTTCGCTGCGCTCAGCATGGCAGGGAGAGGTAGAGCTTTCTCCTGTCATTCTGAGCACCGCGAAGAATCCGTCCTCTCGATTCTCTGGTTAAGCCAGAGTGTTCCCGCCAGCCATGCCCCGCTGATCAGCAGGCCACCCAGGATATCGGTCAGGACGTGATGGCCGAGGTAGATCCGGCTGTAGGCCAGCAAGGCTACGTATCCCGCCGCGACGACGAGCAGGGCGATTCGGGCTGCGCGCGGCAGGACCGGCCAGAGCCAGAGGAGCCAGAGTCCCAGCGCCACGATTGCCGAGGCGACGTGGCCGCTGGGGTAGCTGTAGCTGTCGCTGATTTGCTGCGCGACGGCGAGGGGTGAGCTGCGCCAGTCGATCGGTCGCCCGATGCCGCCGCCATCCGGCGGGTTGTGGCGCAGCGCGAGCTTGAGCGCGAGGTTGAGCGCGGAGCTACCCAGGCTGCTGCCAACGATCAGGAGCGCGAATCGCTCGCGGCGGCGCAGCAGCGACCAGCCGACCGGCACCACCAGCAGCGCGATCAGCGGGACCGCCGCTGTTGTGGCCCGGCCGAGCAGCGTGGTGAGCCAGTGGGGATCCGCGCCGATGACCGCGCGCGACACGGCCATATCGAGGGTATCGGTCGCGCCCGCGAGGACTAGCCCGGTTAGTCCGACGAAAAGTAGGAGCAATAGCCCAGCCAATTGCGCCGGATTGTGCTTGGAGAACGACCCCCCGCCGCGTATCATGGTTCGCATGGTTTACCGTTGTCCGCTCCGCTCCGCGATCTTAATCCCGGCGACCGCCGCGACGCGGAGGCGATGATGCGCCCGATCCCGCGCCTGCTCGCACTCGGGTTGATCGTGGTCTGTATGCTGGTCGCCGCCGGGTGCGGCGCCTTCGTCGGTGGCAAGCTGACCGAGGCGAGCCCGACGCCCACGCCGGTTGTCGCGGCCATCTCGCCCGAACCGACTGCTGCCGTAACGACTCCACCACCGTCGTCGGCACCACCCACCGCCGCCGTCGGCTCGTCCCCGGCCTCCGTTGCTACGCCCTCGCCGCGCGCGACCGCCACGCCGCCCGCCGCGACGCGCGTGCCGACCGTGCTCAATACGCCGAACGCCGTCGCCGCCGGGAACCTGAACCTCTCCGCGACCTACGCCAACATCGGGATCGAACTCTTCTTCAACGGCGATGACAACGGCAACGCCACCGCCAATGTCGAGTTCAAGGGCCGTCCGGCGCGACCGAGTGGCGCGCCGGCCTCGCCCTCTGGCGCACCGGCCCCACCGACGACGACAAGCGGCGCGCGTTCTACGGTTCCATCTTGCTGCTCGATGCGGGGAAGAAGTACGACCTGCGGATCACGCTGGATGACCCCGACGGCGTGCGCGGCGAGCCGGTCATCACCGGCACGACGCAGACCCGCGCCGACAAGCTGCCCGCCGTCTCCGCGCTGAAGCCGACCCACTTCGTCAGCCCTACCGGCGACGACGAGGCGGATGGCAGCGCGGACCATCCCTGGCTCACGCTCGACAAGGCGCTGAAAGATGCCCCGGCGGGCGCGGTGGTGCGCGTCGCCCCCGGCTCGTACGCGCCCCCGGCGGTCCCGCGCGAGGCACCGCTCACCCTGATCGCCGAGCATCCCGCCGTAGACGACAATCGCGAGCCGATCAACGCCGGGACGCGCTCGGTGGTCGAACCGCAGACCTTCTCCTCGCCGGGTGAGGGCTCCTGGGTGAAAGTGACGCTGAAAGGTCCGGCGACGGGCCAGGATTACACGGTCTGGAAGTGGGCGAACAGCCCGGTGGCCGACGCCACGCGCCTGTCGGTGGCGACTGACCGGGGGGCGGTGCCGCAGCGCATCGCCTACTGGGCGCTGAAGAAGGGCCAGTCGAACGGCTACACGCTGGAGACGCCGGAGGGCTGGGCCGAAGTCCTCTATCGCAACGAGACCTACAACTTCGGCTTCACCGCGTTCGGCAACGACCTCTACGCCCGCCTCCCCGGCGACCGCGACCCGAACAGCTTCTTCGCCGCCGTCTACGCCGAGCCGGATGGGCTGAAGGCGAATCGCTGGAATGTCTACGGCGAGCAGGTGCGGATCAGCGGCTTCGAACTCCGCTCGATCGATCTCTGGTACCAGCCGGATTCCTCGGGGGGCGTTGTCGATCACAACCTCTTCTTGCTCGCCAGCCTGTCGCACCGCGCCGATAGTGGCGGCGACGGCAAGCCGTCCACCTACAGCTCCGACCAACTGGTGGAGCGGAACCGCTTCGTCGATACCGGCACCTGGTCCATCGACCCGGCCTGGCCCGCGATTCCCTGGAACTTCGTGAAGAGCGACCTCCGCATCAACGGCCAGGCGACGAGTTGGAGCCGCGTCGGCGCGGAGGCCGAGACCGGCGCGGTCGGCGGGCGGGGTGGGGCGCACCGCCTCGTCGTGCGCTACAACACGATCGACGGTTTCTTCAATGGTGTCGGTGGCTACAACCAGGATTTCGACCGCTACGCGCAGCAAGACAACGACATGCACGACAATCTCCTGCGCCACATCGCCGACGACTCGTTCGAACCGGAGCAGCAGGGGATCAACTGGCGCATCTGGAACAACCGGCTCGAATATGTCTCGACCGCGCTCTCGACCGGCCCGCTCGCCTATGGCCCGGTCTACTTCTTCCGCAACGAAATCTGGCAACTCGGCGCGATGGGCGTCGGGGCCGACGGGCGCGGCAACAAGGGCGTGGGGGTCGTCGGCTTCAAGTATTCGGGCAATAGCGCGCCCGCCGCGCGCATCTTCGTGATCAACAATACTTTCTGGACCAGCGACGCCGGGGCCGATGGCGGCAATCAGTACGCCGGGGGCGGGCCGAACAGCGAGCGGTTCTACCTGCGGAACAACATCTTCCGCATGACCCGCTACGGCTTCGCCGCGCCGTCCAACACCCCCGGCACCGCCGACCACTGGGACGAGGATTTCGACTTCTTCGCCACCGCCGCGACCGATCGCGGCATCAGCTACGGCGGCAATCGCGGCTCGGTCGGGGCCTACCGCACAGCGAGCGGCCAGGGGGCCAACAGCAATCGCGGCGATCAGGGCGGTGCCTTCCGCACCGAACCCGGCCTCGCCGATCCCACGAATGGTAATCTCACGCTTGCTGCCGGTTCGCCGCAAATCGATGCTGGCACTCCTGTTCCGAATATTGCCGACCGTGCGGGGATCGACTATCGCGGCGCTGCGCCCGACCTCGGGGCGCGGGAAGCGCCGTAGGGGAGACCTCACCCCGCCGCCTGCGGGCGGCACCGCACCCTCCCTTCGGGGGGTACCCGCCCGCGAGGAGAGGGGAAGGTCACGAACCACGGTAGGGGCTGGATACGCCGTAGGGTGGCACTCACCCCCATTCATGCTACTGCCTGGGGAACACGTCACCCCCTCTCCTCGCGGGAGAGGGGGCCGGGGGGTGAGGTCTCTCAATCCGCTGGCTGGCTCGACTGCGCCATGCGGGGGCCAGTCATCAACTCCTCGAAGATCCCGACGTAGGCCTGTTGCTGCACCGACCAGCGGTAGCCCTGGTAGATGGCCGTCGCGCGGGCGGCGCGGATGCGGGCTGCTTCGGGGTTCTCGGCGACCGCGACGATGGCCGCTGCGAGGGATTTGGCATCGCCCGCGTCGTAGTAGGTCACGGTGTCGTCGGGGAAGTAGTGCTCGAACGTGGGCCAGCGCGGGACGACGGCGGGGATGCCGAGCGAGACGTACTCGACCAGCTTGTTGGAGAGCATCAGGTCGCAGAGCATCCCGACGTAGCCGAGATCGGCGCGCGCGAGCGTCGCCAGCAACTCGTCCTGCGGCACGAAGCCCCGGAAGATGACCCGGTCGGCCACGCCCTTGCGCCGCGCCAGGTCTTGCAGCGACTTGCCGTATTCCCCCTCGCCGAAGACTTGCACACACACGTCCAGGCCCTGCTTGACCAGCAGCGGCACCGCGTCGATCAGTGTTTGCACGCCGTAGCGTTCCAGGATCGCGCCGTGCGTGACGATCTCAAATGCCCCGGTGGCCCGCGACTCGACCAGGCGCGGGCGCTGGTGGAAGATCGCCTCGTCGGCGCTGTTCAGCACCACCGACACCTTCGCCTCGGGCACGCCGCGCGCGATCACGACCTGCCGCGCCGTCTCCTGGCTGACGATCACCCGGTCAGCGAACCCGGCGCTCAGCCGCTCCATCCAGGCCAGGATGCGCACCAGCGGGTGGCTCGGCTTCACCTTCCAGATCACTTGCAGCAGTTCGGGCATGTTGTCGAAGATGTAGAGAATCACCTTCGCGCCGAGCAGCTTCGGGATGATCGCGCTGAAGACCAGCACGTCGGGCATGCTGTCCACCTCGACCACCCGGAAGCGCCGCCGCAGGTGCAGCCGCGCCACGGTCAGGCAGGCCAGGATGGCGAATGACAGGTACTCCCAGGCGTAGCGCAGCACCGTGCCCCGGTGATGCTCCACCGGCAGGCGGTGGACCGTCACGCCCTGCACAACCTCTCGCGCCGCCTGTCCCGGACGGCGCAGCGCGATCACATGCACATCGTGCCCCGTCCGCTCCAGCGCCTCGGCATCCCGCCGCACATGGCTGTCGGGATAGTAGTTGTGCCGGATGATGCAGACTGCGGGATTTGCGTTGCGCTTTGCGGCCATCGTACCTCCGAGTGCTGAGTGCTGAGTGCTGAGTGCTGAGTGAGTGACGAGTAACGAGGGGATTCCTCTATCCGACTACCCGACTATCCGACTGCCCGACTGCCCGACTTCGCTCGCCACAGCCCATACACGTTGAACGTCAGATACTCCCGGGCGAAGGGGAGGCGGGAGGCGAGGGAGGCGAAGCGGGCGGCGGGGTGGCGGCTGGCGTTGGCGCGGAAGTAGACCTGCTCCAGGTGGTTTGCCGCGATGATCGACTCGAAGCGCGCCAGGGTCATCTGATTCAGGCCGCCGACAATCTCGCCGTAGGACTTCACGCGCTGGTCCGGGAAGAAGCGTTCGCGCTCGCGCAGGATGACCGCCTCCGAGAAGAGGAGGTGCGCCCAGGGGAGGCGCGTCATGTACTTGATGTGGCCGCCGTAGGGCGACTTCCAGAGCGGCCCGAAGCCGATCGCCAGCTCGCCGCCGGGGGCCAGGAGCTTGAGCATCGCCGGGACAAACCCCTCCGGGTCGGCGTAGTGCTCGAAGCTATCCTTGGAGATGATCAGGTCGAACTTCTCGTCGCCCAGGTCCGCGAAGTCGCGAATCAGCCGGAACTCGACCTTGTCGGCCAGGTGGACGTACTCGCTCGCCAGCTTGCGCCGGGCGAAATCGACATCGCGCGGGATGATATCCGCGCCCACGACATGCGCCGCGCCGCGTCCCGCCATCAAGATCGCCGGGCTGCCCAGCCCCGAGCCGACGTCGAGGATCCGCTTCCCGGTGAAGTCGAGCCGACCGTCGTAGCGCGCGATGAAGGTCTCCATCGAGCGGAAGCGCGCCAGAAACTCCGCCTCGTAGCGCGTGGGTGCCTGCCGCGAGTCCTTCGCGCAGACAACGTGGAACGCCTGCTGGGCCAGCGTCGTCATCGCCCCTCTCCCTGCTCGACCGCCCGCTGGCGCACCTTGCGGCGCGGCTGCAGCGCCTTGTGGTAGACCTCGATGATCCGCTGGGCGATCCGGTCGTGGCGCAGGTGCTCGATCCGCATCCGCCCGTCGGTGCGCCGTGGTCGGCGCAGCACCGCGACCAATTTGTTCGCAACATCGGCCGGGTCGCGCCTGGCGATGGCGCAGCCGGGCGTCTCCCCGATCACCTCCGGCACGTCGCCAACCTGCACCGCGACGATCGGCAGATTCATCGCCATCGCTTCCTTCACCACCATCGGCGAACCCTCGAAGCTGGAGGTGAGGATCAGCGCGTCGCAGGCGGCCATGTAGGTCGGGACGGTCGCGTGCGGCTTCCCGGTCAGCAGGACCAGCTCGGCCTCGGGCAGGCTCTCCTGCACCCGCGCCATCGCCGCCTTGACGAGCCAGAACTGCTTCTCCGGTCGCCAGTGCTCGCCCGCGAAGAGGACCAGCGGCTTGTCGAGCGGCAGCCCGAGTTGCTCGCGAGCCTCGTCGCGCGGCTGGGGTGTGAAGCGGTCGATATCGACGCCGCAGGGGATCACCCAGCCATCGTCGTCGCCGATCACCCGGCGGATCTGCTCGGTGACGTGGATCGTCTCGTCGCAGAGCGGCGTCAGCCAGCGGCAGAGCTTGGCCTGGAAGGGCTGGTGCCCCAGCGCCTCGCCGCCGTGGTGGGTCAGGACCACCTTGTGGCCGATCTGCCCGCGAGCGATGACCCCGGCCAGGACGTAGTGCGCGTGGATCAGGTCGTAGCGGTGCCGCAGCAAGTGCCACCAGAGGTGGGGCAGTGCCGTCAGGTATTCGATCTTGCTGCGGCGACCGTTGAAGAAGAAGACGTCGATCTCGACCCCGGCCGCGCGCAGCGCGTTGACCTGATCCTTCACGAAGGTGCCGAACGAGGGCCGCTCCTTCGTCGGGTACATGTTGGTGACGATCAGTACCTTCATCGGGCTACCTCAACGATGGTTGCAGGTTGCAGGTTGGCAGGTTCCAGGTTATCGAGTTCCAGGACATCGCTAATGGAGAAACTTGAAACTTGCAAACCTGCAACTTGCAGCTCGATCAGCGCCCGCCGTGTCTCCGCGCAGCGCCAGACCGTGTCGGGGCGATTCTTCTGGTCCGGGTTGCAGCCGAAGAGGCCGTTCAGCGGCGTGCCGAAGTCGACCATGTAGGTCGCCATGATCACGCGGAAGATGGTGTCGTTGCAGTCGGCGAAGGTGCCGTCGTTCGGCACGACGCGCAGCCCGTGGGCCTCCGCCAGTGCGCGATAGCGCTCGCGCTCGATCTCCGGCTCGGCTCCCCAGACCTCGTCGCGCCGCCGCTGCTCCGTGAGCGCCTGCGGCACGGCGAGGACAAAGGCCGCCTGCGGGCGCGGGACGAGCCGCAGCATCGCCCGGATCGCCAGCCTGCTCCAGCGGTCGTCGCGCGGCAGCGTCGCGTCCATCTCGGCCGCCGTGTCGTAGGCGTAGCGGTCGGCGACGACGACGCGCCCAAGGCGGGCGGGGAGGTGGACCCGCCAGAGGTAGGTGCCGACCTGATCGAGCGCCACCAGCCACGACCAGGCGAAGCGGATGGCCGGGTTGCGCAATTGCCGCTGGCGGCGGGAGACGCCATCCTCGTGCGTCGGCGCGGCGCTCGCCGCCTTTCCCCGGCCGCGCAGGCGGCTCACGACCTTCAGCAGCCCGGTCGACCCGCCGCGATTCCAGACATAGTCGGTCTTGATGCCGCAGAAGCGCAGCGTCTCCACCAGGACCTGGGCGTGGGTCGTCTTGCCCGAGCCGTCCGGGCCGCTGACCGCGATCGCCATCCCCGGCTGCGGGCGGATGCCCGATTTCAGCCTGACGCCGTGCCGCAGCGTGGTCGCGACATCGGCCCAGCGGCGGAAGCGCGACATCTGCGGGTCGCCGAGGATCTTGCGGTAGTAGAGCCACTTGCAATACTTGTAGGAGAGGTCGAGCGGCAATTCGAGGTCCGCCAGCGCGCGGATCTCGGCCAGACGCTGCTGCGTCGGGCGGTCGGCGGCGGCGATGCGCTCGAAGCGCTCGCGCTGCGCCTCCGGCAACTGCGCGTCGCCGAAGAAGACCGGCTCCAGGTGGTCGTAGACCAGGAACATGAACGCCAGCCCGTCGCGCCAGCCGCGCGACGCCGCGACGCGCTCCACATAGGCCCAGTCGAAGTCCGCGCCGCGCGCCCGCAGGGCGTAGCGGATGCGGATGATGTCGTTGAAGCGGAAGATCTTGTTCTCGTAGCAGGCGTGGGCCAGGTTGATCAGCACGGCGTCCTCGGGCGACGGGATGGTCACCATCGCGTCGTCGCCCGAGACCATCCGGCGCGACCAGAGCGCGCCCTCGTCCATGAAGCCGACCAGCCAGCCGACCTGCTCGTGGACGTGGATCGCCGAGACGCTCTGCCCCGCCCGGAAGCGCCGGAAGAGGTACTTCTGCGGCTCCTCGATGTGCCGTAGTTCCACATAGCCCAGTTCGCGCAGCGTGTCGCGCGCGGCCTCGCCCTGCGCGGGCGGCACCAGGATGTCGATGTTGTCGCTGGTGTGCGGGAATGATGGCGCGTTGCCCGCCGACTTGATCATCAGGCAGGCGATGCCGCGCGCCAGCCAGGCGTCGCGGACCACGCAGTACTCGTCCCGCTGCAACTCGTACGACGCCCGCTCCGCGATCAGCGCGTCGCGGAACGTCGCGCTCTCCAGCAGCCACGCCGGGGCGTTGGCGGCGAGCGCCACCAGCGGGTACTTGTTGCGCACGCACCACTTCACGACCCCGGCGGGATCGACACGCCCCTTGCCCGCGCCCCCATCGGCCAACCCTGCCACGAAACGGCCCACCGGCGTCACTCTCGGCATCCCATCCCTCCTGTGCGTCTCCGTATCGGCAGCGATTGATCGTCGAGGCATGTGCGCACTCCTGCGAGTCCTTACAGAATGTGGGCGGCGCGCAGCAGCGTGCGCACGACGCTCCGCTGGGGAGTGTCGCAGGTTGCCCGCAGCAGATCGTCGGCGATGCGCTCCCAGCCGTAGGGCTCGACCAGCGCCCGCGTGCCCGAGATTGGTGTCTGGCAGAGCCACGACGCCGCGTTGACCAACTCCTCGGGGCTATCCACGAAGACCAGCCCCGGGTGGGCGGCCCCGGCGAAGAGGCGCGGCAGGCCACCGAAGCGGGTGGTCACCACCGGCAGGTCGCACGCCAGTGCCTCCAGCACCGAGAGCGGCGCTTCGATCGCGTTGTTGGTTGACTGCACCGGGAAAACGTAGCAATCGGCGAGCTGGTACAACTCCTCGACTCGCGGCTGATAGTCGGTCAGCAAAGTAACGCCCGCCTGGCGCAGGGCCTGCCCGAGCGCCTGGTCGGCGTGGTGCGCCGTGGTGGAGCTGGTGACCAGCACCACCTGGCATTCGCCGCGCGCCGCCAGATCGGCCAGCACGCCGATCCCCCGCCGGGGTTCCAGGTGCCCGATGTGCAGCGCGATCGGGCGGTCGGGGTCCAGCCCGTAGGCGGCTCGCAGCAGCGCCCGCCGCTCGCGCGGAATCGGGCGGAAGGTGTCGAGATCGACGCCGCTCGGCAGGTTCGCCACCCGGCAGCCGAGCTCTTCCAGATAGGCCCCGTTCGCCGCCGATTGCACGGTGACGAGATCGGGCGCGATCAGGCGGATCACCGCCCGCTGCCACGCGGCGTGGTGGCGGGTCTGGAAGCCGACCAGCACCACCCGCGCGCCGGGGCAATAGAGCTTCAGGAGCCGGGCGCGCAGGAAACTGGCGAACGTGGCCGACGAGCGCGAGGCATAGACCAGCACGTCGGGTCGCCAGCGCCGCAACTCGTCGCGCAGCCCCTTCCCGATCAGGCTGCGCCCCGTCGGCACGACCTGAACCTCCGGTACCGCCGACGGCCCGCGCGCCGAGAGGAGCGCCACCTCGTGCCGCCCGCGCAACGCCGCCGCGATCGCGACGGTCCACTTCTTCGTTCCCTCGTCCGCTTTGCCCGACAAATCGTCGCTCAACAGACCGACCCGCCGGATCGTCTCGCGCCCGGCCTGCCCCTCGCCGGTCGCCCGTTCCACTGTCGTCGTTCCGACCATCTTCCCTACCCGCGCACATCGGTTTCGCGGCGCTCAATCGACACAACGCGCCAATTTCACCGAGTTGCTGCGGAGTCTAGGGTTCGGCCGTCGCGACCGCGTTGATGGGCGGTGGAGAAGGTGTTGAGCCTGCCGGATCGCCCCGGCTCAACGCTATCTCAACACGCTGTCCACATGAGATCATCCAATTGCTTGCTATAACCACAGATAACACGGTGTCACGCGGCCCACAGGGCGTACCGAATGCAGCTCGCCTCCTCCTGCGAGCGTGTGACCGGGTTGATCGTTCGCCGCGCGATGCGTCGGGAATCTTCGGGATGGTAGGGGTCGGGGTGATAGGGATGCCGCCTGGCTGAGCGGCGGGGGTAGGGACAGTACCCGGGAGGAATACCTTGCAGAATACCTTGATGCATGTCTCGCTGATCACCGCCGACTACGTCAACCGGCTCGGTAGGAAGGACGCGGCGCAGGGCGGCGCGACGGGCGAAGCGGCGTTCTCGCGCGTCGCGCGGCGCGCGGCCGGGGGCGCATTCTGGGTGCTGCTCGCCTTCGCGGCGGGCAAGCTGCTCGGCTTCGGCACCAACATCGTGCTGGCGCGGCTCCTTTCTCCTGCCGCCTTCGGGTTGGTCAGCTTCTCGATGATCCTGATCGGGGCGTTCCTGCTCTTGCAAGACCTCGGCGTCGGCCCCGCGCTCGTTTACAGCCGCCGCGACATCGCCGTCACGGGCGGCACCGCCCTCACGCTCAACGTTGCCACCGCGTTCGGCCTCTTCCTGCTGACGGCGGTCGGCGCGGCGATCTATTCCATGTTCGGGCAGCGCGAGATGATCGCCGGGGTGGTCGTCTGTCTCGCCTTCGGGTTGGTGATCACCGCCGCCGGGTCGGTGCAGGCCGCGCTCCTGACGAAGGAGTTGGAGTTCCGCAAGAAGCTGATCCCCGATGTGGCCCCGCTGGCGATCTCCGGGGTCGTCTCGATCCTGATGGCGCTGATGGGGGCCGGGGTCTGGAGCCTCGTCGGCGGCTACCTCGCCAAGAACCTGGCGACGACCCTCTTCCTCTGGGCGCTCTCGCCGGTGCGCCCCAAGCCTTCGTTCGACTGGGCCATCGCCCGCGAACTGCTCGGCTACGGGCGGCACGTCTCGCTCTCGGCGGTGATCGGCTTCGCGGTGATGAACGTCGATTACTTCGTCGTCGGGCGGGCGCTCGGCGCGGGGCCGCTCGGGCTCTACACGATGGCGTTCATGATCGGCACGCTCCCCTCCACCCTGGTCAGCCAGCAGATCGCCACCGCGATCTTCCCGGCCTACGCGCGCCTCCGCAACGCGCCCGCCGACCTGCTCCGCCTCTTCGGGAACTCCTTCACCATCTCCACCGCCCTCTCGATCGCGCTCGGCGCGGCGGTCTTCGTCGGCGCACCGACCATCGTGGGTCCGGTGCTCGGCGACAAGTGGCTCGGCATCATCGAACCGCTGCGCCTCCTCGCCATCTTCGGCATCCTGCGCGCGGTCGAATTCACCTTCTCGCCGCTCTACCGGGCGATCGGCAGGCCGGAGATCATGTGGATCTCCAGCGCCATTCGCCTCGTCGTCCTCTTCCCGCTCTTCTCGCTCACCGTCACCAGCGGCATCGACAGCGTCGCGGTGGTGCAGGTCATCGTGGCCGCGCTCTTCATCCCCCTGAACGGTGCGATCCTCGCCTATCTGCTCAACTACCGCGTCGGCGCGCTGCTGCGACTCCTGACGCCGCAACTCCTCGGTGTTGCCGCCATCAGCGTGATCGTCGCCGCCTGCTACGCCACCCCGGCTCTCGTCGTCCTCATCAGCAACCCCTTCGGCGCGACCCTGATCGTCGGCGTCGCTATCCTGGTCCACCTCGGGATCGTCGCCGCGTTCTCCCCGGCCCTGGTTGCCCCGCTGCGCGCGTATCTCCCGCGCGTGGTAGGATCGCGCTTCGCGCGGCGGTGATATCCGCCGGGGTGAGGGAAGGAGGGGATTCCGATGCTACTCGGCAAACTGCGCCAGCAGGTGTTCGACTACGCCAAACAGATGGCGCACGACCGCCTCGCGAACGGCTCGCAGGGGAATATCAGCGCGATCGACCGCGAGCGCGGGCTGATCGCGATCACCCCCTCGGCGGCCGACTACGCGACGATGACGGTCAAGGATATCGTGGTGATCGACCTCGACGGGAACATCGTCAAGGGGCGCTGGAAGCCGACGATCGAGACGCCGATGCACGTCGGCTTCTATCGCCGTCGCCCCCAGGTCGGCGCGGTCGTGCATTGCCACGCGCCGCAGGTCTCCGGCTTCGCCGCCGCGCTGCGCCCGATCCCACTCGTTCTCGCAGAGGCGGCCTGCTGCGTCGGCGGCGAGGTGCCGGTCGCGCCCTTCATGCCCTCCGGCACGCCCGAATTCGCGGATGCGCTGCTCGACATCATCGGCGAGCGCACCGCCTGCGTGATGGGGCAGCACGGTCTCGTCGCCTGCGGCGTCAACCTCAAGCGCGCCTATGGCACCGCCATCGCCGTGGAGGACAACGCCCGCGCCTACTTCCTCGCCCGCCAGCTCGGCGTCGAGCCCACCATCCTCCCCGCCGACCTCTGCGCCGAACTGCACCAGTGGTGGCTGACGAGCTATCGGCAGGTGGCTGTGGGGGCGTGAGGGCGTGGGGGCGTGAGGGCGAAACGGCGAGCGGGCGAGCGGGCGAACAGGCGAACGGGAGACACCTCCCCCGACGACCACCGCCCATCGAGCGAGGCACCCCCTCTCCTCGCGGGAGAGGGGGACGGGGGGTGAGGTTCAACCCCTACTGACGCACGAACGCACCCCGCTCGCCCCTTCTCTGTTCTCCTCTTCCCCCGCTCTCCTGTTCGCTCGCCGTTTCGCCGTTTCGCCGTTTCGCCCTCACGCCCCCACGGATGCCAGTTGCCTCGCCAGGAACCGCCGTTGCGCCTCGTTCGCCGTCAGGGCGAGGGCGCGGCGGTAGGCGTCGGCCGCGCCCGCGTGGTCGGCGGCGCGACGGCGGAATTCGGCGACGGTGGCGTGGGTGAGGGCGTAGTTGGTGAGGGTTGGGAGGTGTTGCAGGCGTTCGACTTCGGCCAGGGCGCTCGGCAGCCCGGCGACCTCGGCCAGCGCGACCGCGCGATTGAGCAGCACTACCGGCGATGGGTCGCGCGCGATGAGTGCGTCGTAGGCGGCCAGGATCCGCCGCCAGTCGGTCGCCGCATAGCTCGGCGCGAGCGCGTGGCAGGCCGCGATCTCCGCCTGGAGGTGATAGGTGCTGAGTTGAGCGCCGCTGGCGGCGCGGGCGAGTGCCCGCAGCCCGGCACCGATCAGCCGACGATCCCACCGGCCGCGATCCTGCTCCGCCAGCGTCAGCAAGTCCCCCGATGCGTCGGTGCGGCCCGGCAGCCGCGCCGTTTGCAGCAGCATCAGCGCCAGCAGCGCCTGGGCGCGCGGCTGTTCGCCAACCGGTGCCTCCGCCAGGATCGAGGCGAGGCGGATCGCCTCGGCACAGAGATCGAGCCGCGATAACTGCTCCCCGGCGTGCGCCTCGTAGCCCTCGTTGAAGATGAGATAGACGACCGCCAGGACCGCGTCGAGGCGTTCGGCGAGCGCTTCCCCCTCGGGGAGGGCGAAGGAGAGGCCCCGGTCACGGATGAGCCGCTTGGCGCGCACGAGGCGCTGCGCGATGGTCGGCTCCGGCGTCAGGAAGGCGCGGGCGATCTCGGGGACGCCGAAGCCAGCCAGGGTCTTCAAGGTAAGCGCCAGCTGCGTCTCGCGCGCGAGTGCCGGGTGACAACAGCCGAACATCAGGCGCAACTGGTCGTCGCGCAACTGGTCGTCCCACCCGTCGGCCGTCACCGCCTCCTCGGGACCGACGAAGCGGTTCGACAACTCGGCCGCGATCAGTTCGGCCTTGCTCGCCAGCGTCCGCTCGCGCCGCAGCGCGTCGAGCGCGCCGTTGCGCGCCACGCGCAGCAGCCACCCCGTCGGGTTGTCGGGGATCCCCCCATACCCCCACTGGCGCAGCGCCTTCACCAGCGTATCCTGCACCACATCCTCGACCAGATCGAGATAATGCGCCCCGAAGATGCGCGTCAGCGTCGCCACCAGCTGCGCATACTGCCGCCGGAAGAGACCATCGACGAAGTGCTGTGTCGAGTCGTGAGTCGTGAGTCGTGAGTCGTGAGTAGATCCTGCACTCGGCACGCGACATTCTCCTCGCTAGTCACTCGCCACTCGTCACTTCTTCGTTCGTCCTTCGTCCTTCACTCACGACTCACGACTCACGACTCACGACTTCGTCAGTGTTGCACGATGCCTCGGACTTCGACCAGTCCGCCGTGGTTGAGGACGGGGCAGCCCTTGGCGATCTCGGCGGCCTCGGCCTCGTCGGCGGCCTCGATCTGATAGTAGCCGCCGACCGCGTCCTTCGTCTCGGTGAAGGGGCCGTCGATGACGAGTTGGCCGTCGCGCGACCGCACGGTGCGCCCGCCATCGGCCAGTTGGTCCGCGCCGACCAGCCGCCCTTCCTTGCGCAGGCGGTCGGACCAGGCGAAGTACTGCCCCAACGTCTGCTCCATCTGCTCGGGCGTGAACTGCGCGAAGGCCTCGTCGCCACCACGGATCAGCAACATGAACTGCGCCACGATTCGCCTCCTTCGACCTGATCTCCCTGCCCTCGCCGCGAGGACAGCGGGGAAGCGCATCCCCGTTTCGCTCTCATGACGAACGAGTTGCGACAAAATCGACAAACTTTAGCAACACTTCACCATTAAAGTGCGTTACAACAGATAAGCGGGCCGGGCGCGAACGTACATAACCCAGTGCTTCCCGGCTGTCGTGACGAGCAGGTTTAATCGGGCAATCGTGGGGTATTGGCAATCCTCCAAAAGGTCAGTGATCTCCTAGCCCGTTGGGTCGAAGCGTGTAATGGTATAGACAAGGTATAACAATTGCAGGGTGGGGAGGGGCAACCTCCCGAGGGCTCGGCGGCAACGTTGCCGCGACGACCCCGCCCACCGCGCGACGGGACGGTGCCGCGCCGGTGGGTGACTGTACACGGAGGGTACAGGAATGGCAAAGCAGGTTCACCGACAGTTGGCTCGCACCGGCGATCGTGCAGCGGCGCGCTTCGCCCGGATGTATCAAGGGCGTCGGCCAGCTGCGCAGCGCCCGGTGGTGACGAACGTCGCCAGGCCGACTGTCTGGCAGCAATTCATGCGGCGCAACGGGCTGCGCGAAGTGGCCAATGTGCTCGCGATCACCTTCGCCTACTTCATCACGCGCGGCATCATCCGTGGGCGCGAGGGGGATGCGTTCGCCAACGCCCACACGCTGGTCTCGATGGAGCGGGCGCTCGGCATCTATCACGAGTACGCGCTCCAGCAGTTCGCGCTCGGCCACCAGTGGTTGATCGACTTCGTCAACAACTACTATCTCTACGGCCACCTGCCGGTGCTGATCGGCGTGACGGCCTGGCTCTTCTGGTGGCGGCCGACGGTCTACCCCTGGATTCGCAACGCCTTCATCATCTCGGCGGCGATCGGCCTGACGATCTACGTCGCCGTGCCGATGGCCCCGCCGCGCTTCCTGCCCGGCTTCGTGGACACGATGCGCGTCTCCGGCTTCGACGTGGATGGCTCGGCGGCCGGTCCGCTCTATAATCCCTACGCGGCGATGCCCAGCCTGCACACCGGGTGGTCGGTCCTCAGCGGCTTCGCGCTCTTTGTCGCCAGTCGGCAGCGGTGGCTCAAGGCCATCGGCATCATCCTCCCGGCGCTGATGGTCGTCTCGGTGGTGTTGACCGGCAATCACTACTTCCTCGACGCGGTCGTCGGCACCGCCGTCGTTGCCCTCTCCCTCACCCTGGCCTGGGCGGTGGAGCGCGGCCCGTGGGCGCACCGCGACTACGCCGAGCAGCGCGTCTCGGTACGATGAATGCGGAGTGCAGAATGCGGAATAGGGTTGCGCTCGAAGCCCCGAGCTATCCCCGCTCCCCTCGTCATTCCGCACTCCGCACTCCGCATTCCGCATTCATGAAGATTGCCCATCGCGGCGCACCGACCGTCGCACCGGGCAACACTCGCGCCGCGCTCGTCGCGGCGCTTGCGCTTGGTGTGGACCTGATCGAGGTGGATCTGCACGCCACCGCCGATGGCCATCTCGTGCTCTGGCACGATCCCACAATGCCCAGCGGCAAGAGCAAAGTCACGATCGCGCGCCAGACCCTGGCGAGCCTGCGGCAGCTCGATCTCGGTCAGGGCGAGCGCGTGATCGAGTTGCGCGACGCGATGGAGTTGGCGCGCGACCGCGCCGGGTTGCTGATCGACCTCAAGGCTGGCGGGCTGGCGCAGGGGATCGCCGCGACCGCCCGCGCGTGCGCCTTCGAGCGCCTGGCGGTCTGCGGCCACTACTGGTCGACGCTCCGGCAGCTCCGCGCGCTCATCCCGACGGCCGCCGTCGCCTTCACGATCAACCGCTCCTGGCAACGCGTCGCCGCCTGGCCTTACCTGCGGCGCGGCGACGCGCACGCCGTGACGATCAACTATCGACAACTCAACCACGCCCGCGTGGCGCAGTACCGCGCCCTCAACCTCGCCGTCATCGCCTGGACCGTGGACGATCCCACCCTGATGCGCCGCCTGATCGCCCTCGGCGTCGATGGCATCACCAGCAACCGCCCCGAACTCTTCGCCACGCTCGAATCTTGATCGGCACACCTGGACGTTCGTAGGGGCGCGTCGTGACGCGCCCGCGTTGGGTGGCACATGGCTGCACATTTGCCACACCGCACAGGACGGCTCACGAGCCGCCCCTACTGAAGTATGCTGTGTTCTCTCAAACTTTCTTCTGGCAGAGTTGAATCGGATTGCCGTCGGGATCGGCGACCCAGGCCAGGCGCAGGAAGCCCAGGAAGTCGTGCGGCGGCGAGAGGGCCGGTGCCCCGGCGGCGGTGAGTTCCGCGAACGCGCGGTCGGTGTCATCGGTCCAGAGCACGATCTCGATCGCCCGCCCGTCGAGTTTCGGCTGGAGACCATGATCGGCGACTGCCGCCTCGACCGTCGCGATGCCGATTGTGAAGCCGTCGAGCGTCACTTCTATGTGAACCGGCATCCCCTCCTGCGGGGTGCGGAACGTCTCCACAAAGCCAAGACGTTCGTAGAACGCGACCGCGCGCTGAATATCCAGCGTGTAGAGATTGATCATCGGCGTGCGAAACATGCTCAACGTTCTCCATCGGCGATACCTATACTTCACCCATGCGCGAGTATAGCGCGCCCTGAACGACGGTTCCGGCGTTGCACACGGCGCATCGCGAGACGGCTACGGGCGAAGCGCCGTCTCATCGTACTGACGAATGATCGGCGCTGGAATCGACAGAGATACCCACCGCTCGCTCCCTGGCGGCGATGTGTGGGGTGATCTCCCGACTCCACATTTGCCCTTGCCTGTGCTACAACAACAACAGCACGGCCCGCGCTGGCGATAGGCGAGCGCGGGCGCTCGTGTGCATAGGCAGAAGGAGTGCCAGTGGTCATCGTCGAGCTTCACGCCACCCTCGCGCGAACGGTGATCCTCTTCATGATCGCCTGCGGCGTCTGGGGTGTCTTCAGCGCCTTTCGCGGCGGGATGAATGGCAACCTCGCCGGGGCGCTGGTCATCGGCCAGGGCCTGATCCTGGTCCAGGCCCTCCTCGGTGTCATCAGCTACCTGTTCGGCCATCGCCCGACGCAGAATTGGCTGCACATTCTCTATGGGATCTGCGTCGCGATCACCTTGCCCGGCCTCTATGGCTACACGCGCGGGCGCTCCGCCACGTTCCAGGCCCTCTGGTTCGGCGGCGGTGCCCTCTTCATCGCCGGTCTCGCCGCCCGTGGTATGCAGACCGGCGGGGGCTGAGTCTGGCGAAGGACAATGCTGGACCGCGCCCGTTCGCCCGTTCGCCCGTTCGCCCGTTCGCCCGTTCACCGCGAGGAAAACCAGGATGCGCCGTCTCGGCGAACTCCGCTGGCGCGTGGTCAGCGGCGAAGTCGAAGTTGAACTCCAGGATCAGGTCAACCGCTCGGGGCGACCGCGCGATCCCTCCCTGCCCGACATCCACACGCTCGTCTGCCTCGAATTCATCCGCCTCTCGGCCCACTACATCGAGCAACTGGACGAAGAGCGGATGCCGGAAGGGCTGACGCGCGGCCGGGACCGCTCCTGGCCCTCCAACCAGGATGCCGCCGGGCGCTTCATCCTGCGCCAGGCCCACGACGGCGCGCTCCAACCGAAGCTGGAGCAGCAGGTGAACCCGCTGCTGATCACCCACGACCGCGCGCTCCACGCCGTCGCCGATGTCTGCTTCGACCTCCTCGCCGAGCGCGGCATCGCGCGCGAGCAGGTCATCGCCCTCTTCCTGCAACTTGGCGAATCGGCGAGAGAGAGTAACGAGTAACGAATAACGAGTAACGAGTAGCGAGGGAAGGGCCGGATTCTTCGCTGGCGCTCAGAATGACAGAGGTGAGGCGGTGGCCTCCGTGGTGTCATCCTGAGCGCGGCGAAGGATCCGGCCCTCTTCTATCCGACTATCCGACTATCCGACTGACGACCGACGACTGACGACCGACGACTCACCCCTTACGGCGTCAGGCGCACCGGCAGCGGGTCGGCCTCGTCAAGCGGCAGTTCCGTGTTCATGGGCGTGGCCAGCTCGCCGTATTGCCAGTAGATGAAGCCCACGAAGCCGGGTGGCGGGTCGTTGACCATGTCGTAGGTCCGGGTGCTGAGTCGGCCCACCCCGAGCACATTCATCTCGCTGATCGTGAAGGTCGTACCCGACACCGACTCGACGTAGGCGACGTGGCCGTAGCCGCCCCAGTAGGCCGAGCGGCGCACCAGGATCGCCCCCGGCGCGGGCGTGTCGCCCACCGCATAGCCTTGCGCCTGCGCGTTGCCGTACCAGTCGATCGCGTTGCCCATCCAGGTCACGGCGCGGCGCTGCGCGACCCACCAGGTGCAATAGCCCCAGTCGAAGCGGTTGTAGCCGCGTTCCGCCGCCTGGATCGGGGTCTGGAGCGGCAGCGCCGCCAGGAAACCCGCATCCACCGCGAGCACCGGCGCGGGGTCGAAGCCGTTGTAGCCGTTCCAGCCGTAGGAATCGAAGGCTTCGCGCGGAATCGGGTGCAGTCCATCGAAAAGGAGATAGTGGCCGCCATCGGGACCGACCAGTAAGGTGCCGTTTTGCAGTGGCGGGATGGGCGCGCCATCGTGAATCGCCTCCAGCGTCCCCTGGGACACTGTCAGCGAACTCTGCTCCAGGATACCCAGTGCGAGCAGTGTTGCGGAAGTGACGTTGTGGCGCGCCCCGTCGTAGACCAGGAAGAGATTCCCATCGGGGGCGCTGATTAATGTTCCTGCGGCTCGTGCCGCAACAGGCCTCGGTGCGACGAACACTGCCGTACTGAGTATGATGGCGAGCAGAGGCAATGTCGCGACCAACGTGCGTCGCAAACGCACGCGCAAACTCCTTACTAACCCCACCGCTGATAATGGCGTGCAATGGGCGCAATTTTCCTAGGTGCGCACATCACACCATCAGCGCAACGATGCAGGATCGTGTGCCGGTAGCGCGCTATTCGATTCCGATCGGTTTCGTGAATGCCGAAGGCAAGCCGATTGGCTGGCAACTTGTCTTCAGCGTACGGACAGTATCCTACCACCGATGAGGCGATTCGTCCAGTCCTTTTTGCCGAACTGAGAATTATTGGCTGTATGGACAGGACGATGGTTCCGGCAATTGTCGGGTCGTTGTGCAACCTTCACAAAATGGCACAAATCTGGGATACCACAGACGCAAGATTGTGGCGGATAGCTACTCCCCAGCGTGGCTTGGGTGGTCTATCCCCCGCTCCCTTCGCTCTCGGCAGCCGCCACCAGCTCGATCACGGTCAGCCACCCGAAGCGTCGCAACGGTGGAATTGCGATCGATAGCAGCCGGTCCAGCCCATTCAGCGCGCGAAATCCCGCCTCAAAGAGGCGCGGCCACCGTACCAGCGGCAATGCCAGCACCGTTGTCAGGTAAAACTCCCGGTGGCGCACCGCCGCGAATGGCGCGGCGAGGCGCGCGATGTCGGCCAGCGCGAAGTAGCGCGGCGCGGTCGCGCGATAGGGCGAGCCGACGCGGCGATAGAGCTTCACCAGCGGGTGGTGCGCGGTCGGTTCGATCAGCACGACGCGCCCGCCGGGCCGCAGCACCCGCGCGCACTCGCGCCCCACCAATCCGGGATCCACATACATCAGGAAATTCTCGCCGTAGACGAGATCGACGCTGCGGTCGGCGAGCGGCAGGTGTTGCACGTCGGCCTGGAGCGGCGCGACCGTGCCCGGCACCCCGGCGGCCTCGCAGCGGCGCAGCAGGGTCCGCAAGCCGCCGCGCGATAGCTCGGCGGCGATGACTGTCGCCCCCTGCTCGGCCAGCCGCACCGTCGTCGCCCCGTCGCCGGGCGCGAGTTCGAGCAGCCGCCGCCCATGCAGCGGCCCGAGCCAGCGCTCGGCGAGATCGCGCGCTGAATCTGGGAAGTGCCAGAATGCCTGGTAGGGTTGCCCGGCGTGGTCGTCGGACCACTCCCGGTCGTAGGCCGCCGCTAGCGCCGCCTGGTCTCGGTCGCCAGCGGCTCGGGGGCGGTCAGCGTGTCCCAGGCCGCCCGGTCGTCGATCGTCGCGGCCCACGGCCCTTGCCCTCCGTCGGCGGCCATGCGGCGACCCTCCGCCCGCAGCCGCGCGACTTCCGGGCGGAAGCGGCGCAACTGCCGCCAGTATTCGATCGTGTCGGGGATGATCCGCACCGTCGTCGGCACCTCGTTGCGCTTCACAAAGACGGCGGGGATTTCCACGATGCGCAGCCCGGCGAAGTAGGCGCGGGCCATGATCTCGGTGTCCCAGAACCAGCCCGGGTTGTGCGTCTGCTCCAGCACCGGCAGGATTTTTGCCCGGTCGAAGAACTTGAAGCCCGCCTCGGTGTCCCGCAGCGGCAGCCCAAGCTGGCCGCGCACCAGCCGCGAATAGCCCTTGCTCAGCACTTCGCGATGCAGCAGGCTCAGGTTCGGCAGGTAAATCCGCCACGCGCAGACCACGTCCGCCCCGGCGCGAATCGCCTCCACCGCCGGGGGGATGTAGCGCGCCGGGACCTCCAGGTCGATATCGAGGAAGCCCGCGACCTTGCCGCGCGCCGCGCGCAGCCCGTCGGTCGCCGTGCGCCCGCGCCCGGTGTTGCGCTCGTGCTTGATCAGCTTCAAGCGCGAATCGGCGGCGCACAGACGCTCCGCCCGCGCCACCGTATCGTCCTTGCTGACATCGTCAACGAAGATGATCTCCCAACTCAGGCGGGTCGCCTCCAGCACGCGGACGAGTTCCGCCGTACTCTCGTCGATCACCACCTTCTCGTTGTAGCACGGCAGCACCACGCTCAGGTCGAGCGCCTCGGCCTGGTGCCCGTTCACGTTGCTGATCACTTGCTCCTGTCCCACGTCTCTCCCAAAATACGAAGTAACGGTGATGAGTGATGAGTAACGAGTGGGGAACGACTTCCCCTGCCCGACTGCCCGACTATCCGACTCGCTTTGGTCGCGCCGCGGTGATCGTCTGCGGCGTGAAATAGGCGTCGAACGTATCCTCGCGCTCGATCGTGAAGAATTCGGCCACCAGCGACTCTTGCTTCGCGAGTGAGCGCAGGTGCTCCCCCCGGTCGCGGTCGAGGAAGAAGCGTTGCGCGTGGCCGGGGTGATCCCCGACCATGTCGATCAGCACGAAGCGCCCGCCCGGCTGCAGCACGCGCGCCACCTCGCGCAGAATGCCCCGGTTCAGGTCATCGGGGAAGTGGTGCATGCAGTTGACGAAGAGTGCCCGGTCGAAGCTCTGCGCCGCGAACGACATCCGCGTCGCATCCACCACCTCGAACGCCACCCCCGCGCCGCCATACCGCTCCTGCGCATACTCGATGTACTGCGCATTCAGATCCACCCCAGATACCGCGATCCTTTCCGACTTCCCACTTCCCACTTCTCACTTCGGAACAGCGGCGCAAACTCTCCCGTCCCGCCCCACGTCCAGGATGCGATCCTCCGGGCGCGCGTTCAGCCACGCCTTCGCCCAGCGCTTCGTGGAACGCTGGCCACCGGAGATCAGCAACTGGCTCAGGTTGAAGAGCGCGGGGTGGTCGAGCAGCGCCAGCAGGCGCTCGTTGCGGAGCAGATCGAGTCCGGGTGCGGTTGCGGATTTCGCCATCGGCGCGGCACTCCCTCAGCGTCGGTGGGTGTCGAGGATATCGATCACCGCCGCGATCACATCCTCGGCGTCCTCCTCGGTCATCGCCGGGGAGAGCGGCAGCGAGACGGTGCGGTCGGAGACCCACTCGGCCTCCGGCAGGTCGCCGCGCTGGTAGCCGAACTCTTCGCGGTAGAAGCCTTGCAGGTGGAGCGCGGTGTAGTGGATGCCGCTGCCGATGTTGCGCGCCTGCAACTCGTCGATGAACTGGTTGCGGTCGAGGGTCAGATTCTCCAGGTCGATCAGCACCGGGTAGAGGTGCCAGGCGTGGCGGTCCCCCGGCCCGACCGGCTCCAGGGCCGGGACGGTCAGCGCGTCGATCTCGGCGAACGCCTCGTTGTAGAGCGCGACGAGCCGCTCGCGGATGCGCCAGTTCTCCTCCACGCGCCGCAACTGGCCCAGGCCGAGCGCGGCGGTCAGATCGAGCATGTTGTACTTGTAGCCCGGCTCAACCAGCTCGTAGGGGCTGAACCCCTCCGACGAGTAGCGCTTCCAGGCGTCCTTGCTGATCCCGTGCAGGCGCAGCATCCGCACCCGGTCGGCGGCGGCATCGTCGTCGGTCGTCAGCATGCCACCCTCGCCGGTGGTGACGTTCTTGTTGGCGTAGAAGCTGAATGCAGTGAAGCGCCCAATTGTGCCGACGTGCCGCCCGCGATAGACCGTCTCCACCGCGTGCGCGGCGTCCTCCACAATGGTGATCCCGTGCTGCTCGGCGAGCGCGATCAGCGGGTCCATGTCGGCGGCGCGGCCCAGCATGTGGACCGGCATGATCACCTTGGTCTTCGGCGTGATCTTCTCCGCCACGCGCGCCGGATCAAGGTTCTGTGTGGTGCGGTCGACATCCGCGAAGACCGGGGTCGCGCCGATGTGCATCACCACGTTGGCCGTCGCCGCGAAGGTGAGCGGCGTGGTGATCACCTCGTCGCCGGGGCCGACCCCGGCGGCGAGCAGCGCAAGGTGGAGCGCGGCGGTGCAGGAATTGACCTGATCGCGTGCTTCGCGCCAGTATATTCGGCGAACTCGCGCTCGAACTTCGTCGTGCGCGGCCCCATGCCGATCAGCCGGGCGCAGCGTGCGCCACGACCTCGGCGATATCCTCTTCCTCGATGCGCGGCTTGCCGAAAACCAGGAACTCCGACCGCTTCGCCCTCGCCACCTGTTCCCCCATGCCCCTCGTCCCACCTTCCCAACGCACTCAAACGACCGGGCAGTCGTCTGGTTGTAGCGCGGGGGAAAAGCGCGGTTATTCGCGCGGCGACTATAACACAATGGGAATGTAGAATGCAGAATGAGGAATGATGAAATATCGGACGAACTGAGTATCGCGGCGATGGGTTGCCCCCCGCTCCTGGTAGGGGCGGGTCACTGACCCGCCCGCGTGGGGATGGCTATCGCGTCGCCGAACGCCCTATGCTCTCTATTCCTGATATTCCCAGTGCTGCCCGTCGCCGGGCACGATCCGTCCCCACGGCTCGAATTGCCCGTGTGAGAAGGCCAGGGTGGCGTTCGTCGCGACCGCGTCCGCGATCAGCGCCTCGCGCGATTGCTGCATCACCTCGCGGTTTCGGCCGGGCGAGACCCAGTCGGTGTGCGCGACCTCGCAGGGGTGGTGGAAGAGGTCGCCGAGGAAGTAGAACCGCTCCCCAGCAAGTCCGCATCACGCAATCGAATGTCCCGGCGATTCGCCCGGTGCGGCGACCATCGCCACACCCGGCGCGACTTCCTGCACACCGTCGGTGAGATCGAGCAGCCCCAGCCGGTCGATCGTGCCGAGCTGGATCGCCAGCACCGAGTCAGCCTGATCGCGCTGCGGATTGCCCACCCAGTCGGCGCGTCCGATCACGTAGCGCGCGTTGGGGTAGACCGGCACCCGTTCGCCGTTGCGCTCGACCGTCGCGGCGAAGATGTGGTCGCCGTGCGGGTGGGTGAAGAGGACGTGGGTGATCTCCTCCGGCCGGACGCCGATGCTCGCCAACCCGGCTTGCAGGCCGGGCGAACTGGTGAACTGGGGGTGCTGGCGCGCGAACTCCGGAGTGGGATCGTCGTAGCCGGTATCGACCAGGATCGACGCATCGCCCAGCTTGATGTGCGCCACGAAAAGCCCGAGCGAGCGTACCGTCGGCCTCCGCCTCGGGTGTCGCCGCGCGCACTTCGTCTTCCGGCGCTTGCAACTGCGGGTTCCAGCGCAGCGTGCCATCATTGATCAGGGTCACGGTCGCCTCGCCGATCTGCCGCGACGTGATGTACTGCGACGACGATTGCTCTTGCATCGGCCATCTCTCCACTGAAGAACTCTGGCGCGTCGCGGCATCGGTGGCCGCGACACCTTCCGCCATACTGCGCCCAAGGCGCAAACTAGCGCGTAGTGGCCCATTTCGCAAGTACTTGTCGGGGTGCGGGGGGACCGCACCCGCCGCCTGCAGGCGGCCCCGCATCCACCGCGGTGGGTACCCGCCGCGAGGAGCAGGGAAGCCCCAAACCGACCAGCAAGCACGAAACGCAGCACAAAGTGGCGCATCTGCCAAGTTCGCCAGACGTTTCATCCCCTTACGCGGCTCACCAGGGGCGATGCCTGGCGCATCGGCGCGCAGGTGCGCGATGCCGGAAATGCCTGCGGCGAACCTGGTAGATCTGGTGGAGCGAATTGCCGCGCCGTGGCTCAAACGCAGCGGTACCGAAAGCAGCGCGAACTTGGCGGGTGGCCATGTAGCGTATCGGGCTAAGGAATTCGGTGCCGACGTACAGTTCGAACCAGCGACCAAGGGCTTATGAGTCCCCTACTCTGCCACTGAGCTACGTCGGCATAGGTAGCGTAGCAAACGGGATTTTACCGTTCGCTGCGCCGCGCTGTCAAGAGCTTGCTGGATGTACGTACTTGCTACAATCGCTTCCTGCCTGGTCGCGGGCTATACTTCCCTGTGGTCGGTTGTGCGAAAAGGTTGTCGGCTGGAACGAGGTGCGATGTGACCGGGACAGGCGAACTCTGGCGGACTCAACGTCGAGCAACGCCAGGCGGTTGAGACCGTTGATGGCCCGGTGCTGATCATCGCCGGTCCGGGTTCCGGCAAGTGCGTCTTGCCCGACACGCGCCTGTTTATCAATGATCGCCTCCACACCGCCGAGGAAGTCTGGAAACCTACCAGACCGCCGCGTCCTACGATGGTGAGGGATGGGTAGCCGCACCCAATCAACCGCTGCTGGTCGATTCGTATGACGAAGTGACCGGGCAATTTCAGGCGGCTCCGATCACGGCGCTCTATCGCCAGCACGTCTCCGAGCGTGTGCGGATCGTGACCTTTCGCGACGGCAGCCGCATCGGCCTCACCGCAGCGCACAAACTCTACGATGGCTCAAGCTGGACCAACGCGATCCAGCCGGGCGATGTCCTGGCGCTGCCCGGCACGCTCCCACATCGCGCTGCGGCCATTGATCCCGAACTTGCCGAGTTCCTCGGCTGGCTCATCGGCGAAGGCTACGAGCGATTGCAGAATGGTTCCACGCGCGAGTTTTCCATCACGCTCAAATCCCATGAGCAACTTGATCGGATCAGGGTGCTAATCGCGAACCTTCTGGATCGCTATGACCTGGGAGAGCGCAAACTTCGGATCGCGCCAAATCCCGGTCGCGACACGTACCGAATCGGCGTTTGGAGCGTGAAGCTCTACGACTTCCTCGCCCAGCACGGGCACGAGTTCGGCCGCCGCGCCGCGCAGAAGCGGGTTCCGGATGCCGTCATGCGCGCCGATACGGCCGGGGTGGCGATTTTCCTGCGCGCGATGTTCGATGCTGAGGGCTGGGTTGAACCGGGGTGCCAGCAGGTAGGAATCACCACGGCGTCGCCTCGTCTTGCGGAAGAATTGCGCCATCTGCTGCGCCGCTTCGGCGTTTGGGCGCGGATATCGCGCAAGATGAAGGCCGCGACGAATGGCACGCGCATCGCGCGGGCCTATTGGACGCTTTACATCGGCGGGCCGTCCCTGCGCGCCTTCGCCGAGCGGATTGGCTTCGGCGATTCGGTGAAAATGACGGCGCTGGCCGGATGTGTCAGTAAGCGAACGAACCCGAATCGCGATCTGCTCCCTTCGGAACCGATCATCCGAAAGTTGGCCGAGGCAACCGCAATTTCCCCGAAGCGTCTGTTGGGGAACGGTGGCCAGTCGGCGGGCTACGTGACGCTGAAGCGGATCAGCCGCGACCGCTATTACAGCGCCGTGCGCCCTGCCCTGATCGACCTCGCGCAACGCGAGAACGGGCGATTCCTCGGCAATCAATTCCGCCCGACGCGCGTGTTATCGTCGGGAGATGTGGCGCATCTGCGGCAGGGGATCGCCACGCTGGATCGCCTCGCCACCGCGCCGCTGGTCTACGAAGAAGTGGCCTCGGTGGAGGAGGTTGAGTACACCGGCTGGGTCTACGATTTCACCGTGGTCGGGACGCACAACTTCGTCGCGGAGGGGGTACTCTGCCACAACACGCGCGTCCTCACCCACCGCATTGCCTACCTGCTGCAAGAGCGCGGGGTCACCCCACACTCGATCCTCGCCGTGACCTTCACCAACAAAGCGGCGAAGGAGATGAAGGATCGCCTGGAGCGGCTGGTCGGCGGGGTGGCGCGCGACCTGACGGTGGGGACGTTCCACAACTTCTGCGTGCGCGTGCTGCGCCAGCACGGCCACCACTTCGGCCTCGACCGCTCCTTCACCATCTACGACACCGACGACCAGATGAGCGTGATCAAGCGCGCGTTGAAGGATCTGGACCTCGACGCCAAGCAGTTCCCGCCGCGCATGATCCTCAGCCGCATCTCCAACGCCAAGAGCGTGCGCGCCACGCCCGACGATTTCCGCAACCAGGCCGAGACCTACAACGACGAGATCGTGGCGCGCGTCTACCCGGTCTACCAGCAGATGCTGAAGCAGTACCAGGGGCTCGATTTCGACGATCTGCTCAATCGCACCGTCGATCTCTTCCAGTATGTGCCCGAGGTGCGCCGCCGCTATCAGGAGCGCTACCGCTACATCATGGTGGACGAGTACCAGGACACCAACCACGTCCAGTACAGCCTGATCCACGCGCTCGCCGACAGCCCGCAGTCGAACATCTGCGTCGTCGGCGACGAGGACCAGTCGATCTATGCCTTTCGGGGCGCGGATATCACTAATATCCGCAACTTCAACCGCGACTACCCGAACGCGAAGACGATCTTCCTGGAGCAGAACTACCGCTCGACGCAGCCGATCCTCGAAGCGGCGATGGGGGTGATCAAGGAGAACCGCGACCGCACCGCGAAGCAACTCCGCTCCGTGCAGGGCATCGGTGCGAAGGTGACGGTGCAGGAGCTCTACGACGAGCGACAGGAGGCGCAGTTCCTGGTCACCGAGATCAACCGGCTGCACCACCTCAAGAAGCACGCCTATCGCGACTTCGCGGTGATGTACCGCACCAACGCGCAATCCCGGCCGATCGAGCAGGCGCTCGACCGCGCCAAGATCCCCCTGCAACTGATCGGCGGCATCCGCTTCCACGAGCGGCAGGAGATCAAGGACGTGATGGCCCTGCTGCGGGTCGTCGTCAATCCCGCCGACACCGTCAGCCTGCGCCGCGTGATCGGCAGCGACATGCCGCTCGGCAAGGGGGTCGGGCCGAAGGCGCTCGAAGCGCTGGAGAACTGGGCGACCGAGACGAGCCTGCCCCTCTCGATCGGCTTCGACGCGCTGCTCGAATCGGAAGAAGGAATGCCGCGCTACATGCCGCCGCAGGTGGGCGGGCGCAGCAAGACCGCGCTGCTCGAATTCGCGCGCGTCCTCAGCGATCTGCGCCGTTCGGCCGGGCAACTCGGCCTCGCCGAGTTCTTCAAGGAGGCGCTGGAGCGCACCGGCTACCTCACCTTCCTGAAGGAGAGCGCGCAGGCCGAGCGGCTGGAGAATATCGAGGAGCTGGCGAACGAGTTGAGCCGCTGGCCCGACCAGCAGCCGATCTCCGGCCTGACCTCCTACCTGGAGGAGAAGGCGCTGGTCAGCGACGCCGACACGATCGAGGACGAGACCGACAAGGTGACGCTGATCACCCTCCACGCCGCGAAGGGGCTGGAGTTCCCGATCGTCTTCCTCGTCGGCCTGGAGGAGGGCCTGCTGCCCCACTCGCGCTCGCTCCAATCGGACGACCCGCGCGAACTGGAGGAGGAGCGCCGCCTCGCCTACGTCGGCATCACGCGCGCGATGCAACTGCTCTACATCACGCACGCCTTCCGCCGCACCCGCTTCGGCCAGGAGGATCTCAGCGAGCCCTCGCGCTTCCTCCAATCCCTCCCCGAAGGCGCGCTGGATCGCGTCTCGCAGGCCCCGAAGATCAGCGTCGGCGTCGCCCCGCGCGCGGGCGGTGCCGGGCGCTACGGCAACACCTACGGCGGCAACAACGCGTCGTCCTGGTCGGGCGGCGGTCGCAACGGCAGGTCTGCCCCGAATCCGCAATCCGCAATCCGCAATCCGCAATCGGCTGAAACGTCGCTCGGCGGCTTCCGGCCGGGCGACCGCGTGCTGCATGCCAAGTTCGGCCAGGGCCAGGTGATCAACGTCAAGAACCTCAGCGACGACCAGGACGTGACGATCAAGTTCCAGGACGGCGTCGTGCGCACCCTCAGCGCCAACTTCGCGCGCTTGCAGAAGCGGTAATTACTTGACGGAGGATGGCGTCACGCCTGCAAGTCGGGGAACCAGATGCGCCGCGCATTTTCGCCGAGGATGAGCCGCTGCTCCTCCTCCGAAAGCGGCAGCGCCTCGGTGAAGATGCGCAGGTGCTCGGCGTAGCTCACCTTCGGCGTCCAGAGCCCGTTCGGGTAGCAACTCCCCCACAGGCAGCGTTCCGCGCCATATGCCCTGATGATCTCCAGGCAGGGCTGGTGCAGGTCGGCACAGGGGTACCCCTCCTCCGTCCCGGTGGCGATGAAATCGACCTTCGGGTAGAGGTTGGGGAAGCGCGACAGGCCCAGGACGATCCGCAAATTCTCCGCCAGCTCCGGCCCCGGTTTGAGGTCCATGCAGTGGCAGAACCCGGCGGTGAGCTGCGGGAACTCGGCGAGCAGTGTGGCCGCACCCTCCACCATCGCGGGCTCCATCAGGAAGAGATCGATCGTGATCCCCTCCTCGGCGGCCACCCGCCAGAGGGCGCGCACCCCGGCATCGTCGAACGTCCGGTGCGCCTCGCTCGGGATGCTCCGCAGCGACTTCACGCCCGACTCGCGCACCTGCCGCCGCAAGATCGCCGGGCTCTCGGGATTGTCCGGATCGAGCGTCACCACGCCGCAGATCCAGTCGGGGTGCGCGCTGGCCGAGTCGCAGAGGTAGCGGTTGTCGAAGCCGTAGTAGGTGCGCGTCTGGATCGCGCGCACGGCGGTCACCCCGGCGGCGCGGCTCTCCTCGCGCAGATGCTCCACCGTGCCGGTGCCGGGCGGCGGATTCAGCGGGTTCGGTAGCACCGGGTAGCGGGCCGGATCGTCCGCGTAGAGGTGCGCGTGGCAGTCGATGATCAGCATCGGCGCTCTCCCCTTCCTGTGCATCGTCGTTTCGCGCGGTGTTGGTCGCCTATTCGATGCGGGTATCCGCCGCATAGCGCACGGCGTGCGGCGTCCGGCCCAGGGTCGGATCCTCGCCCCCCGGCTCGGCGTGCAGCAGCACCTCGCGCAACTGCGGGAAGGTATTGTGCAGCCGTCGCTCGATCTCGGCCGATTGGTCGTGGACCTCGCCGACCGTGAGGTCGCCCGGGAACCAGCAGTGTAACACCATCTCGATGGTGCGCTCGTCCGTGGCCGGGCGATAGATCTTCACCTCGTGGCAACTGCCCTGCCCGGCCACGCCATCGGCGATGTCGCGCACCTGGGCCACCAGTTCCGCGCGCTGAGTCGTCACGTCGCTCTGGTGCTCCGCCTCGTGGTGCGGCGCTTCCAGGTGGGTGTTGATCCGCCCGAAACGCGGGTTAGCCGCGCGCACCGCCCGCTCCAGATCGGTCGTCAGCCCGTGCGCCTCGTTCAGGGTCAGCGACGGATCGACCTCCACATGCAGATCGGCGTCGATCCGCTCGTCGATCGCCCGCAGCCGCACGTCGTGCGCTCGCATCCTGCTCTGCCGCGCCAGGATGCGGATCGCCTCGGTCTCGCTCTCGTCGGGGGCCGCGACCGGCTCGGAATGGACGACGATGTCGGCCTCGTCGCTCCCCAGCGCCTCCTTGATCGCCCGCTCCACCGCCTCGGTGATCGCGTGCTCCTCGGCAAACGTCGCCGTGCGGGCCACGTCGATCACCACGTCGGCGAACACGAGGTGCCCCGCGCGCCGCAGTCGCACCCGGCGGCAATCGACCACGCCGTGTACGCGCTCGACGGCCTCGACGATCAGGTCGGCCGTCTCCCCCGGCGAGCGGTCGAGCAGGTCGTCCACCGTCTCGCGCAGCAGCCGCGCGGTGACGAAGACGATGATGCCGGCGACGCCGAGCGCGGCGATCGCGTCGGCCTTCGGCAGCCAGCCGCCCAGGTCGTTGTCGAGCCACCCGCCGAGCCTGATCGCCGCCAACCCGGCGATGACGACCGCCGAACTCCAGATGTCGGTGCGGAAGTGGAGCGCGTCGGCGGCGAGCGCCTGGCTGTTGTGCTTCTTCGCCATCTGCCCGAGGTTGCGCGAGCGCGCGATGTCGATCGCGATCGAGAGCCCCATCACCAGGAAGGCCCAGATGCTCGCCTCGACATGGACCTCGGCGAAGAAGAGGCGACGTACCGACTCGTAGCTGACCCAGGCGGCGGTGATCAGCAGCAACCCGGCTTCGACGAAGGCCGACAGGTTCTCGACCCGACCGTGGCCGTAACGGTGCTCGAAGTCGGGCGGCTGCCCGGAGAGGCGCACCGCCAGGTAGGTCAGCGCCGCCGCGACGAGATCGAGCGCCGAGTGCAGCGCCTCTGCCAGGATGCCGAGGCTCCCGGTGAGGATACCGACCACCAGCTTCAGCGAGGTCAGCACGATCGCCGCCAGCACGGACGACATCGCCGCGCGGCCCTTCTCGCGCCGCGCCGTCTCCGCCGGGTCGTATCGCCGTTGTGACGCCGCAAATTGCTCTGGCATAGTCCTATCGCCGCGTGCGCCACTCGGACGCGCTGCGGATTGCCGCCTACTTCTGTGCCTCCGCCTGTGCAAGCCAGGCGTCGAGATCTGCCCGCGTCTGGATGGTAAAGATTACAGCAATGAGCGCGTGCAGTTTGTCACGCCCCAGGCCACGGATGCGCTCTTCAGTCGCAGCGTCCATCGCGATCTGTTTGCCGTTGAGGAGGCTGATGATAGTCGTACTCATGCCTTCGACTATGCCCTCCTCGTGCCCTTCTTCACGTCCTTCTTCGTGGCCCTGACGCCACCCACGTCGTTCCCAGCGAGTCAAGAGTTCGGCCACTGGTTCCTCCTCGATCAACTCGACTTCGCGATCAATCACTTCTGCAAGCGCTTCGGGCAGGCGATTCACCGCGTCCAGGAAGGCATAGATCGCCGCCGCCTGATCGGTCGTCAGCTGTCCCGCCCGCCGTGCGACCAGCAGGGCACGCCCCATTTCGCGGCGGGCATCGCCCTGCGCCGTGAGTGATGTACCCGCCGCCTGCACCGCCAGCCAGGTGCGAACGACCCAGGCAAATGGTCGCGCATCGTTCGCCAACTCATCCCAACGCGAGCGCCAGTCGGTCAGCTTCAGCGCGCGATAGCGGTAATCGAGACCGTACTCACCCCAGCCCCAGCGATACGGACCCGGCTGCCAGGTCGGATCGGCGTCGGTCAGGAGCGCGATGCCGACGATCCCTTGCGGCAACTCTGGCGGTGATTCCGACTGTGCCGCCCGCCGGGTGGGTCGGGTGCGGTAGTGCATGTGCAACAGCGCCGCGTAGAGATACATCCGCTCGGCGAAATCGGTCTCGCTGTCGCCCTGCACCTCGGCGTGGATCAGCAGCCAGGTCGAACCGCCGTCCCGCAACCAGACTTGCACCACCAGATCGGCCACGCGCCGCCCGAGCGTCGCCTGGCGCAGACGGGGTCGCAACTCCTGTTCCAGGGATACCGGCGTGCGCCCCCAGTCGATCGCCTCGTGCAACTCGGGCAGCGCAAACGCCACGCATTCTTGCAGCAACTCGCCCAGGAGCCGCTTCCAGGCCCCATCGTCGTCGGCGCGGCGGCGGAGGCGCGGCGCTCTGGGCATCAGCACGCCCCATCCTCGGCGCACGCCGCGCGCTCGACCTGGACGAGGTTGGTGTAGAAGGTCGCGCCGCCGCCCATGTCCGCCGGGCGCGACGAGGTCAGGGCGTTGATGCCGCTGCCGCCCTGGAACTTGCTCGCCCACCAGGTCGCCGGGCTGGCCGCGACGCCCGGCCGCACGCCATCGGTCACGCGCGCGTGCAGCCAGCACTCGCCCCGATCGTTGAAGACGCGCACCAGTTCGCCATCGGCGATGCCGCGCGCCGCCGCATCGTCCGGGCTGAGTTCGATCGTCGGGCGCACCTCGCGGCGCGTCAGCGTCTCCACGTCGTTGAACGACGAATTGATGAAGTGGTGCGCCTTCGAGGTGATCAGCGTGAGCGGGTAGCGCGCGTGCAGCGCGGGCGTCGCCTCCGCGCTCTCCACCAGCGGCACGTGGGTCGGCAGCGGGTCGTGCCCCTTGTCGCGCAGCCGCTTCGAGTAGAACTCCACCTTGCCCGATGGCGTATCGAAGCCACCCCTGGCGAACGGCACGAAGCGTCCATCCGGCCCATTCTGCGGCAGGCGCAGCTTCACCCACCGCTCGCGCTCCAGCAACTCGCGGGTGATGCCCTCCATGTACGGGTGCTCGCTATCGAGCGCCTGGTCGATCAGATCCTCGTCGCTGTCGCGGAAGCAGGGTTCGGTGAAGCCCATCCGCGCCGCCAGCAGCCGGAAGACCTCGGTGTTCGGCTTGCTCTCGCCGAGCGGCGCGATCGCCGGGCGGTTGAGCTGGATGTAGAAGTTGCCATACGCCTTGTGGAGGTCGAGCTGCTCCAGTTGCGAGGTCGCGGGCAGGACGAGGTCGGCCCAGCGCGTCGTGTCGGTCCAATACGGGTCGTGGACCACCGTGAACAGGTCCTCGCGCGCCAGCCCCGCCAGCACGCGGTTGCTCTCGGGCGTCGAGGCGACCGGGTCGGCGTTGTAGCAGTAGAGCGCCTTGACCGGCGGATCGCTCGCGTCCAGCAGCGCGTCGCCCAGCTGGATCATGTTGACGCTGCGCGGTCGCCGGTTGCCGAGCAGATCGGGACGCTGCAGCGCGCCCATGTTGAAGCCGAACGCGCCGCTGCAACTCATCAGCAGACCGCCCGCCGGGTCGCGCCAGGAGCCGATCACCGCCGGCAGGCAGGTGACGACACGCACCAGCATCCCGCCGTTCGAGTGGCGCTGCATCCCGTATTGCAGGCGGATCACCGCCGGCTTGATCGTCGCGTAGAGCCGCGCCAGCTTGACCACATCCTCGGCGTGATCCCGGTGATCGTCGCGACGCGCTCGGGCGGATACTCCGCCGCGCGCTCGCGCAACTCGTCGAAGCCGAGCGTGTAGTCCCGCACGTACTCCTCGTCGTGCAGCCCCTCAGCGATGATCACCTGCATCAGCCCGAGCGCCAGCGCCGCGTCCGAGCCCGGGTTCGGCTGGATGTGCCAGTCGGCCCGCTCCGCCGTGCGCGTGCGGCGCGGGTCGATCACCACCAGCATCGCGCCCCGGTCCTGCGCCGCCTTGATGAAGGGCATCATGTGCGGATTCGACGTGACCGGGTTTGTCCCCCAGCAGATGATCAGCTTCGCATCGGGGAAATTCTCGGGATCGGTCCCGTAGTAGCTACCGAGCGTGTAGCTGTTCCCCTCCACCGCCGCCGCCGTGCAAATCGTCCGCTGGAGCAGCGTTGCGCCGAGGCGATAGAAGAAGCGGTAATCCATGCTGTAGTTGTGCAGCAGCCCGAGCGTGCCCGAATAGGAGTAGGGCAGGATCGCCTCGCCGCCGTGCTCCTCCGCGATCGCCTTGAAACGCGCCGCGATCTCATCCAGCGCCTCGTCCCAACTGATCGGCGCGAATTGCCCGCTCCCCTTCGGTCCCACGCGGCGGTGCGGGGTGAGGATGCGGCGGTCGCTGTAGACATGCTCGATATACTGGTTCACCTTCACGCACAGAAAGCCGCGCGTGATCGGATGGGTCGGATCGCCCTCCACGCGCACCGCGCGCCCATCCTGCACCGTCACCCGCATCCCGCAGGTATCGGGGCAGTCGTGCGGGCAGACGCCGTGGACGATGTGTTGCTCGGATGCCGCGCTCGCCGTGCTCATTCGTGGCCTCTCTTGCATACGTCGTTGCGCTCATATGTATGGTATCGCATCGCCCCGCATATCCCCAGGTATACACAGTAGTCAGACTTCCGAGATGATGGTGAGATTGTCGATACCCTCGAAGTCTGCGGGGTTATGGGTAACGAGTGGTAGTTGATAGCGCAGTGCGGTCGCTGCAATCCAGGCGTCCTGCGGCGAGATGGGGCGACCGAGTGCATTGCGGCTCGCCCGGATCTCGGCCCACGCGCGGCAGGCGGCAATATCGACGGGCAGGATTGTGTAGTTGAAGAGCGACGCTTCAAGGCGTTGCCGCCGTGGCTGCCCCCATCGCCTCATCTCCGCCCACTGAAGAAGCTCCGCTACCGTCATGATTGCGATGGCGAGTTCGCGGTTCAGCAAATGTGGCGCGTAATCGCTCGCCCGGCTATCACCTTTCAGTATGAAAGACACGATGTTGGTATCGAGCAGGATAACGTTCATTCTTCCCTGCGACGATCTTCAGCGCGTTGTTGGGTGATGAAGGCGGTAATGTCATCCGCCGTTTCCTCGTCGGGCCAGAAATCGGCGACAAGCCTGCCTAGATCGGTCGCAGGGAGTGTCCTTTCGATTCCAGGTGGAATCGTTCCGTTGTCCGCCTCGGGAACGGTGCTTGTCACAACGCGTCGGAATCGTTGCTGCAACGAATGCGACAACGCCTCGATTAACGCCAGTTGCTCGTCTGGCGAGAGCCTTTGCGCTGCACCTAAGACCGCTGCGGCTGCGCTACCCATAGCGAACTGCTCCTCAATCGTTACAGGAAGAGTTCCGCGACAACACAGGAAAACCCCGGTAGCACCTCCGGCGCGGTGAAAATCTCGCCGCTGCTATAGGTGCGCGCCAGGCCGTCCGGCGTATGCGCAACCAGCTCGCGCATCTTCGGATAGATAACGACCACCAGCGCGGTCCCGGCGGCGAGATAGTCCTGCACTTTCTCGCGGATTTCGTTGGCCGTCTCAGACGGTGAGACCACTTCGACAGCCATATCCGGGGCGAAGTCGGCGAAGGTTTCCGGGAGTTCACCCAGGCGGCAGCCGCTCGGCGCGAACGAAGAAGACATCGGGGGCTCGCACGACATCTGGATCCCGATCCAGGATGAATCCTGTCTCGACTCCCACAACACCAGCGGCGTGTTCTTCCGCCCAGTTGTCCAGCTTCTTGCCGAAAACAAAAGCAACTCTGCCATGCCGAAACCCCGTCGGCATCGTCTCCACCACCTCTCCTCGGACCAAATCGCGCCGCATCTGCGTAGCTGGTAGCAGCGAGAATTCCTCCGCCGTGAGCAGCTTCGTTGTCGTGATGCTCATCGGTCTCGCTCCTTGCATCTAGTCATCGCGCATCGTTCATGGACCACCACCGGAAACAGGGAAAGTATAGCAGGGGGGCAGATCAGCATTCGGATCGGGGTGGTACTTCGCCTTCAGCCATGCTAACCACGCCCGCATCCTCAAGCGCCAGCGCCAGTGCCGGGTGCATCTGCCAGACAAAGCCCTGCCTGGTGCTGGCCCCGGTCGAGAGTGCGCGCCACCAGTTTTGCCGGTAGGGCCAGGGGTGACCGATGGCATCCACCAGCCGATGCCCCAGCGCGCCATAATCGACGTTGAGGCGCTGAAAGCTGCACCCGAGTTGGGCGGCGAAGAGCTGCACATTGAGCGCGCGGTCGGGCGCGACATATTGCAGTCGCAGGATGGTGCGCTGGCGCATTGTCAGGGCATCGCCCAGGTCGGCCAGGCCGCGCAGATAGTCCTCACGGCTGTACATCGCGCCACCCCGCCGCTATGCCGATGCCGACCGCAGCCGCGCCACCAACTCGGCGCTGAACGTGCCCTGGCAGACCTCTTCCACCGGGCCGTGCAGCCAGAGGCGGTCGTCCGCGCCAATGCGCACCGTCAGGTCGCCGCCCGGCATCGCCACCGTCACCTCGCGCCCGACGAGGCCACGCCGGTGGCAGGCCGCCGCCACGGCGCACGAACTGGAGCCGGAAGCCTGCGTCTCGCCCGCCCCGCGCTCCCAGATCAGCGCCCGCACGACCCGGTCGCTCACCGGCTGCGCGAACTGCACATTGGTCCGCTCCGGGAAGGCCGGGTGGCGCTCGATGGCAGGGCCGAGGCTGGCGAACGGGACCGCCGCCAGATCGGGCACGATCACCACACAGTGCGGGTTGCCGACCGAGAGGATCGTCACCGCGAACGCCCGCCCCTCGATCGCGAGCGTGTCGCGCGGGTCGAAGCTGGCGACGCCCATATCAACCGTGACCGCAGCCACGCGCCTGCCACCCTCGGCCAGTTCCAGCGCCACGGCGGCATCGCCGCCCGGCGTGACGACGGTGAAGGCGGTCGCCGTCGTGTGCCCATGCTCGTAGAGATACTTGGCAAAGATGCGGATGCCATTCCCGCTCTTCTCGGCAACGCTCCCATCCGGGTTCCAGATCCGCACCCCGAAATGCCCATCCTGCCCTACCGAGGGCAGCAACTCCAGAATCCCGTCGCTCCCGACCCCACGGTGCCGGTCGCAAATCAGCCGCACCGCCCCCGGCGTGAGCGCCACCCCCGCAGGCAAACGCTCAGGCTCGACCACAAGATAATCGTTCCCCAGCCCATGACTCTTCGTCCAGTGCGCCCACTCGCGCCCTAGCCCCAACTCGTCATTCGTCATTCGTCACTCGTCATTCGACGAACTTCCCATCCTTCGCAAACAGCGCCCCATCCACCCAGATCTCGCCCCCCTCGCGCAGGTCGCAGACCATGTCCCAGTGGATCGCCGACTGGTTCGTGCCCCCCGTCGCCGGGTAGCTCGACCCCAGCGCCATGTGGATCGTGCCGCCGATCTTCTCGTCGAAGAGCGTATTGCGCGTGAAGCGGGTGATGCCCGGATTCGTCCCGAACGCGAACTCGCCCAGTCGCTTCGCCCCGTCGTCCGACGCCAGCAGCGTGGTCAGCAACTCCTCGTTCTTCGCCGCGCGGGCCTCGACCACCTTCCCGGCCTCGAAGCGCAACCGCACCCCGGCGACCTCCTTGCCGCCGTAGACCGCCGGGTAGGTGAAGGCGATCGTGCCGTTGGCCGAATCCTCCACCGGGCCGGTAAAAACCTCGCCGCCCGGCAGATTCTTCTTCCCGTCGTCGTTGATGAAGGTGCGCCCGGCAATCGAGAAGGTCAGATCGGTGCCCGGTCCCACCAGACGCACCTCGCTCTTGCCCTTCAACCGCTCGATGACCTTCTCCTGCCGCGCCGCCACCGCCTGCCACGCCGCGACCGGGTCGGGCTCGTTCAGCAGGCAGGCGTCGAAGATGAAATCGGCCAGCGCACTCACCGACATCTCGGCGTCCTGCGCATACGCCTCGGTCGGGTACATCGCGATGCTCCAGCGCAGCGAGCCCTCATCGTCGCGCCGCAGAAACGTCTGCAACAGCTCGCGCCGCGCCTTCTGCGCGATCCCGATCTTCTCCGGCGGGATCCCCGAGAGCGTCTTCGTGTTCACATCGCTCAGGATGTTGATCTGCACGTCGGCCTGCTCGATGAAGTAGCGCGAGATCGGCGACACAAAGGCCAGTTGCTCATCCGTCGCCGTGCTGAAGACGATCTCGTCGAGGTCGGGCAATCGAATATCGGCGTGGGGCTGTCCACCGGCCAAGAGTACCTGTCGGCAGCACTCCTGCACCAGCGGCGCGGCGATCGGCGTGGCCCGGATCACGCAGAAATCCCCCTCGCGCACCCCCACCGAGTAGCGCACCAGCAATTCCGCCATCTTCGCGATTCGTGGATCGACCAGCATCGTCGCCCCCTTATCTTCTGCGCAATTCCGTCGCTCAATTGCGGGGCATCGTAGCACGGTGCCGCACCGGGCGACCAATCGGCAGACACCGAATGGGCCGTGGCATTCGCCACGGCCCATTCGGTAGGGGAGGGGAGGAGAAGGAGAAGTCTGCGAAGTTGTTCGGAGGACTTGTCGTCCTTCCACCCCTTACAACGCCCGGTCCACGAAAGAGGTTACATCCGTGCGGAAGATTGCGAAAGCTTTCGCAAACCAGAAGTGCGGCGATTTAGGGGCAGACCTCGGGATTCGGCTTCCGAGCTTCGGCGACCATCTGCCGGACGTGGTGCCGAAGCTCGGCGCGCAACTCGGGCGTCCACTCAGCGTAGTCGCCTCGGGCAATTTCCTCCTGCGCCTCAGCGAGGTCCGCCCGGAGTACGCGTAACTTGCGCTCATCCTGTAACAGCAGGATCGCCTCGGCGATTACCTCGCCTGGGTCGAGATATTCGCCGCTTGCCACCAGTGCCATGATGATGGATTCAATCTGCGGTGTAAGCTGAACTTGCATGGCTCGTTTACCCACTGGTTTGTTCTGCAGTATCTACAGCGTTTGGCGAGCACTGGTGCGGCGCTCCGAGAGCGCCGCGATCTCTCGTAGCCGGATTCATCCGGCGCATTGACGTAGCCCGGAGACTTCATCTCCGGGCGGGCGGCGCACCACCACCCAACGTTGGCAGACCCTGGAGCGACGCATAGAAGGAGATCGAGTAACCCACAAGGGCTTGGATCGTCTCCTTACCCCCACCCACGCGCCCGCCGCGCCACCAGCGCGTTGACGACGCGCTGCGCGCAGGCGCGTCTCGGTCCAGGGGCGGCGGCTGACGTGGCGGTAGACGTGCCAGAAGCGGTCGTTGGTGAAAATGCCCCGATAGATGCCATTCTCGGTCACCGGCATCGCCCAGCGCCCGGTCGCGACCATCTTCTGCTGCACCGCGTAGACCGTGTCGTCCACATCGGCGACCGGCACCTCGGTGTCCATCAACTCGCGCACCGTGCGGTAGCGGTTCGCGCCGCCATTCAGCGCGTGCATCAACTCGTGCCGCCAGAGCATCCCGATCACCCGCCCCTCCGGGGTGACAACCGCGATGTCGCGCGGGCCACCGCGCAGCGCGTAGGTCAGCGGGTGGTGCTCGCCGATTCCCCCCATATCCCAGAGGATGAACTGCCCGACGCGCAACGTCCGCATCGTGTCCTCGACGCGCACGGCGGTCCCCTCTGCGAACGCCGCGACGATCACGAAGATGGCGATCAGCACCAGCGACGGCGTCCAGCTGGCGATCCCCAGGACGATCAACCCCACCCCGAGCAGTTGCCCCAGCCCGACCGCCAGCCGCGTCGCGGTGAGGCGCGCGGTGAAAAAGCTCAACAGCGCCCGCAGGATGCGCCCGCCATCCATCGGGAAGGCCGGCAGCAGGTTGAAGATCACCAGCGTCACATTCGTGAAGAAGAGGTAGACGATGAACCCGGTCGGCGAGGTCTCGGTCAGCAGCGGCAGCAGTTCGAGCGGGTGGCTGATCCCCTGCGCGAGCGCGATCAGCGCGACCGGCGGCGCGAAGAGGATCGCGATCACCAGATTCACCGCCGGACCGGCCAGCGCGATGGCGATCTCCCGCCCCGGCTCCACCGGCAACTGCTCGATGCGCGCCACCCCGCCGATCGGCAGCAGCGTGATGTCGCGCACCCCCACGCCGTAATGGAGCGCCACGAAGCTGTGCCCCAGCTCGTGCAGCAGCACGAAGGCGAAGAGCAGGGTAACCAGCACCAAACCGAAGACCACCCCGGCTGGTCCGTGCCCGCCGAAGTAGCCCCAGTTGATGATCACCCACGGTATGACCAGCAGGAAGGTGGGGTGGACCTTAATCTCGATCCCCCGCACCCGCCCGACGACGAGCGCCCTTCCCACAGCGATTCCCGTCCCTTCGCCAGTTGGCTGCCGCGAATCGCTCGCCCGCACTCGCCTGATGACGCCTGATTTGCCCGCCCCTGCCCCGGGATTGCCCTCGCTGGCCGCCGAAGTCTACGGTCGAATCGTGCCCATGGCACAGCGCCCGGCTGCCGCCGCCGTGATCGCGCGTGTAGTGGCACCTGTTCGGGGAGCGGTCGGCAGACCCGGCGGCGATAACTCCTCACGCGTCTGCATTGGTCTCCGAGCACAGTCTAGAGCAGCCACCCCCGGCGGTCAATAGCGCGCGAGTACCCCCTCGACGTAGGAGTGGGTGCCCCGTTCGGCCATCACACCTCACGGCGTCGCGGCTTTGCCGCGATTGATCGGGTCGTTGTCCGCGTACACATACCGATTGGTCGTGCCGGGCGTGACCCGTGGCGCGGGGGTGATCCAGCGCCCCACCTTCGGGTCGTAGCTCCGCCCGCCGATCTGCAGGGTCGTCTGGCTATCGGCCAGCCCCCGCCGAAGCCGAACGGTTGGAAACCCGGATTGGTGTCGCTCAGCACCTGGCCGAATGCGTCATAGTCGAGACGCTGGACCACCGCGCCGGTTGCGACATCGCGACCAGGCGCGGGCTGCCCTTGATCCGCGATGATCCGGTAGGTGACGCCCCCCTTGATCAGGTAGTCGGGCACGTCCGGGCGGCTGGCGTAGATGAACCGGCTCACCACCGCGCCCGCGCCGTCCAGCTCGGCGACCGGGTTCGGCCCCGGCCCGTAGAGCCACCCCCGCACCAGCGTGCCGTTCACCAGCTTGCCGACGCGCCGCCCCTGCCCGTCGAGCAGATAGTCGATCTGCGTGTCGTCGGGCAGGATCACCCGCCGCAGCCAGCCGAACTCATCGTGCGCGTAAATCGTCGTCTGCCCGGCGGTCGTCTCGGCGAAGCACTGCCCCTCCTCGTTGTAGGCGTAGGTGGTGCCGCCGTAGGCGATCAGCCGGTCCTGGTCGTCGTAGGTCCCGGTCGCTGGCGTGCCCACCGTCTGCTGCAACCGGTTGCCGTTGCTGTCGTAGGTGTACGCCCGCACCAGGGTGCCATCGACGCGCACCTCGCTCAGCCGCCCGGCCGCGTCGTAGCCGTAGGCATAGACCACCGTGACGCCCGCGATCGTCTCGCTCACCTCGGCGATCCGCCCGAGCGTGTCGAGGGTGTAGGTCCGGTCGAAGAAGTCGGCCCCGTTGAAGTCGGCATGGGCGCGTGTCGTCTCGCCGAAACCGTTGAACTCGCGCCGCTCGGTCACATTCCCGAGCGTCAACTGCTCCACCGCGCCGAACGCGGTCGTGCTCAGCCCGAGCGCCCCCGCGCTGAGCGGCACCCATCGCCATCGTACCCATACGGGATCGTCTCGCCCCCGATCGTGATGCCATTGATACGGAAGTTGTTGTCGTAGCCGCGCGTGACGCTCCCGGCGACCGGCCCCGCCCAGCTCTCGCCGGTGATCAAGCGGCCATCGCGCGATGGCGGGCGCGACGCCATCCGGCGCATCGGGCTGCTCAGCAGGCCAGTCGTCGGGTTGTAGCCGAAGACCAGATCGCCCGCCGAAGTTGATGCTCTGCAAACTCCCCGAGGGTAGTAGTTGTCCCCGAGCGTCCGCCCCGTCGGATACGTCGTCAGCAGCGGCTGGTGGTCGAGGTTATAGGTGAAACTCGCGGTAAACGCGGGCACCAGCGGCACGGTCGGCAGCACATAGCTGGCGATCTGGTTGAGATCGTTGTAAGTGAAGGTGTGCGCCGGTTTGCTGGGCGGCGCGAGCGTCGCCAGATTCCCGTTCGCATCATACGTAAACGCGATGGTCCTGCCGCCCGGCAGCATCTCGGAGGTCACCCGCCCCGCCAGGTCGTAACCGAAGCCGACGCTGCGCCCGAGATGGTCGGTGATCGACGCCAGATACCCCGCCGCGTTGTACGCGAAGGTGAGGCTGCGCAGGCTCGGCCCGGTCCCCTGCGCCTGCGTGGCGAGCCGCCCCGGCCGTCGTAGGTGTACTGGATCGGCAGCAACGCCGCCGCCTGTTGCCCCACGAGCCGCCCGGCGGTGTCGATCGTCCTGGTCGTGGTGCGCGCTGCCGGTGAGGTCAGGGTGAAGGTGTGGCTACCGGCCTGATAACTGCTGGTCCAGGGAGAGCCATTCACCATCGTCGTATCGACGAGTTGCACCAGACTCAGCAGATCGCTGGGATCGGCGAGACTCACATCGCGCTGCCGCGTCACCGTCAGCGTCAGGGCATCGGGCGTGGTGACGGTCTGTTTCCTGGCGATCGGCGCGGCAAGCCCGAAGCGGGGATCGGGGCCAAATTCGGTCGTGGTGACGGTGCCATCGGTGGCTGTCAGGCGGCGACTCCCGTCGGTGCCGACGAGCAGCACTTGCTGGGTGCCATCGGGATAGGTGATCGCCTCGCGGATTGTGCTGTCGTCAAGGCGCTCGGTGCGATAGGTGGTCCCCCGATTCAGCGCCGTCGTCACCGTGACGATCTGCCCGTTCGGCAACTCGGTCCGGCCCAGCGTGACGAAGCCGCCTTCCGGGTCATCGACACGGCTCAAGCGCCCGAGGCCGTCATAGGTGTACTGGTAGAGTCCCTGGCCCGGATCGCGCCGGGTGGCGAGCAGCCCGCCCGCGCCGTACGTGTAGGTGATCGTCTCGCCCGCCGGGTTGGTCGAGGTGAGCAGATAGCCGTCCCCATTCACCGTCAGCGTCGTCCGCTGCCCATAGGGATCGACGATCGCCGTCGGCTGGCCGTTGGCGTCGCGCTCGATCGTCCGCACATTGTTCTTGTCGTCGGTGACCGAGATCAGGCGACCCGCCGCGTCGTAGGCGAACTGCTTCAGCGTCGCCCCGGTGAGGGTGTTGATCGTCCGCAGGTGGCGACCGAGCGGCGAGAAGACGTAGGCGATCGTGCCATCCTCATCCGGGATGACGAGGTCGTTCACGCCGGCCGCACCCGGGAACGGCGACCCGAGCACCGTGACGAACGATCCGACCCCCTCCCCGATATCGGTATTCCCGATGTAGAGCTTGCCGTGGGGATCGAGTGCCAGCCCGCTCACCCGGAAATAGAACTGCCGTGGCGGCAAGCCGTAATCGCGCACGCAGCACCCGGTGAGGTTCGTGCCGGAGATCTGGGTGATCGTCCCGGTCGGGTCAACCTGGTGCAGCGCGAAGGTCTCCCCGTTCTGCTCGCCGATGTAGATCGTGCCATCGGCGGCGACGGCCACGCGCTGCGGATAGAAGAGCGGATGCTGCGTCGCCGGACCGCTCGCCGCGCTGAGCGCTCAGGTGCCATTCCCCGCGACGGTGCCGATCATGCCGTCGGTGCCGACCCGTCGCACGCGGCAGCGCTGATCCTCGGCGATGAAGATGCTTCCATCAGTGCCGAGCGCAATCCCCACCGGGCCGTTCAGGATCGCGTTGATTGCAACCCCGTCGGCATCGACCGCGCCACCCCCGGCGACGGTCGCCACCAGCCCATCGGTGCCGACCCGCCGCACCCGGCCGATGCCGCTGGCGTCCGTATCGGCGATGGAGACGCTGCCATCCGGCGCGGCGACCACGCCGCGCACGTCGTAGAACATCGCCTGGGTCGCCGGGCCACCGTCGCCGCTGAACCCGAACGCCCCCGTCCCGGCGAACAGCGCCGATGGTGCCATCCGGAGCGACCCGGCGCACCCGGTGCGCGCCGCGATCGGCGATGTAGAGGCTGCCATCCGGGCCGAGCGCGAGCGCCACCGCGTCGGTCAACTGGGCCTCGGTCGCGGGGCCACCGTCGCCGCCATCGCCAGTCTCACCGGTGCCCGCGATGACCTCGCTCGTCCCATCCGTCCGGACCAGGACGATCGTATGCTCGTAGGCGATCAGGAGGCCACCGTCTGGCCGAATCAGCAAGCCCGCCGGGTTGGCCGCGCCACCCGCCACCCCTTCGTTCGATCCCGGCACCAGCAACGTCGCCCGCGTGTTCAGTGCCGCAACGCTGCGGGTCGTCCCGTCGCCGAGGTAGATGATGCCCCGATTCGGATCGTAGACGTGGTGGTCGCTCAGCGACCAGCCGCCCAGCCCTTGCGGCAACCAGTCGAACAGCCCGATCGTGCCATTGCTGGTCTGCCAGAGCGTGATCTCCAGGCGCTCCCGGTCGGTGGCGAGCACCACCCCCTCCGGCGGCGAGGCGAACGCCGGGTTCCTGACGCCCGGCTCGTAGTACTGGCCGGTGTAGACGTAGCCGACCCGCACCGTCACCGGCTGCACCCCCTGGAGTAGCCGCCCGTAGGCATCGCGCCCATCCCAGGTGAAGGTGTAGTGCAGGTTCGCCGACGGGGCGAACGACTGGGTGAAGCGCTGCCCGGCGACTGCGATTTCGAGTTCCACCCGCTTCAGGCCGTTCGGGAGCGTCGCCTCGGTCAGCGGGATGTCGCGCGTGAAGGCGGCGGTGCGTCCACCGGCGCGATCGCTTCCGTAGTGGAGTCCTGCGCCCGCGCCGACCGGTGGGGTGCGCTCGCTCAGGCGTTGCTTTTGGGGAGAGATGAGCGGCGGGGCGGGAGTTGTCCTGGTCTCGGACCGCTGTACGTTGCTCTCATCGACGTTGAAGATTTGCTCAGTTTCTTCTCGAACCGCTCCTGAGCAGGTTCGGGGAGTTTCTCTATATCTTCCATCGTGTTCGCGAGTTCTTTCAGCTGCTGCTTCAGCCGCTCGTTCAGTTCTCGCTCGCGAGCGGTATCCTCGAAATCCTGCAAGCGATCCTGCTCAAGCAGGTGCATCGGTGGTGCCGCATCCGGCGGCGGCCCGAAGGGCCAATTGCTGTCCCACGCCGAGAAGTGGCTGATCGGCACCCGCCAAAGGCTCTGCCCCACCGCGTAGAGGCTCGCCAGTTGCGCCCGCTCCGCGTCGGTGATGCCGAGCGCCGCGCCATCGTCGGCGTTGCCGTCGCCGTCGAGGTCGAGATCCGCCCGCCCGCCGGTCACGCCGACGATCTTCACCACCAGCCCGTTCAGCGCCGGGATCCACTGCCCCTTCGCCCGGTCGTAGAAGCCGACCGGCGCGATCGTCCCCACCGGGAAGGCGAGGAAATTCTCCAGGTAGACCGGCAGCGGCTGACTGAACTGCACCCCCGTCGCCCCCGCCGCCAGCGCCTCGTCCACCGAGAACTCGGCCGCGTAGGTGTAGCCGCTCGTCGGCGGCAGCGGCGCGGGCATCGCCGTCGGCCCGTTCGCGCCCACGGTGTACTCGGTCGCGCGCACATTGAGCGTGGTGAGCGGCTGGGTGCCGCCGCCCGGCAGTTGCAGCGTCGCGGTCGTCCCCTGCGGGAAGAAGACGGTCGCCTGGCGCGTGCCGTCGCTGTCGGTGATCTGGCTCCCGCGCGCCACCTGCACCGGCGTCGCCGCGCCCAGGTCGATCGTCGTCACCTGCGGATCGAGCGCGATCAAGATCGCGTCCGGCACCCGGGCATAGTCGCGCCAGGGCGCATCCACCAGCCGCTGCGCCGAGAGATAGCCGTCGCGCGCCAGCGTCACCGTCAGCGGCCCGCCGCCATTGACGACGAGGTCGTAGCGCCCATCCGCCCGGCTGAGCGTCTGCCCGAACTCGGGGTGGCCGAGGATCGCGACCGTCACGCCCGATAACGGCTGCCGTCGCGCTTGCCGACCAGGCCGCGCAGGACCGCGACGTGGCGCGGATCGATCGTGCCGGGCGCGACGCCGGTCTGGATCGGGTTCTGCCCGGTGTAGAGGAACGCGGTCGCCGCGAAGATGTCGGTCGCGACCGTGCGGTCGATCTCCGGGGCCACCGTGCTCGGATCGGGCGGCAGCGTCCCCGGCGACGGGCTCGGCGATGGACTGGCGCTCGGGCTCGGCGACGCGCTCGGCGACGGCGACGGCGAGGCTGGGCGTCCCCCGGTCGGCGCGAGCGCGATCCGCCCCCGGTAGGTCTGCCCGAGGCGCGTGAACGCGATATCGACCAGCGCAGTCTCCCCGGCCAGCCCGCTCGGGATGAAGAGATCGCAGGCCGCCCGGCCGTCGTTGCCGCTCGCGCCGGTGCAGGAGGTCCCTGTCCCGCGATCGTCGCCGCGAACGGGATCCCCGACAGCGGCCCCATATCCTCGGTGATCAGGCCACCGATCGTGACCGAACCGTTCGCAGTCGGCTGGCGGTCGGCGGTGCTGGCCCGCACCGCGACCCCGTCGCTCGGGCTGGCGATGGCGGGCGGCTGGATGATCAGCCAGTTCGCGGCGTTCTCGCGCCACTGCACCAGCTGCCAGAGCGCCTGGGCGAACCAGGCGCGCGACGCCTTGCCGGTCCAGGTCACCCAGTCGTGCCCCAACGTCGTCTCGGGCACCGCGCCGACGTAGTGGACATAGGTTGCCAAATCGCGCTGGTGCCCGGAATCGTGCGGGATGTTCGGGTAGAGGTCGAAATTCGGCTGCTGAAATTGCCAGTAGCCGAGCGCGACCATGCCGCGCGTGATGAACGAGATCACCTGGGCGCGCAGCACCGCATCGTTCGGGCCGAAGTGGCTACCATCGTAGCCGAACGCGACCTGGTAGTGCCCCAGCGTGCCGACATTGCGCCAGAGGGCATCGTTGACCATCTGCCGGTCGATGAAATTGTTGCCGTAGTCCTCCAGATCCCACCCCATCGCGCGGGCGATCAGCGCCGCCATCTGGGCGCGCAGCGTCGGGTCATTCGGGCCGAAACGCCCGTCGCCATAGCCCTTGATCACGCCGCGCGTGGCGAGTTGGCGAATCGCCGCCTGATAGGGCGAATTGCCGATATCGGTGAAAGAATCGAGTTCGTTGTCGAACACCAGGGGCAGCGTGACCGTGCTGCTGCCGCCCGCGCTGTCGGTGGCGCGCACGACGATCGCGCGCGGGCCGGGCGCGGTCGATCCGCCGTAGGCCGTGGCGGTGATGTCGAAGCCGGTCGTGACGGTGATCGGGCCGGGCGTGGCGTAGGTGCCGAGCGTCTGCCAGGGGCCATCCGGGCTGCTCGACGCTTCCAGGCTGGCGAGCGTCAGGCCCGCGTCGGCCTCCAGCGTGGCGATCAGCGCGACGATGCCAGAGGGAGGAATCGTCGTGGTGCCCGCGCGGTTCACGCTCAGACTGGGGCTGCTCGCCGGGCTGGGCGCGCTCGCTTGCGCTTTGGCCGACCGAGAGGAGGCGACGACGGATGCCGGGTGGAAGCTCGCCACGAAAATCTGGCCGATCAGCACGCCGATCAGCACGCCGTGGAACGCTGGGAACCAGCGCCGATACTTCATCATCAGCAATACTCCGCCACTGAGTGGAGCGTTTCGCATCAGAAGGAGATCGTACTTGTGAGCCTAGTACTTTGGTCATCCTACCCGAAATCTCCACTTGGCGCTACCATAACGAGCAATGTGACCGACATACGCTACTCGCGTGAACCTATTCGCCCGTTTTCGAGCCCAGTGGAACGCAATGGAACGCAACTTGCATTCCATCTCCCGCTGCCGCGTGACAACCAATCGCGGCGTCGTGCGTATATCTGTTGCAACCCTGCAACTTTCCCGATCGGGTATGCGTTGATCAGGTGAGGCATTGGTGCCGAGCGCGAGGGGAGCGCCAGTAATGATGGAACAGCGTCTAAGTCAGGCGATCGGCACCGGCGGGGTGCCGACGGTCGAGGATGCGCTCGTCGTTCGCGCGCAGCGCGGCGACGCGGCAGCGTTTGCCGAGATTTTCGAGCGGTATCAGCACCGCATCATCAACTACATCTACGGGCTCGTCCACGACCGCGAGCTGGCGAACGATCTGGCGCAGGAGAGCTTCCTGAAGGCCTATCGGGCGCTGCCGCGCATGGGGAGCGACCTCCGGCTCGCCCCCTGGCTCTACCGGATCGCCGGGAACACCGCGTTCAGCGCGCTGCGGCGTCGGCGGCTCATCCGCTGGCTGCCCCTGCTGAACGACGGCATCATGACGCCCGATATCGATGGGGACGTGGCCGAGGCCGAGGCGGTCCACCGCGCGCTGGCGAAGCTGCCGACGAAGTACGCGGCACCGCTGCTGCTGCACAGCCACGAAGGTCTGTCGTGCAACGAAATTGCCGAAATCCTCAACATCTCACCCGGCGCGGTGAAGACGCGGCTCTTCCGCGCCCGCGAGGCGTTCCGGGCGGCCTATAACCAGCCCGACGAGTCGGCGGTTCTTGCAATCGGAGAGTAGTGGTCCGATGACTTCGGTCGCCTGCGGCACTTGCCGCGCTGTCGCCCCGCTGATCGCGCGCTACAACGACCCCGATCTGGGCGAGGCCGAGCGCGTGCTCCTGAGCACCCACCTCTTGCAGTGCGCGACGTGCCTCGCCCGCCTGCAAGAGTACCGTGCGCTCGATCAGCAGATGCGCCGCATGTCCGGGATGACGCTCGCGCCCCACGTCCGCGAGGCCATCCTGGAGCGCGTCGCCGCCCCCGGCTACGGGCAGCCGGGGATCGCTCTGGTCTGGAAGCAGGCCTGGGTCGGGACGACAGCGGCGATCACGCTCACCGCCGTCATCTTCGCCTTCGGCCTCGCCACCTTCGGTGCCGCCCAGCAATCCGCCGGCTCCGCCCCCCACCCGAGCGCCGCCAACGAGATCTTCGCGCGCCCCATGACCACGACCATCCTGGGGGCCAACCCGACGCAAGTGACGCAGGTGGCGCAGGCGGCGAACACCTTCAGCGAATCGGTCAGCGGGACCGTGATCTCCTACAACCTGCGCGCCAGCAACGTCACCACCGTCCGCGCCACCGTGCGCGAGGTCAACGCCCGCGAAGGGCGGCTCATCGTGCAGGTCGAGGGCACCAAGGGCGCGGAAGAACTCGCCATCACCGGCACCTCGCTCATCCTCTGGTCCGACGGCAGCCGTGGCTCGCTCAGCGATCTCGTCGCCGGGGTCGCCATCCAGGTCGAGCGCGACCAGAACACCGCCGTCGCCCGCAAAATCACCCTCACCCGCCCCCGCTGATACCCGCGCAATCTCGCCCGCTCGACGCCCGCGCCCGACACGACCACGGGCGTTATCGTATGATCGCCCCTGCGCGGCCCGCCTGAAGCTGGCCGCAGCGCGGGGGACCATGACCGCACCCGCACCGCTCGAACGCGACATCCAGGCCAACGGCCTCCGCCTGCACTACCTCGATTGGGGCGGCGCGGGGCCGCCGATCGTGCTGCTCCACGGCCTGCGCGACCAGGCGCACGAGTGGGACCCGCTCGCCCCGGCCCTGACCCCGCTCGGGCGCGTCCTCGCGCTCGACCAGCGCGGTCATGGCGAGAACGACACCCCGCCCGGCGGCTACGCCCCCGACGACTTCGCCGCCGACCTCGCCGCTTTCTGCGACGCGCTCGCGCTCGACCGCCCGGTCATCATCGGCCACTCGCTCGGCGGGCGCGTCGCCTACCACTTCGCCGTCGCCTACCCCGAGCGCCTGCGCGCCCTGGTCCTCATCGATATCGGCGCGGGCAGTTCCCCTGAGACGATCCCGGCGGTCGTCGCTTTCATCGAGGCAACCGCCGGACCATTCGCCAACCCCGACGACGCCCTGCGCGCCCTGCTCGGCGGCAGGCTGCTGCCCAACGCGGGCACCGCGCACTACCTGCGCCACAACCTCCGGCAAGGCGACGACGGCCTCTGGTGCTGGAAATATGACCTCGACGCCGCCATCGCCGCCGTGCGGGCGGGGCGCGGGCGCGTTCCTGGGACGTGGTCGCGCGCATCCGCGTCCCCACGCTGCTCGTGCGCGGCGGGCGTAGCGATGTGCTCAGCGCCGCCGACGCCGCCCGGCTGCGCGACACCATCCCCGGTGCCACGCTGGTCGAGTTGCCGGGCGTCGGCCACCTCATCCCGCTCGCCAAACCGCGCGAACTCGCCGCGACCATCGTCGCCTGGCTGACAAATCTCCCCGAAATGCGCAACAACGGGCGGTGAGCCGCGATCACCGCAACTATCGTGCCACCGATTTGCACGCCGCGCCCGAATCGCTATACTGTACGCAGCCGTGCAGTCATGGTCCGCCATTCCGCGATGCGGCGCGGCGTGCCTACCCGGCGGGGGTGCCATGAGCATGCGTATGGATCTCGGGATCGATCTGTCGCAAGAGATGCGGCCGATCATCTCGCCGAGCCTGATCGAGGCGAACTATATCCTCAGCCTCTCCCAACTCGAATTGCAGGAAGCGATCCGCCTGGAATTGCTCGCCAATCCGGCGCTCGAACTGGACGACCGCGTCATCTGCCCCACCTGCGGCGGCATCCTCGATACCTCCTTCTGCCCGACCTGCCGCCTGAGCCACCAGGCCGAGCGGCGCGAGACCTCCTACGAGGACTACCCCGAAGTCGTGACGCAGCAGAGCGCGCAGGGCTTCGCCGAGGACGACTTCGACCCGCTCAATCTGGTCGCCACCGAACTCGGCCTGCGCGACCAGATCCTCTCCGACGCCTCCACCCTCCTCTGCGACGACGACCTCCCGATCGCCGCCTGGCTGGTCGATTGCCTCGACGATCGCGGCTACCTCACCACGCCGCTCGCCGTCGTGGCGGCCGAGTTCGCCGTGCCCGAGGCGCGCGTCGAGCACATCCTCGGGCTGATCCAGCAGATCGCCCCGGTCGGCGTCGCCGCGCGCGACATGCGCGAATCGCTCCTGCTCCAGATCGACTACCTGGCGCGCATCGGCGCGCACGTCCCCCCGGCCGTGCGCCGGATCGTCGCCGATCACCTGGAGGACCTGGCGACCCACAAGCACGGCTACATCGCGGGCCAGCTCGGCATCACCGCCGAGGAAGTCGAGGCCGCGCGCGAGTTCATCCGCAACCAGCTCAGCCCCTCGCCGCTCCAGCGCCAGGAGGCGCACCCCTGGCGCAGCCCCAACTCCGACCCCTACGTCGCCCCCGACGTGGTCATCGCGCTGGTCGAAGACGATCTCTTCGTCGAGGTGATCGAGGCCCAGCACTACCTGCTGCGCATGAACAGCCTCTACTCCTCGCTCGCGACCTCCCTGGCGGGGCGCAACGGCGCGCTCGGCGAGGTCGGCGACGGCGGCAAGAAGCACATCCGCGACCTGACCACGCGCGCCAAACTCTTCATCGCCAACGTCAACCAGCGGCGCGAGACGCTGCAAAAGATCGGCAACTGCCTCGTCGCCTTGCAGGAGGACTTCCTGCGCGGCGGCGTGCGCGACTGCGCCCGCTCACCCGCGCCGTTGTCGCCCAGCAGATCGGCGTCCACGAATCGACCGTCAGCCGCGCCACCGCCAACAAGTACGTCATGCTGCCGAACCGCCAGGTCATCCCCTTCAGCGACTTCTTCACCCCCTCGCTCTCGACCAAGGACGTCATCCGCGAATTCATCCTGAAGGAGCGCGCCAAAGGCCGCCCCCTCACCGACCGCGAAATCTGCGACCGCCTCCTCCTCCAGGGCATCCGCATCGCCCGCCGCACCGTCGCCAAATACCGCGCCGAACTCGGCATCCTCCCCTCGACGATGCGGTGATTCAGGCGATCCTGCTCACACCCATCAAAGAGATACAATTGCAGCAACTCGGGAGTCGTACATGAGAGTCGGCAGCTATGGGATGCTCTTGGGGTGGAAGGGCGCGACCTCCCATTCATCGAAGGGCGTAGAATCATTTTTCCGGGATCATCTGGCTGAATAGCGTTCGGGCTTTTGCAGAGCGCGGGCTTGTCGCGATTCTGTGACAAGCCCGCTGAAGAAGTCTCGCTACTTGGCGAACTACCCGCGCGTCGCGCCGCCCAGTGCGTCAGCTCGCTGGCTCGTGCCGCATCTTCGCGGGGAGGGAACCGGATGACGCCCTCCACCTCAAGTCCCAGCGCCTCGGCCACGCGCTGTAGTCGGCCGAACTCAGCGCGACCATAACCACCGGCCTCGTCACGCTGTACCGCCTGCTCAGCCACCCCCAGGCGCTCAGCCAGCTGGCGCTGAGTCAACCCAGCGGCGATCCGCGCCTTCACCAGGGCACTGGGCAGGTCGCCTAACCCCGCGACTGTCACCGCGCGCACGCCCCCAGAGCGCAGCGCTTCGTAGTCGGCAATCTCCGTCTCGGTTTGGGCAAGGACGCTATCGACGCTGGCTACGAGCCACTCCTGCGCCAGCGGATCCTCCTGGGGATGGGCCAGATAAGTCTCCCGGATCGCCAGCAACTCCCGCCGTCGTCGGCAATTCGCCGCATATTCGCGCTCGTTCGCGATCATCGCTTGTCCCTTCCCTCTGCGGGTTCCAGCACGACGATCCCTTTCCGCCGCGCGCCGCGCGCCCACTGGAATTGCTCGACCATCCCTGGGGCTAGGGGTTCGCTGACGGCGAAGTAGTCCCCGCCGTAGCGCTGATGCCGCACTGCGGGGGCACCAAACAGCGGGTGGAGCTCAGGGGCCAGGGCAGACAACTGGGCCAAATCGACCCCGGTGATCTCCCAGCAGACATCCACATCGCCCGGCAGACGGCCCTCCACCTGCTCAACGTCAGTGACGAAGCTGCCGTCAAGCCAAGCCTGGCGGCAGCCGCAGACCGCTAGCAGATCGAGCGCAGCCCGTAGTCCGGCGAGAAGCTGCTGGCGCTTGGGTGTTCCGCCAAAGCGGTCAACGATCTCGCTCCAGGTCGCCTCGTAGATGCCCGGCGGGAGACTGCCATGTTCATCGAACGCCGGAATCGCCAGCGCCCTCCTCAATGCGGAATTGTAACACAACACAGAAGTAGTGGCGTAGAAGTAGAGCTCTATCGAACGCAGAGGAACGCGGCCGGGTCCGAAATCGATAGGCTCCACTGATCGCTAACTGTAAGTGTATAGCGGTGCTGTAAGGATCAGAATCGGACCGCTACTCACAATTCGCGGGGTGCCAGACCCTCTGGCACCCCGCGAACCTGCGAACCTGCGAACCGTAACCCTCGAACCTTGAACCCCGTCTCAGTCCGCCGCTGCCTCCCCATGCTCCGCCAGCCACGCGATCGCCGCGTCCAGCCGCGCCAGCGTGACCTCCTGCCCGAGCACGCGCATCATCGCGAAGAGCGGCGGCGTCGCCGCGCGACCGCTCAGCGCGCCGCGCACCGGCATGAACAACTGCCCGCGCTTCACGCCCAACTCGTCGGCCAGCGCCGTCAGCCGCTCCTCGGTCCCCGCCTCGTCGGCGACATCCCCGGCCGCGATCGCCGCCCGCACCGCCGGCAGCACGCGCCCGACCAGCTCCGTCGTCAGCTTCTGCTTCCGCGACACCAGCACGTCGGCCGTGTACGCGACCTCGTCGGTGAAGAAGTAGCTCGTCAATTCCGGCACCTCGGTCAGCCGCTTGATCCGCTCCTTCTCCAGCGCCAGCACGTCGCGCGCATAGTCGTAGCGCGGCGTGCCCGCCACCACCGACGCATCGAGCAGCCCCGCATCCCGCAGCAGCGGCACCGCCCGCTCGGCCAGCCCATCCAGCGTCAGGATGTGGTTGATGTAGTGCCCATTCATCCACTCCAGCTTCTGGTGGTCGAAGATTGCCGACGCCGCCTTGACCCGGTCGAGGTCGAACTTCTCGATCAACTCCTCCTTGGAGAAGATCTCGGTCTTGTCGTCCCACGACCAGCCGATGATCGCCAGGTAGTTCAGCAGCGCCTCCGGCAAAATCCCGTTGTCGCGGAACTCCTGCAAGCGGGTGGAACCGTGCCGCTTGGAAAGCTTCTTACGATCCGGCCCCAGCAGCAGCACCATGTGCGCGATCTGCGGCATCGCCCACTCGAACGC
>JAXLWN010000079.1:0-30732 GCA_046328475.1 Chloroflexia bacterium | reverse complement strand
AGCCAGTGCTCAGTAGCCGGTGACTCGGCACTCGGCACTCGGCACTGAGCACTCGGCACTAGGCACTTCGCACTTCCCCAATCACATGCCACGCATGCGTCTCCGTGACGCGAACCTGCACCAACTTGCCGAGCCAGTCGCGCTCCTCGCCGGGGGCGGCGAAGAAGACCAGCTGATTGCCGCGCGTCCGGCCCCGCCAGCGACCCTTCTGCTGCCCATCCACCAGCACCTCGTGGGTGCCGCCCAGCAGCGCCGCCTTCTTCTTCGTCGCGATCCCCTCTTGCAGCCGCTCCACCGCCTGGTGACGCCGGTGCTTCTCCTCCTGGGCGATGTCGTCGTCCCAGCGCGAGGCGATCGTCTTCGGGCGCGGCGAATACATCGCCACATGGACCACGTCCAGTTCCAGCTCCGCCAGCAGATCGAGCGTCCCCTGGAAATGCTCCTCCGTCTCGCCCGAAAACCCGACGATGATGTCGGTGGCGATCGTCACGTTCGGGATCGTCTCGCGGATCTCGTGAATCACCCGGCGATAGTCGTCGGTCGTGTAATTGCGCCGCATCCGTCGCAACGTTATGTCGTGTCCCGCCTGCACCGGCAGATTGATGTGCTCGCAGACGTGCGGCAGCTCGGCCACCGCGCGGATCAGCTTGCTCGTCATCTTCTGCGGGTGCGAGGTCAGGAAGCGGATACGCTCGATCCCCTCCACCCCGTCGATTGCCGCCAGCAGGTCGGCGAGGTCCGGCGTCCCCGGCAAATCGTGTCCGTACGCGTTGACCGTCTGCCCCAGCAGCGTGATCTCGCGCACCCCGCGCTTCGCCAGCATCCAGGCTTCGCCCACCGCCGACTGCAACGGCCGGCTGCGCTCCTTGCCGCGCCGGTAGGGGATGATGCAGTAGGAGCAGACGTAGTTGCAGCCGAAAATGATCGGCATGTGCGCCGAAACCTGCCCCTGCGCATCCGCCGCGTCGTAGTAATGCGGCAACTCGGTCAGATCATCCTCGGCCTCGGCCAGCTCGGGCACGATCGCGACCAGATCCTCCACCGCCGACGGCCGGAAGAAGAGATCGACGTGCGGGAACTGCTTCGTCAGCTGCTCCTCTTGCCCGGTCACCATGCAGCCGGTCAGCGCGATCTTCAGCGCGGGATTCTCGCGCTTCAGCTTCTGCAGCGACCCCAGCTTCCCGACCACCTTCTGCTCCGCCGCCGCGCGCACCACGCACGAGTTGAGCACGATCACGTCGGCATCGGACTCCTGCGGTGCCTGCCGGTACCCGGCCAATTCGAGCGCCGCGCCGATCTGCGCCGACTCCGACTCATTCATCTGGCAGCCGATCGTCCAGAGCGAGTACCGCTTCCCGTTGCCCGGCTCGCGCTCGATCTGCTCCGTCGCCTGCTCCTGCGGACGCTGCGCGCCAGCAATCGGCAAAGCCCTGATCGCCATGCTCCCTAACCTCCAACTCGCAAACCCGCACCCCACCCGTAGGCGGGCCTGGGGACGCGGGAATCTCGCCGTATATAACCTTCCCGCATCCCCTGCCGAGTAGGAGCAGGGAAAATTGGCACAAACCGACGGAGCCGGGTGGTAAAACCGCACTTCAGAAGCCTCGCAATACCACGCAACCACCCGTTGCCGATTGAGACCCAGTCCGCGTGAGCGGACTTCGTGGCCGCAGCCCCTAGCCGGGACTTCAGTCCCCGGTGTGCCTCGCAGGCCTGCGAGGCGCGGTTTCAACGGCCCGCCACCCTCGCGCATAAGCCCAACACACAACGGGAGGGCCGCTTGTTCGCCAAGCGGCCCTCCGAGCCCGCGCAGGTGGGCTTTGCGGCGACCAACGGGAGCCTTCAGCCCAGGTCTTCAGACCTTGGGGCACGCGCCACGGGGCACGTGCACATCCCTTCGGGCTTCTCCCACCCACCACGCATCATCACCGAATGAGACCAATCTCTCTCCTACTCCACCGACGCCAAAAACGCGAAGAACACATCGCACCACTGCTCGGTCGCATCGATCGTCGGGAAGTGCCCCGACCCCTCGAACATCACCATCTCCGCCCGGCCACCCGCCGCCTGGTATCGCTCCAGCACCGCATTGATCTGGCGCACCATCGGCTGCGGCGGGCAAACATCCTCCCCCGGCCAGGCCGGAATCGCCCCCAACTTCCCGAGCGTCCCGATCTCCCACGGCGATTCATCGGCGATCACCACGTCCGCCGTGCCATGCGTCCAGAGAATCGGCGGCTTCGGATCGAGATCGACGATCCCCGACCAGTTGCAATACTTCCCACTCAGCGCATTGAGGATCCCGCGCGTGCCCGGCCCGATCCCCGGCCAATACTCCGTCGTCGCGTAGTCGCCCGGATACCCATCCGGCCCGATCACCGTCTTAAAGACCTCATCGAGCAGCATCTCCTCCCGCTCGGGATCCACCAGGTGTGTCGGTGCCCAGTACGACGACCGCAGCACGCTCCGCATCGTCGTCGGCGAATCGAGCGAGCGATCCTGCGCCTTCAGCGCCTCCAGGAACTCCGGCGACACCAGGCCACCGCCCGCCCCCGAAAAATCGGGGAAGCACGGCGTGCCATCCTCCCGCATCGCCCCGAACCCATACGGGGAGACCGGATCGATCAGCGTCAGCGACGCCGCCGGATAATCGAGCGCATAGGACGCTATCGCCCCGCCCCCAGTTGACCATCCCACCAGATGCACCGGCCGCTGGATCCCCAGCGCCCGCACCAGCGCGTGCGCATCGTCCGACCAATCGCGCAACCCGCGCGTCGCATCGATCGGTGCCTGCTCCGTATCGCCAAACCCGCGCATATCCGGCACGATGAACCGGTACCGCCTCGGCGCACCCGGCAAAATATGCTCGTAGAAGCGCGCGGTCGAGAGATTCCCGTGGATCATCACCACCGGAATCCCTTCCTCCGGCCCCGACTCCAGATAATGCACCCGCAACCGATCCGTCTCGATCGTGTGCGAAGTCACCCCCAGCGGCAAATCCATCACGCCCCCCTGCAATCACCGCCACACCGGCACGCAAACAGACCCAAACCCGCCCTGTCCTACTCCTCCACGAGTATACCAGCGTCCATCCGCAACGCCCCAACGGCGGACAAACCTAACCGACGCAGGTCGGTTTCGTGGTGCGCGAGCGCCCCCAGCAGCGGTTTCAACCGCCAAGGTCCCCGCCTCCCATCCCCCGTGAGCAAATCCCACCCTCGCACGTTGACAAGAGTGAGCAACCGTGGAAACATGCCCGGTGGTCGGCCACACCGGCCCCGGCGCACCACCACAGGACCGCCAACGATGATCAGCAAGCGCGCCCTCGCCCCGCGCATGATCGGGCGGCAAGCGGAACTCGCCGAACTCGAGGCGCACCTCCAGGTAGCGCTCACCGAGGCCGGGCGGGTTGTCTTCGTCGTCGGCGACGCCGGCATCGGTAAGACGCGCCTCGGACAGACCTTCCTCGCCCGTGTCCGCGATCGGACCAACCTCCCGGTCATCCGCTTTCTGTGCTACGAGGAAAACGCCACCATTCCCTATGGGGCGGTCGCCGACGCGGTGCGGTCGTTCACGCTCGCGCATGGCACCGAGGCACTCGCGGCCCGCGCCGCCGCCCTCGCCCCCGACCTACTCAGGCTGCTGCCCGATGCAACCCTGTCGGCCCTCCCCCCGGCCGATGCCGATCCGGCGGTGCGCAAGCGCCGCCTCTTCGCGGCGATCGAGCGCTTCATCGCGCCGCCGCCCGGCGCGCACGGCTGCGTCGTGGTCCTCGAAGATCTCCACTGGGCAGACCAGGCCAGCCTGGAACTGATCTGCTACCTCGCCCGCGCGATCCAGAGCCGCCCGATCCTCCTGCTCTGCACCTATCGGGGCGAGGCCCTGCGCCGGCACCATCCCCTCGGCCAGATCGTCGCCGAACTCATCCGCGAACGGCTCTACCACGAGATCCCCCTGGCACCGCTGGCGCGCGACGACCTGGCCCGCATGGTAGAAGCGATCCTGGGCCACCCGCCCGCCGTGGCGACGATCGACCTCTTGCACGCGCGCACCGAGGGCAACCCGTTTTATGTCGAAGAACTGCTCAAGGTTGCGTCGCCTCCTGCGGCGTCCAACGAGCCGCATCACAGGGATCACGCGCTCGACGACATCGCCAACTCCGCGCTCCCGCGCTCCCTGCGCGAGAGCATCCTGGGCCGCGTCGCCGATCTCGATCCGACGACGGCAAACGTGCTCACCTACGCTGCGGTGATCGGACGCCGCTTCGACTTTGAGTTACTGCTGCGCCTCACCGAGCTGGGCGAAACCGCGCTGCTCCATTCGATCGAGGGGCTTGTCGCGCGCCAGCTGGTAGAGGAAGAACCCGATGACAGCGAAGACCGCTACAGCTTCCGGCACGCCCTGACGCGCGAAGCCGTCTACGCCGATCTCCTGACGCGCGACCGTCGCCAGCGGCATCGCGCGATCCTCCTTGCGCTGGAGGAAATCTGCGGGGCGAACCCCGAACATCGCATCGATCAGCTTGCCTACCACAGCACGCAGTCCAGGGAACTGCAGAAGTCTGCGCGTTATGCCCGCCTCGCCGGGGAACGCGCCGCGCGCCTGTCGGCCCACCACGAGGCGCTCGCGCACTTCCGGCTCGCCCTCGAACTCCTCGACCCATCCGCCACCCGCGAACGCGCCGCGCTCCTCGACGCCCTGGCCGAGGCGGCCTACCCCCTCGGCGACATCGCGATGTACCAGAACTACTGGCAAGCGGCGCTGCAACTCTACGAGCAACTCGGCGACTGCCAGAAGGTCGCCGCCATCCACCGCCGCCTGGGGCGCGCGGAATGGGAGCGCGGCGACACCGGCGCGGCATTCAAGCACACCCTCGCGGCGATTACCGCCCTGGAGGCCGAACCGCCCAGCAGCGAACTCGCGCTCGCGTATGGCGCCCTGTCGCAACTCTACATGCTGGAATCGCGCGCGACCGAGAGCGTCGCCTGGGGCGAAAAGTCCCTGCACCTCGCCGCAACGCTCGGCGACGAACCCGCCAGCATCGCCGCGCTGAACAATGTCGGCGCCGCCTTGATCGACCTCGGCCAGTGGGAACGCGGCTTCGCCCTCCTCGAGCGCAGCATCGCGATCGCGACGCGGTACGGCCGCGCCTTCGACATCCTCCGCGCACGCAACAATCTCGGCGACTCGCTCATCCGCTACGGCGACCTCCCCGCCGCCCTGGCGGCGTTCGAAGAGTGCCTCGACTTCGCCGACCGGGTGAGCTTCGGGCTCTTCAAGGGCAAGATCTGGTCGAACCTTGGCCAGGTGGAGACCTTGCGGGGCAACTGGACGCGCGCCGCCGAGGCGTTCGAGCACGCGCTCCTGGCGGGGCGGATGGGCTTCCCGATCGCCTGGCTCACCGCCCTCCCCGAACAGGCCGAGCTCTGGCTGCGCCAGGGGCGACTGGAGGAGACGCTGCAACTCTGCGAGCGCTCGCGGCCCGAGATCGAACTGCAAGGGAGCTTCGAGTTGCTCCACAGCCTGCTCCCCACGCTGGCGCACGTCTACCTCCGACTCGGTCGGCGCGCGGAGGCACTGGAGACCCTGGATCGCTGCGTCGCGCATTGGCGGACCCTCGGGATGGTGACCAGGGCGACCAGGACACTCTGGCGCGGGGCCAAGGCGTATCTCGCCGCCGGGCGGCGCGACCAGGCCCGGGAACTCGTCGACGGCCTGGTCGCCCTCGACAAGCGGTCGCCCGCGCCGCTCTCCTCGGCCTGCCTCGCCGATGCCGAGGGACTTCTCGCGGCATTTGACCAACGGCACGCCGCCGCCGCCGCGCACCTCCGGCGAGCGATCGGCCAGTGGGAAGCACTCGGCACGCCCTACGAGGCGGCCAACGCGCGCCACGCCCTGGCGCGCACCCTCTTCCACGCCGACGAACCGGGCGCACGCGACGAGGCCACCCACCTCCTCGTCCACGCCCGCGACACCTTCGCCCGCCTCGGCGCGACCTACGACCTGGCCGCCGTCGAGGCCACCGCGCGACAGATAGAATCACCCACCCAACGAACCAGGGGCAACGACAAGGCCCACCCGCTCACCCCGCGCGAGCGCGAAGTTATCGCCCTGATCGCCCAGGGACGCAGCAATCGCGAGATCGCCACCGAACTGATCATCTCCGAGAAAACCGCCCAGATCCACGTCGGCAACATCCTCGGCAAACTCGGCTTCAGCTCGCGCGCCCAGGCCGCCGCCTACGCCGTCGCCCACGGCCTCGCCGAAGGTGAAACCACCCCACACCCATAATCAGTCGGGGTGGGGTGAATCTGAGACCCGCCATCGTCGGAAGGGTACACGCACCGGCATCCCCTCAACCTTCGCCCACCGCAGTCCGCGCAGGCGGACTTCGCGGCGACCGCAGTCGCCCTTCGCCGGGATTTCAATCCCGGTGCCCCATAGGCATACCTAGACAACCCGCCCCACCCAGCCGCAAAATCTAGGTACCCCACCACCCCAAAAATAGAGACACCTCCTGATGTACCACCGGCCGTGCGGTTGTAGTCTGGATTCACCCCAGACACCCCGCCGCGCTGGCGGCGGAGCACCAACCAGAAGGAGGTGGCCCCGATGTCCCACGCATACGCTTACCCCGAATCACTCGTCTCCACCGATTGGGTCGCCGCGCACCTCGACGATCCCCAGGTCCGCATCGTCGAGTCGGACGAAGATGTCCTGCTCTACGAAATCGGCCACATCCCCGGCGCGATCAAGCTCGACTGGCACACCGACCAGCAAGACCCCATCCGCCGCGACTTCATCGACCAGTCCGCATTTGAATCCCTGATGATGCGCCACGGCATCGCCCGCGACACCACCGTCGTCTTCTACGGCGACAAGAATAACTGGTACGCCTGCTACACCTTCTGGCTCTTCAAGCTCTACGGCCACCGCGACTGCAGGATCATGAACGGCGGCCGGCGCATGTGGGAGGCCGAAGGACTTCCACTCACCACGGACCTCCCCCACCACCCCACCACCGAGTACCGCGCGACCGAACCCAACCTCGCGATCCGCGCCTTCCGCGACGAAGTCCTGCGCGAGTATGTCATCACCCCGAACGGCACCGCCCTGGTGGATGTCCGCTCCCCCCAGGAATACTCCGGCGAACTGCTGGCGATGGTCGGCTACGAGCAAGAGGGCGCGCAGCGCGCCGGACACATCCCCGGTGCCAGCAGCATCCCCTGGGCCAGGGCTGTGGACGAGGATGGCACCTTCAAGGGTGTTGGCGAACTGCGCACCCTCTACACCGCGCAGGGCATCACCCCCGATCGCCGCATCGCCACCTACTGCCGCATCGGCGAACGCAGCAGCCACACCTGGTTCGTCCTCACCCACCTCCTCGGCTACCCCCACGTCAAGAACTACGACGGCTCCTGGACCGAATGGGGCAGCCTCGTCGGCGTCCCGATCGAGACCGGGACGGGTGCTGGAGCTGTCGTGTGATGCCACCACCACCGTGGAGGGGGTCATGACCAACATGACTGGAGATGTCCTGCTGCTCATCGCCTTCCTGGGTTGCCTCGGAATCCTGTGCAATCTGCTCCTCTACTCGGCGCTATACAAGCTGGCGACCGACCATGAGCGCTACTCGCGACCGCTGGTGCTGGCCTACGGCCTCGCGCTACTCGCCTTCCTGAATGCCATCTTCTGGCTCGGAACGGGCGGCGTGCAGTGGCCCGTGGCGCTCTGGAGCGCGGTGACCTTCCTGTACCTGCTCTGGCTGATCCTCGCGCCCGACCAGGCACGGCGCGTCTTCCGCCGTGGGCGACAGTCTGCCTAGCGCCCGCACCGCCAGCGGCGGGGACAGGCCCAAGGCCCATCCCCGCCGCCGCACCCAAAATCGACCCGCGACCCTTCACGATACCAGGGAGTTTGCACATGTCCACCACGACCACCGCCACTAATTCCGCATCCGAAGCATCGCGACCCGTCGCGGAATCCCGCCAGACATTCACCCTCTTCAGCCCTACCGCCGTGGCCCTCCTCACCCTCGTCTTCGGTGCCATCACCGGCTGCCTCCTCCTCGCCTACAACAGCCGCCAGCTCCGCCGCTCGCCCTCGGGCTTCCTCGCCGGTGGGCTGCTCGGCGGCCCACTCCTGATCCTGGTCTTCGCACTCCTCCCCGGTTTTGTCGGCCTCGCGGTCAACATCGGCCTCGTCGTCCTGCTGCGCAACCTGGCGCAGGAGCAGCAGGAGGACGTGCTCGCCATCGGCCATAACATCGCCACCCGCAACGCGCTGATCGGTGTCGGCATCGGGGTGCTGGTGCTCGCGGTCGTCGTCCTGGCAACCATCTCCATCGTCTCCGCGCTCCCGGTCTGAAGCCCCTCGTCGCCAGACACCCCGGCCCTCATCCCGCAACCGCACTGGGGGACCGCCATGTACTTCAAGCAAATCCGCAACGAACGCTGCGGCTGCGCCTCCTACCTGATCGCCTCGCGCCAAACCCGCGAAGCCGCCGTCGTCGACCCCGCGCACACCACTGGGGAGTACGACACCCTCCTGCGCGAGCGCGGCTTCACCCTCCGCTACGTGATCGACACCCACCTCCACGCCGACCACATCTCCGGCGCACGCCAGCTCGCCGCCGCCCACGGTGCCGACCTCTGCCTCCACGAATTCGCCGTCGTCACCTACCCCTTCCTTCCCCTCCAAGACAACATGGAACTGACCCTCGGGCAACTGCGCCTGCGCGTGCTCCACACCCACGGCCATCGCCCGGAACTCATCTCCCTCCTCATCGGCAACCCCGCGCGCAGCCCCGAACCCGCGCTGGTTCTCACCGGCGACTCCCTGCTCGTTGGCGACGTTGGCCGCCCCGACTTCGGCGGTGGCGACGCCGCCGCGCAGCACCGCAGCCTGACCCGCCTGCTGGGCCTCCCCGACTGGGTACTGGCGTTCCCCGGCCACTTCGAAGGTCCGTGCGGCGCGGCGATGGAAGGCCGCCCACAGACCAGCATCGGCTTCGAGCGCCGCTACAACCCCCTGGCCCACCTCGACCACGTTGCGTTCATCTCCGCCCTCACCGCCAGCATCCCCCCGCGCCCGCTGAACATGGCCGCGATCGAGGCCACCAATCGCGGCCTCGCCGAACAAGCCTGGGCCATGCCAACCGCCGCCGCACCAATCCCCGAGGTCGCGATCGCCAGCCTGGTCGATCGTGCCACCTGGCCGCCCCACCCGACCCTGCTCGATGTCCGCGAACCGGCCGAATACGCCCTCGGCCACGTACCCGGCGCGGTCAACCTCCCCAGGCCGACCTCGCCTCGCGCCTCGGCGACCTCCCGGCCAGCGCCTACCTCCTCATCTGCGAGCGGGTAGCGTTTCCTGCGCGCTGCCCAATTCCTCGTGCAAATGGGCTACGGACACGTCGCCAACGTGCGCGGCGGGACAGCCGCTCGCGCACCAGCGGTCACCCCCCGGGCAACAGCACATTAGCAGAGCTGACGCACCCAACCCCGCGCCAGCCACTCGCTTACGAAGCGAACTGCTGTTCGAAGCATCCTGCTGTAGCGGATCAGCGCCCCCAGCCGCAGTTTCAATCACCCGCCCACCCACACCCCAAGCCGAATCAATCCACCCCCATTCGTCCCCTCGCATCCTCGTCTCCGCGTCGTCGCGTCTCCTCCGCGCGCCCAGCGGTCTTCTCGTCACCTCTCACCTCTCACCCCTCTCCCTTCGCCCTTCTCTCCACTCTCCACTCTCCACTCTCCCTCACCCCGTCCCCGTCCCCACCGATCAGCCCCCATACTGTCCAGAAGCACGGTGCTCACCCACCCTTCATGAGCGGATAATGTCCCCCGGCGCAACGGACAAGCGAAAGAAGGAGGGACCGCGCAATGGCCGACCCCACCAACGACCTGCGCTCACTCACCAGCGAAACCCAGGCCATCTGGGACCAGAAAGCCGACTTCTGGGACGAACGCATGGCCGAAGGCAACGGCTTCCAACTCCACCTCGTCGGCCCCGCCACCGAGCGCCTGCTCAACATCCAACCCGGCGAAACCATCGCCGACATCTGTTGCGGCAACGGCGTCTTCGCCCGCCGCCTCGTCACCCTCGGCGCAACCGTCGTCGCCTCCGACTTCAGCCCCCGCTTCATCGAACGCTCCCGCGCCCGCTCCGAAGCCCAGGGCCTCCAGATCGAGTATCACGTCACCGACGCCACCGACGAAACCCAACTCCTCGCCCTCGGCGCGGGCCGCTTCGACGCCGCCGTCTGCAACATGGCCCTGATGGACATGACCACCATCACCCCTCTCCTGAATGCTGGTCATCCCTCGCCTCCTCAAGCCGAACGGCCGGTTCGTCTTCGCCGTCCCCCACCCCTGCTTCAACAACAACGAAACCCGCATGTCCCACGAGCGCGAAGACCGCGAAGGCACCCTGATCGAACGCTACGCCGTCCAGATCGCCAACTACCTCCACCAGCCGCCCACCAAAGGCGCGGGCATGCCCGGCGAACCCGCCCCCCACTACTACTTCCACCGTCCCCTGCACGAACTTCTCAACGCCTGCTTCGCCGCCCTACTCTCCTCGACGGCCTCGAAGAACCCACCTTCCCCCCCAACCCCGCCCGCGTCGGCCTCCCCGCCTGGGACACCCCCTCCAGGCATCCCGCCCGTCCTCGCCGCCCGCCTCCGCCCCGCCCGGTAGTGCGTCCGTGCGTCCGTGCGTCAGCAAGGCCCGGCACCACGGTCACGCCGCCACAGCCGAACGTTCTCCCCGCATGGGAATAACTGTTGCACGCGTGCTCGCAAGACCAACAATTCGCCACTTTTCGACCAATGCGGCACTATCCGCCCCTTCTCACGGGTCCGTAACTGTAGGGGCGTTCCGAACGCCCTGCGCGGCCCCGCCACCTGCACCACCATTTTCGCCACCTAAGCCTGGTAGGGGCGGGTCACTGACCTGCTCGCGTGGGGACGGCACCGCCACCATCCCTGGCACAGACGTCAGCCTGAGAAGGAGGCCATACCATGACCACCACTCTCTCCACCCGCCACCCGTTCACGTCCCCCGCATGCGTGGGATTGAAGGGGCCAACCTCTCGCCAAGCACAACGCTGCCCTCATACCACCCCCTTCTGTCGCTTCGCTGCGCTCAGCATCCGTCCTTTCTCTCCACTCTCCACGTCCCACCCTGCGCCCGGAGAAGGAGAGAAGGAAAAAGTGAAAATGCAAAAACAAACCTACTTTTTCTCGGCGTAAGCGCGTATTGTCACTTACACGTAACGCACTTACACACAAACACACAACCCCGCGCCCCAACCGCCTGCTATACTTACCCTCCGCCGGGCCACTCCGCCCGGCGCAACAGGGGCCGGTCGCCACGACACGGCTTATTCGTGTTGCGCGCCGCACCTCGCGACGCCACCCCCAGGAGCGCCCGATGCTGCTGACCCCGCTGCTGGACGAACTCGCCGCCGACGCGCACTTCGCGCGGCTGAAGAGTCTGCTCACCCGCCGCGCCCGGCCGGGACAGGTCGCGCTGGAGGGCGTCATCCCCGCCGCCCGCCCCCCCGTCATCGCCGCCCTCGCTCACGAACTGGAGCGCCCGCTGCTGGTCATCGCCTCCCGCCAGGAGGCCGCCGCGCGCCTGCACGACAGCCTCGCCTGCTACCTCGCGGCGGGCGAAGAACTCTTCCTCTGGTCGGCCCAGGACGCGCTCCCCTACGAGCAACTCCCCCATGACCCGGTCGCCGCCTCCGCCCGCCTCGGCACCCTCGACCGCCTGCTGCGCGCCCGCGACGGCGAGCGCCACGGCGCGCTCGTCCTCGTCGTCAGCGCCCGTGGCCTGCAAGGCCTCCTGATGCCCCCCGCCACCCTCACCGGCTGGCGGCAGGAGCTGCGCCTCGGTGCCGAACTCGACATCTCCGAAACCCTCTCCCAGTGGGTCGCTGGCGGCTACGAGCCGGTCATCGCGGTTGAAGGACCCGGCCAGTTTAGCCGTCGCGGCGGCCTGATCGACGTCTACCCGATGGGCGCGACCGGCCCGGTCCGCATCGAACTCTTCGGCGACGAGATCGACTCCCTGCGCCCCTTCGACCCCACCACCCAGCGCTCCTCCGGTCGCCTCCAGGCCGTCACCATCCTCCCGGCCAGCGAACTCCCCCTCTGGGAGCGCGAAGCCGCCCTGACGCGCCTGTGTACCCTCGACACCACCTCCCTGCGCGCCGAAGTCTTGCAGGAGTGGGAGCGCACCATCCGCCTGATCGATCGTGGCGAGGCCCCGCCCGCCCCCGACCTCCTCGCCCCCTACTTCATGCCCGAGGCCGCCACCCTGCTCGACTACCTCCCCGAGGATGCCGTCGCGCTGATCGACGAGCCGAGCGCGGTGCGCCTCGCCGCCGAACAGATCGAGTCGCAGGCGGTCGAACTTCGCTTCGGCTTCGAGGCGAGCGGCGAGTTGCCGCGCGACATGCTGCGCCCCTTCCACACCTGGCGGGCGCTCACCGCCGCCCTCGCCCGCCTCACCCGCGTGCGCCTCGGCGAGAGCGCCGAGGGCACCCCGGAGGAGAGCGACGCCACGATCGTCTCCTTCCACCAACTGCGCGAGCCGGGCGGCTACGCCGGGCGCACGGTGCGCCTCGCCGCCGACCTCACCGGCTTCATGCGCCACGGCATCCGCACGGTCATCGTCACCGAGCAGGCCGAGCGCCTGCGCGAACTCCTCGCCGAGCGCGACGTCCACCCCCAGTTCGCCACCGACCAGCTCCCGACCCCGCTCCCCCCGCTCACGCTCGCCCCCGGCACCCTCGCCAACGGCTGGATCTACGACCCCTCCGACGACGACTCCGCCGACTCCACCGACGACGACGGTGCCATGACCAAGGGCGTCCGCCCCGGTGCCATCGTCGTCCTGACCGACCACGACCTCTTCGGCACCGTGCGCGTGGCGCGGCGCGGCTCCCGCCGCACCTCGGCGCAGCACCGCGCCTTCGTCCGCTCCCTCACCCCCGGCCAGTACGTCGTCCACCTGGAGCACGGCATCGCCCGCTACACCGGCATGATCACCCGCACCGTCGGCGAACCCTCGCCCGACGGTGGCCCCGCCCCCACGCGCGAGTTCCTGACGCTCGACTACGCCGCCGGGGATCGCCTCTTCGTGCCGATCGACCAGACCGACCGCGTCGCCCCCTACACCGGCACCGGCGACGACGAACCCTCCCTCAACCGCCTCGGCTCGACCGAGTGGGCCAAGACCAAGACCCGCGTCAAGAAGGCCGTCGCCGACATGGCCGACGAACTCCTGGCGCTCTACGCCGCGCGCGAGTCGATGCCCGGCCACGCCTTCGCCCCCGACACCCCCTGGGATCGCGAGTTGGAAGAGTCCTTCCCCTACGTCGAGACCGAGGACCAGCTGAAGGCGATCGTCGAGGTGAAGGGCGACATGGAGCAGACGCGCCCGATGGACCGCCTCGTCACCGGCGACGTCGGCTTCGGCAAGACCGAGGTCGCCATTCGCGCTGCCTTCAAGGCGGTCAACGACGGTGTCCAGGTCGCCGTCCTCGTCCCCACCACCGTGCTGGCCCTCCAACACACCCGCACCTTCAAGGAGCGCCTGGCCCCCTTCCCGGCGCGGGTGGAAATGCTCTCCCGCCTCCGCACCGCGCAGGAGCGCGATCAGGTGAAGGTCGGGCTGGCGAAGGGCGACGTGGACATCGTGATCGGTACCCACGCCCTGCTCGCCACCGACGTCCACTTCAAGAACCTCGGACTGCTCGTCGTGGACGAGGAACAGCGCTTCGGCGTCGGCCACAAGGAGAAGCTGAAGAAGCTCCGCGCCACCGTGGACGTCCTCACCATGACCGCAACGCCGATCCCGCGCACGCTCCACACCGCCCTCTCCGGCCTGCGCGATCTCAGCGTGATCGAGACGCCGCCCGAGGATCGCCTGCCGATCCGCACCTTCGTCGTCCCCTACTCCGACACCCTCGCCCGCGAGGTGATCCTGCGCGAGATCGATCGCGGCGGCCAGGTCTACTTCGTCCACAACCGCGTCCAGACCCTGCCGATGGTCGCCGCCCACCTCGCCGCGCTCGTCCCCGAGGCGCGGCTGCGGATCGGCCACGGCCAGATGGACCAGGGGCAGCTCGAAAAGGTGATGCTCGACTTCGTCAAGGGCGAGTACGACGTGCTCGTCTGCACCACGATCATCGAGTCGGGCATCGACATCCCGCGCGTCAACACGATCATCATCGACGACGCGCCCTACTACGGCCTGACCCAGCTCCACCAGTTGCGCGGGCGCGTCGGCCGCTCCGACAACCGCGCCTACGCCTACTTCCTCTATCGCGAGGGCAAGCCGCTCACGCCCGAGGCCCAGGAGCGCCTGGAGACGATCAGCAGCCACACCGAACTCGGCGCGGGGCTGCGCATCGCCATGAAGGACCTCGAGCTGCGCGGCGCGGGCAACCTGCTCGGCGCGGAGCAGTCGGGCCACATCGCCGATGTCGGCTTCGACCTCTACGTCCAGATGCTCGCCGCCGCCGTGGAGGAGAAGCGCACCGGCATCCCCGTGCAGGAGGAGCGCCCGGTCCTGCTCGATCTGCCGATCACCGCGCTCCTGCCCGACGCCTACATCGAGGACCCCGCCACGCGCGTGAAGGAGTACCGCCGCATCGCCGCCGTCCGCTCGCAGCCCGAGCTCGACGATCTCCTCAAGGAGTTGGCCGACCGCTTCGGCGCGCTCCCCGACGAGGTCCGCGCGCTCGGCTACCTCGCCTCGGTCAAGATGCAGGCGGTCGAACTCGGCCTGGAGGCGGTCACCTATCGCGACAACCTCCTCAATCTGCGCCCGGTCCCGACCGCCAGCCTCGACCAGTTCGCCCTGCGCCGCACCTTCAAGGACGACCTCTTCATCGGCCCCACCAGCCTCCGCCTCAACACCACCGGCATGAAGATGAGTTGGGAAGACGCCCTCGACCGCCTCTTCGCCGCCATCCGCGACGCCAAGAAGCGCCTCGAATCGATCATGAGCACCACGCCGCAGCCCAGCCGCACCCAGGGCCGGGAGCAGCGTCGCGTGCGCGCGTAACAGGTATACTCGTCACCGGTAGCATCGGCCGACGAGCGCAACGGAGGATTGAGGGTGAAAATCGGCTTCCTGGGCTATGGCTCGATTGCCCATTCGCACGCCCGCGCGATCCGCGCGCTGCGCGACGAGGGGCACGACCTGGAGATGTACGGCGTGATGGGTCGCCTGGCCGACGCCACCGCCGAGTTCGCGCGCGAGTATGGCGTGCCAGTCGCGACGACCAGCCTCGATGAGCTCCTGGCCGACCCGGCGCTCGACGCCGTGATCGTCTGCTCCCCTTCGGATGCACACGCGGCGCAGACCGAAGCTGCATTGCGCGCAGGCAAGCATGTCCTCTGCGAGATCCCGCTGGCCCTCTCGCTGGCCGAGACCGACGCGCTGACCGCGCTGGCCGACCGGACCCGGCGCACACTGATGGTCTGCCACACCCAGCGCTTCTACTCGCCGCTGATCGAGGCGCGGCGCATGATCGCGGCGGGCGAGCTGCACCCGCACGCGATCGTCAGCCGCTACATGTTCGGGCGACGCGCGAACGTGAACTGGCAGGGGCGTCAGCGTTCGTGGACCGACAACCTGCTCTGGCACCACGGCTGCCACGCCGTGGACGCCGCCCTCTGGCTGCTCGGCGTCGCCGAGAGCGGCGAGGAGGTGGAGGTATCGGCACAGCTCGCCCTCCCCGGCGGCAACCTCGATATCCCGATGGACCTGGTAGTGACAATGCGGACGGCACGCGACCAACTCGCCACGGTCGCGATGTCCTACAACATCCACTTCCCGGTCCACGATTACCTCGTCATCGGCGAGGAGACGACGCTGTTGTACGCCGACAATCAGTTGCGCGACAAAGACCGCGTGCTCGTGGATCGCGGCGACCCCGACGAGTTGACCAAGCCGATCGCCCTCCAGGACGCCGAGTTCTTCGCGGCCATTCGCGAAGGCCGCGCGCCGTCGGTCTCCGGGCGGGCCGTCCGCCCGGCCATGTTTGCCCTCCAGCGGGCGCAGGACTCGCTCGATGCGCGCCTGCGCGAACTCGGTGCCGAGGCGCGACACCCGCAGCCTCCCATAAAGCGAGCGGCCCGGCACCTTTGAGGTGCCGGGCCGCATCTCTGTTGCACGGTCAGGTGAGGCTACTGCACCACCACCTCGCGCCCGGTGCGCGACGATTCCTCGACGGCTTCCAACACGGCCATGATGTGGCGGCCCCACGCGGGGGTGATCCGCAACGATTCGGTGCCGTTGATCGCACCGACAAGGTTCTTCAGTTCCTCGGCGAAGGGGTTGGTCGGGGTGAGATCGATCGGGTCGTAGCGGCCATCCTTGTCCACGGCGAGGCGGTTGGAGTAGGAATCGAAGAGGAGCATCCCCTCGGTGCAGCTGATCTCGACCTCGCACTTGTCAACGCCGCGCTTCGAGTAGCCTGCGTGGACAATCGTGGCGTAGGTGCCGTTCTTGAGCTGCAGAATCGCCATGTTGGTATCGTCGGCCTTGATGTTGTGGAAGGCGGTCTTGATCAGCCCCTTGACGGCGACGACCTCGGTGTCGAGCACCCAGCAGGTGCGGTCGATCATGTGCGCGCCGTTCATCAGCCACATGCCGCCGCCTTGTGCGCGGTCGAGGAACCAGGGGAGCCGGGCGTTGACACCGAACGGCTTGTACCAGGTGTCGGTCGCGAAGACCGGTTGGCCGATCTCGCCACCCTGCACGATCTCGCGCGCACGGACGGTGGAGGCGAAGTAGCGCTGCGAATGCGCGACCAGCACTTGCACCCCGGCCTGCTCCGCCGCCACGATCATCTGGTCGCACTCTTCGAGCGTGTTCGCCATCGGCTTCTCGACGAAGACATGCTTCCCGGCCTGGCAGGCGGCGATCGTCGCCGAAGCGTGGAGATGGTTCGGCAGCCCGATCATCACCACCTGGGCGTCGGCCTGCGCCAAGGCTTGCTCCATGTCGGTCCAGCCGGGGCAGCCGTGCTTCGCCTCAAACGCCTCGACGCGGGCCTCATCGATATCGAAGATGCCAGCCAGGCGCGTCCCCGTCGTCTCCGCGATCGCCCGCGCGTGGTTACCAGAGACGCGCCCCGCGCCCAGAATCAGCACACCCAGATCGTCAGCCACAATCACACTCCTTACTCGAAGTGGGAAGTGGGGAGTGGGAAGTGGGAAACACCTCGATCGTGAGGTGGAGCCTATCCCGATAGCTTCTGCCCCCAGTGAGCGCTTTCCCACTTCCCACTTCCCACTCCCCACTTCCCACTTTTACATTAGCGTCAGGGACAGAATCTCGGACATCATCTGCAGGGCGCGGGGAGCATCGACGCCAACGCAGACCTGGTGCGGGCCGTCGGCGGACTCGGTCAGGGTGGTCTGCCCGACGCACCAGGCGGTGGCGACTTCTACCTTGACCAGCCCGCGCTTCATCTCGCAGAGGGTGGGGTCGAGCGCCACCATCAGGGCGAGCGGGTCGTGAAGGTACATACCCTCCTTGCCGCGCTGCTCGAAGTGATTCGCGGCGGCACCGCGCACCAGGACGGAGGCGGGGGTGTCGATCGCGGCCAGTGCTTCCCAGACGGACTTCTTCAGGATGGTCTGGTGCGAGACATCGAGGCCGACCATCGTCAGCGGGCAGGCGGCGAAGACCTGCGCGGCGGCTTCGGGGTCGGCGTAGATGTTGAACTCGGCATAGGGCGTCACGTTGCCGGGGCCGAGCGCGCCACCCATGATCACGAGCCCGGCCATCAACTCGGGCAGGCGCGGTTCGAGCGCGATGGCGGCGGCGAGGTTGGTCAGCGGCCCGACGAAGACGAGGGTGATCGCCCCCGGCTCGGCGGTGAGGCGATCGACGATCAGCTGCGGCGCGGAGGGGTAGTGTGTCTTCGCGGGCGACTCGGGGAGGACGAGGCTGCCGAGGCCGCTGTTGCCGTGGACATCGCTGGCGTCGTGCAGCGGGCGGGCCAGCGGGCGGCTGAACCCGGCGTGGACGGGGGTGTCAGTCGCGCCCATGTGATGCAGCACGCGCAGGGTGTTGTAGGTGGTGAAGGGCAGGATGACATTGCCTGCCACGGTGGTGACGGCGACGAGATCAACCAGCGGCGAACGCACGGCGAGGCCGATGGCGATGGCGTCGTCGGTGCCGGTATCGACGTCGAGGATGATGCGCTTCGGCGTGGCTGATCGATGTGCTCATGATCCCTCCCCTTCTCGTTGCGTCAAGCGGGACGCGTTGCGCGGCGCATCCTAGCGCGACCGGGAGGCGCAGGCAAGCGGGTCTCGGGTTCTCCCTGGTGGCGCGGGGTGTTCCCCGAGCGAAATGGGGAAGTCCTGCCCTGCCAGCGCGGTGCCTCCGCAGTCTAGAGTGTTCACACAGGGGTCGGCGGCCGACCGCAGGGCGACACAGCCCAGGGACACCAGGCCGACCCGCTACTCGGGACATAGCGGAGGTTACGCTGATGGGGCGCAACATCATCAAACTGACCCTGCTGCTCACCTCGCTCTCGGTGCTCTTCGTGCTGCTCGGGCAGGCGGTGGGCGGGACGATCGGGATCGGCTTCGCGGTCGTCTTCGCGGTGGCGATGAACTTCGGGGCCTACTGGTTCTCGGACAGCATCGTGCTGAAGTTGGCCGGGGCGCGCGAAGCCAGCCGCGAGGAGGAGCCGGACCTCTATGCCAGCGTGGCGCGGCTGGCGGAGCGGGCGAAGCTGCCGATGCCGAAGGTCTACGTGGTGGAGAGCGACGTGCCGAACGCGTTTGCCACGGGGCGCAGCCCGGAGCGCGGGGTGGTCGCGGTCAACACCGGGATTACCCGATTGCTGACGCGGGATGAACTGGACGGAGTGATCGCGCACGAACTGGCGCACATCAAGCACCGGGACACGCTGCTGTCGGCGGTTGTGGCGACGATCGCGGGGGCGATCACGGCCATCGCGAACATCGGGCAACTGTCGCTCCTGTTCGGCGGGTTTGGTGGCGACGACGACGAGGATGGTGGCGGGCTGGTCGGGGGCCTGATCTGGCTCTTCGTGGCGCCGATCGCGGCGACGCTGATTCAGCTGGGGATCTCGCGGGCGCGGGAGTTCCAGGCCGACGCGGGCGGGGCGCGCATCCTCGGCGACCCGCTGCCACTGGCGAGCGCGCTGGAGAAGCTGGAGTGGTACTCCAAGGGGCAGCCCGCGACGACGAGTCCGGCGGTCGCCTCGCTGCACATCGTCAATCCGCTGACAGGGGGCGGGATGCTGAAGCTCTTCAGCACGCACCCGCCGACTGAGGAGCGCGTGGCGAAGCTGCGGGCGCTGGCTCGCGCGGAGACGGAGGGGTTCGCGACTGTCGCGTAGCAAGCGCGTTACCGATTGGTGCCCGTGAGGGGGCGAGGCAGTGCCTCGCCCCTCTTGTGTTCGCCCGACCGGTGAGCGTGCGGCGCTTGGGAACCGCTCGCCGACGCGGTATGATCTGCACACGGCACGAGCGAGGGCGACGACTGATGGTGGTCGGGCCGGGGCGGGAGGGCAGGGTGGCAGCAGGGACGACATCCCGGACGCCGGAGGATTCCTGGCACATTGTGCTGCGGCTGCGCTGGCTGCTCGCCGGGGTGGCCCTCTTCGCGTTCGCCATCGGGCGGGTGCTGGAGGTGGTGCTGCTGCGCAACGACGACACCAACGAGCGGATCGTCTTCGACCTGATCTTCTGGGGCTTGCTCGGCGGGGGGGCGGTCTGGTTGAGCCTGACCTGGGTCTTCCGGCAGGAGCGGCGCTACCAGACGGAGCTGGCGCAGGCGCTGCGCCAGGAGCAGCGGGCCAACGCGCACCTCTCGCTGCTGAGCGACGCGAATAGGCAATTTGTGGGCTCGGCGACGCTGGATGAGATCTTGAATACGGCGCTCGACTTGCCGCGCCGCCTGCTGCCGACCAGGGCGGTGGCGCTGGTGCTGCACGATGCCGATGGGCCGGTGGAGTCGCGCACGAACGGGGCGACCCCGGCGGAACTGGCGCAGCTGCGGGCCGACGTGCGGCTGGACCTGACGGACATGCAGGAGCGGAAGCCAAAGGTGCTGGTGCCCGTCGGGGAGGGCGGCGCGGCCTGCACGCTGATGCCGCTGCACGATGGCGTCGCGCCGGTCGGGTGGCTGGAGATTTACCTGCAGCCGGGCGTGGGGCCGGATGCGGATGAGCTGGCGCTGCTGGAGACGATCGGCAAGGAAGTCGCGGAGGCGATCGTGGGGGCACGGCGGCGAACGCGCGAGGAGCGGGCGCTCTACGAGTTGGAGCGGGCGATCGCGGACGAGCGGGCGCGGATCGCGCGAGATATCCACGATGGGCTGGCGCAGGGGTTGGCGTTCAGGCGGATGCGGATCGATCTGTGGCAGGAGTGGATCGAGGACGACCCGGAGCGGCTGCGGGATGAGTTGCAGGACTTGAAGCAGGCGCTGCGCGAGCAGATCCAGGAGTTGCGCCGGGCGATCTTCGCGCTGCGGCCGATGGATTTCGACGAGTTCGGGTTCCTGGGCGGGCTGCACCGCTACATTCTGGAGTTCGCCGGGCAGCACGGCTGGCAGGCGGAGGTGGATCTGAGCCGGGCACCGGCGACGCTGACGCGGGAGCTGGAGGCGACGACCTTCCGGATTGTGCAGGAGGCGCTGACGAACGCGGCGAAGCACGCGAAGGCGACGCGGATCGCGGTGTCGCTGTCGGAGACCGATGGGGGGCTGCGGGTGGTCGTGACGGACAACGGGCGGGGGTTCGACCCAGGCGAGCGACGTGCCGATGGGCAGGAGTCGAATGGCTATGAGCATGTGGGCCTGCGGCAGATGCGCGAGCGGCTGGCGGCGCTGCGCGGCCAGTTGACGATCCTGTCGCGGCCGGGGGCGGGCGCGGAGGTGCGGGCCTGGCTGCCGCTGCCGCCGCAGGCGGCGGTGGCCGAGGTCGCGACGGCGCAGGGGAGGAGGCGACGATGAGCGCGGCACCGATCCGGCTGCTGCTGGCCGATGATCACCGGATGTTCCGCCAGGGGTTGCGCGAGCTGCTGGAGCGCAAGACGAGCTTTGCGATTGTTGGCGAGGCGACGACGGGGCGGGAGGCGCTGGCGAAGGTGGCGGAGACGCTGCCAGACATCGTGCTGCTCGATATCCAGATGCCGGAGCTCGATGGGGTGGCGGTGGCGCGGCAACTGCGGGAGAGCCACCCGGATGTGAAGATCATCATGCTGACGATGTATCGGCAGGATCAGCACTTGCTGGAGGCGATTAAGGCGGGGGCGCGGGGGTATCTGCTGAAGGATGCCGATGGCGAGGAGTTGATCGCGGTGATCGAGCGGGTGGCGCGCGGCGAGGCGGCGCTCGACCCGTCGATGACGCTGCCGGTGCTGGATGCGTACCGGCGGCTGAGCGAGCAGCAGGAGGCGGAGATCCTGACGCCGCGCGAACGGGAGATTGTGCAGTTGCTGGCGGCTGGGCACGATAACCGGACGATCGCGGCGCGGCTCTTCCTGTCGGAGAAGACGGTGAGCAACCGGCTGAGCGAGATCTTCCAGAAGCTGGGGGCGACGAACCGGACGCAGGCGGCGCTGCTGGCGGTGCAGCGGGGGTTGATCCCGGCTCCGCAGGTGGAGGGGGAGATGTGAGTCGGGTAGTCGGGTGGTCGGATAGTCGGGTAGAGGGGGTGTGCGTTCGTGCGTTCGTGCGTTGGGGTGTACGCGTGTATGCGAGTTACGTGTAAGTGGCAATGCGCGCTTACCGGGTGAAAAGTAGGTTTGTTTTGCGGTTTTTAACTTTCTTTCTTTCTTCCCAGGGTAGGCTTTCGCCTGGGTGGGGAAAAAGGTGGCGTGGGCGCGGGGAGGCCCCCCTACATCCCCCCAATCCTGGGGGGACTTTAAGGCGGTGGCGTGGGCGTGGGTGTGTGGCTGGGGCGGGGTTGGCCGCCTCAATCCCCTGCGTGTGGGGGACTTTAAGGCGGTGGCTGGGGTGAGGCGGGTGGTCATGGTGGTGGCTCCGATCTTGGGTGGCGCGTGTGCCGATGATGAAACGGTTGCCGTCCCGACGCGGGCGGGTCGGTGACCCGCCCCTACCGGGGTGGGTGGCGATAGATGGCGCGGGTGGCGAGGCCGCGCGGGCGCTTCGCGAAGCGCCCCTACCTCTATCTACCCGTGGTGGAAGGCGAATCGTGCCAGGTTGTGGGGAAAGTGATCTATTGAGGGGTATTGGGACAGGATTTGTGGGGATGTGGTGGGCGGGTCTGTGACCCGCCCGAGTTATTGCCGTGAGAAATGGGATGGGGCAAAAGGAAGGAGGAGCGGTGGTGTCTGCTCCTCCTGGCCCTGGATTTGGAACGGTCGTCGCCAGGGCGATGAATGGGTCTTGCGATTGGGATCGCTAGCGTTGAACAGCGGCACCGACTGACGGCGCGATACGCTCGTTGCGTGGTGCGTTAGATGCTGCCACCATTGCCATCGTCGGTTGCGGGCTGGGATGGGGCGGATTCCTCCGCGCAGGTTACCGTCAAGGCGTGTACCTACCCTCCCGGGACCTTGCACCTGTGGTCGCTCGCGGTATTGCTCCGAGTAGAGACTCACTGGCGACGACCGCTCCGCTTTCGGATGTTGCATTTTTCGTGCCATGGGTGGGAGCGCATGGTTCAAAGTTCAAAGTTCAAAGTTCAAAGTTGGGGTAGTGGCCCTCGAACCTGGAACTTTGAACCCGGAACTGGTCGGCGATGCCGTTGCGTCTGAAGCTGTGCCCGGTGCGGCGATTGGGGCGAAGTGGACAAGATATGAGTGGCTGGTTGGACAACTTGCCTGATCGGACAGTGGGTATTACAGCCGCCGCCCGATGGCTTTGTTTTGTGCGTGCGCCGACGCGGGCGCGTGTAGTGCGATTGGAGTTGTAGATGTTTCCACAGGCCCCCAGTCAGGAAGCTATTCAGAAGGCGTGGCGCGCTGGCAGGGTGCGGGTGACCGGCCGGGACGGCTGGGTGTCGGCTTCGCCGGGTGGAGCAACACCGGGCGGGTTGGCGAGTCGCTGTCGGCGCTCGACCCGAACCTGGTGGCGATGTCGCTGACGGACGAGAATGGGCACGTGCCGGACGAGCTGCGCAAGGTGGATGTGCTGGTGTCGGGCGGCCAGGTGTTGAACGGGCCGATCTACGATCAGCTCTCCTGCCGGATGATCCTGCGCCCGTATGTCGGCTACAACGATATCAATGTGCCGGAGGCGAGCGAGCGGGGCATTCTGGTCTGCAACGTGCCGGATGCGTACTCCGAGGAAGTGGCGATGCAGGCGATCGCCTTCCTGATGGCGGCGAACCGGCAGTTGTTCGCGTTCGACCGGGAGACGCGCGAGGGGCGCTGGCGCGATACGATGGGGCGCGAGCCGCTGCTGATCCACAATTCGCGCGCCCAGACGGTGGGCGTGGTCGGCTTCGGGCGGATCGGGCGGATCGCGGGGACGCGCGCGAAGGCGCTCGGCTTCCGGGTGATCGCGAGCGATCCGTATGTGGACGAGCGGGTCGGGGCGGAGCTGGGGATTCCGCTGGTGTCGCTGGACGAGGTGCTGGAGGAGTCGGATTACCTGCTCATCCACGCGTTCCTCTGGAGCGAGACGGAGCACATTATCAACGCGGCGCGGATCGCGCAGATGAAGGCGGGGGCGTGGCTGATCAACACGGCGCGCGGTCCGATTGTGGACGAGGCGGCGCTGATCTGCGGCGCGCTGCGCTCGGGGCATCTGGCAGGCGCGGGGCTCGATGTGATGGAGATCGAGCCGATCGAGATGGATAATCCGCTGCTGACGATGTCGAACGTGATGCTGAGTCCGCACATGGCGGTCTACTCGGAAGAGGGGCAGCAGCGGGCGGGCGCGGCGCGCGGCGAACATCGCGCGGGCGGCGCTCTCGGGGCAGTTGCCCGACGCGGTGCCGACGATCGACAAGGGGTTGTACCAGGCGTTGATCGCGGGTGGGGTGAAGGTGAGCGCGGAGGCGGGGCCGGAGAGTTAATCCGCTGCGGCGTGTTCAAAGTTCAAGGTTCAAAGGTTGGTTGGGGCGTCCTGTCTCCTCGTGGGTGGGGGGGGCGGGGCGTTTTTGTGTTTGGGAAGTCGCCAGTCGTCCGTCGTCAGTCGTCAGGGGGGATGCGGACTCACCCCCGCCGCCTGCGGGCGGCACCCCCTCTCCCGCGAGGGAGAGGGGGAGGGGAAGTGGAGAGTGGATGGGGATGGCACAGGCTGGTGGCGCACATGAGCAGACCCCTCCCCGCCGCTGGCGGCGACCCTCCCCCGATGAGGGAGAGGGTGGGGAGATAGGTGGCGATAGTGGTAGGGGAGGGCTGGTGGATAGGCGGGTGAGGTGATCAGGTGGCGGGGTCGGGGGTGGGGTGGATGGTGGGGGTGAGGGGGTAGGGCGTGGCGGTGTAGAGGAGGAGGAAGGCGAAGAGGAGGAGGCTGATGGTGAGGGTGAGGAGGGTGAGAAGCACGGCGATGAGTCCGCCGAAGGTGTGGGCGGACCAGGCGGTGACGATGAGGGTGGAGGTGGCGCAGGGTGCGCCGCAGATTGCTGCACGCATGGTGGTAGCCTCGCGTTGATCGGCCGGGTGCATCGTATTGTTTCGGGCGACGGTGGAGTTGGGGTGGTGACCTGGTGGTGTTTCCGTTGCCGTCGCGCCGGTTTGTCGGTTCGCTGGGTACAGTTTAGCGGGCGAGATTGGGTGCGGGCGGTGATGATCGGCATGTTCCGGGTGTGATCGCGATCACAGTGGGATGAACGTTGGGTGGGGATGGTTTTTGGGGAGGGGTGGGGGTGGGATTACGAGATGATTGCGAGATGGATTGCCCGTGGCGGTTGCCCCAAGGGTTGAAACCCTGGGCTGAAGGCTCCCTGCGGTCGCCGCAAAGCCCGCCTGCGCGGGCTCGGGGGCGCAGCCGTTCCGAAGATTGTTCCAGGTAGCGAAGCTCTGAAGCTGGCAGGCGATATCGCAAAGAGCCAGGAAATCTGTTTTCCTGGCCCTTCGCGTGGGTTTTCCTGATTCGGCCTTGAACTGAGATTCTGGTACGGGCACGAACGGGTTAGACGAGGCAGGTGCCGTCGCGGGCGACGATGCGGCCGTTCTTGATGACGAGGTGGCGTTGGGGGCGTTCGATGACGGCTTCGACGTGGGTTTCGCCGTCGAGGAGGACGAGGTCGGCGCGGGAGCCGGGGGTGAGGCCGTAGGTGGTGTCGCCCATGATTTGTGCGCCGCCGTGGGTGGCGATGTCGAGGACCGTTTCGATTTCGTCGTCGCGGCGGAGGTTGTTGCGGTAGGCGATGATGAAGGTGCGCAGGAGCATGTCGGGCATGTTGAGGGGTCCCCAGGCGTCGCGGATGCCGTCGTTGCCGGTACACATGCGGACGCCGGATTCGCGCAGGCGCTTGACGGAGGGGACGGGGCGGAGGCCGCTGGGGCCGTGGCTCATGATCGCGATGTCGTTTTCGAGGAGGAGGTCGATCAGGCGGGCGAGGTAGCTTTCTTCGATGCCGCCGAGGCAGAGGGCGTGGCTGATGACGACGCGGCCCTGGAAGCCGAGGGTTTTGGTGCGCTCGGCGATCAGTTCGACGGAGAAGGCACCGAGGTCGCCGGGTTCGTGCAGGTGGATGTCGATGTCGCGGTCGTACTTCTCGGCGAGGGCGAAGATGATGTCGAGGTGTTTCGCCGGATCGCGGTCGATTGAGGAGGGGTCAAGGCCGCCGACGAGGTCGGCACCTTCGCGGAGGGCGGTTTCCATCAACTCGACGGTGCCGGGGCGGACGAGCATGCCGCTCTGGGGGAAGGCGACGACTTGCAACGTCAGGGCGTCGCGGAGGTCGTCGCGCATGCGCATGACACCTTCGAAGCCGCGCAGGCCGATTTCGGTGTCGATATCGACGAAGGTGCGGATGTGGGTGGTGCCGGTGGTGATGGCGAGGCGGGCCATGCGCGAGGATTGCTGGTAGGAGTCGAGGTTGCGCTCGCGACGGAGGGCGCGCTCGTTGTCGATCTTGTCGAGCAGGGAGGGGCCGACTTCGTTGCGGTACCAGCCGAGGCCGTAGAGGGTTTTGTCGAGGTGGGCGTGGGCGTCCACGAAGCCGGGGAAGAGGAGGCGACCAGCGGCGTCGATGGTTTCGGCGTCGGGGGTTGAGGTGGCGAGGTTGGGACCGGTGAGCATGATGCGGCCGTCGCGGATGAGAAGGTCGGTGGGACCGAGGCCGTAGGCGTTGGCGTTGGTGATGAGGAGTTGGGCATCGCTTCGCTCCTGTCGTGAGTCGTGGTAAGCGCCAAGGGCGCAAGTGCCAAGTGCCAAGTGCCAAGTGCTCAGTGCTCAGTGCTCAGTGGGGCGGATCTCACCCCGCCGCTCGGACGTGCGCTCCTGTCGTGCGTCGTGAGTCGTGAGTCGTGAGTGGACGAGAGTAACGAGTAACGAGTAACGAGTAACGAGGGGGCTACGGATCTAGCCGGACGATGATGGCGATGGGGCCGCCGCCGGGGGGGCCTTGATGGCGGGTGCCGGAGGAGACGTAGACGGCAGTGTCGCCGATGACGGAGGCGATGACAGCGCCGACAGCGGCGCGGATGTGGCGGTGGGCGGGCATGGAGGCGTCGTCGAGCATGACGTGGCGGCGACCGCGAATGGTGCCGCGCGGGTCGGGGCTGGCTTTGGCGAAGGCGGCGACGACGCGGGAGAGTTGGTCGGCGGTGGGGAGGTGGTCGAAGACGAGTCCGGCGCTGCGGAGGGCGTCGCGGATGCCTGCGGCGTCGATGGCGTCGCGCATGACGCCGTGGCCGATGGCGAAGGGGCCTGCGCCGCGCGTGCTCATGCCGAAGACGAGGACCTGGGGGCGGACGATTTCGGCACCGGAAGATGAGGAGGCGAGGTTGGAGTAGAGATTGGCGTCGCGGCCGATGACGGAATCATTGACCTGAACCTCGGTGAGTTCGCCCGCGACGAGGGCGGTGGCGAAGGTGGCGGCGGCGGTGGAGAGGTCGCCGGATTGGCGGGCGTCTTCGGTGGCGAGGTTGAGTCCGTCGGCGCGGGCGGCGGCGACCTGGGCGCTGGTGAGGGCGGGGACCTTGGTCTGGACGAAGTGGAGGTCGGCTGGGTTGTCGAGCCCGGCGTCGGCCATGGCGGCGCGAATGGCGACCATCATCTTGCGGACCTGGGCCATGCGGCCGAGCTCTTCGGGGGCGATGGGATCGGCGAAGGCGGTGCCGAGGACGAGGCGGGGCGTGCGGCCGTCGCCGGGGATGGAGTCGTCGCGGGTGAAGAGAGTGACGTGGGGGCTGATGACGCCGTCGGCTCCGACGGACCAGACCATCGGGATGCGGCGCTCGACCTCCTCTGGGGTGCAGTTGAGGTAGGGGGCGAGGAGGCGGGCGGTGGTGCCGGAGGCGAGGCGACGGGCAAAGCCGTCGCCTTCGCATTTGCCCTGGAGGGCGGCGATCTGGTCGGCGCGGACCTGCCCGGAGTCGAGGAGGGCGCGGAGTGCGGAGAGGTCGTCGGGGGAGCGCATGGGGAGTTTGTGGACGGTGACCTGCATCGCGATGCTCCAGTGATGAGTAACGAGTAACGAGTAACGAGTAAGTACGAAGTACGAAGTACGAACGACGAAGGGTATCTGGACCGGTCCTATTCCTTTCCGACGACGGTGAAGGAGGGGGGGAAGAGGTCGTCGGGGTGGCGTTGGCGGAAGTCGCGGGGGGTGTAGGCGCGTTTGTAGGCGTCGAAGAAGCGCTGGGCGCGGGCGCGCATGGCGTCGGCGTCCACGCCGGGGATCTGGCGGTCGTGCATGACGGTGCGGCCGTTGATGATGACGGTGCGGACGCTGGCACCGGTGGTGTTGTAGAGCATGGTGCGGATGGGGTCGTCGATCGGGCCGGTGTGGAGGGCGCTGAGATCGACGATGGTGATGTCGGCTTTCGCGCCGGGGGCGAGGCGGCCGAGGTCGTCGCGGCCGAGGGCCTGGGCACCGCCGAGGGTGGCGGCGCGGAAGAAGTCGGCGGCGGTGCTGGAGGCCTGGTCGCCCTGGACGAGTTTGCCGACGTTGCTGCCATAGTCCATGACGCGAATCATGTCGGGCGGGAAGGTGTCGGTGCCGAGGGCGAGGTTGATGCCGAGGGCGCGGTAGCGGTCGAAGGAGCGGAGCGCGCCGCCGTGGCGGATGCTGATCAGCGGGCAGTGGATGACGGAGGTGCCGGAGTCGGCCAGGAGAGCGAGGTCGCCGTCGCCGCCGTCGCCGGGGTTGGAGACGTGGGGGATGAGGGTGCGCGGGCCGAGGAAGTCGAGTTCGCGGAGGAGTTCGAGCGGGCGCTTGTCGTACCACTCGCGGAGGAAGCGGACTTCTTGCGCGCCCTGCGCGGCGTGGAGGCGGATGGGGCAGTCGAATTCGTCGCTGAGGGCTTTGGTGCGGCGGAGGATGTCGAGGGTGTTGGTTTCGATGCGGGCGGGGAGCAACGCGCCGCGAATGAGGCCGTCGTGCTTGCCGTCGAAGTCGCGGATGAAGCGGGCGGCGTCGTCGAGTCCGGCTTCGCCCTTGGCCTCGTCCCAGAGGACGGCGGGGGAGCCGTCGGCGCGGGTGACGTTGATGCCGCCGCGATAGCTGGGGCCAAGGTAGATGCGGAGGCCGAGATCGCCCGCGATCTCGGCGGTGGCGGCGAATTCGTCGTAGGTTTCGCACCAGGCGCGGTAGAACTCGGCACCGATCGGCATGGCGGTGGTGATGCCGTTGAGGATGAGCTGGGTGAGGGCGTAGCGGCGCTTGAATACTTCGTCCTCGAACCCGAAGGTCTCCTGCGGGTTGGAGTGGAAGTAGGCTTCGGACCAGCGCTGGCCCAGGAGGCGGTCGGGATCGAGCCAGGTGTCGAGGATGGCGTGGTCGATGTCGGCGAGGGCGTCGAGGTCGATGAAGCCGGGGGAGATGATGGCGTCGCCGAAGTCGAGCGTGGTGTCGACGGGGCCGGGGTAGTTGTGGCCGACGAAGAGGATGGTGTCGCCTTCGTAGACGACTTCGCCGTGGGGGTAGATGGCGTGGTCGTTGTTGGTGTAGCCGATGATGAAGCGGGCGGTGAGTTTGGTTTTCATCTTTTACTCCGAGAGGTCAGAGATCAGAGATCAGGGGGGTACAGCCCGCATTTTCGCCCGCCTTTGCGGGCGGCACCGCGCTCTCCACCGTCCGGAGAAGACCGTCGCTGGAGGAGGCTGATAACGGGGTTGGTGCTTGGCGAGGTTGAAGCCCTGCATACTTTTCCGGCGTGACCTCCCGCTGGGAAGACCCAGGGCCTCCATTGCCGGAGGTTGAGCAACTATCTTGCCGTTGTGGGTGATGACTTGGGCGCGGAGGATGGTGCAGCCGTTGGTGCGGGCGTGGAATTGGCGGTTGATGTAGGGGCTCATTTGGTGGCGGTAGTGGAGGTCGGTGGGTTGCAGGGTTGATGTGTGGGTGAGGTCGATGAGGGCGAGGTCGGCGTCGTGGCCGGGGGTGAGGGTGCCTTTGTGGGGGAGGGCGAAGCGGCGGGCGACGTTGGTGGCGGTGAGGGCGGCGATGGCTGGGAGGGATATGTCGTGCGACGGGGCGGCGGTGAGGAGGGCGGGGAGGGTTGATTGGCAGCCGGAGATGCCGCCCCAGATGGTGAAGAAGTTGTCGCCTTCTTTCATGGAGGGTGGTGCGGGGGAGTGGTCGGAGGTGATGATCGGGAGGGTGCCGGTGGCGATGTGAGACCAGAGGGCGTCTTGCTCGGCTTGCGGGCGGAGGGGCGGGGCGCACTTGGCGACCGCGCCGAGGCGTTCGACATCTTCTTCGGTGAAGACGAGGTAGTGGGCGCAGGTTTCGCAGGTGACGTCGATGCCGTGTGCCTGGGCTGCGGCGACGAGGGTGACGCCGCGCCCGGTGCTGACGTGGACGATGTGGAGGGCGCAGCCGGTATCCTCGGCGAAGGTGATGGCGCGGGTGATCGCTTCGAGTTCGGCGATGGCGGGGCGGGAGTCGAGGTAGTCGCGGACGCCGGTGCGCCCGGCGGCGATGGCGCGCTGGGCGAGGGCGGCGGTGAGGTGGTCGTTTTCGGCGTGGACGGCGACGAGGCGGCCGAGGGTGGCGGCGCGGGCCATGCCTTCGTAGAGGGTGAGGTCGTCGGCGGCCTGGAAGTCGTCGGTGCCGGTGCGCGACATGAAGGCTTTGAAGCCGATCACGCCGCGCTCGGCGAGTTCGGGCAGGTGGTCGAGATTGCCGGGGACGAGGCCGCCCCAGAGGGCGAAATCGGTGAGGGAGCTCGCCTGGGCGGCGGCGAGTTTGGCGTCGAAGCTGGCGGCGTCGATGGTGGGCGGATGGGCGTTGAGGGGCATGTCGAAGTAGGTGGTACCGCCGCCGACGGCGAAGGCGCGGGAGCCGGTGTGGAAGCCTTCCCAGTCGGTGCGGCCGGGCTCGTCGAAGTGGACGTGGGCGTCGATGACGCCGGGGAAGAGGTGGAGGCCGGTGGCGTCGATCTCGGTGGTGGCGGTGCCGGGGAGTTCGGGGGCGATGGCGACGATCTGGCCGTCGGAGGCGGCGAGGTCGGTGCGGGGGAGGGTGGGGTCGGTGGCGAGCGTGGCGTGGCGGATGAGGAGGTCGTAGTGGGGCATCGCTTCGCTCCAGTGCTGAGTGCTGAGTGCTGAGTCGAGTAACGAGTAACG
>JAXLWN010000078.1:0-31494 GCA_046328475.1 Chloroflexia bacterium | reverse complement strand
CGTAGGTGCGCCGCCCGAAGAGCAGCGCCCCCGGCCGGGACATCCCCTTCCCCATCTCCCGGCCCATGACCTCGTCGCCGTAAGGCTGCGCCCAGCCGCCGTGCGCGAAGCCGCCGCGCCGGTCCTCGTCGGGCCGCCCCGGTGCCTGCATCACGCCATCGAGTGTCAGGCTGTTGACCACCGAAATGTGCCGCATCTGCAATCCTTTCCCATACCGCTTGATTTACTTGTTAAAAGCAAGTATACTTCACCTTGTCAAGTTAAGCACGGGATGGAGCAGTTCGGTGAAGCGCACCTACGGTCAATATTGCGGCCTCGCCCGCGCGCTGGAGCTGGTCGGCGAGCGCTGGGCGCTGCTGATCGTCCGCGACCTCCTCGTCGGGCCGCGCCGCTTCACCGACCTCTTGCGGGGCCTGCCCCGCATCCCCACCAATATCCTCACCACGCGGCTGCAAGAGTTGGAAGAAGCGGGCATCGTGCAGCGCCGCGCCCAGCCGCGCCCGGCGTCGGGCGTGGTCTACGAGCTCACCGACTACGGTCGCGAACTGGAAGATGTCGTGCTGCGCCTCGCCCGCTGGGGCGCGCAGTCGCTCGGGCAGCCGCGCCCCGGCGAGATCATCACGCCCGACTCGATGATCATGGCGCTCCGCACCACCTTCCACCCGGACGTCGCGCGCGACCTCCACGCCAGCTACGAATGCCACTTCGGCGACATCGTCATCCACGCGATCGTCGCCGACGGCACCCTCACCGCCGCTTCCGGCCCGCTCCCCGACGCCGACCTCACCCTCACCGCCACCGCCCCCCTCAAGCCGATGCTCGCGGGCGAGATCACCCCCGATGAAGCGATCCAATGCGGCAACATCGCCATCAGCGGCCCCCCCGACCTCCTCACCCGCTTCATCGAAATCTTCCGTATCCACCCCGCGACGGAGATCAACGCGCAATAGCGGCATGCAAACAAAAACGGTTCGGCCCTAGCAGATAGGCTGAACCGTTCTCCGTGTCCTCAGTGCTCTCTGTGGTTCTTCCGTTCCTCCTCGTCCCTCCCTCGTCGTCTCTGCGTCGTTCTCTGCGTCTCTGCGTCTCTGCGGTCTTACTCTCCTCTCCCTTCACCCCTCTCCCTTCATCCCCTCTCTCTTCTCTCCTCTCTCCACTCTCCTCAATACGCACTCCACGCCACCACAAACAGCGCGATATACAGCGCCTGGAGGAACAGCGACCAGACCGTGATCGCATTCGACCACCCCTGCTTGCGCGCCAGCAGCGCGAAGAGGATCGGGATCGGGAAGAGGCTCAGCGTGTAGCGCGGCGCGCTCAGGATGAAGCCCGTGCTGGTCATCAGCCCCAGGTTCAGCACGATCCAGAGCCCATAGGACGCCCGAAGCTTCCACCACGCCCCCACCGCCGCCACCGCGCCGAGCAGCAGGAAGAAGACCTGGTGGAACACCACCATCTCCCGCTCGATCGGCGAGCGCCACGACGCCGACCTCACCATCTCGGCGATCCCGGCGATCGGCGAACCGGGCGACTTAAACCACTTCTCTTCGAGCAGATGCGCATAGGTAAACGGGTCGCCCGTCACGCGATAGTTCAGCACCAGGTAGCCGACAAACCCGAGCGGGATGATCCCCACCGCCAGCCAACGCCAGTCCCACCGGCGCGTTCGCCAGAGGCGCAACAGGATCTCCAGCCCCAGGCAGGGCACCAGGATCAGCCCGTTGATACGCGACAGGCAGGCGAGCGCGCCCAGCACCCCGGCGAGATACCAGCGGTCGTGCCGCGCCGCCAGGAACGTCGCCAGCACCAGCGCCAGAAAGAGCGCCTCGGTGTAGCCGATGTGCAGGAAATAGGCGGTCGGGTAGATGTAGAGGAACCAGACCGCGCGCCGCGCCAGCTCGTCCCCCAGGTCGAGCCGCACCAGCCGGTGCAGCAAAAACCCCGCCGCCAGCGAGGCGATCGTGGAGACGATGATCGCGCCGAGCACATAGTCGCCGGTCGGCGAGAAGAGGCGCGTCAGCCAGGGGAAAAGCGGATAGAAGACGATCCAGTACGACCGCTCGCCGGTCGACTCGTAGCCATAGCGCGCCAGGTCGATGTAGTGCGGCGCATCCCAGCGGTTCCAGATCTCGATGACGCCGCGCGGCCAATCGAGATACTCCTCCCCGACCATCTCGAACGCGACCACGCCGAGCAGGAAGACCAGCCCCTTGATCGTCAGCATCATGCCGAGCAGGGACCAGTCGAACCGGATGAGCGAACGGGCGAAGGGCGAAACGGCGAGTGGGCGAAACGGCGAACGGGCGAACGAGCGGGCAGCTCATCCCGCTCAGCTTCGCGTACCGCGTCAACGCGATCCACTTCCGGCGACACTGTCACCGCGCCGGTGCGCTCACCCGTTTGCCGCGACTCTGGCGGAGAATTACCTTGAGAAGCTGCGCTATCGCCCACTCGCCCGTTCGCCGTTTCGCCGTTTCGCCGTCTCGCCGTCTCGACCACTCGCCGTTTCGCCCCTTCGCCGCTACCCCAGGTTCGTCGCGAAATGCGCCAACGACCGCTTCCAGGCATCGGCGGAGGCATCCGCGTCATACACCTGCGGCCGGTCGTCGTTGAAGAAGGCGTGGTCGGTGCCGGGATAGGTGATGAACTCGTGCGCCTTCCCGGCGGCGTTCATCCGCTCGTCGAGCGCCCGGACGAACTCCGCATTCACGAAGCCATCCTTCTCGGCGAAGATGCCGAGCACCGGCGCTTGCAGCGCCTCGACATTCGGCTTGAACGCCGGGTGCCCGCCGTAGAAATCGACGCACGCCCCCACGCCATCGGGATTGTCGCAGGCCGCGTAGAGACTCAGCGCGCCCCCCATGCAGAACCCGATCGTCCCGACCGGCTTGCCGGTCATCTCGCGCAGATAGGCAATCGCCCCGCGCATATCCTTCGCCGCCTGCTCCACGTTCAGCGCCATCAGCATCTTCCCGGCCTCGTCCGGCTCGGTCGCGATCACGCCGTGGTAGAGGTCGGGGGCCAGCGCGTGGTAGCCGCGCGCCGCGAAGCGGTCGGCAACATCCTTGATGTGATCGTTCAGCCCCCACCACTCCTGGAGGACGATCACGCCCACGCCTTTAATCGCATCGCTGGTCGCCTTCGCGAGATAACCCGGGCAGGTGCCGCCGTTCGCCGGGAAGGTGATCATCTCGCCCATCGGGAAGCCCTCCTTCATCACATCCGGGGTGTACTCCTCCGAGACACGCCCGCGAGTATAGCACGGTACCTACCACCCTCCTGAACGCCCCACCCCCAGGAGTTGGTACAATCCGCGCCGGAACAGCCCTGCGTGGAGGTGCGGCGTCGCGTTGCCAGGCGGGACCTAACCCGCGCAGGCGGGTTTCGTGGCGCGTGAGCGCCCCCAGCTGCGGTTTCAACCGCCAACGCACCCGCCGCCCATGGCAACACGACGGCGAAGCCCTGAGTGGAGGAACGGCACGGTGGCGACAAAAACGAAGGTCGCGCTCCTCGGCGTGGGAGCGATGGGACGCCCGATGGGGGGCCGATCTCGCCTGGCCGCGACTGCGCCGTCGCGGCCTACGGCCTCCGCCCGGCCGCCAGCGCCGCGCTGGTCGAACTGGGCGCGACCCAGGCCACCAGCCCGCCGATCACCCGCGCGACGCCAACTACGCGCTGGTGATGGTCCTGAACGCGGCGCGACGCGCCGGTGCTCCTCGGCGACGACGGCGCACTCGGTGCGCTCGCGCCCGGCACCGCGACCGTGCTCCAGATGGCGACCATCGGCCGCGACGAGGGCGGCGGCGCTCGGTGCCGATGCGCCGATGCACACGAGCTGCGCTTCCTCGATGCCCAGTCCGGCGGCGGCACGGTCGGCGCAATCGAGGGCGCCTCTCGATCATCGTCGGTGGCGACCCTGCGACGCTGGCGCAGGCCCGCCCGCTCCTCGAAGTCGTCGGCGGCGTGGACCGCATCTGGCATGTCGGGCCGAATGCAGGCGACGGCCAGGTGATGAAGAGCGTCCAGCCAACTGCTCGTCGACGTCCACCTCACCGCGCGCGAGGCCTGACCTGCGCCGCCAAGGCTGGGCTGAACATCCAGCAGGTCTACGACATCATCAAGGTCAGCGCCGGGCACTCGCGCATCTTCGAGTTGCGCGCCCAGCAGATGATCGACGGCCGCTTCGACACCCAGAGCGGCCAACTCGGCATCTTCACCAAAGACCTCGGCATCGTCGCCGACACCGCCACGCAAATGAACATGCCCTCTTCCTCGCCACCGTCAGCGCGCCAGATGATCCACGCCGGGGTCGCCGTAGGCGCAGGGCACCGAAGACGACGCCGGCCTCGTCCGCGTCTACGAGCAACTGGCGAACACGAAAGTAACGAGTAACGAGTAACGAGGGACGGGGCTTCAGAAGCGGCGAACCCGACGTCTGGGCTTCGCCGGCTCCTCGTTGCTCGTTACTCGACCTCGTTACTACAATAGGACAACGATGCAGACCTACCGCTACATCCTCACCGGCCTCGGCAACATCGGGCGCAACTTCCTGGCAATCGCGCTGGAGAAAGAGGCGCTGCTGCGCGATCGCCACGGCATCGCGCTCCGGGCCGTGGGGCTCGCCGACTCCTCCGGCGCACTCTACGACCCGGCGGGCTTCGCGCTGGCAGACGTGATCGCGCTGAAGGACGCGCGGCGCGGCATCGCGCCGCTGGCAACCCCCGAGCGCCCGCTGATCTCCGCGCGCGAGTTGGTCGAGCGCGCCGCCGCCGAATTCCTGCTGGAAGCGACCCCCACCAACCTGACCGACGGCCAGCCGGGCCTCGACCTCGTGCGCATCGCCCTGCAGCGCGGCCTGCACACCGTCCTGGCGAGCAAAGGCCCGCTCGTCCTCGCCTACGCCGAGTTGCAGTCCCTCGCCACGCGCTCGGCGCTCGCCTTCAGCGGCGCGGTCTGCGGCGAGCTGCCGACCGTCAACGTCGGGCGGCGCGACCTCGCGGGGAGCGAGATTCGTCGCGTCGAAGCCCTGCTCAACGGCACCACGCAGGTCATCCTCGGGCTGATGGCCCAGGGCCAGACCTATGAGGCCGGGTTGGCCGAGGCGCAGCGGATCGGCATCGCCGAACCCGACCCCTCGCTCGACGTGGATGGCTGGGACTCGGCCAACAAGCTCGTGATCATCGCCAACGCCGTCCTCGGCCACCCCGCCACCCTCGCCGACCTCACCGTGACCGGCATCCGCGACGTCACGGCCGACGAAGCGCGGGCCGCCTCCGCCGATGGTGGCCGCCTCGCCCTGCTCGCCATCGCCGATCGCCGCGACGACGGCACCTACGCCCTCAGCGTGCAGCCGACCGTCCTCGCCGCCAGCCACCCCCTCGCGCGCCTCAGCATGGACGAGATGGGCATCGTCTACCACTCCGACCTCTACGGCCAGACCGCCGTCACCAGCGCCGGTCCCGGCCCCTCCGGTGCCTCCGCCGCCATGCTGCGCGACATCATCGAGATCGTGGGTCGGGGATGACCCTCATCGCCCCACATCCCCCACCACCCTCCGAGCGCTGCCTGCCCCTCTCCCAGACGGTGGGAGAGGGGTGCCGCCCGCAGGCGGCGGGGAGGGGTCCGTCTCTCTCGCCCGTTCCCCTGCCTCATCACTCATCACTCGTTACTCGTTACTCGTTACTCGTTACTCGTTACTCCTCTCACGACTCACGCCTCACGCCTCACGACTGGAGGTCCCCCATGTCCGCAGACCTCAGCACCAGCGCCCGCCGCGTGCAAGAAGCCGTCGTGGCGCGCGGCTTCGCCTTCCAGGTGGTCGAATTCCCCGCCTCCACGCGCACCGCCGCCGACGCCGCAGCCGCCATCGGCTGCGAAGTAGCGCAGATCGCCAAGTCGCTCGTCTTCCGCACGAAGGCGGAGAAAAAGCCGATCCTCGTGATCGCCAGCGGCGTCAACCGCGTCAACGAGAAGCGCCTGCGCGACCTCGTCGGCGAGACCATCGAGAAAGCCGACGCCGATTATGTCCGCGAGCGCACCGGCTTCGCCATCGGCGGCATCCCCCCGGTCGGCCACCGCGAAGCGTTGACCATCTTCATCGACGCCGACCTGCTCACGCTCGGCTACATCTGGGCCGCCGCAGGCACCCCCAACGCCGTCTTTCGCCTGCCCGCCGCCGATCTCGCCTCGCTCACCGGCGGAGAAGTAGCCGACATCAAGTAATTGCGGATTGCGGATTGCGGATTTCAGATTGAATACAGCGGCACTCGTCGCACCTGTGTATAATGCGCGGCAGGGGTGGGAGGTACCTAATCCGCAATCCGCAATCCGCAATCCGCAATGGGGTGGCTATGCCTGTCCAAGAAATCCTTGTGTTCATCGCGCTCGGGCTCGTCGTGAGCATCTACGGTTCGCTGGTCGGAGCGGGTGGCGGCTTCATCATCGTCCCGACGCTGCTCCTCTTCTTCGCCAGCGACTTCTCGACCAAGCAGGCATCGGGCACTTCCCTGCTGGTCGTCCTCTTCAACGGCCTCTCGGCCACCTACGCCTTCGCGAAGGTGAAGCGGATCGACTACGCCACCGGCATCCGCTTCGCCTGCGCCACCGTGCCGAGCGCCTTCATCGGCGGACTGGTGGCGTCACGCTTCGACTCGGCACTCTTCAAAGGGGTCTTCGGCTTTCTGCTGGTCGGCGTGGCGATCTTCCTCAACGTGCGTCCCGACCCCGCGAAGGCCAAAGCACTCGCCGACCCCAATAAGCCGCTTCCATCCGGCTTCGTGCGCCGGACGATGATCGACCTGAAGGGGAACGAGGTCACCTACGCCTTCAACATGCGCAACGGCATCATCTTCTGCTTCGGCATCGGCTTCCTGGCCAGCATCCTCGGCGTCGGCGGCGGCATCTTCCTCGTCCCGGCGATGGTCTTCCTCTTCGGCTTCCCGGCGCACTACGCCACCGCGACCTCCTCCTTTGTCCTGATCTTCACCTCCATCTCTGGCATCATCCCGCACGCTATCAACCACCACATCGTCCTCGTCCCCGGCATCGCCATGACCGTCGGCGGCATCGTCGGCGCGCAGATCGGTGCGCGCCTCGCCCAGCGCGTCAAGGGCAAAATCATCCTGCGCTTCCTCTCCCTCGGCATGGCCGTCGCCGGCATCCAGCTCGTCCGCAAAGCCTTCGGGCTCTGAGTTCCCAGTTTGCGCGCTACCCCGGGCCACCTCGGGCCAGTAGTCACCGGTGTCGCCTGCATGCCGGACGTATGCCCTGGCAGCGTGTGCTACACTGCGGCCCGAGCGCCGGTGCGCGGCGCGACATGGGACGAGGGGCGTCGAGATTCTCCCGGACAAGGCCGATGGAGCAGCTTGTATCGCCAGACCAACTCGCTGCCTGGTGCCGCCGCCGGCTTGGCGCGGAACCCGTCAGTCTGTTGTTCGAGTCCCAGCACCTCTCCGTCGTGCGCGGGCTGCAACTGGCGGATGGTCGGCAAGTAGTGGTCAAGGCGCGGCCCCCCGACGAGCGTATCGCCGCGTGCGTGCAGGTCCAGCACCACCTTTGGGCAAGCGGCTTCCCGTGCCCGGAGGTACTCGTCGGCCCTGCCCCGCTTGGCGCGCTGGTGGCCACGGCCGAGGCCTACATCCCCGGCGGCACGACGCTCCCCCCGGGACCGGACGCGCCGCGCCTCTACGCGGCGGCGCTCGCCGCATCGGTCGCCCTTGCGCCGCCGCCTACCGCATTGCCGACGCTGGCACCGCCGCCCGCCTGGGTCTGGTGGGATCACGATCAGCCGGGCATCTGGCCAATCGCCGACGACACCGATGCCAATCTGAACGCACAGCCGGGGCCGGCATGGCTGGATGGCGCGGCGCAGCGCGTGCGCCAGCGCCTGGCCCGCTGCGACCACCCGGCGGTCGTCGGGCACGCCGACTGGTGGTCGGAAAACCTCCGCTGGCACGGGCAACACCTCCACGCCGTCCACGACTGGGACAGCGTCGCGAGCCAACCGGAAGCGGCGCTCGCCGGGGCGGCGTCTGCCGTCTACCTCGCGAGCTATAATCCGGAGACGATCCCCAACGTGGCCGAGACCGCCGCCTTCCTCGACGCCTACGAGCAGGCGCGCGGCCACCACTGGACCGCCGATGAGCGTGAAATCTGCTGGGCGGCAGGACTCTGGCAGCGGTCCTTCGACGCCAAGAAGGAGTTCGTGGCCCGCAGCAACCGCGCCCTCCTCGATCGCCTCGCGGCGGAGGTGGATGAGCGGCTACAGATGGCTAGCGCGTAACATGTGGGTGGCGAGCAAAACAAAGACAGCGTGAACGCTCCTCCATCCCAACCTTGAACTTTGAACTTTGAACTTTGAACCCAGAGCAGGAGTCCATGCGCCCCATCTACCTGATCGGCTTCAGCGGCACCGGCAAATCAACCGTCGGGCGACACCTCGGCGCCCGACTCGGGCGACCCGCCTGCGATCTCGACGCGCTGATCGTCGAGCGCACCGGTCGCACCATCGCCGATGTCTTCGCGAACGACGGCGAGCCCGCCTTCCGCCAGATCGAAGCCGAGACGCTGTGCGCCGCCGCCAGCCGCACCGACGGCCCGATCGTCGCCACCGGCGGCGGCGTGCCGACCTTCCCGGCCAATCACGCCACCATGGCCGAATCGGGCTGGATCATCTGCCTGGAAGCCTCGCCGGAAACGCTCTTCCAGCGGCTCAAGGACACCGTCGAGGTGCGCCCGCTGCTGCAATCGGCCGACCCGCTGGAGCACATCCGCACGCTGAAAGCGGCCCGTCAGCCCGCCTACGCGCTCGCCCACTGGACCATCCACACCGACCGCCTCGCCCCCGCGCAGGTCGCGGCCGAGGTCGCCCATGCCATCAAAATCCTCGAACGAGGCAAGCCCGCGCCACCACCCGCTGGCTTCGCCGTCGGCGCGAAGTGGTTCGGCCGCGACCGCCCGGTCGTCTGCGTCCCCATCGTCGCCACCACGCCCGACGACGCCGTGGCCCAGGCCGCGCGCATCGCCCCCCTCGCCCCCGACGCCGTCGAGTTGCGCGCCGACCACCTCCAGCACATCACGCCCGACCTCGTGCGCGACCTCCTGCCGCGCCTGGCCCCCTTCGGCCTGCCGCTCCTCTTCACCAACCGCATCCAGGCGGAAGGCGGCGCGCAGGCCCAGGACGAACCAGCCCGCATCGCCACCATCGAGGCCGCCATCGCCATCGGCATCCCCGCCTTCGTCGATCTCGAACTCGCCACCGCCGCCAATCTCCGCGACCGCATCATCGCCGCCGGTCGCGCCCACAACATGCCAGTCCTGCTCTCCTTCCACGACTTCACCGCCACCCCGCCCGACGACACCCTGATCGCCCACCTCCGCGCCATGCAGGCCGCCGGGGCCAGCGCCGCCAAACTCGCCCTGATGCCCCAGTCCGCCGCCGACGCCACCCGCCTGCTCGCCCTCTGCCGCGCCGCGACCACCGGCACCATCGAGGGCTTCTCCCTCCCCCTCGCCGCCATGAGCATGGGGCCGGTCGGCATGATCACCCGCGTCATCGGCCACCAGGCCGGATCCGCCCTCACCTTCGCCGCCGTCGCCCCCGGCGGCGGCTCCGCTCCGGCCAACTCTCCATCGACGACTCCGCCTGCTGCTGGGCCGCCACCAACGATCCCAGCGACTGAAGCTCACCCACACTTTGCGCCTTCCTACGCACCATTCGTCAGTTCGTGCACAAAGTTCAAGTTCCCCCGCCCCAACTTTGAACTTTGAACTTTGAACTTGAACCCCTCCCGTCACTCGTTACTCGTTACTCGTTACTCGTCACTGGAGCCCACCGATGCCCCGCCCCAACCTCGTCCTCCTCGCCCGAAAGCCCGCCCGGCAGCGGCAAAACCACCCTCGCCCGCGCCCTGAGCCACCAACTCCGCTGGCCGCTGATCGACAAAGACGACATCCGCGACCTCACCGACAACGAACCGCCCGGCCTCTCCTACAACGTCATGCTCAACATCGGCCGCCGCCAACTCCTCCAGGGTCTCAGTGTCATCTGCGACAGCCCGCTCGGCTACCGCACCACCTACGAATCGCCGCGCGCATCGCCGCCGAGACCGGCGCTTTAACCTCGCCATCGTCGAGTGCCACTGCCCCGACCCGCGCTCTGGCGCTCGCGCATCGCGTCGCGCCAGACCCTCAACCTCCCCGCCCACGCCACCACCACCTGGGCCGCCGTCGAAGCCTTCCAGCAGCGCACCGCCGCCGCTGGCACCTTCACCATCGCCCACCCCCACCTGCTCGTGGACACCACCCAACCCTCGCCACCCTCTGCGAGCAGGTCATCCACTGGCTATCGCAGCAACAACATCAAGCCGAAGACAGGCCCTAACCACCCCCAACCAGAACGCCCCCACATCCCGCAGAGGCAACGCCCCTACCATCACCCGTCACTCGCCACTGCGTACTTCGTCGTTCGTACTTCGTACTTCGTACTTCACTCACACTCACGACTCACGACTCACGCCCTCGCAAACACCGCCGGATTCGCCACAAACGCCGGCCGCTCCCCCCGCAACACCGCCACCGCGTGCTCGATCCCCCGCCGCCGCACCTCCTCGCGCGACCGGTCGGAGTAATACGCCGAGTGCGGCGTCAGGATCACATTCGGCAGCCCCAGCAGCGGGTGATCGCTCCCCGGCGGCTCCGGCTCCGTCACATCCAGCGCCGCCCCCGCGATCACCCCCTCCCGCAACGCCGGCACCAGCGCCGCAACATCGACAATCGGCCCGCGCGCCGTATTCACCAGATACGCCGTCCGCTTCATCCGCGCCAGCTGCGCCGCCCCGATCAACTCCCGCGTCCCCGCATTCAGCAAACAGTGGATCGTGACAAAATCGGCCTCCGCCAGCAGCGAATCGAGGTCCGTCATCGCCACACCATACGGCTCACCCGCATCCCCCGGCAGGAACGGATCGGCCGCGATCACCCGCAACCCAAACCCGCGCGCCTTCTCCGCCACCCGCCGCCCGATCCGCCCGAACCCCACGATCCCCAGCGTCTGCCCGCGCAACGGCAAGCGCGGCCCCGGCACCTCGCCCGCGTGCGACGCTGGCGGCCGGTTGCCCCCATAGCTCACCCCCTGCCCCCAGTTCCCCGCCTTGATCGCCGCATCCAGCCAGGGCACGCGCCGGTGCAAAGCCAAAATCAGCGCCATCGCGTGGTCCGAAACCTCATCCGTGCAGTAATCCGGGACATGCGTCACCACAATCCCGCACTCCGTCGCCGCCTCCGTATCAACTTGGTCATACCCCACCGCCGGTCGGCTGATCACCTTCACCCGCTCGAAGGACTGCAACACCCGCCGGTTATAGACCTCGTTCCCGGCCAGAATCCCATCCGCCTCCCGCCCCGCCGCGATCAAATCATCCTCGGTCGCGCAGGGAATCACGACAAACTCCGCATCCCCCGCCGCCGCAACCGCCGCCTCCTCGATCGCCCAATCCATCCCCGGATTCGTCGCCACAATCCGAAACCGCCCCGCACCCATCACCCCTCCATACCCGTTACAACAGCCACACCACACACCACCCGCGCCCCAACACCGCCACCCGCGTCCCCCCGTATTCCCACCCTCTCCTGAAGGGGGAGGGTCGCCGCCGCAGCGGCGGGGGGGGTCCATCCTTACATCCCTGTTCCCATCCCCTCCCCTCTCCGGAGCTTCCCCCCTCTCCTCCCAGACGGGAGAGGGGTGCCGCCCGCAGGCGGCGGGGTGAGGTCCGTCCCCTCTCACGACTCACGACTAACGACTCACGACTCGTCACCCCGCGCAGCCTACCACACCCACCCCCACCACGCCCCAGGCCAGTTTTCCGCATTGCCGAGACGAAAGATCAACCCCGTTATCCCCCATTTGGGGGACGAAACGCCCGGTCAAAGGATTGACATCGCAAAAGCGCCTATGGTATTCTGCGCGTGGTCCGAAGGGACGAGCAACGAAATAGCCTTTCCTGATGCCTTGACAAGAGAAATTCCCGTTCTGGACCGCATATCGCGGTTATTGTGGACTCTTGTTGGATTCGTGCGCCAATGGTCATCGCCTGGCCATTGCCACGAAGATGGGGGTGTGGCGAATTCGGGATGGCAGAACAGGACTGAATCGGATCAGCCAACCGGTTCAGGGTTCTGACGTCCTTTGTCCCGTGGTGAATGGTGTCGATACCCACGGGCGAATTCGTCGGCGCGTTGTACCTACGCCAGGGTGCCTCGCGCCAGTTTCGCGTACAGATGCAGGAGGAAGACAGGTTTACCACCAATCCCGACAACCTGCGGGCAACCAGGGCACCACTGGTTGGCAAAAGAGGAGGATGGTCATTTGAGTAAGCTCGCCAGGATACTGGCGGCGTTCATGCTGGTCGGCATCATGCTGTCCAGCGCGATCCCGTCAGCCCTCGCCGACACGGACCTGGAAATTGGTGGCCTCGCCATCGTGGCGAACACCGGCGGCGACGCCGTCATGGTCCGCGAAGGCGCGGGATATGAGTACACCGTACTAACCACCGCCGCCGAGGGCACGGCCCTCACGGTTACCGATGGGCCCTTTGCGGGCGACGACGGTGCGCTCTGGTACGAAGTCAATGTCAATGGCACCATCGGTTATGTGTACGCCGCTTTTCTGGTTCTCCCCGAGAACGCCCCCGCCCACCCCACCGGTGCTTCTGGTGCCTCGTCTCGCTCCGCTAGCAGTGGCGGCGGCTATTATTTGACGATCTCCGGCACCGGTGGCGACGGAGCGCGCATGCGCGACGGGGCCGACCTTGACGCCGCGATTATCCTCGTCATCCCCGAGGGTGCCGATGTCGAAGTGGTCGGTTCGCCCGACTACGGCGACGGCTACGCCTGGTATCCGGTCGCCTACGCCGGTTCCGTCGGCTGGGTCGCCGGGGTCTTCCTCGGTGACGGCAGCGAAGCGGTGGTCGAATCGACCACCAGCCACTCGCCGAGCAGCGGCCCGGTCTTCTCCCCCGGCACCCACGTCCAGGTCTCCGGCACCGGCGGCGAAAATCTCCGCATCCGCGAAACCTACGGGCTCGACGGTGCCATCTACGGCTCCGCCCCGGCCGGGGCGGTCCTGGCGGTGCTGGATGGCCCCGCGTATGACGGCGCGGGCAACGCCTGGTACGCGGTCGATTACGACGGCCTCTCCGGCTACGCCATCGCCGACTACCTCAGCTGGACCGACGAGGGCCTGAGCGGGCGCCGCTCGACCAGCGCCGCCCCCGTCACCGCCGCCGAGTCCGCCCCCAAGCCGCAGAGCGCCCCGGCCGCCGCCCCCGCCGCCGCCCCGTCCAACGCCAGCGGCGGGCAGGCCATCGTCAACGTCGCGATGCGCTACCTCGGCTACCCCTACGTCTGGGCCGGTTCGAGCCCGAGCGGCTTCGACTGCTCCGGCTTCACGATGTACGTCTTCAACCTGGCGCTCGGCGTCAACATCGGCCATCTTGTCGAAAGCCAGATCGGCGCGGGCGTACCGGTCAGCGCGAAGAACCTCGAACCGGGCGACCTCGTCTTCTTCGAGAACACCTACCAGGCTGGCCTCTCCCACGTCGGCATCTACATCGGCGGCGGCCAGATGATCAACGCCGCCAGCGAGCGCACCGGCGTCGTCATCAGCAACATCTGGGATAGCTACTGGGGTCCCAAGTACTACGGCGCACGCCGCGTCCACTGACCAGGCCCCAGTCCCAACCTGAATAACAACGAGAGCGGCGGGATCGAACTCGATCCCGCCGCTCTCCTGTTCTAAGATGATCCACTAGCCGCAACCCTGAACGTGATAGGCTCAACGCTCTACGTTCAACGTTCTACGCCCAACGTCAGCCCTGCGCCTCACCCGCGATCTGCGTCTGCGGCTGGCCGCTCCCGACCTGGATCCGCTTCGGCTTCGCCGCCGCCGCCTTCGGCAAGGTCAGCGTCAGCACGCCATTGGTGAAATTGGCGTTCGCCTGCTCCACCTCCACCGGGAACGGCAGCGTCAGCGAGCGGCTGAACTGACCCGGCTGAATCTCGCGCGCGAACCAGGTCTGCCCCTCGCTCGCCTCCCAGCCGTGCCGCTTCGCCGCGATCGTCAGCACACCGCGATCGAGGTCAACCTGCACATCCTCCGGGCTCACCCCCGGCAGCAGCGCCTCAACCTTCAGCTCATCCGCCGTGCCATAGACATTCATCGGGAAGGAGAACGACCCCGTGCCGCTCGCCGCGCGCACCGTCGCCCCCGGCCGGATGAAGCTATCCTCCATCAACTGATTCATCGCCTCGCGCAGCGTCACCATCTCGCCCCAGGGATTCCAAGCTCGCGTCGCCATGACCACCACCTCCTGCAAGAACAACCCAACATCCAACAACTACTTCAGTGGGAGCACTTTCGTGACTCCACTTGCATTCTAGTATCTATAAACTATCTTGTCAATAGTACGACTACAACAATGTCACTATAGCTACTCGCCAAGCGCACCAATGCTCCCCCGACAATAGCAGACCCCAGATACCTCCCTCGACTCCGCACCCTCTGCAGCCAGATCGACCCGCCAACCCACCCTCCTGCCCCCCACCGCCCCATCCCAACCAATCTCATCCCACCGTGGCACGATCCGCCCCCCTCGATGGGTCCGTAGAGATAGCGGCACCACGATCATCCCGCCACCAGCCAGGTAGGGGCGCCCAGACCCGCCGCGCCGGACGGCACCCGCGCCGCCCCCAACCACTCACCGTCGCCACGCCACGAAGGAGCCCCCACCATGACCGCTCACACTCGCCATGCGCCACCAATTCCTGAGTCCCCCGCATGCGGGGGATTGAAGGCCAACCTCCCACCAACACTCCAGATCGCCGCCGCTCTTCCCCCGGATTGGGGATATAGGCCACTCACCCGCTCACCGTTTTTCCACCCAGGGAGCCTACCTGGAGAGGAAGAGGAAGAGTTAAAATGGAACAAACAAACCTACTTTTCACCTCCTCCTCCACCACTCGCCAGAATCGCCCATCCCCTATGCCCTAAACACGCAACACGCCCCGCGCCGAATCCCTCCAGCGCGGGGCGTGTCACACCCAATATTCAGGCCACTGAAGCTCAGGAGAGGAGCGACCGAGCCCCAGTCCGCCGGAGCGCCAGCGCATGCATCTTCGCCAGGTCCGGGCCGAACGGCCCCTCGCCCGCCTCCAGCAGCTTCCGCACCTCTTCGAGCGCCGCCCAGGCCGACGCCCGCAACTCCGGGTCATACCCCGAGTCGGTCGCCGCCTCCTGGAACTCGTCATCGTCAACTGTCACCACCGGCCCCGGCTCGATGCGCATGATCAGCCCCAGCTCGCGCAGCAGCACGATCCGCCCGGTGATCGTCGGCGGCAGCCCGATCCGGCAGACCGCCTGGCGCAGATCGCCCCGGTCGTCCAACTCCACCGAGACCGTATACCGCCGCTGCGGCCAGATCCAGCCGATCTCGTGCCGCTGGCTGCGCGTGCTGAACCCCCGGCGCGGGTAAATGATCGGCGTCTGCGGCGGCGCGTGCCACACCAGGAACGCGCTGCGCCGCCGCAGCAGCGCCGCCTCCCAGTAGGCCACCAATTCGCCGTCGAATGCGCGGCGCTCAATGCGCAGGTCAGTCGTCTTCATTCACCCGGTCCATACTGGAACGCCGGGCGCTCCAGATACTCCCGCAGCCGCATCGCCCGCTGATCCCGCGGCGACAGCACCGGGTCGGCGAGCGGCCAGTCGATCGCCAGGTCGGGGTCGTCCCAGGCGACCGCCCCCTCGACCTCCGGCGCATAGTACGCCGAGCACTTGTACTGCACCTCAGCGAACTCCGAGAGGGTCAGGAACCCATGCCCGAAGCCCACCGGCACCCAGAGTTGGCGCATATTCTCGGCGGTCAACTCCGCCGCCACCCACCTGCCGAACGTCGGCGACCCGACCCGCAGATCGACCGCCACGTCGAGGATCGCCCCGGCCGTGCAGCGCACCAGCTTTACCATCGCCGCCGGCGGCCCCTGGTAGTGCATCCCGCGCAGCACCCCCCTCGCCGACCGCGAGTGGTTATCCTGCACCAGATCGGCATCGAGCCCCGCCGCCGCGTACCGCTGGCGGTGGTACGTCTCCATGAAGAAGCCGCGCTCGTCCCTTTTGAACTCCGTCTCGATCACCGCGACCTCGGGGATCGCCGTCGGGATAACGCGAATCTCCATCCTCTGTCCCGCTCCTACCGGCTAGCCTCAGCCCTCGCGTCGGGCATTCCCCTCATCAATCAGCCCCACCCGGTACGGGAAGAGCGCCGCGCGCATCACCCCCTGCCGCACCGCCGGGTCCCCCTCGACGATCGCGCTCGCCGCCTCGTCCGACTCCGCGTTGAACACGATGATGCCGAAGCTGCTCTCGTCGGTATTCAGCGTCCGCCCGGCCAGGATCACCACGCCCTGCTCCGTCAGCCCCTTCAGATAGTTGAAGTGTTCGCCCACGATCCGCTGCTCCTCCGGCGTCGGCCCCTCCGTGAGCATCGCCGGGCGGGTTGGCTGGATGCGATAGAGATACTGCATGGCGCTTGCTTCCTCCCCGGTCCGTCATTCCCGCTAGGGGCAGCATACCCGATCTTCAGGGCAGCCGTGTCGCACTCAGCCAGCCTTGCGCCCCACCAGGAGAATCGCCCGCCCGTGCGCCGTCGGCACGATCTCCCAGCGCAGGCCCAGACTCGACTCGGGCGGTGGCGGCAGCCGCTCAACCAGACTCCCGCCATACAGCAGCCCATACGCCATCGCGCGCAAACGCCGCCCCAGCCCGTGCGGCGACAGCTCGCCACCGAGCACGATCGCCACGTCCCCCCCCGGCCGCAGCACGCGCGCGATCTCCTCCCAGGTCGTCGGCCGGAAGATATACGCACTCGGGAAGGTCGCCACCACCCCGCCGAACGTCCCCCCCGCGAACGGCAGCCGCTCCGCCCGCCCCCGCACGATCGGCACGGTCCGCATCCCGCGCGCCCGCCACTTGCGCCGCGCCCGCCCGATCATCGGCGCGGAGAACTCGACGCCGCACGGCGCTAACCCCTGCGCCGCCAGCACCGGCAGCAATTCGCCCGTCCCCGGCCCGATCTCCAGCACCGGCCCAGTCGCGACGAACTGCAGCACCGTCCGCTGCCAGCGCGCCCACTCGCCAGCGAAGCCTGCGCGGCTGACCCAGTCGTAGATCGGCACCAGCGGGCCGTAGAGCGCCTCGAATGCCACGTTCGCCAGGCGACCGAGCGCCCTGCTCATCCCCGAACCTCGCCGCCCCGCGCCACCACCGCCCCGCTCAGCGTCGTCCAGAAGGGCGATTGCCGGTCGAGCCGCACCAGCCGCCCCTCGCGGCTCAGGAAGACATGCTCGGTGCGCCCCTCGACCAGCAGCGCCTCCGGTCCGGGCTCAATCCGCAGCACCCGGTAGGCGAAGCCCACGCGCGCCCGCGACAGCACGGTCACCGTCGTCTCGATCCGCACCAGGTCATCATACCGGGCGCTACTCTTATAGTCGCACGCCGCGTGGACCGCCGGGAGCAGGACCCCCTGATCCTCGAACTGGCGATAGGTGACGCCGTGGGCGCGGATCCACTCGGTGCGCCCCAGCTCGAACCAGACGAAGTAGTTCGCATAGTAGACCACGCCCATCGCGTCGGTCTCCGCGTAGCGCACGCGAAAGTCGAGCGTCACCGGCTCCTGTACCTGCCCCTCCATCGCCCCTCACCCATCGCTCAACCAGATCACAACCCGTTCGCCGGATGATACCAGCACAGAGCCGTGCTGACTGGCCCAAGACCAGTACCTTCGGACTATTCGCCGCGCCGCGACTTGGCACAGCGGATGCAATGTTCGGTGTACGGGGAGGGGGCCTCCCCCTTTCGTACTAGTATCCATAGCCCGATCGATCCGGGAGTATTCTGGACTTCGCGACGATAGTCTGGTCCGGGACATAGGAGTACAGTAGGTGTAGCGACTGAGCGTACCATTGAGTTATCGCTCGGTTGACATGGCGAAGCGTAGAGCGACGCAGCGGAGAAGGGCAATGGAGACCATGAGCTTGACCACCAGCCTGCAGGAGCGGATCGAGGGACTGTTCACCGACGGGCTGCGCGCCGAGTCTTCGATCGGCATCGCGGATCGCCTCGGCGTGGACGAGGACACCGCCCTGGTCGAACTGGTCGCGCTGGTGATGAACAATCAGCTCTGCCTGGTCGAAGAGGGTGGCCTGCTCATCTTCCTCACCCCCGCCTACTCGCGCGAACTCGAGCTCGCCGCCTGACACACCCCTTCCCCGAACCAGGGAGCGCGGGAACACCCCGCAGGAGAGGGTCGCCCCGCGCCATCGCAACGCAATGAACACGCCCGCCGCGCAGTTGCGCGGCGGGCGTCGCCGATCCCCACACCGTGACGTGACTCACCTCTTGGCTTTTGTGCCACCGCCCTTATCGGCATCCTTCGCCGACTGACGCTCCATCAGCTTTGCGGCCTGCGCCGCGTCATCGAAGTTCTTCTTGCGCCGCTGCGCCTCGTAGAGGAGTGTGCTGGTGTCGTGGACCTGGAGTGGATCGATAAACTGCGTCGTCCCATCGGCGCAGTGCAGCATGATCGCGGGCTGCGTCGGGTGGCTCGGCAGGAAGCGCGACTCGATCCGGGTGAGTTGCTCCCACGCGACGTGGCGCTTCACCTGCCGCTCTCGCGTCCGCACCGTCACCCCTGTGCCATCCACCACCACCTCGCGGCGCTGATTGCGCGCGAACCAGGCCCCGAGCAGCATCAAAATACTGAGGACGGCACCGATCAGGAATTGCAGAATGTTCGCGCCGACTCCCCCGCTGGCGCTCGCGCTGACGATGAACCAGATCGCCAGCACCCCCACCAGCGCCGCGACCCCCACGAGCGTCAGCCAGAGTCCCTCGCTGCCGCGAAAGATCACCTCACCGGCGGCGTTCTCCGTGATCCGCTCCGGCTTTGGTCGCCAGAGATAGCGCCCGACCATCGATCCCTCCGTCAGCGGATCAGCGCTTCCAGCACCGCTGCCGCCTGCTCGGGTGTGCCCGGCGGCATACTGATCAGCGGTTGGTCCACCCCGAGCGCGTGCCAGTCGGCCAGCTTGGCGCGCACCTCGTCCGCCGTGCCGACGATCCCGGTGTCGTCGAGCATCGCGTCGCTCACCCGCTCGCGGGCCGTGTCGGGGCCGGTCTTCCAGCCCTCCTGCACCGCAGCCACCTCGGCGCTGTAGCCATAGCGAGACAGCATCTCGGCGTAGAAGCGCCCCATGCGCCCAATGTAGAACGCGATCGGCTCGCGCGCCTTCAGCCGCGCCGCCTCGCGCTGCGACTCATCGGCGATCACCGCCGTGGTGAGGTATGGCGCAATCGCCACACTACCGGCCGGTCGCCCCGCCGCTTCAGAACCCCGGTCGAGCATCTGTCGCAACTCGCCGTATCGCCCGCTCGGCCAATAGATCGGCAGCACGCCATCCGCGATTGCCCCGCTCTGCTCCATGCTCCTCGGCGTGATTGCCGCGATGTAAATCGGCACATGGTCTCGGAGCGGAGTGAACTGCAGCTTGAAGCCCCGCTCCAGGTTGTAGATCTCCCCCTGGTAGACCAGCTTCTCGCGCCGCATGATCATGTTGATGATCTCGGTGTACTCGCGCAGGCGGCGCAACGGGCGGTCGAACGGGATGCCGTGCCAGTGCTCCACCACGTAGGCCCCGGACGACCCGAGTCCCAGGATGAAGCGCCCCCCCGACCGCTCGTCCAGCGTCGCCGCCACCGAGGCGAGCGTCCCCGGCGACCGCGAGAAGGTGTTGAAGATCCCCGCGCCCACCTTGATCCGCTTCGTCGCCAGCACCAGCTCGGTCAGCCGCGCGACGAGGTCGTAGCCCCAGGTCTCGCCCATCCAGACCGAGTCATAGCCAAGCTCATCGGCCAGCTTCACCTTCGCGACCATCTGCTCCCAGCCGCCCGGAAAATTGGGATTGCCGGCGATCAGCCCGAGCGGCGGTCGCTTCGGCCCTGCCTCGGCTGCCATGCGCTGCCTCCTTCGTCGTCTGCTGGCCGGGTGAGTTGTCTGGCGGGGACACTCCACCGCCGAGCGTGTGCCACTGAGTGTAGCGGCGCGACGCTGCGCTGGCAAACATCAAGTATCGGCCACCACACGACGTGTGGTGGCCGATAACCGAGAATTCCTGGTGGGCTGGGACCTACATGCGCCCCACCCGCGCAAACCACGCCGTCGGGATCGCGCCCCGGATCGAAGCATCGACCAGTTCGATCGGGTGGACGGTGGGGATGGTCTCGCCGAGGCGGGCGAGCGAGGCGTTGATTTGCAGCAGGCAGCCAGGATTGGCGGTGGCGATCAGCTCGGGGCGCGTGTCGAGGATGTTGCGCGCCTTACGCTCGCCCAGGACCTCGGCCGAGTCGGGCTCGACCAGGTTGTAGATGCCCGCGCTGCCGCAGCAGATCTCGGCCTCGGGGATGTCGAGCACCTCCATGCCGGGGATCGCGCGCAGCACCTGGCGCGGCTGGCGGCGCACGTTCTGCGCGTGGCCCAGGTGGCAGGCGTCGTGATAGGCGACGCGCAGCGGCACCGGGTTGCGCGGCGCGACCGGCTCCAGGTCGGCCAGCACCTCGGAGATGTCGCGCACGCGCGCCGAGAAGGCTTTGGCGCGCTCGGCGTAGGCCGGGTCGTCGCGCAGCAGGTAGCCGTATTCCTTCAGCGTCGAGCCGCAGCCCGCCGCGTTGACGACGATGGTTTCGACCTGCGCGGTCTCGAAGGAGTCGATCATCTGGCGGGCGCGTTCCAATCCGCCCTCCTCGCGCCCGGCGTGAAAGTTCAGCGCGCCGCAGCAGCCCTGGTCGGGGATGACCACGTCATAGCCCTCGGCGGTGAGGACGCGGATCGTCGCGGCGTTGACCGGGTCGAAGAAGACGCGCTGCACGCACCCCGCCAGCATCCCCACGCGTCCCCGCCGCTTGCCCTGCGCCTGGGTGAAGGCGGGCGACTGCGATGTGATGGCGTCGAGCGACACCGGCGGCATCACCGCCTCCATGCCGAGCAGTCGCTTTGGGATGTACTTGCGCGCCAGCTCGGAGCGCAGCAACGCCTTCACGCCGCTCTGCTGGTAGAGCCAGAGGAACGGCAAGGTGGCGCGCAGTCGATTGGGGTGCGGGAAGAGCGCGAAGAGCAGGTCGCGGAACGCCTTGTCGCCGGGCGTCCGCTCGTGGCGGCGCTCGACCTGCTGGCGCGTCGTCTCGATCAGCTTCTCGTACTGCACGCCCGAGGGGCAGGCGGTGACACAGGCCATGCAGCCGAGGCAGCGGTCCATGTGCGTGACGAACTCGTCGGTCATCCCGATCTCGCCGTCGGCCGCCATCTTCATCAGGTAGATGCGCCCGCGCGGCGAGTCCATCTCCTCGCCCCAGAGCACGTAGGTGGGGCAGGTCGGCAGGCAGAAGCCGCAGTGGACGCAATCGGCGATCAATTCGCGGTCGGGCGGGTGGTGCCCGTCGAAGGCGCGAAGCGTGTGCGTTGGGCGGTCGGTGACTACCATGCGTTGTCCTCGTGGTTACAGGTTAGCAGGTTGCAGGTTACAGGTTCTCGATCCGCCAACTTGTAACTTGCCAACCTGCAACTTGCAACTTTATCTATATCCCGCCGATGAAGCGCCCGGGATTGAGCGTGTTGCGCGGGTCGAATTCCGCCTTGATGCGGCGCATCAGGTCGAGGCCGGGGCTTGGCCCCCAGGGATCGAGTGTGGCGATGACCTCCGGGAGACCTTCGGTCACGACGAGGCTACCCTTCGCCGCCACCGCCGCCGCGCGCAAGTCGCTGACCAGAGCGGGGAGCGCCTCCACCGGGCCTTCCAGGCCGACATCGAGCAGACCGTGACCAACATGTGCGTTGTAGGTGATGGTGAGTTCCCGACGCGTCGCCTCGTCGCGCGCTTTGGCGATCCACGGGCTGATCGCCGTCGGCACGAGGCTCACTTTCAGGCGCAGTTGGCGACTTTCGTCTCCCGGCCCGGCGGTGATCGCACCCCAGACGTCTCGCTCCCCGTCATCCAGGAGGATTGTGCCGTCGATGGTTGTCCAACTCGTCATCTTCAGCACCGATTCGGCCTGGTCCTCGACCGCCGATTGCACCCCCTCGAAGCGCACCACCAGGTGGCAGCGCCCGAGAATATTCGTGCCGACGACGGTGATGGCCGAGGGGACCAGCGTCGTGCCGATGATCTTCACGGCCAGGTCGCAGAGCTGGTCGAACCGTGGGGAGGTCATGAAGACCGTGCGGGAGCTAGCGGCGAGCGGGTAGAGCCGGAAGGTCGCGTTGACGATCACGCCCAGCGTGCCGAGTGAGCCGGTGAAGAGCTTCGGCAGGTCGAAGCCGGCGACATTCTTGACGACCTTGCCACCCCCCTTGGCCACCACGCCATCGGCCCGCACGACGCGCACGCCGATGATCTGGTCGCGTACGCCGCCGTAGCGCAGGCGGCGCGGCCCGCTCGCCCCGGTCGCCACGATCCCGCCGATGGTCGCCTCCAGCGGCAGCGCCGGGTCGAGCGCGAGCCACTGGCCCGAGCGCTTCAGCCCGCCCTGGAAGTCGGCCAGCGACATGCCCGCTTCGACCGTCGCGGTCAGGTCGGCCGGGTTGTGTTCGAGCACATGCTCCAGCTGGTAGGTGCTGAGCAAGATATCGCCGCCGCTCGGTGCGTGGCCCAATTCAGACTGTGTACCACCACCGCGCGTGAGAATCTTCAGCCCCTCGCGGTCGGCAAATGCCAACGCCGCCGAGACCTCTTCCTCGGTCGCGGGCTCGATCACCACGGCGGGCTGAAGCCCCCCGACCGTGTCGAGCGGCCCCGTCGCGCGCACCCGCCCGCCCACGAGCGGATCGAGCGCCGTCCCCAGCGCCTCTGACGACCACTTTGCCGATGCCATACTCATCGCTCTCCAAGAGACTTAGACCGCAGAGACGCAGAGACGCAGAGTACGACGCAGAGAGAATGAGTTTCCATCCTTTGCCCTTCTTGGCGTCCTTGGCGTCTTGGCGGTTCAAGCGTCCTTCTAAAACCTATCCGCCAGCCCCGCCAGTTCGAGCGGGTGCGGGGTGTACTTGCCGGGTGTCTCGCCGCAGAGGCGCGGGGTCGGGTAGACCTTGCCCGGGTTGCAGATGTTGTCCGGGTTGAAAGCGCAGCGCACCATCTGGTGCGTCTCCATGTCGGCCTCGGAGAACATCACCGACATGTACGGGCGCTTCTCCACACCCACGCCGTGCTCGCCGGTGATGCTGCCGCCGTGCGCGACGCAGGTTTTCAGGATGTCGCCCGCCAGGTGCTCGGCGCGCTCGAAGTCGGCCTCGTTCGGGTAGAGGACGAGCGGGTGGAGGTTGCCATCCCCGGCGTGGAAGACGTTGGCGACCCGCAGGCCGTACTGCTCGCTTAGTTCGGCAATCTCGCGCAGTACCTGCGGGAGCGTGGTGCGCGGGATGACGCCGTCTTGCACGATGTAGTGCGGGCTGAGCCGCCCCATCGCCGCGAAGGCCGCCTTGCGGCCCTTCCAGAAGAGCGCCCGCTCGTCGGCGTCGCGCGCGATGCGGATTTCTCGCGCGCCGCACTCACGGCAGATCTTCTCGACGATCTGCTGCTGTAGCTCGACCTCGATCGGGTGGCCGTCGAGCTCGACCAGCAGCACCGACCCGGCGTCGAGCGGGTAGCCCGCGTGGGTCGCCGCCTCGGTCGCCTGGATGGCGAGGTTGTCCATCATCTCGATCGCGGCCGGGACGATGCCCGCGCCGATGATCTCGGAGACGGCGTCGCCGGCCGCGTCGATGGTGGGGAAGTCGACCAGCGAGAGGCGGATCGCCTCGGCCCGGCGCACGATGCGCAGCGTGATCTCGGTGCAGACGCCGAGCATCCCCTCGGAGCCGACGACGATACCGGTCAGGTCGTAGCCGGGGGCTTCGATGGCCGGGCCGCCGATTTCGACCACGTCGCCATCGGGGGTCACCAGGGTCAGGCCGAGGACGTGGTTGACGGTGAAGCCGTACTTCAGGCAGTGGACGCCGCCGGAGTTCTCCGCCACGTTGCCGCCGATCGAGCAGACTTGCTGGCTGGAGGGGTCGGGAGCGTAGTAGTAGCCGTGCGGGGCGACCTTCTGCGTCACCCAGAGGTTCAGCACCCCCGGCTGCACGACGACGCGCTGGTTCGGGATGTCCACGTCGAGAATCTGCCGCATCTTACTGAGGGCGATCACGACGCAGCCCTCGACCGGGAGTGCGCCGCCGCTGAGCCCGGTACCCGAGCCGCGCGGCACGAACGGCACGCCGTGGCGGCGGCAGGCGCGCACAATATCGCGCGTTTGCTCGGTGGTGGTCGGCAGGGCGACGAGGGCGGGCGTCTGGCGGAAGACGGTCAGGCCATCCGACTCGTAGACCCGCAACTGCTCGGGCTGCTGGACCAGGCCCTCCGGCCCGACGATTGCCTCGATCTCGCGCGCCAGTTGCGCGGTGTTTGCTTGCGTCGCAGTCATGGTCTCCCCTTCGTTCGTGGAGCGTGGGACGTAGAGCGTACAGCGTGGCGCGACCCGTCCCTCGCTATTCTACCCGCTTGGGGAAACGGGTACACGTCCTATGCTGTACGTTCTACGCTCCACGACGAAACGTCAGGCGATCGCGCGCAGCGCCAGTTCGGTCAGCCGGTTGAAGGCGCGGTTGACGTGTTCGCCGGTCTTGGCCGACATGTGGAGGTGGCCGTCGGCGCGGGCGCGTTCGGCGAAGGCGCGGCCCCAGTGTTCGGGCACGACCGGGCCGAGGTCGAACTTGTTGCCCGCGATCAGCAGGGGCGTCCCTTCGGGGGCGTAGCTCTTGACGCGCTCGTACCAGCGCACCAGCCCTTCCAGCGTCTCGGGCAGGGTCACGTCGTAGACGAGGAGGGCGGCCTGCGCGCCGTAGTAGAAGAAAGGGCGGTCGCCCGCCTGCCCCTCGATGTCCCAGATGGCGAGCTTGCGCTCGCGCCCGCCCATACGCAACTCGTGCGTGGTGATGTCGATGCCGAGGGTGCGGTTGCGCTCCTCGCTGAACTTCGCGGTGGCATATTGGCGGATGAGCGAGGTCTTGCCGACCGCGCCATTCCCGCAGACGATCACTTTCAGCGTCTGCCGCCGCGACTGGCTCGCCTCCGACCCCATCCCCCGCCCCTTCGTCAGCCGCCCCGCGCCTGCGCGGCCTCGTCGCGCTCGACAATGGCCTGGGCCATGCGGAGCGAGGCCGCATCGACCATCCGCCCGGCGACGGTGATCGCCCCGCGCCCTGCCTGTGTGGCGCGATCATACTCTGCCAGCACGGTTTTCGCCCAGGCAACCTGATCCGGGGGCGGGGCGAAGGCGCGATTGGTCGCGGCGACCTGGCCGGGGTGGATGCACCACTTCGCGTCGAAGCCGAGGACGCGCGCCACGTCGCAGGCACGCTGGAAACCCTCCAGGTCGCGGAAGGAGGCGTAGGGACCGTCGATGGCGCGCAGGCCGAAGGCGCGGGCGGCGGTGAGGATGCGGCTCATCACGTAACCCCAGCGATGGCCGGGGTAGAGGCGGTCGTTCTCGTCGGCTTCGCCGATGGAGTCGAGCGGCATCCGTAATGAGGCGGCGTAGTCGCCCATGCCGAAGATCAGCCCGGCGAGGCGGGGGGAGGCGGCGGCGATGCGGTCGGCGTTGACGTTGCCGAGCGCGGTCTCGATCTGCGCCTCGATCCCGATCCGGCCTGGTTGGAAGCCTTGCCGGGCCTCGATCTGTGTCAGCAGCATATCCACGAAGGTGACATCCTCGGGGCGGTTCACCTTGGGGACGATCACGAGGTCGAGGTGATCGCCCGCTGACTCGACCACCTCGATCAGGTCGCGGTAGGCGAGCGGCGTGTCGAGCCCGTTGATCCGGTAGAGGCGCAGGCGGTCGCCGAAGTCGAGTTCGCGCAACGCCTGGATGACGTTGGCGCGGCTCGCCTCTTTCTCGTTCGGCGCGACCGCATCCTCCAGGTCGATGCAGATCGCGTCGGCCTCCGACCGCGCGGCCTTGGCGATCATCGCGGGGTTGGAGGCCGGGGTGATCAGGTAGGAGCGGGGCTGGGGCATCGCGTGCTCCTTCGAGTTAGTCAATCGTGGCCAGGATGTCCCCCACGGTGCGGTCGAGGTAGGCGTCGAAGGCGTTGTCGAGGGGGGAGGCGTGGCCGAGGCGGGTGATGACGAGGTCGCGCGAGGGGATGATGACGACGACCTGGCCCCAGGCTCCGGCGGGGTGGTAGGCGTCGCGGGGGACGTGGGGCAGGCGTCCGCCGGCGTTGAGCCAGAATTGGCCGCCGTAGTGGCGCTCGGGGTCGGCGGGGGCGGGGGTGCGGATGAAGTCGACCCAGCCTTCGGGCAGGATGCGCTCGCCGGTGGGGCGCCAGACGCCGTCCCAGAGGTGGAGCAGGCCGAAGCGGGTCCAATCGCGGGCGGTGCCGTAGTCGAAGCCGGTCATGATGAAGTTGCCCCAGGGGTCGGGCTCCAGCACCATGTTGCGCATGCCGATGCGGTCGAAGAGGGCGCGCTGCGGGAAGGTGAGGTAGTCCTCGCCGCGCGCCTCGACCGTCTGCCGGACGATCTTGCCGAGCGTGAGTGGGTCGCCGTTGCGGTAGCGCCAGGCGGTGCCGGGTGGATCGGCGGCGCGGCGGGCGATGCTGTGCGCGAAGACGTCGATCGCGCCGTAGTAGATGTACATGTGGTCGTCGAAGCGGGTCCAGCCGAGGTCGAGCTTCGACTCGTCGTCCTGGGCGCGGAGGAATTCGAGGCCGCTGCTCATGTTCAGCAGGTGGCGGATGGTGATCGCGCCGCGCGGGTCGCCGGGCTGCCGCCACTCGGCGATCGGGGCGGGATCGTCGACGGAGAAATGGCCGTCCTTGACGAGCAGACCGATCAGGGCGGCGGTGATGCTCTTGCCCATCGACCAGGTGATGTGGCGGGTGTCCTGGGCGAAGCCGGGGGCGTAGCGCTCGGCGATGAGGCGGCCACCGTGGGCGACGACGAGTGCGCGGGTGCGGACTGGCACCGGCTGGCGGGTGTCGTCCAGGGCGAGGGTGAGGGCGGCGTCGAGCGCGGCCTGATCGACGTTGCGCGGGAGTGGTTCGTCAGGGAGGATGTCGCCGAGGGGCCAGGGGGGGGTGGCGGCGTCGGGGAGGGTGGTGGTGATGGGGGTGGGGGTGAAGAAGACGCCGGTTGCGCCGACCGGGACGATGGTGCTCCCCTGGCCGCCGTTGTAGACGGCGGTGCGGGTGATGCCGCGCGCCGACATGGTGACGGTCTTGGCCTCGCGGTCGATGGTGACGGCGATCTCGGACCAGTCGAGGGGCATGCCCTCGGGGCGGAGGTGGGTCTTCAGGTCGTGCGCCAGGAATTCGTCGGGGTCGCGCCCGATGACGAAGGTGCCGGAGCAGAGGAGTTTGGCGAAGAAGCCGAGGGTGTGCTCGATCTTCTCGCGTTCCAGTTCGGCCCGGTTCGCTGGCGTCACGGGGCACCTCCTGGTGGGGTGGAGCTGGTGGCGGCGTGGGTGGATGGTAAGGGTGGGCCTCGGACCCCCTGCGGTGGGTGGAGATCAGCAGCGCGATTGCTGTCCCGGCGAGGGCGGGTCGGTGACCCGCCCCTACCAGAGCGTCGGCGCATCCCACGGGATGCGCCGACCGGGGCGGGTTATTCCAGGCTGCCGTAGGCGGGGAGGGTGAGGAATTCGGCGAAGTGCTCGGCGAAGACGAGGCTGTCGAGGAGTTCGGCGGCTTCGCCGAAGCGCTGGCTGTTCATGCCGCCATGCTTCTCGACTTCGGATGCGCGGACTTCGCGGTAGAGGTCGAGGGTGCAGGGGGTGCCATCCTCCAGGGTCGCGCCGCCGTTGATCCACTGCCAGAGCTGGCCGCGCGAGATCTCGGCGGTGGCGGCGTCTTCCATCAGGTTGTAGATGGCGGCGGCACCGTTGCCCATCAGCCAGGAGTTGATGTACTGGAGCGCCACGTCCACGTTCATGCGAAAGCCCTCGCGGGTGACCTTGCCGCCGGGGACGTTGAAGTCGATCAGCTGGCTGCCGGTGACGCGGACGTCGTCGCGCAGGCGCTCCTTCTGGTTGGGGCGCTCGCCGAGGACGGCGTCGAAGGCTTCCAGGGCGACCGGGACGAGGTCGGGGTGGGCGAGCCAGGAGCCGTCGAAGCCGTCGTTCGCCTCGCGGTCCTTGTCGGCCTTCACGCGCTCCAGGGCGACCTTGTTGACCTCGGGGTCGCGGCGACTGGGGATGAAGGCGGCCATGCCGCCGATGGCGTGCGCGCCGCGCTTGTGGCAGGTGCTGACCAGCAGCTCGGTGTAGGCGCGCATGAAGGGGACGGTCATGGTGATCTGCACGCGGTCGGGGAGCAGGACGTCGTGCTCGCGGAACTTCTTGATGCAGCTGAAGATGTAGTCCCAGCGCCCGGCGTTGAGTCCGGCGGAGTGGTCGCGCAGTTCGTAGAGGATCTCGTCCATCTCGAAGGCGGCGAGGATGGTCTCGATCAGGACGGTGGCGCGGATGGTGCCGCGCGGGATGCCGAGCGCGTCCTGCGCGTGGTTGAAGACGTCGTTCCAGAGGCGCGCTTCGAGGTGGCTCTCGATCTTGGGGAGGTAGAAGTAGGGGCCGCTGCCGCGCGACAGGAGCTCCTGGGCGTTGTGGAAGAAGTAGAGGCCGAAGTCGAAGAAGCTGCCGGCGATCTTCTCGCCGTCCACCAGGACGTGCTTCTCGGGGAGGTGCCAGCCGCGCGGGCGGAGCAGCAGCACGGCGATCTCGTCGTTGAGGCGGTACTGGCGACCCTCGGGGGTGTCGAAGGCGATGGTGCGGCGCACGGCGTCGCGGAGGTTGATCTGGGCCTGGATGACGTTGACCCAGGAGGGGGAGAGGGAGTCTTCCAGGTCGGACATGAAGACTTTCGCGCCGCAGTTGAGCGCGTTGATCATCATGCGCCGGTCGCAGGGGCCGGTGATCTCGGCGCGGCGGTCCTGCAGATCGGGCGGGGTCGGGGCGACCGACCAGGAGCTCTCGCGGATGTGGCGCGTCTCGGGGAGGAAGTCGGGCTTCTTGCCGCCGTCGATCTCGACCTGGCGCTCGGCGCGGCGCTTCAGCAGCTCCTCGCGCGTCGGGTTGAAGCGCCGGTGGAGGTCCACCACGAAGGCCAGGGCCTCGGGTGTCAGGACTTCCTCGACCGCCGGGGACATCGCGCCGATGATCTCCACGCCCTCCATCGTCTCCTCCTCACTCTCGATGCTATCGTTGTCCGGCGTTGCGCCCGTGATTGGCAGCCGGGCTGGCAACGCCGCGCACTCGCCACGAGCCGTGCGGCACTATAGCACGGAAAGGGCATGGTCGGTGCCACGGTGGGAGGGCGGGAAAGTAGGTTTGTTTTTGCATTTTTGATTTTTTCTTCTGCTGCTCCGGGGGCGTGGCGTGGCGAGTGGAGAGAAGAGCGTGGAGAGAAAGGACGGGTGAACCGCCAAGACGCCGAGGACGCCAAGGACGGAGAGAGGAGCGTGAGGAGAGTGGAGAGAAGAGAGAAGGAGAAGAGAGCGGAGAGATGGGCGTGAGCCATGGTGGGCCTCCTTGGTGGGGGATGCCTGGTGCCGCTACCACTACGGACCCATCGAGGAGGGGAAATCATGCCACGTTGGGAACATTGATTGCTTGGTGATGGGATTAATGGGAATTGTTGGGTTGTGGGGAGACTGGATCGGGGGCCACGCGCAGTGCGTGGCCCCCGATGATCGTTTGTGGCGGCTAGCTCCCTGGCGATAGCCCGATGTTTGCTGCCTCTTCGCCCTGGATGCTCAGGTTGCGGCAGCGGATGATGATTGTGCCGTGCCACTCCAGTTCGAGCTGCAACGAGAGCCGATTGGCTCGTGACGGCTCGTCCTGGGCGTAGTCGAGCCGATCGATGCGACCGAAGTAGCCCCGCGGATGTGGGTTCGCTCGCGCAAAGAACGCCTGCACCTCCGCGAAGTTGTCGATGTTCCCGAAGCGGAGGAGGGCGCACTCTGCGGTGCCTGACGGCTGCCAGACCGGGTCGAGCGATGCCGTCAAGGTGACCTCGCGGCGCGGCCCGACCGCGACCCCGAGGAGGATGCCGTCGTGGAACTCGTACGGCAATGGGGTGGGAACTCTGATCTCCTGCATGTTCATACACCTGGTGGCAGCAGCGTTTCGGTCTGGTAGGCGGCGTTGGCGATGCCGTCGGGGTGGAAGAGGACGTCGAGCCAGCCCATCGCCCCGAGTTTGGTGGCTTCCTCCAGGCCGGGGGTGAGGAAGATGCGCTCGGCGAAGCCGCCGATGTCCTGCATCGCCCATTCGTAGCGGTAGTAGGCGAGGGTGACCGGGTCGGGCGTTACCGCGCCGTAGTGGGCGAAGAAGGCGGCTGCTTCGGGCGAGCCTGGGGTGAAGCCGGTGAAGGTCGGGCCGATCAGGAACATCAGGTCGCGCTCGCGCGGGGCGAGCATCGGTTGGTCCCAATCGACGACGCGGAGGTGCCCCGTTGCGTCGATCAGGATGTTTGCCGGGTGGCAGTCGGCGTGGCAGAGGACGAGGTCGGGGTGGGTGGCCTGCAACGCCTGCCCGAGTTCCTCGGCGCGGCGGAGGATGCGGGCGATTTCTTCGCGATGCTCGCGCACGAATGCTGCGAGGCGGTGGGTTGCTTCGCCGTCGTCGCCGCGCTCGTGCTCGCCGGCGAGCAGGGCTTCCACGACGCGGCGCGGTCGTGCCGAGGGGATGAAGGTTTCGCGCGGCAGGGTTTGCGCGATTGCTGGCGGCAGCTGGGTGGCGTGGAGTCGCCCGAAGATCGCGCCGTATTCGCCCCATTGCGCGGGCGTCAGGTTGGCTCCCCAGCCGCTCTTGCCTTCGACGAAGGGGTAGAGCAGCACGGCGAACTCGCCGACCGTACCCCACGGCTCGGGGGTGATGGTCGGGAGGGGGGCGACGACTTCGCTCATGTCCGCTTCGCGCAGGGCGCGCGGGACGGTGACGCTGGGTGGGTAGAGGGTGCCGCTCCGGACTTTCAGGAAGTAGGTCGGGCCGTCGGCGGCGGTGACCCGGTAGACCCCGGCGTCGTTGTCTTCGCCGAGGGGCAGGAATTCGAGGTGCGCGACGATGATGCCGTAACTGGCGCGTACGGATGCTGCCAACGCCTCGTCGGCGATTGGTGGTTTCTGGAGCATGTCTCCCCCATGCGGTTGTGTCCGAGCAGGGGGCGATGTGATGGCCCGGCCTGCTCTATGCTCGGTTGGTGCCGTTCGGTCGATTGCTGATGCGGGTATGGACCAACATGGGGGCACCTCGCTTACGTCCCGGTGGCCGGGGGATGGGAGTCGGTGTCAGCGCTGCTGACGTGGGGGGATGATACTTGATTGCGGAGTCGTAAGTCGTAAGTCGTACGTCGTAAG
>JAXLWN010000077.1:0-31715 GCA_046328475.1 Chloroflexia bacterium | reverse complement strand
GACTATTCGGTGGCCGTCGGCCTGCCGGGCGATGCCCGCCTGGCGCTGCGCATGATCATCGACGAGGTCAAGGGGCAGATCGGCGAGCGCCCCCGCCAGAACGACGTGGCCGCGCAGATCGCCGACCTGCGCCAACAGTGGCTGGCGGAGTGGACGCCATTCCTCACCGCCGACGAGGTGCCCATCCAGACCTATCGGGTTGTCGGCGAGATCGAGCGGACGCTCGACAAGGAGCGCACCATCATCACCCACGACGCCGGCGCGCCGCGCGACATGCTGATGCCCTTCTACCGGGCGAGCGTGCCGCACAGCTACATCGGCTGGGGTAAGACCACCCACCTCGGCTTCGGCATCCCGCTCATGATCGGCGCGAAGCTGGCCCGGCCCGACAAGTTCTGCATCAACTTCATGGGCGACGGTGCCTTCGGCATGTCTGGCCTCGATATCGAGACCTCCGCACGTCTCGGCGCGCCGATCACCACCATCGTCCTCAACAACGGCGACATGGCGACCTACCCCGGCGGCTACCCGGAGGCACGCGCTCGCTTCAACCTGACCCACATGACCGGCGACTACGCGAAGATCGCCGAGGGATTGGGCGCGGTCGGCATCGTCGTCACCCAGCCCGCCGAGATCGCCCCCGCACTGCAGCGCGCCCAGCAACTCAACGCCGACGGTCGCACCGTTCTTCTCGACATTCACTGCAACGTCGAGGGCCGTCGCTCTCGCTTCGCCGCCCGCTAACACCCCGCGCTGGCTCCGATCCAATCAGCCTTGCCCCCTGCGCCACGCCTCCCATCTAGGCGTGGCGCAGGGGGCAAGGCTGATCTGTTCCTCACGGCTTGACGAGCACATCCGGCGTCAGGATCCGGTAGCTGGCGTAGCCGAGGCCCTTGACCGAGAGGCCCTGGGCGGGATGGGTTTCGCCCGGGTTGAGGTTGGTGGCACCGGCGATCGAGGTATCGATCTGGTTGCCGTTGGCATCGTAGAAGGCGATGGTGATCAGCACCGAGAGGAGCGGTTGCGCGCTGGTGTTGGTGACGTTCATCGACCAGGTGACGTAGTTGTTCGACACAGACTTGATGGTGATGTGGCTGAGGGAGACGAACTCGGTGTCGATGGTGGGCGGGCCGTCGGGGTAGCGCGCGACGTAGCGCAGCCGCCCGAGCTGGCTGAGTAGCACCTGGCTCGCCGCGTCCTGCTCGGGGTGATACTCGAAGACGGCGCGCTCGAAATACTGCACCAGATAGGTCTGCCCATCGACCGCGCTCTTCTCGCTGAAGATGCCGGTTAGGGGATAACCCTGCTGGGCGAGGCCGCCGTGGGCTTCCCAGTAGGTGCGGAAGAGCCCGCAGGTCTGTTGCCCGGTCAGGGGGAAGTCGGCGCAGTTGCCGGTGAGCGGGGCGGGGAGGGGCGTGGCGGTGGCGGCGGGGACGCCGTTCGGGTAGCCCAACTGGAGTGCGTCGCGACCGACCAGGCTGAGCAGCACGGTGTTGGGCGGCGTATTCTCCGGGTGCAACTCGAAGACGGCGCGCTCGAAGTATTGCACCTGGTAGCTCTTACCATCGACGGTGCTCGTCTCGGTGAAGGGGGGGCTGACCGGGTAGCCCTGCTGCGCGAGGCCACCATGATCTTGCCAGTAAGCCAGGAAGGTGCCGCATACTTGGTAGCCTGTCTCGGGGAAGGGGCGGCAGTTCGCGGCTGCCGCCGACTGCGGCATCGCGAGGCCCGTCGCCGCGCCGCCGAGGCCGAGCGCGAGGGCGAGGGTCAGGAACAAGATCGAGTGTTTCATCGGCGGGACCATCCTTCTCTCCTTGCGCTGCCTGCCCGAACCGGCGGCGGAACAAGCCAACGTGCACGCCGCAACCCTGTCAGTCGAAGCGCAGGGCGTCGATGGGGTTGAGGCGCGAGGCGCGATTGGCCGGGTAGATGCCGAAGAAGATGCCGACCACGACCGCGCAGCCGAAGGCAATGAAGATCGAGGGAGGCGAGACGATGGCGGTGGTGAAGCCGCTGGCGGTGACGCCGCGCGCCGCGCCGACGCCGACGCCGACGCCGATCAGCCCGCCGAGGATGCTCATCACGACCGCCTCGATCAGGAACTGGCGCAGCACGTCCGAGCGACGCGCGCCGATCGCCTTGCGGATGCCGATTTCGCGGGTGCGCTCGGTGACCGAGACGAGCATGATGTTCATCACGCCGATGCCGCCGACCAGGAGCGAGATGCCCGCGACCGCGCCGAGGAAAAGACTCAATGTCTGGGTGACGGAGCTGAGCGACTCGAGCTGGTCGGCCTGATTGGTCACCGTGAAGTCGTTACTTTTCGTCCCCAGCTTGTGGCGCGTGCGCAGTAGGGTGGTCGTCTGGTCGATGAGGCCCGGGACGGCCTTGGCATCGGTGGCCTTGATGGCGATGCTGCTGACCGGCTGCCCGGCGACCCCCGCGGTGCGGAAGCCGAAGAGACGGCGTAGGCTGGTGCTGAGCGGGACGAAGACGTTGTCGTCCACCGAGCCGAAGCCGCTGCCCCCCTTGGAGGCCATCACGCCGATCACTTGATAGGGCTGGCCGGAGATCTTGATCGTCGCGCCGATCGGGTCGGCCCCACGGAAGAGGGTCGTCGCCACGTTCGATCCGAGGACCGCGACGGCGGCGATGTTGGCCTGATCGTCGGCGCTGATGAAGCTCCCCTGGGCGATGGTCGCGTCATGGACGAACAGGTAGTCGGGGACCGCCCCGACGATGCGCGAGCTGCTGTTGGCGCTACTGTAGGCGACCTGGGCGTTGCCGTTGCGCTCGGGGGAGACCCCGGCGATGCCGATCGCCGTGCCCAGGCTCGCGAGTTCCTGGGCATCCTCGTAGGTCAGGGTTTGCAGGCTGCCCGCCGCGCCGGCGACGCCGCCCGTCTGGCCGCCACCGGGACTGACAGTCACCAGGTTGGTGCCGTTGCGGGTCAGGTTGGCGGTGATGTTGGCGGTGGCACCGTTGCCGATCGCGAGGAGGGCGATGACGGCGGCGACGCCGATGATGATGCCGAGCATCGTCAGGAAAGTGCGCAGCTTGTTGCTGCCCAGGCTGGTCAGGGCGACGCGCACGCTCTGCCAGAGGTTCATGCCGGCACCTCCACATCTCCCGGCTTGCTCTCCGCCGCGACGCTCGATGCATCTTGCGCCTCGGCCTGCGCCGACTGCGCCTTGCGGGCCTCCTCGGCGGCGTCCAGCTCCTCCGGGGTCGGGTAGTCGGCCGGATTGGCGATGCGCTGGTGCAGGACCGTTTCGTCGCGCGCGAGCAGGCCGTCGCGCACGCGGATGATGCGCCGGGTGTGCTCGGCGATTTCCGGCTCGTGGGTGACGAAGATGACGGTGATGCCCTGCTCGCGGTTGAGGCGCTGGAAGATCTGCATCACCTCCATGCTGGAGCGGGTATCGAGGTTGCCGGTCGGCTCGTCGGCCAGGATGATGGCGGGATCGTTGACGAGCGAGCGGGCGACCGCCACGCGCTGCTGCTGGCCGCCGGAGAGTTCCTTCGGCTTGTGGTGCAGGCGGTCGCCGAGCCCGACCGCCGCGAGGGCGGCGGTGGCACGCTTGCGCCGATCGCGCGCCCCGGCGTAGAGCATCGGCAATTCGACATTCTCCAGGGCGGTGAGCTTCGGCAGGAGGTTGAAGCTCTGGAAGACGAAGCCGATCTTGCGGTTGCGGATCGCGGCGAGCTGGTTATCGCTCATGCGGCTGACATCCACGCCATCGATTCGGTAGGTGCCGCTGGTCGGCTTGTCGAGGCAGCCCAGGGTGTTCATCAGGGTACTTTTCCCCGAACCGGATGGCCCCATGATCGCGACCAGTTCCCCGCGCTGGATGGTGAAGCTGACGCCACGGAGGGCGCGGACGACGATGTCGCCCATCTTATAGGTCTTGGTGAGATCGCTCACCTCGATCACCGGTTGTTGGGTTGCCGGGGCGGGCAACTCGCTGCCCGGCAACGGGAGGGTTGACTGCTGCGCTGCGCTCATGGTGGCATTACCTCCCGGGCGCTACGGGGGCAGCACCGCCGCCACCGGTCCCACCACCGGGAACTGCACCGCCACCGGTGCCACGCTGGCCGCCGCCGGGGAAGAGTCCACCGCCGGTGCCGGTGCTGGTGCTGGTAGTGGAGCTACCGGCGGTAACGACCTGGGTGATGATCTGGTCGCCTTCGTTCAACCCTGAGATGATCTGGACGTTGCGCCCATCGCTGAGGCCGGTGATGACCTCCTTGGCCTCGGGCTTGTTATTCGGGCCGAGCACCAGGACGAATTGCGCGGAGGGGAAGACCTGGGGGGCGGGGCCAAGGCCGACGCCCGCCGGTGTCGCGCCCGGCGTAGCCTGCGGGCGAGTCCGCGCGCCGGGTGCGGCCGACGCCCCGGCAGCACGCCCGGGAAAGCCGCTAGCACCGGCGTTGCCCGCCCCCCCGCCAGTGCCACCAGCGCCACCGAAGCCGCCAGCGCCGCCGTTCGCGCTGGCCTCGGGGGTGGCCGCTGCGCCCTGGCGTCCCACAACACCCTGGCCCGGGGTGATACCCGCTGGCGCGGCGACCTTGCCCTGCTGAACCTGGCTCTGGGCGGTGGTCAGCGCGACCGCCGGGACGACGATGGTGTTCGCGACCTGATTGATGATGATGCTGATCGTCGCGGTCATCGTCGGGAGCAGCGCGATGTTGGTCGGTTCGACCGTGCCGACTACCTCGTAGTTGACGACGTTGGAGGTGCTGGTGCCGATCGGGGCGATCGTCGCGATCGTGGCGGTGAAGGTTTGACCGGCGAAGGCATCGACGGTGAAGGTCGCCTCCTGGCCGATGCGGATCTTGGAGATGTCGGCCTCGTTCACCGAGGCGGTGAACTTGAGCGCATTCAGGTCGGTCAGGGTGATCAGGCCGGTGCTGGTCGAGCTGGTCTGGCCGACGATGCCGGTGACCGTGGCGACCGTCCCGGCGATCGGGGCTTTGAGGGTCAGATCGTTGAGCGTGGCCTGGGCCTGATCGAGCGAGGCTTTCGCGCTCTCGACCGACGCCTTGTTGGTGTCGATATCGGACTGGACCGGGGCAGCGGCCGTCTTGTCATAGGCTGCCTGGGCGCTATTGACCTGCGCCTGGGCGGTGGCGACGGAATTTTGCGCGCTGGCGACGCTGGAATTCGCGGTTACCTGGGCCTTGTCGTAGCTGTTCTGCACGGTGACGAGGTTGGTCTTGGCGGTCTCGATCGCATTCTGCTGGGTGAAGACGGCCGTCTCCGCCTTCAGCTTCGCCTGACTGAAGCTCTTCTGCTGGGTCGCCTGGCTGGCGGTGGCGTTGTCGAGCGCGGTCTGCGCCGAGACGATCTGCGCGTTGTACTGTGCCAGGGCGTTGTTGAGGGTTGCCTCGGCGGTGGCGACATTAGTCTTGGCGGTCTCGATCGCGGCCTGGGCGGTGTTGATCGCCTGGGCCGACTTGGCCTGCGACTGGGCGAAGGTGATCTGCGCCTGGGCGTAGGCGTTCTTGGCGGTCTCCAGCGCCTGCTGGGCGGCGAGCAGCCCGGCATCGTACGACGCCTGCGCGCTGCGCACGTTGCCCTCGGCGGTGGCGACGGCCTGGCGGGAGGACTGGCGCGCCGACTCGGCGTTCATCGTCGCGGTCTGGTAGGCGGTCTGGGCGCTATTGTAGGCATTCTGCGCGTTGGCCTGCTGCGTCCCCACGGTGGTGCAGCCGGCTTTGCTGAAGTTCCCGCCGCACGCGGCGGCGGCGTTGTTGGCGTTGTTCAGATCGGCCTGGGCCTGTGCCAGCTTGTCGGCCGCCTGCTGCACGAGGATTGTCTGGTTTTTATCGACCAAGGCGTAGTTCGCCTGGGCATCGGAGAGGGCGCGCTTCGCGTTCTCGAGCGCGATCGCGGTGGTGCCGTTTGGGAAGTTGTTGACGGCATTCTGGGCGTTGGTGAGGGCGAGTTGCGAGGTCTGGAGCTGCGCCTGGGCAGCGTTGAGGTCCTGCTGCGTGGAGGCGATGGTGGCGTTGAAGGCGTTGACCGCCTGCGCCTGCGCCGCCAAGGCGTTGTTGTAGGCGAGTTGGGCCGACTTCGTGCCTTGCTCGATCTGGGCCTGGGTCGCGGCGTAGGTCTTCTGCGCATTGGCGAAGGCGACATTGGCGTTGTCGAGCGCCTGCTGGGCGGTCGCGAGATCCTGCGCGTTCTGTGGCTGGGTCACTTCGTTGAGGGTGCGGACGGCGAGATCGACCGCAGCCTGGGCGTTGTCGACGCTGGCCTGGGCGATCTTGAGATCCTGGGCGGTGCTGGCCTGGGTCAGTTCGAGGGTGTGCTGGGCGTTCGCGAGCGTCAGCTTCGCGCTCTCGATGCTGAGCTTCGCGGTCGCCAGGTCCTCCTTGGTGGCCCCGGCGAGCAGCTTCTGGTAGGCGGCGACGGCCTTGTCGTAATTGGTCTTGGCGATGGTCAGGCTCGCCTGGGCGCTGGTGGTGTCGAGCTGTGCCAGGGTCTGCCCGGCCTGGACGCGGTCGCCGACCTTGACGTTGATCGCGCGAACGATTCCGGCGGACTGGAAATTCAGGCTCAGGTTGGTGACGGCGCTGAGCGGGCCGCTGGTCGAGACGACGGACGAGACGGTGGCGCGCCCGACCGCCTGGGTGCGGTAGGTATCGGCGGGGGTCTTCGACCAGGGCCAGGAAAATGCGGCGGTCCCGACCGCGCTGAGGAGCAGGACCGCGATCAGCCCGATGCTGACCCCCTTGTACCGAAACAGGTGCCGTAGCCGTTGCATACTCCCTCCTCGTGGGCACCGGATCGCGCCACGTCAAGAGCAGGACGATTCCCCACCGTGGTGGGGAGGCCATACACGATCTCCGTGCCGTGACAATCGGGCCAAGCGTAGCAAGGGAAGCTGAGAATCAACTTGGAATTCGGTGGATTTTGCGGGGTGAGGCGGTGGTGAATGCGGTGCGCTACGCGGACTGCAAGCTTGCCTCAACGCGCCGGACGGTGCGCCGCGCGGGCGGCGAATTGGCCGAGGCGATCGACGAGGGAGGGGGGCTGGTCGGCCAGCGGCAGGTGGATGCTGGCGGTCGTGCCCTGGCCCGGCGTGCTGGCGAGCGCGATCTGGCCACCGTGAGACTCGACCAGCGCCTTGGCGATCGCCAGCCCGAGCCCCACCCCGCCGCCCCGGCGCGAGCGGGCGCTGTCGGCGCGATAGAAGCGATCGAAGATCCGCGCCAGGTGGTCGGGCGCGATCCCCTCGCCGGTGTCGCGCACTGAGAGCAGGGCCGCGCCATTCTGGCGCGCGACGGAGATCGTCACCGTGCCCCCGGCCGGGGTATGGGCGATCGCATTGTCGAGGAGGATGAGCAGCACCGGGTGGAGCCGATCGGGATCGCCCTCGATCGGCACTGCGTCGGCGACGACCTCGCAGCCGAGGGTCAGCCCGTGGGCGTGCGCGAGCGGGGTCGCCTGCCGCGCAACGTCGGCGGCGAAGGTGGCGAGATCGAGCGGTGCGACCGCGAGGTCGAGCGCCTGTCCGCCAAGATCGGAGCGCGCCAGGGTGAGCAGATCGGTGGCGAGGCGCTCCAGCCGGACGAGCCCGCTGCGCAGGTCATCGAAGAGTTCGCCGTTCGCCGCCAGCGGCTCGACGCGGTGGCGATCGAGCAGGTCGGCGGAGGAGCGCAGGACGGTGAGGGGCGTGCGGAGTTCGTGCGAGGCGTCGGCAATGAACGTGCGCTGGCGCTGGAAGGCCGTCTCGATCGGGACGAGCGCCCGCCCGGCCAGGAACCAGGCCCCCGCGATCAATAGGAGCACCCCCGCGATGCCGCCGCCGATCACGCTGAGCAGTTGGCGGCGCAGGGCGTTCTGCACCGGCACCAGGCTCTGGCCGACGATCAGCACCGCCGCCCGGGGTGGCCGCTCCGGCGAGCTGGCCCCCGAGTAGAGCGGGGGCGGCATCGGGCGGATGTAAAGCCGATTCGGCTCATTATTGAGCAGCACGGTCGCGAAGCGCGGCGTGTAATCCCCTGCCGCGATCGGCGGCAGGGAGGGCACCGGCACCTGCTGGGGGTTATCTACAACAGCGCCATCGGCCCCGAGCGCGAGGAAGAAGTAGCCGCCCCGATACCCCGATTGTCCAGCGAGGTAGTCCTGGCGCTCCAGCGCGCGGGGGGAGGCGAGCAGGGCGAGGGAGCGCCCCTCCAGGTCGCGATCGACTTCCGTCGGGAGGCGCTTCGCGGCGAAGGCGTAGCTCGTGCCACCGACGGCGAGGAGGATCAGGCCGAAGATGGCGACGTTCCAGCGGACCAACCGCCAGCGGATGCTGGTGAACACGGGCAACTCCAGCGGGTTGCGGGCAGAAAGCAACAGTCAGGGGTGCCACAAGATACTAGGACTTTCACACCCCCAAGGCCTACTCTTTCATCATATAGCCAAAGCCCCGGACGGTGCGGATCAGCGGCCTGGCGAAGCCGCGATCGACCTTGTCGCGCAGGTAATGCACGTAGATCTCGACCACGTTGGAGGCGGCGTCGGAGTCGTAGCCCCAGACGTGATCGGTGATCTGCGCCTTGGTGAGGATGCGCCCGGCGTGGCGCATCAGGTAGCGCAGCAGGGCGAATTCCTTGGCCGTGAGTTGGATCGCCCGCCCGCCGCGCCACGCCTCGTGGGTGGCGAGATCGAGGACGAGATCGCCGATCTTCAACGTTCCGGCGGCATTGCCGTCGCTGACACGCCGCCCGAGCGCCCGCACGCGCGCCAGCAACTCCTCCAACGCGAATGGTTTCACCAGGTAATCGTCGGCCCCGGCGTCGAGGCCGCGCACCCGGTCGGGGACGGCGTCGCGCGCGGTCAGCAGGAGGACCGGGGTCCGCACGCCCTGCTGGCGCATCGTGCGGCAGACGGTCAGGCCGTCGATCTCGGGCAGCATCACGTCGAGGACGACGACATCGAACGCGCCGGTCTGGGCGCGCGTCAGGCCATCGGCCCCGTCGGGCGAGGTCTCGGCGCGGTGCCCGGCCTCGCGCAGAGCGCGCTCGACGAGACGCGCCACGCGCGGATCATCCTCGACCACCAGCACGTCCATTCGCCCCCCTCTCACTCCCTGATCTCCCAGCATATGGCCGGGAGCTTGGAAGTTGCTTGGAACGTCAGCAGCGCAGGGACTTCCGTTGGAGCGTGCGGCGGTGCGTTCATCATCATCTCATAGAATAATGTATTCCCCCGCTCAAGGGCGATAGCGCTTCTCGAATTCCCGACGCGCCCGGTAGAGCAGCGATTTCAGTGCCGGGGTAGAGAGGTTAAGCGTCCGCTCGATTTCCGCGAGCGGCCGTTCGGCCTGCACGCGGAGCAGCAGCGCTTCGCGATGGCGCGGGGAGATGGCCGCGAGCGCGGCGTGAATCGCCCGGCGGCTATCCGCGTCGAGCGCTGCCGCCTCGGGTTCGTCCTCCCGGCGCGGCGAGGGGCGATCGTGGTGGCGAACGTCCCAGGGCTGCGCCCGGGCGGTCCGACGGCGGCGCAGCAGGTCGGTGCAGGCGTTGGCGGCGATCCGGTAGAGCCAGGCGTTGAGCGCCAGGTCGGCGGTGGTGCGCGGGAGCGCATTGTACGCTTTGAGGAAGGTTTGCTGGGTGAGATCCTCGGCGTCGGTGGCGTCGCCGATCACGCCGTAGCAGTAGGCTTGGATGCGGACGCGGTAGCGCCGGTAGATCGCGGCGAAGGCGTCGCTGTCGCCCGCTTTCGCCCGGGCGACCCAGGCGAGTTCCTCATCCTCAATCGCGATCCTCGCGCCGCGATCGGCGCATCGCACGCGCCCCATACCACCTCCACCAGGTCAAGCAGGGCCGCGCGGCCTCTTCGCCACGCGCAGCAAGGGGAATTGCCCACGACCAGTAGCGGCGCATGGCCGAGCGGCGGGCACTCCCAGGAGTATGGGCGGAAGATATGTGGAAACGATGAGGAGACGATGAATTGTCATGAAGCCACGGTGAAGAATTGCTGAGAGCGCTTCCTGCGGCCGACGACCGCGCGTCCCGAGCACGCGCCACGTCGCGCTCCCACCGGATAGCTGATGGAGTCAAGATAGCGGACCGGATCGGACCTGGGGTGAGGGGGCGACTCAGGTCTCGTGCTTTGGTGCCTCCGCCACCACATGCACATCCACGCCGCGCACCAGGCGCAGCACGTTGCTGGCGATCGAGCCGCGCAGGAATTCGTGCAGCCGTCCGTGGCGCGAGTGCCCCAGCACGATGCTGCTGATGTTCTTCTCGTTCGCCACCTGCGCGAGCACCTTCGCCACATCCTGTCCCGCCACGCGCAGCACCGCCGCCCCCAGATCCTCCGCGAAGCGCAGGTTCTCCTCCAGCGCGCGACGCTCCTCCGGCCCCGACCGCGCCCAGGCGGGCGTCTCCACGAAGACCGCCAGCAGCTCGGCGTGCCGCCGGTCCGCTTGACGCCACGCGCGCCGAATCAGGTGCTGCGCCCCCGGCCGCGCGTCCACGCAGACCATCACCCGCTCGCCGGCCGCCCACGACGCCTCGATATGATGGTCGCGCATGTAGGCTTCCAGATCTTCCTGCACGGTGCTGGAGACCTTGCGGAGCGCCAACTCGCGCAGCGCGTTCAGATTCCCCTCGCGAAAAAACTCATCCAACGCCTGTGTCGCGCGGCCCGATGGATAGACCAATCCTTGCCGCAACCGCTGTCGGAGCGCCTGCGGAGACTGGTCCACCAACTGCACTTCGTCCGCCCCGTCCACCACCCGGTCCGGAATCCGCTCGCGAATTGTCACCCCGGTGATACTCTCGACAATGTCGGACAGGCTCTCTAGATGCTGGATATTGACCGTGCTCAACACCGTGATGCCGTGATCGAGCAGCAGTTCGACATCCTGCCAGCGCTTCTCGCGCGGCGAGCCGGGCGCGTTCGTGTGCGCCAACTCATCCACCAGCGCCACCTGCGGCCGACGGCGCAGCACCGCCTCGGTGTCCATCTCCTCCAGCCGCACGCCCTTGTACTCGATCCGCGCCCTCGGCACCACCTCCAGATTACCAATCGCCGCCTGCGTCTGCCGCCGCCCGTGCGTCTCCACCAGCCCGACGACAACATCCACCCCCTGCTCCTGCCGACGATGCCCCTCCGCCAGCATCGCCATCGTCTTGCCGACACCCGGTGCCATCCCCAGGTAAATCCGGTGCCGACCGCGCCCCCACCCCTCCCCCTCCTCCTGGCGGATGCGGGCCAGCATCTCTTCGGCCGTCGGCCGGTCATCGTCGGGATGGCGCAACGCTTCGTCCATCATTCTCATCGAAAGTACGAAGTACGAACGACGAAGTACGAACAAAACTTGCCCATAGCACCGCCCTAATTCGTACTTCGTACTTCGTCGTTCGTACTTCCTTTACTGCCCCAGCCCATCCAGCGCCAGGTTCAGTTCCAGCACATTCACGCGCGACTCGCCGAGGATGCCGAGGGTACGCCCGGATGTGTACTGTGCCACCAGGCCGCGCACTTGCGCCTCGGGCAGATTCCGCGCCTTCGCCACCCGCGCCACCTGGAGCGCCGCGTTGGCCGGCGTGATGTGCGGATCGAGCCCGCTCGCCGAGGTCGTCACCGCGTCCACCGGCACCGGCGCATCCGCCGCGAGGCCATTCTCCTCGCGATACGCCTTCGCCCGCTTCGCCACCGCATCGATCAGCGCCTGGTTCGTCGGCCCCAGGTTCGAGCCGCTGGAACCCCCACCATCATACCCATCCGCCCCCGCCGCCGACGGGCGCGGGTGGAAGTACTTCGGGTCGCTGAAGTTCTGGCCGATCAGCGACGAGCCGACGACTGTGCCATCGGCGCGCTTAATCAGGCTCCCACCCGCCTGCTTCGGGAAGATCACCTGCGCGATCCCCGTGCTCGCCAGTGGGTAGAGAATCCCCGTGATGATCGTCAGCGCCAGGACCATCATCGCGGCGCTGCGAGTTTGTCGCATCAGTTCCATGGTAGTAGCTCCAGTCATCCGTTCTGAGTTCCGGTTGGAAGGTTGGAAGGTTCAAAGGTTGGGCACCTGAACCTTCCAACCCTCCAACCGTTCTCACGCCAGGTGCAGCAGCGACACGATGATGTCGATCGCCTTGATCCCGATGAACGGGATGATGATGCCGCCGACGCCGTAGATCAGCAGGTTGCGGCGCAGCAATTCCGACGCCGGGGCGGGGCGGTAGCCGACGCCGCGCAGCGACAATGGCACCAGCGCGATGATCACCAGGGCGTTGAAGATCACCGCCGAGAGGATCGCGCTCTGCGGCGTTGCCAGCTTCATGATGTTCAGCGCGTTCAACTGCGGGTAGGTCACGACGAAGGCCGCCGGGATGATCGCGAAATACTTGGCGACATCGTTGGCGATCGAGAAGGTGGTGATCGAGCCGCGCGTGATCAAGAGTTGCTTGCCGATCGCCACCACCTCGATCAGCTTCGTCGGGTTGGAGTCGAGGTCCACCATGTTGGCCGCTTCCTTCGCGGCGGAGGTGCCCGAGTTCATCGCCAGCCCCACGTCGGCCTGGGCCAGCGCCGGGGCGTCGTTCGTGCCGTCGCCGGTCATCGCCACCAGGTGCCCCTCGGCCTGCTGCTCGCGGATGATCCGGATCTTGTCCTCCGGCTTGGCTTCGGCGACGAAGTCGTCCACCCCTGCTTCCTTCGCGATCGTCGCGGCGGTCAGCGGGTTATCGCCGGTGATCATGATCGTGCGGATGCCCATCTTGCGGAACTCGGCGAACCGCTCGCGCATCCCCGGCTTCACCGTATCCTTCAGGTAGACCACGCCGACGATCCGGCCGTCGAGCAGCAGCGCCAGCGGCGTGCCACCCTCTCGCGAAATGCGCTCGGCCGCGCCCTGGAGATCGGCCGGGCTGCCCTGGCCGTTCGCGCTCCGCACCACCGCGTCGATCGCCCCCTTGAAGTAGCTGTGGCCGCCCTGCCGCAGGCCGCTCATCCGCGTCTCGGCCTTGAAGGGCACCAGTTCGGCGTCCGCGCCGAGCCCTTCGGCCAGCGGTGCGCCGAGCTGCTCGGCCAGCAGGACCAGGCTGCGCCCCTCCGGCGTGTCGTCGCCGAGGCTCGACTGCCGCGCGCAGATCAGCGCGTCGAGTTGCGAGGCCCCGCCGACCGGGATGATCTCCGCCGCCAGGCGGTTGCCGTAGGTGATCGTGCCGGTCTTGTCGAGCAGCAGCGTGTCCACGTCGCCCGCCGCCTCGACCGCCCGGCCGCTCATCGCCAGCACGTTGAAGCGCGTCACGCGGTCCATGCCCGCGATGCCGATCGCCGAGAGCAGCCCGCCGATCGTCGTCGGGATGAGGCAGACCAGCAGCGCGATCAGGATGACAGTCGAGACCGGGCCGCCGGCGTAGATCGCGAAGGGTTGCAAGGTCGCCACCGCCAGCAGGAAGACGATCGTCAGCCCCGCCAGCAGGATATTGAGGGCGATCTCGTTCGGCGTCTTCTGCCGCGACGCGCCCTCGACCAGGGCGATCATGCGATCCAGGAAGGTCTGCCCCGGATCGGCGCTGATGCGGATCGTCAGCCGGTCGCTCACCACCTGGGTGCCGCCCGTGACGCTGGAGCGCACGTCGGTGCCCGGCTCCTTCAACACCGGGGCCGACTCGCCGGTGATCGCCGCCTCGTTGACGTAGGCCACGCCCTGGATCACCTCGCCGTCGCCGGGGATGATCTCGCCCTCCAGCACGAGGATCTCGTCGCCACGCCGCAGCGCGTTCGAGGAGACCAGCTCCTCGCGCCCGCCGACGATGCGCCGCGCCTGGGTATCCTTGCGGGTGGCGCGCAGCGTGTCGGCCTGCGCCTTGCCGCGCGCCTCGGCCATCGCCTCGGCGAAGTTGGCGAAGATGACCGTGAACCAGAGCCAGAGCGCGATCTGCAGCGTGAAACCGAAGCCGCCGCCGTTGAATTGCTTGCCCAGGAAGAGCGTCGTGACGATCGCGCCGACATAGACGACGAACATCACCGGATTGCGGGCGATCTTGTCGGGCGCGAGCTTCTTCAGCGACTCGATGCTCGCGCGACGGATCAGCGACCAGGAGAAGATGCTCGACCTCGCTCGCCGCGCCGCCACCATTTCCTTCAGATCATCCGTCTCGGCCGGACGGTGCGGTTCCCCAGGCCCCCCGGGTGTCCCCGTGGCCGGTCCGCCCCGTATTTCCTCCTGCGTGGACATCGCCAATCTCCTCCGTAGACCCTTTTTTAGGCCAGCCGTCCCCAGGCCCCCATCTCAGGGGACGTTCAGGGCAACGTGGCGAACTCTCAGCGACCTTCGCGCGTCCTCTGCGCCCTCTGCGGTTAGACCGTCATCACTCTTGGCGTCCTGGCGGTGCACCCTGTCAGAACAGCTTGCCCGCGTTGAGCAGCAGTTGCTCCACGATCGGGCCGAGCGCCAGCGCGGGGAAGTAGGTCAGCGCGCCGACGATGACCGTCGTGCCGACCAGCAGCCCCACCCAGAGCGGGCTGGTCGTCGGGAAGGTGCCCAGGCTCGGCGGGACGGCGCGCTTGCGCGCCATCGACCCGGCGATCGCCAGGATCGGCACGATCATCAGGAAGCGACCCACCAGCATCGCCAGACCCAGCGTGGTGTTGTAGAACGGCGTGTTCGCGGTCAAGCCCGCGAAGGCCGAGCCGTTGTTGCCGGTGGCCGAGCTGAAGGCGTACAGCACCTCGCTGAAGCCGTGCACTTGAGTTTCAACGGACCCGCCAGCCCCCTCCAGATCTCGCACGGCGACCAGGCCGGTGAAGACGAGGATCGACGCGCCGAGCACCAGCACCACCAGCGTCGCCATCTTCATCTCGAACGCCTCGATCTTCTTCCCCAGGAACTCGGGCGTGCGCCCGACCATCTGCCCGGCGATGAAGACCGCGAGGATGGCGAAGATCAGGATGCCGTAGAGCCCCGCGCCGACCCCGCCGAAGATGACCTCGCCGAGTTGCATATTGATGAGCGGCACCATCCCCGCGATCGGCATGAAGCTATCGTGCATCGCGTTGACCGCGCCGCAGGAAGTCGCGGTGGTCACGACCGCCCAGAGGACCGAGTTGGTGATGCCGAAGCGGGTCTCTTTGCCCTCGAAGTTGCCGCCTGACTGCTGCGCGGTCGCGCTCTGATCCACCCCCAGCTTCGCCAGCTCGGGGTTGCCCGCCTGCTCGACCGGCAAGGCCACGAAGAGGCCGATCAGGAAGAGGACCAGCATCGCCGCCAGCAGCGCCCAGCCCTGGCGCTGGTTGCCCACCATCCGCCCGTAGGTGTAGGTGATCGCGGCGGGGATGACGAGGATCAGGAACAGCTCGATCAGGTTGGTCAGCGGCGTCGGGTTCTCGAAGGGATGGGCCGAGTTGGCGTTGAAGAAGCCACCGCCGTTCGTGCCGAGTTCTTTGATCGCTTCCTGACTGGCGACCGGCCCCTGGGCGATCGTCTGCGCAGCGCCCTCCACCGTGGTGGTGGCGCTCGTGTAGGCGTCGAAGTTCTGCGGCACCTGCCAGACGAGGACAAGCGCCACAACAATCGAGATCGGCAGCAGGACGTAGAGCGTGGCCCGGGTCAGATCGACCCAGAAGTTGCCGATCGCGCTGGCCGAGCGGCGCGAGAGGCCGCGCACCAGCGCGACCGCGATCGCGAGGCCGGTCGCGGCCGAGACGAGTTGTGCGTCGCCAGCCCCATCATCTGCGAGAGATAGCTCATCGTCACTTCGGGGACATACGACTGCCAGTTGGTGTTCGTCGTGAAGCTGACCGCCGTGTTGAACGCCAGATCCGGCTTCACCGGGTCGAGTCCCTGCGGGTTGAGCGGCAGGATGTGCTGCAGCCGCAGGACGACGTAGGTCATCAACAGCGCGACCAGGTTAAAGAGCAGCATCGCGGCGGTGTAGACCGTCCAGCGTTGCTCCACCACCAGGGTCCACGCCGCAGACGCGGTATATCCCCCGCTCCACCGGCCCGAGGACCGGCGTCAGGAAGGTCCGCTCACCGGCGAAGACGCGCGCCATAAAGACGCCGAGCGGCTTCGCGCAGGCGAGCACCAAGACCAGGAAGACGAGAATCTGAATAAGCGCCGAAAAATTCATAGTCGCCCCTCCTCGGGCGTGTCGCGGCCTCGGGTCGCGCGAAGCGCACCACCCAATGCGCCCCCTGCCGCCGCACGCGCTCTGCGCCAGCCCGCACTCTTCCGCCAGGCGGCAGCACGAGCGCGGAGAGCGCCTGCTCATATTCCCGGCGTCCCCCGGCAGCGTGACGAAGGTTGTGACCGCATCCGGCGACCAGCCGCCCAGGCGCGTCAGGCTGCGGCAGAGCATCCGCAGTTCCGCGATCCAGTTCGGACCAGGGGGTTGTCGGTTGGTTGGTCCCGCCGCTCGTTCGCGGCAGGGTGTCTATTGCCATCATCGCCGCTCCTTTCTTCAGAACCGCTCCGGGCAGAGTAGCGAGAACATCAGGTAGCCCAGCAGCACGACGACGATCGCGCCGCTGATCCAGTACTCCAGGCTCATCGTGCCCCTCCCGTCAGCCGCTCGCAGCCGACGACATAGGCGATCGTCAGCGCGAAGAAGCCGAATGTCACCACCAGATAGATCAGGTCACTCATGGCTCACCATCCCGTCGATGCGGCCCGTTCGCCGCCGACCTCGGCCACCCGGCGCGAGCCATCCACGATGCGCAGCAGCGCCTCCAGCGGGAACGGTTTCGGCAGATAGGCGAGCGGGCGGAATTCGTCCAGCCGACTCTGACTCACGCGCACCGCCGAGACGATGACCGTCGGCACGACGACCCCGCGCTCGCGCAACTCGCGCAACACATCCCAGCCGGTGCGATCGGGGAGGTTTATGTCGAGCAACAGCAGATCAGGGCGCTCGGCCAGCGCCACTGCCACCCCTTCCGCCGCCGATCCCGCCTCAAAGCGGTCGCGCCACGGCTCGTCAGGTTGCGGACAATCACCCGCCGCAGAATCGCCTCGTCCTCGATCACCAGGATGCGCCGATACATCGTCACCCCTCACACACCGCAGCACGCCAGACTCGCCACCGGTGGCGGAACCCCGGTTCCACCGCTCATCGCAACACCGCTACTCCTCCACATTCCCCGTCGGGCAGCGCCTTTCACCGACGCTCAATTCAGCTCTTTCCTGGGCGGCTCAACGGCACCTTAATGGCATCGGTGTTCCGCCTTAACACTTCCTCAATAGGCAATAGCCGCTGCACCACCACTACCGGTGTTGCGCGGCGGAGTTATCGCAGTCGGGTAAATGTGCAGGCTGCGTCCTTTTCTGAGTTGTTGCGTCTCTTGTGGCACGACCGGTCGAACGAAACCATTTGATGGAAACAGTAAGGAGAAAGACATGGCAACCATGGCAATGGGCGCAGCAACACAGGAGAGTGTCGCGGTGGGCAAAGAGCACCCGGTAACGGATCAGCCGGTGGCGCAGGCGGCGTGCTGCGGGGCGACCGAGCAGGCGACCTGTTGCGCGCCGTCGGCGAAAGCGTCCTGCTGCGGAACATCCGCCGCCGAGGGCGCCGCGCCACGCGGCGGGTGCGGCTGCCGGTGACTGATTGAGGACGAACACTCTCTGCGGGCCTGCCACGGCGCGGCGATAGGCACCGAGCAGGCCCCTGGGTGGGGGTAGCACCGCCGCGAGGCTTGTGGCGGTGCCGCCCGTTCCCCGCTGACCGGCCCCGCTTTATACTGCTGTTCACGAACGTCGATGTGCAGAGGGCCAGGCGAGCGCGCGGGGATCTGGGCTGGGAATCTGGACCACGGAATGGCGAAGGTGGGCATGGTTGCGACGACGGAACAACTCTGGCACGGCCTCCACGATCGGCTCTTGCGTTCGATTCGCAGGCACGTCGCCGACCAGGCGAGCGCCGAGGACATCTTGCAGGAGGTCTTCCTCAAGATCCATCTGCGGATCGGCACGCTGCGCGACGAGGAGCGGGTGGAGAGCTGGGTCTACCAGATCGTCCGCAACGCCATCACCGATTACCATCGTCGGCAGCGGCCGAGCGGGCCGCTGCCCGAGGAACTGGCCGCCCCCGAGGCGGCGGGCCTGGATGACGCCGACAGCCCCGCCCGGCAGCTGATTCCCTTTATCAAAGGGACGGTCGCGGACTTACCCGAACCATACCGGGATGCGCTGCTACTGACCGAGTACGAGGGGCTGACGCAGCAGCAACTTGCCGAGCGTGTCGGCATCTCATTGTCTGGAGCAAAGTCACGCGTGCAGCGCGGGCGGGAGAAACTGAAGCAGATCCTCCTCGACTGCTGCCACGTCGAACTCGACCGGCGCGGCGGGATCATCGACTACCAGGGCCACTGCGCCTGCTGCGCCAACGGCGACTGCGGCTCTGGCTGCTCTCCCGGCTGTGGCAAGGGGTGACGTGGCCTGCGTCCTTTTCTCGTACGTCCCGTCTCTGGTGATAGGACAATGACGTCACGACGAGACAGCCACCCACAGGAGGGGAACGATGAGCGGCACGGCGATCAAGGAGCAGGTGCGGGAACGCTACGCGGCGGCGGCGCGGCGGGCAAGCGAGCAGGCGAACGGGTGCGGGTGCGGGCCAAGTTGCTGCTCGCCAGCACAGCCTCTGGCCGAGGTGCGCGCCGCGACCAGTTGCTGCGGCGATAGCTGCTGCGGCGATACGGCCCCGGCCGTCGATCCGATGGCCCAGCGCGGCTACCGCGCGGCCGAGTTGGCCGGGCTGCCGCCCCTGGCGGTGGGGGCGTCGCTCGGTTGCGGCAACCCGACCGCGCTGATCGATCTGCGTCCGGGCGAGACGGTGCTCGACCTCGGCTCGGGCGGCGGGATCGACGTGCTGCTCTCGGCGCGGCGGGTGGGGCCGACCGGGCGCGCGATCGGGCTCGACATGACCGACGCGATGCTGGCGATGGCGCGGCGCAACGCGGCCGAGGCGGGCGTGGCGAACGTGGAGTTCCTGAAGGGGGAGATCGAGGCGATCCCGCTGCCGGATGCGAGCGTGGACGTGGTGATCTCCAACTGCGTGATCAACCTCTCGCCCGATAAGGGCGCGGTGCTGCGCGAAGTGGCGCGCGTGCTGCGGCCGGGCGGGCGCTTCGCGGTCAGCGACATTGTCGCGCAGGGTGCGCCGGTTCCAGAGGCGATGCGCGCCGATATGGAGAGCTGGTCCAGCTGCGTGGCGGGTGCCCTACACGAGGACGACTACCGCACGCTCCTGGGCGCGGCGGGACTCGCCGGGGCCGAGATCGTGGTGACGGGCGCGGTGGAGGACGCCGGCGAGGCGGATAGCTGCTGCGGCTCGACCGCGTATCCCGGTGGTCGCTTCGTCAGCGCCTTTATCCGCGCCGAAAAGCCAATGCGCTGATGTGGCCTGAGTGACATTCCCGAGCCCCTGTTAAGGGAAAGCTCGTAGTGGAGAACTCGGGAATGTCGCGAGGGCAACTTTCTCACGGGATAACACACGGCAGAACACATTGACGCTTATCAATATTGACCGTTTTCGATATTGACAGGTATCGATGTGGCTAGTAGAGTGTGAATATGGAAACGATGTTGCGTTCGACAACCAGGATGGACGAGGAAGCGCTGACGCGGGCGGTGGCGCGGTTCAAGGCGCTGGCCGACCGCACGCGCCTCGGCATCCTGGCGCTGATCGTGGGCAAGAACGAGCCAATCTGCGTCTGCGAGATCAACGAGTTCTTCGACCTGGAGCAGCCGACGATCTCGCACCACCTGAAGGTGTTGCGCGAGGCGGGGCTGGTGCTCTCCGAGCGCCGCGCCAACTGGGCTTACTACCACCTGCACCCCGACGCCGAGGCATGGGTGCGGGCAACCCTGGAGGGGCTGCACGGCTGAGTCCGTCTCTTTTTGCCCTCGTGCATTGATGCTTATCGATGTGGCTTGCCGGGCAAGCGTGCATTTGGGCGCGATTCGTGAAGCTGGCGAGTAGGAAAGGTATTGCTGACGATGGTGCTGGTACGACCGGCGCGGCGCGAGGACGCGGCTGCCATTGCGGAGATCTACAACCAGGGCATCCGGGGTCGAGGCGCGACCTTCGAGACGGAGGAGCGCAGCGTTGAGGAGCGCGAACGCTGGCTGGCGAGTCACGGCCCCGAGCATCCCTGCCTGGTGGCGCTCGACACCGGCACTGAGGGGGAGCGGGTCGTCGGCTGGGCCTCGACCAGCTCGTATCGGTCGCGCGAGTGCTACCGGGGCATCGCCGAGTTCTCGGTCTACGTACACGAGGAGTGGCGCGGACGGAAGGTGGGCAAGGCGCTGCTGGAGGCGCTAATCCCGGCCGCCGAGCAGGCCGGGCTGTGGAAGTTGCTCTCGCGCATCTTCCCCGAGAACGCGGGCAGCCGCGCGCTCTGCGCGAGCGTCGGCTTCCGCGAGGTCGGGGTCTACGAGAAGCACGCGCAACTCGACGGCGTCTGGAAGGACTGCGTGATCGTGGAACTGCTGATCCCGGCCAACATGCCGGGCGCGGAGTTCCCGTCCTAGCGGCGGGTCTGGCGTTGCGTCCCTGGTGGATTGTCCGCGTCTTTGGGAAAGCTGCGGCGACGCTGCCGCAGCGGCGAGCATAAGCAGGAGAAAGGGTTCATCCGATGGCTATCACGAACGGTAATCTTCCCATCGCGATCATCGGGGCCGGGCCGATCGGGCTGGCGGCGGCGGCGCACGCCCTGGCGCACGGCGAGACGCCGCTGGTGCTGGAGGCGGGCGTGACGGTCGGCGCGAGTATCCGCAAATGGGGGCATGTGCGCCTCTTCTCGCCCTGGCAATACAACGTCGATCCCGCTTCGGAGCGGCTGCTCGCCGAGACTGGCTGGGTCGAGCCCGATCCCGACTACTACCCGACCGGGCACGAGTTGGTGGATGGCTACCTCGCGCCGCTGGCAGCGACCCCGGCGCTACGCCCGCACATCCGCCTCGGTGCGCGGGTGACGGCGATCGCGCGGCAGGGCTTCGACAAGCTGAAGAGTGATGGTCGCGAGGACGCGCCCTTCGTGCTGCACGTCGAGGACGCCGACGGCAATGAGGAGGTGGTGCTGGCGCGAGCGGTGATCGACGCCTCAGGCACCTGGGAGGCGCCGAATCCGCTGGGGGCGAACGGGCTGCCCGCGCCGGGCGAGCGCGCCGCCGCCGACCGCATCCACTACGGCATCCCAGATGTGCTCGGCGCGGGGCGGGGCAAATATGCCGGGAAGCGCGTGGTGGTGGTCGGGAGCGGGCACTCGGCCTTCAACGCGGTGCTCGATCTCGCCACGCTGGTGGAGCAGGAGGGGGCGGGCACGCTGACCTGGGCGGTGCGGCGGCGCACGATGGGGCAAATCTTCGGCGGGGGCGAGAACGACGCGCTGGAGGAGCGCGGCAAGCTGGGCACGCGGGTGCGCGACCTGGTCGAGCGCGGCGTGCTGCGGCTGGTGACTGGCTTCAAGATCGCGCGACTGCTGAGCGGACCTGAGGGGATCACCGTGGTGGGCGAGGATGCCGCGCTGCCACCGGCGGATCTGATCGTCGCGGCGACGGGTTTCCGGCCCGACCTGGCGATGCTGCGCGAATTGCGTCTGGATCTCGATCCGGCGGTGGAGAGCCCGACGACGCTGGCCCCGATGATCGACCCGAACATCCACAGCTGCGGCACGGTGCGCCCGCACGGCGCATTCGAGCTGAAGCACCCCGAGCATGACTTCTTCATCGCCGGGATGAAGAGCTACGGCCGCGCGCCGACCTTCCTGATGCTGACCGGCTACGAGCAGGTGCGCTCGATCGTCGCGGCACTGGTGGGTGACTGGGCGAGCGCGAAGGATGTGCAATTGGTGCTGCCCGAGACCGGCGTCTGCTCGTCCGACCGGGGCGAGGGTGAGGAGGGGGCAGCGTGTTGCGGTGCCACGCCCGCCGCTGAAGCGAGTAGCTGCGGCACGGGCGAGAGCAGCTGCGGCGTTCCGGCGGTCGCGTCACGCGGCTTCAAGGCGCTGCCGGTGGCGGTGAATGCGGCGAGCGCATGCTGCGGACCTGCCCCAAGCACCGAAGCGAGCGGATGCGGCTGCTCCGCCGAGAAACCGGCTGAAGCCCCGGCGTTGCAGGACGCTCGGCGCGGGCGCGGCAAGTGAGGAATGGTGGATGCTGCTCGTAGTTGTTGGCAACTCGTGCGTCCGCCACCGGTGGCGGACGCACGGCTGGTTTCACCTGCACCATCTCGCCAAAACAGAACGGGCGTGCTACGATCGGGCGCGTCAAGCCGCCCGGCCTCGCTGCACCTAGCAGTTCGTCCGGGCCGGAATGCGACGCGGGCGGCTGCTTTACTCCGGGGCCGCGAAGTCGTAGGGCGCGACGAGAGCGCCGAGGAAGGGCCGCGTGAAGCTTCTTCTCACATCCGCTGGTATCAAGAACCCGAGCATCCACGACGCGCTGGTCGCGCTCCTGGGCAAGCCGATCGCCGAGGCCAGCGCCCTCTTAATCCCCACCGCGATCTACCCCTTCCCGGCGGGCCGACCATGGGCTACCGGTTCATCAACGGAGCAACCACCAACCCCATGGCCGACCTGGGATGGAAGTCGTTGGGCGTGCTGGAACTCACCGCGCTCCCCAGCATCAAGACGGAATATTGGACCGCTGCGGTCCGGGAAGCCGACGCCCTGCTGGTGCAAGGAGGCGATGTCTGGTATCTCGCGCCGCTGGATGCGGGAGTCCGGGCTGGCGGACCTCCTGCCGTCGCTGCGCGAGACGGTCTACGTCGGGATAAGCGCCGGGAGTATGGTCACAGCCCCGATCTTCGGCGAGACGTACAACGACCCGCAGCAACCCTTCGTCATCGATACGGGGCTGGGGCTGGTGGACTTCGCGCTGCTGCCGCACCTGGATCACGAGCGTCACCCGGAGAGTACCACGGCCAAGGTGGCACGCATGGCCGCGGAGGTGCCGGTGCCGACCTATGGGATCGACGACGAGACCGCTATCAAGGTCGTTGATAGCACCGTCGAAGTCGTCTCCGAGGGCACTGGCAACTATTTACCCGTTAGCACCACGCGGCGCAGCGACCACCGTTGGGGAGACAGTCACTCTGCACCCAGGGGTCATCCTGCTCGACCTGCAATTGCCGGACGTTGCGGATTATTACCCGAACTCACGGCCTGGCCGATGGTCGCGATGAGCGTGCGCGGCGGTCTCCGCGACCCGGCGCTGCGGACGGGTGCGATCGCTTTTGTGGAGAAGGGGGGCACGCCGGAGGCGGTGATCGCCGCCATCCGTGGGGCGATATCCGGGTAACTGGCGATTGTCGTTGCGCTATCGCAAGCAAGGGCGCGGCTACCCGATCGGGTAGCCGCGCCCTTGCTTGCGCATCAACGTCGGTCAGTCCCGAGTGGAAAGTTCGGCCTCCGCCGCTTCCAATTCGAGACGGTCGATGGTCGCAGCCAGCCAATCGCGGTCGGCGCGCAGCCGGGCGGCCTGGTGTTCGAGAATCAGGGCGATGCTGAGATGGCCGTGATCGGCGGGGAGCGTCGCGTGCGCCCGCGTGGCGAGTTGCGCGTCGAGTTCGTCCAGTCGCTGGCGCAGGCCGGTGAGAGCTTCCTCGCGCGACAGGTGGTTGACGAACATCAGACCGATATCACCAGCGGCGATGGGCATGTCGGCCGTCGCGATGTTCCGCTCGAGCAGCTGCCGGAACAGCACCCGCCCCTCGTCGGTAATCTCGTAGACCTTACGGATCGGGCGATTGCCCGCCTGCTCCGTCGCGACGGCGATATAGCCGGCCGCCGCCAACCGATCGAGGAGGGCGTAGGCGGTCGGCTTCTTCATCGCCGTCACCCCGCAACGCTCGATAAAGTCGTTGATCTGGTATCCATGCTGGCGCTGGATCGCGAGGACACCCAGCAAAAGCAGCGCCCGCTCGTCCCATACCCCGTCGTTTCGCGCACTCATCGTCCCCTCCTGAGCAGATTATAGTCACACTTGACTAATCGCGCAAATCGGTTTATACTTTCGATATAGTCAATATTGACTATACAGAATTGCTTAGACATGGCTGACTACGAGATGCCGGGTACCGCGAAAGGAGTCCATTCATGTTCCTGGCCTTCCGCGAGTTGCGCTACGCGCGCTTACGCTTCCTCATGATCGGGGCCATCATCACCCTGATCGCCTGGCTTGTCTTCCTCCTCTCCGGGCTGGCGAACGGCCTGGCCGCCGACAACGCCGGTGCGCTCCAGCGGCTCCCAGCCGATCACCTCGTCTTCCAGGCCGACAGCCGCCTCTTGCTGCAACGCTCGCTCCTGCCGCTGGCTTCCGTCGAGCAGGTCAAGCGGGTATCCGGGGTCGCGGATGCCGCGCCGCTGGGGCAGATGATGGTGGCGGTGCGCCGCGACGCCGGTGGCGAGCAACTCGACGCCGCGCTCCTGGCGATCGATCCCGGCAGCTTCCTCGCCCCCGCGATCACCAGCGGCCGGGGTCTGGCGGGCGCGTCGGCCAACGGCGTGGTGGTCGATGAGAAGCTGGCGCAGGATGGCGTGGCACTCGGCGACACCCTGCTCGTCCAGCCCGCCGGGCAGGAGTTGACGGTGGTCGGCTTCACCAGCGGGCAGACCTACAGCCACGCACCGGTCATCTATCTCTCGCTCGATCGCTGGCGAGGTCTGCGCTTCGCCTCCCCGGGCGCGTCAGGGGGGATCGTTGATCCGATCAGCGCCATCGCGGTCCGCGCGAACGACGCGGCGGCAGGGGAAATCGCCGGTGCCGTGCCGGGGGTCGAGGTCGTCAGCCGCGCCGTCGCGGTGCAGCAAGTCCCCGGCTACCGGGAAGAGAGCCAGACGCTGCTGATGATCCAGGGCTTCCTGGTGGTGATCGCCGCCTTCATCATCGCCGCCTTCTTCTACATCCTGACCCTGCAGAAGACGGCCCAGTTCGGGGTGCTGAAGGTGCTCGGGGCCAGTACCAGTTTCCTCGCCCGCGACCTGCTCGGGCAGGTGGTGCTGCTCACCCTGGTGGGCATCGCGCTCGGGGCGGGACTGGCCTTCGGAGTGGCGGCGATCATGCCCAGGGCGATCCCCTTCGCGCTGGCGTCGCGCCTGATCGGCATCTACGGGGTCACGCTCCTGGCGGTCGCCCTCGGCGGAACACTCATCTCGCTGCGCCGCATCGCGACGACCGACGCACTGAGCGCCATCGGGCGGGTGGATTGAGCCGCCGCGCCAACATTGATGCAAGCAACGCGCCATAGCCGCGCCGACCGGCGCGTAGAGAACGGAGTGGGACGATGAGCAAGCTACAACTCGACGATGTGACCAAGATATACGGTGCCGGGGAGACCGCCGTGACCGCGCTGGACGAGGCCTCGCTCGGCGTCGCGGGCGGGGAGTTGGTGGCCCTCATCGGACCGTCGGGTTCCGGCAAGACGACCTTCCTCGCCGTCGCGGGGGCGCTCCTCACGCCGACGAGCGGCCGGGTGCTGCTGAACGGCCGGGAGATCACCGCGCTGGCCCCGGCCGCGAGGACGCAATTTCGACTGGAGCAGATCGGCTTCATCCTCCAGTCGTCGAATCTCGTGCCCTACCTGACCGCCCGCGACCAGCTGCTGCTGGTGACCCGGCTGGCCGGTAACGCCGATCGTCGGGCTGCGGCCAGGGCCGATCGCCTCCTCGCCGAGTTGGGTCTCGAACGGCGACGCGATCACTACCCCGAGGCGCTGTCGGGCGGCGAGCGCCAGCGCGTGGCGATCGCGCGGGCGCTGATGAACGATCCGGGCGTGCTCCTGGCCGACGAGCCGACCGCCAGCCTCGACTCGCGGCGTGGCCGCGAGGTCGTCGAACTCTTGCGCCGCGAGGTCAAGGCGCACAACAAGGCCGCTATCCTCGTCACGCACGACGAGCGGATGCTCGACCTGTGCGACCGGATCATCCACATCGAGGACGGTCAGCTAGCAGACGGCGCGATGGCCGCGCCGCCCATCGTCACCACGACCCTCGCGCCGCTCGGGGCGTGGTGACGCAGCGGAGGCATGCGGGTGCCCCCGGCGGGTGGCCGGGGGCGGTGGGGGCGCGGCGTGTCGGCGCTGCCGGGCGAGGCGGCTGGTGGGCCGCCGCCGGGACGAGGGAGCCGCGCTGGAAGAGCTTGCCGGGCCGCCGGGGCGCCGATGATCGGCAGGATGGAAGCGGTCCGCGCCGTAGTAGCCCGCCACCTGCCAGCCGAGGATCAGCGCCACCGCCAGGAAGAACAGCACCGGGTTGGTCGAGGCCGAGCCCGCCAGCATGAAGCTCATGTTCATCAGCGCCCCGAAGAAGGCCGCGATGCCCACCAGCCCGCCGACGATGAGGCCGATGCCCTGGCGCACCTCGCGACGATCAGGGGAGCGAACCAGCTCTGCGCGCCGTGGTCGATCAGCGTCTGCAAGGAGGTGCGGTGCCAGTCGTAGCTGATCTTGTAGAGCCGGTCTGCGGATGGCCACGCGCCCTTCCAGTAGCCCAGCAGGCCCGCGCCGTTGCCGTAGTCCCAGGCGCCGTTGGCGTCGGTCACCTTGTGGAACCCGGCCTCCAGCCACTGGAAGCCGACGTAGAAGCGGACGACCAGCCAGAGCGCGGCCGCGCGGGTGTCGTGGAACAGGAAGCGCGAGATAGCGGGTTGCGGGACCTCGGTGCTGCCCACCTCGACCGGGTTCGTGACCAGGCGGTCGTAGAGGAAGGTGCCCACCCCGCCGGCCACCACCGCCGCCAGCAGCGCCAGGGCGAACCCGCGCGGTGGTGAAGTCGGCTCTCCGCGACGTACTGGAACTGGTCGACCGCCCGCCACCAGCGCGGCCAGCACCAGGTCGAGGGTCTTGACCTTGCTCATCTCCGGCCTCCTTCGCGCGCCCGGGGCACCGCCCTCGTGGTCCCGTCCCACCGCCGACGCCGCCCCGCTCTCTCATTGCCCAGAGCATAGCCCCGCCCCGTAACACCGCACGTTGCCGCCGGTGAACGACAGGTAAATAGCAGCACCGGCCAGGGTGCCGCGCCGTTCACCAAGTGGTGGCCTTCACTCTCCCCTTCTCGCAGGGGAAGGAGGGCCGTTGGCCTATCCGGACAGCCCAGGACCCACGGCCACAGGTCCCGCGAGACGCCTGTGAAATATCCCGGACCGCGCTTTGACTTCCCTCCGATCGGACGCTAGGATAGGGCGAGACGCGCAATCGCCCCGCAAATCGGGCATTGCAAAGCGTAATCACCGCGCCAGACACTATCGCAGCGGCGTACCCGTTCACGATCTACAGGAGTCCCGATCGTCCAGGACCACCTGATCGCGCGCAAGGCGAAGCGACCCCGGCACGGCACCCAAGGCCGCACCGGGAGTGAGTTCGCGCTACCCGCAGCAGGCCACCAAGCAAGGGGGACATGGCCAATCGCCACCGCATCGTCGCGGCAATCACCTTCGCGCTGGCCGGTTTCCTCGCCTTCCAGGGCCTCTCGGCCAGCCTGGCCACGGCGGCCCGCTCCCCGACCCGGGCGTCGTATGTGACCGAAGCCGCGCCCAACCAGGACGGCTATCTAGCGGCGGTCAAGCGAAAGCGACCGCGACGCCGACGCGGACGAGAACGCCGGCCCGCCACGCGCACCGCGACGCGCACAGCAACCTCCACTGCGACCCGCCACGGCGACCAGGACGCCAACGGCGACTTCGACGCTGCCGCCGACGGCCACCGCCACCGCGCCGCCACCCGCCGCGACGGCCACGGCCACCGCACCACCGCCACCCACCGCGACCGCAGCCTCGACCCCGATTCCACTCCGACGTCAACGCGGACGCCGACGGCGACGTGGACCGCGACGGCGACGGTGGCGGTCACAGCAACCGCGACCGCCACAAACGGCGCGATCCCGACGAGCGCCGGTATTTCCTCGCCTTCGGCGCGGAGGTCTGGCGCAGTCCGAATGCGCAGCGACAGGCGAACGGGTGCGCCACGCCGCTGGTCTATAACCAGAAGCTCTGGAACGCCGCCCAGCGCTTCGCGTACCTGGCCTCGAACGCCTATCTCTCCCACACCGGCAAGGATGGCTCGACGATGGTCTCGCGCGTGGAAGCCGAAGAACATACCTGGACCGCGCTGGCCGAGAACGTCGCCGCTGGCTACGGCACCCCCCACTTCCGTCGTCACGGGTTGGATGGGGAGCGCCGGCCACCCGCGCCAATATCCTCAACTGCAACGACCGAGGTGGGCGTCGGCTACTATTACATCTTCCCAGACCCCAACCCGACGACGAACCACCGGTTCTACTGGGTGGTCGACTTCGGCAGGCCGTAGGCATGATCCCCGCACCGCCCACCGCAGCGATCCGCACCAGCCCGGCGCGAGCAGATCTCGCGCCGGGCTGTGCCGTGGCGGCCACTGTCAGGCAAACAACAGGGCGCTGCAAGAAGCTGGTTGGGGCGACAGCCGTCGCTCCGCTCGCTTTGCGACCTCGCGCCGCGTGCGCTGCGCCCTCCGCCGCCTCAGCCCCACCGGTTGCCCCGCTTCGCGCGGCTCTCGCGTTAAGACGATGGTTGCACGAATGGACTGCCCGCCGACAGCTGTGCATGGCGGATGGCCTGCGTTCGCGACTGTTGATGTGCTGATGGCCTTCGCCGCTGCCTGGGCCACCGGGCGCGGCCTCACCCTCGCGGGTGCCGCCGTCCGCGTCAGCCGCTGAACACGCCGACGGCGAGCAATGTGCGCCCGCGCATAACGGAGAACGGCAGGACGCGTGTCGGTGCGTCCGAACTCTGACTCACGGACGCACCGACGCACCGACACACTGATTCCCTACCGCCGGTCCCGCACCGGGGCGCGGTTGGCGCGGGCGTAGAGGTCGGCCCAGGCCGGGCTGCCGTCGTCGGGGTGCATCTCAAGCTGGACGCCGCGCTCCTGGGCGGGCTGGTTCCCGGCGCGGAAGTCGGCCCAGCACTGGTCCATGCTGGTGTAGTGCATCACGCGCCCGCCGGGCCAGACCACCGAGAGGACCTGGCGCGGATAATCCACCCAGTATGGCGGCTGCATGCGCAGGCGCGACAGCGCCGCCTCGTCGATCTCGATGCCGAGACCGGGGCCCTCCGGCACCCGCAGATAGCCGCCCTGGATCGTCAGCGGTTCGGCCAGCAGATCGTCGCTGTAGATGTTCAGACAGCTGATCGCGGGCCACTGGGCGTAGGGGAGGACCGCGCCGAGGTGGGCCGAGAGCACGGTCGTCAGGCCGGTGCCGACGAGCTGGAGCCAGAAGGGCTTGCGGAAGGTGCTGGCCAGAATCCCATCCTGTAGCACCCGGCTGACGCCGCCGCCGATCACGTAGCCATCCACTGCCTCGTCGCGGATGGTGGTCGAGAAGGGGGGCGTGCCGAAGTGGACCGCGATCGGCTTGACGACCTGGCCGCGCAGCTTGCGATAACCCTCGACATCCTCGTGCATAATCGGCGACTCGTAGATTGCCACCTTCTCCATGCGGTCGAGCTCGGTCAGGACCGGCAGGGCGTTGCCGGAGTGGACCAAGTGCTCGTTCCAGTCCACGTCGATCCGGTAGTGGGGCGGGGTGACGGCGCTGACGGCGGCGACCTGCTCGTAGATGTCGAGCCAGGGGCGCACCTTGAACTTGTGGGCGATGTACCCCTCGCGCACGGCGTCCTGCGCCTCCAGCGCGAGGTCTTCCGGCCCCATCTTGGTATTCCACCAGGCGATCGGCACCCACTCGCGCACCTGCGGCAGGTTGAAGAGTCGCCAGGCGGGCACGCCGAGCGCCTTGCCGACCACGTCGTAGAGCGCCATCTGCAACCCCGCGCCGAGGGTGTCGTCGCCGAGGAGTTCGGCGGCGTTGCGGCCCTTCACGCGCTCGATCGCCTCGTCGGTGACCACGCCCCAGGTGTAGTGGGGCAGGGTCTCGCCGTAGCCCACAAACCCGGCGTCGGTGACGACGCGGATGACCTCGCTGATGCGCCACTGGCCGACCAGGAGGGCGTTCCAGCGCAACACGCGCGGCCGGTAGGGCACATCGACCACGATTCGCTCGACCTCGGTGATTCGCAATGGTGCAGCCATGCTCTCCCCTCTCATCCGCAACGGTGCATCCCAAGCCGAGCGGTAGGCTATGCCGAAGGGGGGGCGGGCGTCAAGGGCGCGGGCGGTGGGGAAGGGGGTATGCTGGGGACCTGGCACGGCCCCTGCAACGTCGAGGGTGTGCCGGGATGCGAGCGGTGGCCCACAGGGCCGCAAAGGAGGGACATGTTTGGGCGCATTCTGATCGGCGTGGCCGATGACGAGATCGCGGATCAGGTGATCCACACGGCGGTGTCGCTGGCGGGCGCGCTGAACGCCAAGCTGGCGCTGGTGCATGTGGTGGACCTGGCGGTCGCCGGGGCCGCCGCCGCCGCGCCGCTGGAGGCGGGTGCGGGGCCGATCGCCACGCAGGAGATCGTGGAGGAGCAGGAGCGGTCGGGCAGGTCTTCCTCGACCGGATCGCGGCGCAGTTCCCCGGCGGCGCGGTGGAGACCTTGCTGCGCGAGGGGGCACCCGCCAGCGACATCGTCGCCGCCGCGCAGGAGTGGCAGGCGGATCTGATCGTCGTGGGGACGCACGGGCGGGGCGGGCTGGGGCGGCTGGTGCTGGGGAGCGTGGCCGAGTCGGTGCTGCGCGACGCGCCGTGTCCGGTGCTGGTTGTCCGGATGGGGACAGCCGAAGCCTGAGGAGGCACGGCAGGCGATAGACAACCAGGATGGTCGCCAAGACGGGCGGGCGCGTGCAGAACACGGCCCGCCCGTCGCCTTGCTGTGGGCCGGGTGGGCGTTCTGGGCGACTGGATACGACGAGCTGTCGCGCACATTCGGTGGCATTGGCCTTGCGGCTATACTTGCCGCACTACTGGGACCATTGAGCGAGCGCCGCAGCGACGCGGTGCGGGCGAGAAAGAGGGTCGTGTGGCCGGTGATGCCGATCCGTCCGGCAGGGGGCAAGAGGGGCTGGGGGCACCAGTTGCCAGCGATGCGCTGATCCCCTGGACGGTGGCGGCCGATGGCACCGCCGAGGACTTGCCGGGGTGGCGCGCGTTCACCGGGCAGGCGGCGGGCGCGGTGCGCGGCTGGGGCTGGCTCGACGCGATCCATGCCGCTGACCGGGCGGCGGCCGATGAGGCGTGGCGGCGGGCTATAGCGGACCGGGTGCCGTATGAGGCGGAGTTCCGGCTGCGGCGCGGGGATGGGGAATATCGCCACATGCTGGCCCGCGCGGTACCGACCATGGCGGCGGATGGGGCGGTGCGCGCGTGGGTGGGCTGCTGCGTGGGAATCGCGGCGCGGGTGCAGGCCGAGGCGGCGGCGCGGCGGGCCGAGGCGCGGGCGCGGGCGCTGCTCGAAGCGTCGCCCGACCTCCTCTTCCGGTTCGGGCGCGACGGGACGATCAGGGATTACCAGACGCGCGACGTGGGCGACCTCTATGCCCCCCCGACGACCTTCCTGGGGCGAAAGGTTGACGAGGTGATGCCGCCGGAGGTGGCGCGGCTGGCGTTGCGGGCGATCGAGGACGCGCTCGCGTCGGGCGGGGTGCAGTCGTTCGACTACCGGCTGCCGCTGGGGGACGAGGAGGGGGCCTACGAGGCGCGCGTGGTGGCGAGCGGGCCGGGCGAGGTGCTGGCGGCGGTGCGCGACATCACGGCGCGAGCCAGGACGGAGGCGCGGCAGCGGTTCCTGGTGGAGATCGGGGCGTTGCTGGCGGGGTCGCTCGACTACGAGGCGACGCTGACGAGC
>JAXLWN010000076.1:0-32305 GCA_046328475.1 Chloroflexia bacterium | reverse complement strand
ACGAGCGAAGGCAGGTCGCGAAGGTGTTCGGCGCGCGAGCAGACGTGAGACTCCTCCAGCGCCGGAAGCCGGTCATCGCCGTGGCTGCGCAGCTCTTTCAGCCGCCGATGAACTCGCGGATATACCCGTTCACCACCTCCGATTGCTCGTGGATGACCCAGTGGCTGCCGTCGGGGATGCGACGCAGGGTCAGGTCCGAGACGTAGTCGGCGAGTCCGTCGATGTTGCCGATCAGCAAGGCGTTGTCCTGCTCGCCCCAGATCACGAGCGTGGGGACGCGGACGGTGAGGGCGGCCGGGTCGCGGGGGCGCGCGGGGCGCGCGGCAACATCGGCCGGATCGGTTGCCTCGGCGGGATCGAGGGGCGGGAGGTCCAGGATGAAGACCGGCTGCCCGGACGCCGACTCGGTGGCGGGCGGCGCGATCCGCATCGCGCGGTAGTAGTTCAGCCCGCCGGTCAGCGCGCCGGGTTGCGCCCACGCGGTGAGGTAGGCGTCGGCATCCTCGGGCGTAAAGTAGCCGCGCGCGAGACCGTCATCCAGCAGCGCGGCGCGAAGGCGGCGATAGTTGTCCTCGGCGAGCCAGCCCTCGGCGCTCGGCTGGCGAAAGCGGCGCATGTAGAGGCTCGCTCGCTGCTGGTCGCGATTCTCGCGCAACTCGCGCTCGAAGATGGCGGGGTGCGGTGCGTTGACGATGACCAGGCGCTCCAGCAACTCGGGATGCGCCAGCGCGAAGCCCCAGGCAATCGCCCCGCCCCAGTCGTGCCCCACCAGCGTGAACCGCTCGTGCCCCAGGTGCGCCGCCAGCGCCCGAAGATCCGCGATCACATGCCGCGAGGCATACTGCTCGACCCCCTCCGGCTTCTCCGAAAGGTTGTAGCCGCGCAAATCGGGCGCGACCGCCAACCAGTCACGCCCGAACTCCTCAAGTTGCGCTTTCCACTCATACCAGAACTCGGGGAAGCCATGCGCGAAGAGGATCAGCCGCCCGTTCCCCTCGCCCGCGACCGCGTAGTGCAGGCGGATGCCATTCACCTCGGCGTAGCGGCTCTGGGTCGGCATGCTGCCTCCAAGGGTAGGGGACGGTTTGAAAGTTCGAAGGTTCGAAAGTCGGGACAATGAACCTTCAAACCTTCAAACCTTCAAACCGTCCCCGCTCTACTCCGCATAGCGCCCGAGGATTAGCGACACATTGTGCCCGCCGAAGCCGAGCGAGTTGGTCATGACGAACGTCAGGTCGGCGGGGCGGGCCTCGTTCGGGACATAGTCGAGGTCGCAGTCGGGATCGGGCGTGCGGTAGTTGATCGTCGGCGGGATGAGGTTGTGCTCCAGCGCCTTGATGCAGTAGATCGCCTCGATCGCTCCCGCCGCGCCGAGCAGGTGCCCGGTCATCGACTTGGTCGAGCTGATCGGCAGGCGATAGGCGTAGTCGCCAAAGACACCCTTGACCGCCAGCGTCTCCAGTTGCTCGTTGAGTTGGGTGGAGGTGCCGTGCGCGTTGTAGTAGTCGATCTGCTCCGGGGTCAGCCCCGCGTCCTTCAGGGCGAGGCGCATCGCGCGGATAGAGCCCTCGCCGCCCGGACCGGGCTGGGTGATGTGGTAGGCGTCGGCGGTGCTGCCGTAGCCCAACACTTCGCCGAGGATGCGCGCCCCGCGCGACTTCGCGTGCTCCAACTCTTCGAGCACCAGGATCGCCGCACCCTCGCCCATCACAAACCCGTCGCGCTCCGCGTCGAAGGGGCGGCTGGCCCCCTGCGGGTCGTCGTTGCGCGTGGAGAGCGCGGTCGCGGCGTTGAACCCGGCGATGCCGATCGGCGTGATCGCCGCCTCGGTGCCGCCCGCGATGATCGCATCGGCCTCGCCGCGCCGGATGATCTCGGTCGCCTCGCCGATCGCGTGCGCGCTGGTGGCGCAGGCGGAGACCGGGGCAAAATTGGTGCCCTTCGCGCCGAGCGAGATCGAGACCTGCCCGGCCGGCATGTCGGCGATCATCATCGGGATGACGAAGGGGCTGACCCGCTTCGGCCCGCGCTCCTGCAAGGTGCGAATCTGCACCTCCAGCGAGCCGATGCCGCCGATGCCCGAGCCGATGATCACGCCGACCCGCTCGGCGTTGGCCTCATTGATCTCGAACTTCGCGTCTTCGACCGCCTCATGAGCCGCAACGACGGCGAACTGGATCACGCGGTCGGTGCGCCGCGCCTCTTTCGCCGACATCCGCACGGTCGGGTCGAAGCCCTTAACCTCGCAGGCGAACGTGGTCACATGCCCGTCGCCCTTGGCGTCGAACAGCGTAATATGGTCGGCACCGGACCTCCCGGCGACGGCCGCTTCCCAGTTATCCTGAACATTCAAGCCGAGCGGCGAGACGGTGCCCAACCCTGTCACCACCACGCGCCGCCGCTGACCGTTCGACTCCATACCCCCTCCATGGAATGACGAATGCAGAATGACGAATGACGAATTCGAGTATCGTTCACGGAGAGACTTGCACCGCCACCCCACTCACCACTCGTCACCTTCCATTCTACATTCGTCATTCGTCATTCGTCATTATGTTTGAGCACTTCCGGGTTAACGATTGCCTGCGGGCGTTCGTTTTGCAGCACCGCCAGCAGGTTGCGCGCGGCCATCTCGGCCATCCGGTTGCGGACGGCGATCGTGGAGGTGGCGACGTGGGGCACCACGATCGCATTCGGCAGATCGGCCAAAGGGTGCCCGACAGGGAGCGGCTCGGGATCGGTCACGTCGAGCGCCGCCCCGGCGATGCGCCCCGCGCGCAACGCGGCGGTGACCGCCTCGGTATCGACCACGCCGCCGCGCGCCGTGTTGACCAGGATGGCGTCGCGCTTCATCAGCCCCAACTCGCGTTCGCCGATCAGGTGGCGCGTGTCGGCCGAGAGCGGCGTGTGCAGCGAGACGAAATCGGACTCGCGCAGCAATGTATCGAGCGGCACATGCGTCGCGCCAAGCTCCTGCTCGGCCTCCGGTCGGCGGTTGCGACTGTGGTAGAGCACCCGCATGTTGAAGCCCCTGGCCCGCCGCGCGACCGCCTGCCCGATCCGCCCGAAGCCGACGATGCCGAGCGTCGCGCCGTTGATGTCGTGCCCGAGCAGGAGCAGCGGCTGCCAGAACTTCCACTCGCCCGCGCGCACGTAGGCAATCCCCTCCGGGAGCCGCCGCGCCATCGCCATCAGCAGCGCGAAGGCGGCATCGGCGGTCGCCTCGGTGAGCACGCCGGGTGTATTGCAGATCGCCACGCCGCGCGCGGTCGCGGCCGGCACATCGATGTTGTCATAGCCGACGGCGTAGGTGCTGATCACCTTCAATTGCGGCTCGCGGTCGAGCACGGCGGGGGTGATCGCGTCGGTGATCATCGTCAGCGCACCGTCGCAGCCGCGCAGCAGATCGGCCAACTCCGCCGGACTCGGGGCCTGCTCCTCGCCCCAGACCCGCACGGTCCCCGCCGCGCGGAGCAGCTGCAGCCCGACCTCGGGAATCTTGCGCGTGACGGCGATCGTGGGCACGCTTCTCCCCCTTCCGGCGGCATCGCTCAGGTCCGCCGCATCCTCCCAGCTTTGTCGCGCGATTCTACCGCCCACCGCCCGCAGCGGCAAGCGCGTCCACGTTGGCGACAGAAACGCGCGGGCGACGTTAAACGTGTTAGAGATAGGGATCAGGCACCAAGGCTGCAGTCCCGCTTTGGCGCATTCATCCGCCGCTCCCTATACTTCGATCCATTGACTGCCTATTGCCGCCTGGCGGCAAGGAGTGCGAACCCGATGCGTTGGCGCGACCGCCATCCCTGCATAGTGCGGCCTCTCCTGATCGTCACCCTGGCACTGCTCCTCGGCGGCTGCACGCTGCCGGGCACCCAGGAATCATCACCGTCACCGACGCCGGCACCGACTGCAACCACAGCTCCGCCGACGGCCACGCCGCCCCCACCAACCATCGCCCCGACACCGACGCCGCGCGATAACACCCCCCAGGAGATCTATCGTCGCGTCAGCCCGGCCGTGGTCACGATCGTGTCGCGGATCTCCAATGGGCGGCAGACCGGCACCGCCTTCGGCACCGGCGTGATCATCGACCGTCGCGGCTACATCCTGACCAACAACCACGTCGTCGATGGCGGGCGGGAGTACAACGTCATCTTCTCCGAGGGCATTCGCGTCCCCGCGAAGCTGGTCGGCACCGACCCGACAACCGACCTGGCAATTCTGCAAGTCGAGGGCGATATGCCCGGCACGGCCACCTTCGGCGATTCGAGCAAGCTGGAGCCGGGGCAGCCGGTGGTGGCGATCGGCAGCGCGCTCGGCGAGTTCACCAACACGATCACCACCGGGATCATCAGCGGCCTGCACCGCGTCCTGGAAGATAGCACCGGTCCGGTGCTCCAGGACATGATCCAGACCGACGCGGCGATCAACCCCGGCAATTCGGGCGGGCCGCTGCTCAACACGCAAGGGCAGGTGATCGGCATCAACACGGCCGTGATCCGGCAGAGCAGCCAGAGCAGCAACGCGAGCGTCGCCGAGGGGATCGGCTTCGCAACGCCGTCGAATATCGCCAAGGTCGTCTCCGAGCGGATCATCGCCGATGGCCGGATCGACCGCCCCGACCTCGGCGCGGAGACGACGCCGGTGACACCCGGCCTGATCGCCCAAGAGGGCTTGCAGGTGCAGCAGGGCGCGCTGGTGACCGCTGTCACGCCCGACGGTCCGGCCGCGCAGGCCAATATCGCGCCGGGCGATGTGATCATCGCCATCGATGGCAAGCAGATCACCAAGGACAATACGCTCACCCTGGTGCTGCTCAGCTACAAGCCTGGCGACCAGATCGCGGTCACGGTCGCGCGCGGCTCCGAGCGGTTCAACGCGCAGGTGACGCTCGGGGAACCTTAGCAATTGCGGATTGCGGATTGCGGATTTCAGATTGGGATATAAGCGCGGCACTGGGCTTGTCGCACTACCCTCGTCAATCCGCAATCCGCAATCCGTAGTATCATCCCCGCAGTGGGACAGCGTTGGGACAGTCGCGGGGGCAAGCGGATGAGCGAAGCGCTGTGGGCGCGCAACCTGGGCATCATGGCGGCGCGCAACAAACCGGAAGCCCAGGAACTGGAATCGGAAATCACCGCCTGGCTGATCGGTCGCGGCGTGATCGTGCGCGACGAGGTCGCGATGCTGCGCGACGGCACGGCCGGGCTGGATATGCTGGTCGTCCTCGGCGGCGACGGCCTGATGATGCGCACGGCGCGCATCTTCCCCGACATCCCGCTGCTCGGCATCAATTTCGGCCACGTCGGCTTCCTGACGATGGTCGAGCGTCGCAACTGGCAGGCCGCGCTGGAGGCGACGATCACCGGGCGCTGCCGCGTGCAGCGCGGGCCGACCCTGACCGCGACCTTGCTGCGCCGAGGTGAGGTCGTCGCGCAGGGCTGGGTGATCAACGACGTGGTCCTCCGCTCCGGGCCTCAGATGGTCGAGATCGAGCTCTACATCGACGGGCAGTTCGTCAACATCTACCCCGGCGACGGCATGATCGTCTCCACGCCGCAGGGGAGCACCGCCTATTGCATGTCGGCGGGCGGGCCGATCCTGTCGCGCGGCGTGCGCGGCTGCGTGATCGTCGCGCTCAACGCCCACTCGCCGATCCACATCCCGCTGGTGGTGGACGAGGAGTCGGAGATCGACCTCGTCACGGTCAACGACAAACCCTGCTGGCTCTACCTCGACGGCAACATCATCAACGCGCCGCAACTCCAGCGCGGCGACGTTGTCCAGGTGCGGCGCGGCGAGTACACCTTCGCGACGATCCTCCTCAGCGGCATGAACTTCTACGAAGCCGTGCGCGGGCGCTTCAACTTCCTCATCCGCCCCGAGGCGATCCCCACCCGGTCGGTGAAGCACCAGGACGATTGAACTGCCAAGAGCGCAGAGGACGCCAGGTGTAACGATTGAACCGCAGAGGACGCAGAGGACGCAGAGATTTGACGATATGCAGGACGACAATTAAACATAGTAAGTGGGCGAATTCGCCTCTCCCCCCATCTCCTGTCGTCTCCGCGTCCTCTGCGTCCTCTGCGGTAAATCCGTCCCTCCTCGTTACTCGTTACTCGTTCCTCGTTCCTCGTCCTCCCCAGGCCCCCGCGTGAACGAGACGATGACGCCAGTTGCCCCCGCGCAGGGTGCGCTCTCGCGACAGGTGTCGCGGGCGATGCTCTGGAACACGGTCTGGCAGGCCGCGCGGTTGGTGGCGGGGTTCGTCGCCGCAATCGTCGTGGCGAACTTCCTGCCGAAGGATAGCTACGGCGCGGTCGTCACGATCAGCGCGATGGCGACGACCATCGGGCTCTTCGCCGACCTGGGAATCGAGCGCGGGCTGGCCAAGTTCCTGCCCGAGGTCGAGGCCCGCTACGGACGGCGCGGCGTGGCGCGCACGCTCCAGGCGATCATCGGGATCAAGCTGGTCCTGATCGCGATCACCGTGCTCCTGGCGCTGATCTTCCACCAGCAGGTCTTCGACTACTGGCTGAGCAAGGCCGCGACGGGCAAGGATGGCGACGCGATCCGCGCGACGATCCTCCGCTATCGCTGGGTCTTCTTCTGGGCGCTGATGGCGCTGGTCCTGCTCGGCGCGCTCTTCGATGTCTACATGCAGGCGCTCACCGCCTACTTCAAGCAGCGCGCGTCCGGGGCCATCGGCTTCGTCGTGCAGATTCTCAGCCCGTTGCTGCGGATCGGGGTCGTGCTGGTCGGCTGGGGCACGGTCGGCTACGTCGGCGCGCTGGTGGCGATGCCGCTAATCGCGACCGCGATGGCCGGGTGGCAGGCCGCGACGATCCGGCGCGAGTTGCAGGAACGCCCGACGCAGGCCGCGACCGGCGCGCGGCTGCCGCAGCGCCTCGCGGGCTACACCGGGCTCAGCTACTGGCAACAACTGACCGAGTACTTCTACTCGCTCGAATTCATGCTGCTGGCCCTGCCCGGCTTCGCGGCGGTCGGCAGCCTCAAATTCGCCCACTCGCTGATCGGCCAGTTGCTCACCGCGCTCTGGTCGCCGCTGCTGGGCGTGCAGATCCCCCTCTTCGCGCGGCTGCACCAACGGAACGAGCCGCGCCAGCTCAACGATGCCTACCGCATCCTCTCGAAATTTCTGGCCGCGATCATGGTCCCGGCCGCAATCGGCCTCTTCCTGCTCGTGCCGAACCTGATCACGCTGCTCGGCTTCGGGAAGTATTCCGACGGCATCCCGGCGGCGCGCGTGATCACGCTCACCTTCTGCATCGACGCGGCGATCAGCGTGCCGCTGGCGATCCTGATGGCCTACGAGCAGTTCAAGCCGATGCTGATCGCGCGGAGCTTCGCGGTGGTTGCGATCCCGCTGGTCTTCTTCGCCGTGCCGCGCTACGGCCTGATCGGCGCGGCGGCCGTGATGGGCGGCACGCGGCTGCTCTGCGACGGCCTGGCGATGGCCTTCGCGATCAGGCACTTCCGCATCCAGTATCCGCTGCGTTTCGCGCTCCGCATCCTCGGGGCGAGCCTGGCGCTGGCGGCGGTCGTCGCGCCGCTCGCCGAGTTCGTGCTGGTGCCGCCGCTCCTCATCCCGGATACGCATGTGGACAAGGTCGCCTGGTTCGGTGCCTTGCTCGGCAACGCCGCGCTCGGCGCGCTCGGCGCGGCGGTCTTCCTCGGCGTCTTCAAGCTCACCGGCGGCCTCGATCAAGCCGACCGCCAGCGCATCCGCGAGCTGCGGTTGCCCTACGCCGAGCGGATCTTGCGGTTCCTATGATGAAACGTCCGAAACTCCTCTACCTCACCGCCGCCTACCGCCCCGGCTCGATGGCGATCCCGGTCCACACCGAATTGCTGGCGGCATTGGCCGAGCGCGGCTACCCGAGCGCGATCGTCACGCTGGCACCGCCGGGGCAGCGCGAAACAGTCCTCTCCGTGCCCGATGGCGATCTGCCGGTCTACCGGGTGGCGATTTCGCGCACGCTGCTCGACCGCGTGGCGAACCGCTACGCGCGCTCCCGCTTCATCTACCCCTACCTGATCACGACCGCGCGCTACCTGCGCCCCTGGCTGCGGGCGCAACTCGCCGCCGACCCCGAGCTGATCGTGCAGGGGGAGATGGCCTTCCCGATGGGCGCGCTCCTGCGCCGAGCGCTCGTGGGCACCCCCGCGCGCACGGTGGTGACGCTGCACGGCGGCGACGTGCTGCAAACCGACGATGGCACCGAGTATGGCTACGCCGGGTCACCGGCGGTGCAGCGCGAGTTGCGCAACGTCTTCCGCTGGGTCGGCGGCGTGCGCGCGATGTCGCCACTCCTGGCGCGTGCGGCGGAAGGCTTCGGCTGCGCCCCCGCCAAAATCGCGACCGTGCCGCTGAACACCAGCGCCCACTTCTATCCCGACGAGCCGCTCGCACCCCTGCGCGAACAATCGCGTCGCGCCGTGCTGGCCGAACTCGGCCTGCCCGACAACGCGCGCATCCTGATCGCCAGCGGCCGTGTCCTGCCGATCAAAGGCTTCGATACCCTGGTCAACGCCATCCCCGCCATCCGCGCCGCGCACCCCGCGACCTACCTGCTGCTCTACGGCCCCGACCGGGGTGGCACGAGCGACGCTTTACGGTCGCAGGTGGCCGAACTCGGCTTACAGGAGCATGTGCGCTTCCTCGGCGTGCTCCCCTTCGACGGCCAGGGGCGCTTCCTCGCCGCCGCCGACCTCTCGGTCATCCCCTCCACGCTCGACGGCTTCAACCGCACCGGCATCGAGGCGGGCGCGCACGGCACCCCCATCGTCGCCTCCACCCGCGCCGGCATCGCCGACTTCGTGCTCAGCTACGGCGCGGGCCGCGCCGTCCCCCCGCGCGATCCCGCCGCCCTCGCCGCCGCCATCACCGCCCTCCTCTCCAACCCCGCCGAATGGGCCACCGCCAGCGCCGGTGCCATCCGCCTCGCCGCAGCCTGCCGCAGCGAAAATGTCGCCGGGGAACTCGTCACGCTCTACGAGCGCATCGTGGCGTCACCCCGGCGGTAGCACAGAGGCGTTGCCCAGTCCGCGCAGGCGGACTTCGCGGCGACCAACGGGAGCCTTCAGCCGCGACTTCAGTCGAATGGCACCTCACCCTGGGCAATCAATCCACTGTCGGCCTTCGATGTAGACCTACTACTTCCCTACCGACGCCAGGTATTCCGCCCGATTGAGCGGATTCGCGCCGACGCGCGCCCGCGCGGGCGGCCCACCAGCGATGGGGACATATCCCGCGAAACTCGCCATCCAGCCGCCCTCGCCGCGCGTCAGGCGCGGGAGTTGCTGCTCGATGGCGCGAATTTCCTCGGTGGGCACGTCGCAGACGATGCGGCGTGATACGCCATCGGGGGAAACGTCGCGGATCGTGCCGCGCGCGTTCACCAGCGCGCTACAGACCGCACCGAACGTATCGTCCGGGACGTCGAGTTCGAGTTCCTCGAACGGCTCGCAGACCTCGGTTCCCGCCATGTTCAGCGCCTTCATCAGCACCAGCGGCGTGAGCTTGCGAAAGTCCCCTGCCGTGCTGGCCACCGAACTGTACCCCGCATGGGTCAGCGTGACGACGCAGTCGGCCACCTCCCAGGCGTGTAGCCCTTGCTTGAACGTCTCGTGGATCGTCTCCTCGATCGCGCGGTAGAACGCTAACGGCAGGGCACCCAGCTCACGCTCGAAGTGCAGACCGCTGCCCCGTTCGCCGGGCTCCACACGCAGGCCGACCGTCGCGTAGAAGGGATTGACCCCCTCGCCCATGATCTCGAAGTCCGCACCCGTGCCGACCGGGCGCTCGATGCAGATCGTCCGCGTCGGACCGAAGTGCGCGGCGATGCCATAGTCGCGCGCCAGCGTCTCCAGCACGACTTCCTTCTGCACCTCGCCGTAGAGGCGGACCGAGACCTCCCCTCGTCGTTGCGCTGCCGCAGCGAGATCAGCGGGTCTTGCTCCGCCAGTTGATCGAGCGCCGCGCGCAACTGCGTGATCTGCGCCGGGTCGGCCGGGCGCACGATGCTCTCCAATGCCGGAGCCGGGAAGGCGCGGGCGACCTCGCGCACTTGCACATCCTCGGCCCCGATCACGTCGCCGATGCGCGCCGCCCGCAGCCCGTGCAGCCCCGCGATGTCACCGGCGCACACCAGCTCCGCCTGCGCAGCCGCGCCCGCCGCGAACCTCTCGATTCCGGTGATGCGCTCCTCGATTTGCTCCAACTCGCCGAACGTGTTGCGATGGTGCAGCACCGCGCGCTGCCGCACCGCCAAACTGCCCGCGAAGAGGCGCACGTAGACGATCTTCTCCCCGGAAGGTCGGCGGGCGATCTTAAAGACCGCGCCAGCGGTCGGCGCATCCCGCGCTTCCTCCGCTGCGGGCAGCCACTCCTCGATCCCGGCGAGCAATTCGTGCGCCCCGACGCCGGTAATCGCCGATCCGAAGTAGACCGGGACGATCTCGCCCGCCGCGATCCCCGCCCGCAACTCCCGTTCGAGAAACGCGGCGCTCAACTCGCCGCCGGTGCGCTCGAACTCCTCAATCACCCCCTCGTTCGTCTCGGCCAGCAGGTCGATCACCGGATCGCGCCACTCCGGGTCCTGACGGTCCCAACCGAAGACCGACGCCGCGCGATCGCCCAGCCCGCGCGCGGCGTTCATCGGCACGATGCGCAGCTTCAGCTTGCGGCGAATCTCCTCCAGTCGCGCCTCGCTGCGCGCACCGACGCGATCGATCTTGTTGATGAAGATGAACATCGGCAGACCGGCGTCGCGGATGGCCCGCGCGAGGCGGCGCGTCTGCGGCTGCACCCCCTCGACCGCCGACACCACCAGCACCACGCCGTCGAGCACATGCAGCGACCGCTCGACCTCCGCTACGAAGTCGGCGTGACCGGGGGTATCGATCAGATTGACGGTGAGATTGTGTAGTTGGAACGACACGACCGCAGACTTGATCGTAATGCCGCGCGCCCGCTCCAATTCCAGGGTATCGGTCTGCGTCGTGCCCTTATCGACGCTGCCGATCGCTTTGATGACGCCGGTCTCGTAGAGGATACGCTCGGTGAGGCTGGTCTTACCGGCGTCGACGTGCGCCAGGATCCCGATATTGACAATCGCCATCTGCAGCACTCCAATTGAAGAACCTGCCGACTGCTGGACTCTTCAATTCGTACCGCATCGGATTCTCCTCGTGCCGAACGCCAATCTGTCGAAACCGGCGGGTATGCTGCAACTCGGCAAACCCCAACCGCCTCGTATTCTATCAGCAGCGACGGACAGCAGAACCTGCCGCAAGGTACAGAATCCTGACTCGATGCCTGTTCACCCAGGCGCGTCAGTCTATGAGCGCGTTGCCGTTCGCTGTTGCCATCCCCCGGTGCGTCGGAAAATGTACAACTCCAAAGTGAGGGATACACCGGAGAGCAAGAAATGTTCGAGCGCCTGCGCCGCGAGTGAAACGTCCAGATGGGGAGGTTGGGGCAGCACAAGAATTCCGGCGTGCGCCACGTTCACGCCCCAGGCGGCAGACCAGCGCCGCCAGGCGTTGTGCAGGAGCACGAAATCGGACTCGTTATGCGTGACGAAAATCCGCCCCGCCTGTGCCGCCGTGAGCAACAACACATCATCTGTGGCGCGTGGCATGCCGATCGTCCGTGTCTCGATCACATCGTGCCCGGCATCGCGCAGCAAGAGTGCAAGTTGGCTGGAGACGTTGTGATCGAGGTGAAGATCAGCCATTAGCGCGGATCATTCCAGGAGTCCTCTTCCAGCGTGATGCGCGCGTCGATCACCTGTTTGTGGCGGCGGTAATATGCGATCACCGCGTCGATCGCCTCTTGCGTCAAGCTCCAGTTGCCCCTGACACGCGCCAGATCACCATCGGAGAGCCAATCGTGGATCACGACCCAAACCGATGTTCCGTTGTCAACGACGACCGATTCAGCATACCCTGGCTTCTGATTGTGTGCCTCGATCCAGCGATCAATCAACCGCTGCTCGTGTAACAGCCGCTCCTCGTTCGAAATGTTTGTGAGCGCCATGATGAGTCCTGCCCTTTGTCCAGCAAACGCCCGTTAAGTCCAAGTCTAGCACGAGCGTCCAGCCACCAGACCAGTTGCACCGCATGTCACCCCTAGCGCAGCCGCTTCGCCTCCCAGGTGAACCAGACATCCTTGAACTTCAGGTCATAGTTCGCCGCGATCGCCGCGAGCACCTCCGGCGTCCAGAGCTCGTCGCGCGGCTTCGCCGGGAGGATGACCAGCGCGAAGCGTTGATTATGCAGGTCGTCGAGCAGTTGCCGCTGATCCCAGCGCCCCACGCGCGCCAGCGCCGCCATCGCCTGCGGGTCGTCGTAGCGTACCGGCTTGTCGGCCAGCATGATCAGCCCGATCTCCTCGGCCAGCACCTCCCCCGGCGTAGTGCGGATATTGGTGACGATCAGGTCGAGTTGTCGCCGCGTGGCCTCGTCGGGCACGCGCAACTCGCTGTCGTACCAGCGGTCGGGTGCCCACCCGGTCACCAGTTGCGCGCTGAGCAACGGCAGCAGCACCCAGGCGAGCGGCAGCAACCGCGCCTTCGGTGCGAGCGCCGCCGCGACGCCGCTCCCGAGCGCCAGCGCGCAGGCGGTCGCGAGTTCGATCAGGTGGTCGTGGTCCGCCCCCTCGACGCCGATGGTGATCACCAGCAACCCGGCCGTCAGCAGGAAGTAAGGGGCCACGACCGGGACGCGCGCCAGCACCAGGGCAGCCGCCGCGACCACCGCCGCCGCCAGCAGCGGCCAGAAGTCGCGCAGGAAGAGGCCGCCGAAGTTGAGCAAGAGCTGCGGCTGCCAGGCGAGGCGGCGGTCGGCCACGATGTGCCGGAAGAACTGCCCATCGGTCACCAGCGTCAACAGCGCGAACGGTACGCCGCCCGCGACCAGTCCGACCCCCACGAACCGCGCCGCCTTGCGCCAGCCCGCGTAGACCAGCAGGAAGAGCACCGCCGCAGCGGGCGCGGCGAGCGTCGTCTGCTTCGTGAAATAGGCGGCAACGAACGGCACCAGCGCCCAGAGATAGAGTTGCTGCCGCGAGCGGTAGGTGACTGCACCACCAGCAACCCGATCGTCGCCAGCGCCAGCGCCGGGATCGTCGGCTTCGCGCGCACCGCCCAGATCACGCCTGGGAAGAAAACGGCCAGCCCCACCGCCGCCAGCGCGGCGGCACCCAGCCTGCGCGGCGCGGCGCAACGGAGCTGACCAGCGCGGCGACCACCCCCAGCAGCACCAGCCAGGCGCACAGCGAGATCAGCCGCGCTCCCGTGTAGACCGTCGTCGTCGCAGCTTCAGCGTGGCGGCGACGGCGGGGCGAAGCGTAGAGCGGCGTGTAGGGGCCGGAGACGAAGCCGTGCGCTCGGGCGCGTTCGCGACGTAGATGTTCTCGCCGCGCGCCAGCTTCCCGGCCTCCCACCATCAGGCTCTCCGAGCCCTGCGTCGGATAGGGCCAGCGCAGCGCCTCGGCCCAGAAGGTGACGATGCCCGGCAGGTGGTGAACAGCGGTCACGGCCACGACCGCGACGACCGCAACCAGCGGCACGACGGAGATCGCCGGGCGCAGCAGCTCGCGGCGGGGCGCGCTCACCGCCGAACCTCGACCGTGACGACCGCCCCCGCCTCCAGCACCGGGAGGATCACCGCCTGCCCCGCCGTTGCCCCGACCCGCCGCCCGTCGATCGTGACGGTCCCGGCAGTCGGCAACCCGAGCGTGACACCCTCCAGTCGCTGCCCCGAGCGATTCTCCACGATCAGCCGCGTCCCGCCCGCCAGCGGCAGCGAAGTGACCGTCACCCGGCGCGCGTTCTCGGCGAACCCGGCGATCTCGCTCACCGGCGCGATCCAGAGGCCCTTCTCCCGCTGCGCGGCGGCATAATCGACCGCCCGCTGCCAGACCGCCTGCCCATCCTGCTCCAGCGCCTCGTTCGGGTGGTCCCAGAGGCTGTGATAGCCCCGGCTCGCGACCGTGATGTCGATCCGCGCCAGCGCCTCGTCCAGCGCCGCCGCGTTCGAGGCGAGGTAGAAGTCGGGGAAGACGATCAGGTTCGGCTCGCCCTTCACCCGGTCGAGCTCATACGTGTGGCGCACGTCCGGCCCGTAGATGCGCGTCAGCACCGTCATGCCCACCTGCTCGAAGATGGTCCAAAACGACGCGTCGAGGCTGTTGCTGCTCGTCCAGGGAAAGGCGAAGGTGCGCGCCGGGGGCAGGCCGAGCGCCTCGGCGCTGCGGTTCCAGAGGTCCAGGTCCTCCTTCAACTGCGCGGGCGACACCCCCGCACATAAAGGTGCCCGAAGGTGTGCGAGGCGATCTCGTGCCCCTCCTCGGCCAGGGTGCGCGTCTCGGAGGCGAAATACCAGGCCGGATCCTGCGCCTCGGTCGCGCATGGGTCATTCTCGTACCAGGGATGGGTGCGCCACCAGTCGCTCCCCCAGCCATTCGACTTGTTCGCGTTGCGGTAGATCGGGTCGCCCAGGAACTTCTGGCAGGCCGCGTTGCCGTCGAGCAGGTTGTAGCCCGTGGCGTAGAAGGTGGCGTGGATGTCGTAGCGCGCGAAGAGGTCCGCCAGGAAGCGCGCCCCCTCGCGCATCCGCAGCGCCTTCTCCTCGGCCTCCTCCACCGACGGCCCGCCATCGGCGCGCAGGCCCACGGTGGCATTCTCCCCCTCGCCAGCGATGCTGCGCGAATGGATCAGCCCGCCCATCGCCGATTCCCAGTCGAAGCTGAACGCGAGCGCCGCGCGGTTGCCGTCCGGGAATGGCTCGACGCGCGCCCCATCCCCCAGCGTCAGCCGCACCTCCGCGACGGTTGCCGCGCCGCTCGGCGCACGAGCCGCAGCCGCAGCCCCGCCGCCCCCACCGGCGCGGCAAAGCTCGCCTCGCGCGCCTCCCTCGGCGAACGTGGCAGTCTGGTCGCCGACGCTCGTGCGCGTAACGTCTTCCCCACAGGAACGTCACCCGCAGCGAGCCAGCGCCCGCCGCCTTGAACGCATACGCCAGTCCGGGCCGCGCCTCGATCCACGGACTGGTCGCGGCCCGCCCGCTGGCAGTTGCAGCGTCGTCCCCTGCATCGTGGCCTGCCCCAGCGTCCAGACCGGCTTCCCCTGCTCGGTCACGAACGGCGCGGCGTAGTTCTCGGTCGTCGCGGGCGCAGCGGCAGCCGTCGCCTTGCCCACCGGCGGCAGGAGCAGCGCAATGATCAGCGCGACGGGCAGGGCCGCGCGTCGCCACCCCGGACCAACGCGGCGCTCGATCGTGGTCGATAGCAGCCCAATCAGCGCGGCCAAAACGAGCAGCACCAGCAGCACCGGCGGGCGCAGCCAGTCGATCGGGGCGAGCAGCACCGTGTGCGCGAGACGCAGCGAAATCACCACAAACAGCCCGAGCGAGAGGGTGACGAGCCCGATGCCGATACCGAACGTCTCCATCTCGCCCGGCTCGACCCGCCATTGGACCGGTTCGTGGCGCTGCACCGCGACGGTGCCGGCGATCAGCACCGGGAAAACGATCGTCAGGTGCAGCTCGGCGTTAAAGATCATCCAGAGCGAACGCTCCGCCGGATCGACCGCCGCGCGGAACGCCGCATGCCAGGGTGCGCCGAAGAGCGCCGTCTGCCAGCCGAGCAGGCAGGCCAGCGGCACCGCCGCGCCGACCAGGATCAGCAGCGTGCTGCGCACGTCGTGCCGCTGCCAGAGGAGCAACACGAGATAGATCGCCAGCACCAGCCCGCCCATCACCCCCACGCCATAATCGAGCAGCAGCGGGCAGCCGACGATCACCCCGAGCGCCAGGGCGTGGGCGGGGCTCGCCCGCTCATTGAGGATCCGCACCGCCAGCGGCCCCGCCCAACTTGCGAGCAGCGCCACCAGCATCAGGGTGATCAGCACCAGCGGTTGGGTGCGGTTCAGCGGCAGGCCGAAAATCGCGGCGGCCACCGGCAGCAGGAGTCCCAGGATGCCGTAGTTCTCGGTGATGCGAATGAGGCGCAGGCTCACCAGCGCGGCGATCAGCGGGCCGAAGAGCGCGAAGGCGATCAGCGTCGCCTCCGGGCCGAGCAAGGGCGCACCGACGAGACCTAGCACGTAGAGCGGCGTCGCCAGCACCGCGAGACCGGGCGGCTGGGCGTAATAGTAGTGCCCGGCGAAGTACGCGACCTCCGGGAAGTTGGCCGGTGGACCGTCGGGGGTGGTCGCGGTGGTGGCGAGGGTGTCGATCTCCCCGTCAATCGCAAAGCCGCCCCGCTCGGTCAGCGCGGCGGTGGTGACGTAGCTACCGGCGTGCTCGCCGCGCAGCAACCCCGGCATCGTCAGGGCATAGGCGAGGAAAACGACGATCGGAAGGAGCGTGGTCAGTCCGCTGATCAGCGCGGGGCGTGACGCGTGCGTCGCCGTTGCCGGCCCCTCAGCGCTGGATGCGGTAGATGACATAGCGATCCTGTCGCTCGGCCAACCTGCCCCGCGTGGCCAGCCACTGGCGCGTCGCGTCGGTGAGGCGGCCATCGGAGAGCTTGTCGATGATTACCAGATCGCTGCGCTCGATGCTGGCGCGGAGTTGATTCTGCGCGGCGGGTCGCCACATCACGCTGTACGGATCGCGCCCCGGCGCGTCGGTAATCGTGCGGCGCACCCGGTCCCAGAACGACATCCCCTCGATCCCCAGGCCATGATACAGGAGCATGCCATAGGAGTCGACCAGGAACCGGTCGCGGTCCTCGCGCGCCGGGCGTCGCGCCGCCCGGAAGGAGAATTGCGCATCGAGCGCCATGATCCCCTGTTCCGGCCCGATCGCGTCGGTCGCGTAGCGGCTGACAATCGAGTAGATGCGGTCGGTCTGCTGCGCGTTCGCCTTCTCCCAGGTGCCCGGCCCGAGCCAGATCGCCAGCAGACAGGTGGCGGCGGTCAGCCCCAGGCCGACCAGCCAGCCGCCCCACCCGGCGGCCATCGCGCGCACGATCACGAGCGGAATCGCCCCGGCCAGAATCGCCAGCGGCAACGAGAGGTGCGCCCCGTAGTGGTCGTAGAACGAGCGATTGAACGCCAGCATGGCGACCGTGAAGAGCAGCCAGGGGAAGAGCAGCGTCCACCCTCGACTCGGGTGCTCCGGCTCCACCCGCGAGGTCGCGCCGAGCGCCCGGCGCACGCTGTTCTGCGGCGCGGCCGGGGCCTCGGTCAGCGCGCCGTTCACCACCGACAGGCGCGGCAAGTTCATGCCCTTCGCTTCGGTCACGCGGCGCGGTCGGCGGCGCGGTGCCGGCCGCGCCGGGCGCAGCAACAGTCCGGGCAGCGCCAACAGCGCCAGCCCGGCGATCACCAGCAGCAGCCAGCCGCCCGACCAGAGCGCTTCGGCCCGCTCCCATTGGCCCGCGATCCCATCGCCGGGGCGCATCAGTTGCAAGAAGATGAATTGCCCGATCGGATCGCCATTCTCCAGCCAGATCAGATAGGCCCACAGCGGCAGCCAGAAGACGACCGACCCGACCAGCAGGTTGCCGAGCAGCCAGACCCGCCGCCGGATGAGCAGATCGACCACCATCGCCAGCAGGATGATCAGCCCCTGCAGTTTCACGCCCCCCGCCGCCGCCGCGAAGAACCCCGCGAACAGCAAGAGCACCGGGGGCGGTCGCTCCTCCTCGCGCGCCAGCACGTAGGCGAGCACCGCCAGCGCCATCAGGAAGAAGAGCGGCCCTTCGAGCATGACGTGCCGCCCGGCCCAGACCGAGAGGGGATCGATCGCCAGCAACCCCGCGCCGAGCACGCCGCCGACGAACCCCCAGAGCCGCCAGCCGATCAGGAAGACCAACCCGACCGTCAGCGCGCTGTAGGCGAGCGATTCGTAGCGCAGCAGGATGAAGGTGGTCGGGCTGCCCCAGGCATTGAAGTGGTAATCGACCGCCGGGGCCAGCAGCGCGGGACCGAGCGGCGGGTGCGCGTAGACAAAGTCGCGGTAAGGCTGCTTGCCCTGCCGCACCAGTTGCGCCGCTGTCGCGTACACGCCCTCATCGTCGTATGGCGCTTGATCCAGCCCGACCGACTGTGGCCAGATCGTCGAGCCCCGCACCCAGGCGGCGAAGACGACGATCACCACCAGCGTCACCGCGATGGAGATCGCCCGCACCCAGCCCGATTGCTCCGCGCCGGAGGGTCCCGCCGACGAGGAGAGCGGGACGGCGATCGTCACCGCGTCGTCGTCAACGTCGCGCTGGTCCGACGATCGCGGGTTGCTCCGCTGCGGCGCAAAACTCATTGGTCACTCACCAGACCGACCGTGCGACGCGCCGATCCAGGTCGCTCAACCGGGGCCTCTTCGGATTCCGCCGCCTGGCGCAGCGGCACCGGCTCGCGCAGCCAGAGCAGGAAACCGGGGACGATGTTGCTCAGATTAAGCGCCAGCATCAGGAAGGAGAGCGCCAGCGCCGTGCCGCCGTCGTAACCGAACGGGGCCAGGTACTTCAACAACACGATGTCGCGCGTGCCAACCCCGCCGACCGAGATGATCCCCGCCGACCCCGCCAGCATCGTCACCAGGAAGAAATCCGCCACCGGCAGTCGCACGTCGAGCGCCAGGAAGGTGAGCCAGACGCGCAGCATGCTGAGCCCCCAGGTCGCCACCGTCCAGCCGAGCGCCGGGAGCATGTGGCGCGCGTCGAGGCGCAGCGTGGCGAGCGCCCGGAGCGCGGGGATCGCCTCGATCCGCTCCCTCACCGGGCGCGGCGTGATCCGCGCGAGCAACCCGAGCACCGGGGCGCGCCAGCGGTCGGTCGCCGCCGCCGCCAGCATCACGCAGGTGGCGACGAGCACGGCCGCGATCAACCCGATGTTGCGCCCATCGTTGGCGACCGCCGCCAGTGCGAGTCCGGTCAGCACCAGCAGCGCCGCGAGGTCGAACAGGCGATCGAGGAAGCAACTGAGCAACGCGGCTGGGAGCGCCGCGCCGCGATTCCGCAGATACCACGCCTTGACGAAGTCGCCCGCCTGCCCCGGCGTTACCTGCCCGGCCCACAGGCCGATCGCGTAGAGGCGGAACGCCTCCACGAAGCCCAGCCGCGAGATCCCCAGGCCGCTGACCAGTCCCGCCCAGCGCTGGCTCTTCCCGAAGACGAACGGCACCACCGCGATCACGAACGCCGGAATCAGCGGCCAGGGATTCGCCTTCTGCAGCCCGTGCCAGATATTCGCCGGACCGACCGCCACGACCGCGCCGACGAACAACACCACGCCCAGCCCGCGCACGAGCCAGCGCAGCGCCACGCGCCACCACTGCCTCTTCGCGCCCTCGGCCGCTGCTTCTCCGTTACCGCTGCCTGCCAACCGCCCCTCGTCCCTTCGTCGTTCGTACTTCGTACTTCGTACTTCACTCACGACTTACGACTCACGCCTCACGCCTCGCCTCACTCCCGCCGCTCAAACCGGTACGCGGCGATCTGCTCGGAAATCAGCCCTTGCAAGAAGATCAGCAGGCTGGTCAGCACGAGCAGGACGGTCGTGTTCGTGATGTGTACTTCCGTGATGATAGTATAGATGCCGTAGCCCGCACCAAGGCCAAAAAGTACCAAACTGATCGGACTGAACACCTTCAGCGGGCTGAAGAGCGTCATCATCCGCAGGATGATCGTGGCAAAAACGACGCCATTCCGCAGCAATTTCTGCCCGCTGGCCCCGCCGCCGCGCTTGTGCGCCGCGATCGGCACAAACCCGACGCTGTATCCCGCCTTGATGAACGCCATCGTACTTGTCGTCGGGTAGGAATAGCGATTCGGCAGCAGGTGAATGAACTCCATGATCTGCTCGCGCTTCACCGCCCGGAAGCCGGAGGTCAAATCCTTCACCTCCATCCCGGTCAGGTAGCTCGCGAAGCGATTGAGCGCCGCATTCCCCGCGCCGCGCGTCCAGTTCGCGTTCGACGCGCGCGACCGCGCCGCCACCACGAGGTCATACGGGCCGATCGGAGCCAAAATGCGCGGAATATCGGTCGGATCGTGCTGCCCATCGGCGTCGAGCATCAAAATGACCTCGCCGTGCGCCGCGCGAATCCCCGCCTTGACCGCCGCGCCATTCCCCTTGTTATACGCCTGGCGCACGACCCGCGCGCCGCACCGCTCGGCGATCGCGGCGGTGTCGTCTTTCGACGCATCGTCCACCACGATGATCTCCGCCTCGGGCAGTTGCGCCATCACGCGCGCCAGCACCGCCTCGATCGATTTGCCCTCGTTATAAGCCGGGATCACAACGCTCAGCCGGTAGGGCGTGCGAACGACCTCATCCCCCATCGCTGTCGGCTCGCCCACCACCACCTGCTCGGCCAATGCCGTATCGGCCATCTGCACACCCCCTGCCGCCCCATCGAGGAATCGGATTATTCACTTCGCTACGCTCCGATCAGCATGACACCCTGAATGCTATCCCTGTCCCTCTGTCATTCTGAGCGCAGCGAAGAATCCGTCTCTTCCTCGTCCCTCGTTACTCGTTACTCGTTACTCGTTACTCGCTTCTCGCCCGCGCCAAGCCCCAATGCTACCAGATCCCGCGCGACCGAACGCTCCAACCCCTCATGCCCCGCCAACTTCAGCTCGGCCAACGCCGTCGCAACCTCGCCAGCCAGCGGACTCTCCCCCTGTTCGGACACTGAAACGTCGGACGATCGGCTCGGGTTGCGAAGCATACGAATTGCCGACCCCGGCACGCGAATCAGGCGGCGCAATGTGGCCGTTGCGGCCGACGGTCGCACCCCGCCTTCCACTGTGGCCCTTGCTGCGGGCTGCATCCCACCCTCCGGCAACGCCAACGGCCGCCCTAGCACCTCCCCGAGCGTCGCGAGATACCCCTCCGCCGATCGCTCCATGCTGTGCCGCTCGGCCACGAACTCGCGCGCCGCCGCACCGATACTCGCGCGCAACGGCTCGTCGCGCGCCAGCGCGATCAGATATTCGGCCAGCAACGCCTCCTCGATCGGCCCGACCGGGATCTTGGCGCAGCAACCGTCCGGCAACTCGCGGAACGACGCCGCGTCGCTGACCAGCACCGGCAACCCCGCGCCCATAATCCGCAGCAAACTCGCCGATGTCTCCCCCGCCGAGGGATAGCGCAAATTGACGCAGCAATCGGCCGCCGCCAGCAGATCATCAACCGTCCCCGGCGCGACAAACCCCAGCCGTCGCACCCGCTCGCCCAGCCCCAGGTAGCGGATCTGCCGGTCGAGCGACGTGCCGAGTTGCGGTGCCACGCTCCCCGCGATCAGGAACAGCGCATCCGGCCGCTCGTCCAGCAAGCGCCGGAACGACCGCAGCGCCACATCCAGCCGCTTGTACGGGTTCACATGCCCGTGCGACACCACCACGAACGCCTCGGGCGTGACGCCCAGTCGTTCCCGCGCCTCGTCGCGCGGCGGCAACTGCGGCAACGGCACCCCCATCGGCACCACGCACACCCGCGCAGCTGGCCGCAGTCCCCGCACCCGCTCCGCACTCGCCTCGTTGTGGACAATCACCGCCCGCGCCGCGTCGATCACCGGCTCCACCAGCGGATAGTCGAACAACGTCGCCGGCGTCTGCCCCCGCAGCACCGCCCGCGCCAACTCCGCCCCCGCCGTGCCATACAGTCGCGCCAGATCGTCGGCATACTCCCGCCGCCGCGCCCGCCCCTTGTTCACCGCCATCCAGAGCCGCAAATGGTGCAGCACCACATCGTGCAACACCAGGATCCCCGGCTCCCGCAGCGCCAGGTCGTACATATACGCGTGCGCCGGGCTGTTGCCCATCTGGTAAATCACCGCATCATACGCCGCCCGCCCCTGCGCCCGCGCAAACTCCTTCCCCCCCGCACCCCCACACTGGCCGCGCGCAGCATCGCCCCCTCGGTCGGCGCATAGCCATCCACAAAAACATCCACCGCCAGCGCCCGCGCCAGCACCGGCAGCAAATCCTCGCTGTAATACGAAATCCCCGACGCCACCGGCGACAACGGCGTAAAACACGCCACCCGAGGACGACTTTTCGCGGTAATCTGTATATTCCCGATATCCCGACTCAAACTACTCACCAACTCTCCCTCAACTATTGGCAAACCTCTCGAACAAATCCCAACCCGCGCAGGCGGGTTTCGTGGCCCGCAGGCCCTTCGCCGGGAATTCATTCCCGGTGCGCTCGCCATTTACAAACACACGAACGCACGAACCCCCTACCTCGTCAACGCCCCCACCACCTTATCCCACGTAATCTCCCGCACCACCCCGCGCCCCGCCTCCCCCAGCTTCCGCGCCCCCGCCCCATCCTCAAACCACCGGTCCAGCACCGCCGCGAACGCGCCCGGCTCGGGCGGCACCACCGCCCCCGTCTCCTCATCGCGCACAAACTCGCGAATCGCCCCCGCGTCGGTCGCCGTCAGCACCGGACGCCCCGCCGTGAACGCCTCCACCGTCGCGTAGCCGTAATCCTCGTCCACCGGCGCGTAGTAGACCGCGCGACAGGCGTTGTAGCGCCGCACCACCTCCTCGTCGGACACCCCGCCGAGGAATTCGACCCGGTCAGCCACCCCGCGCTCCTGCGCCAGTCGCCGCAACTTCGCCTCATCCGGCCCCGTGCCGATCAGTCGCGCCCGCACCGGCGACTTCGCCCGCGCGACCGCCTCGATCAGCAACTCCACCCGCTTCGCCGCGTCCAGCCGCGCCACCGACAGGATCGTCCCTTCATCCTCCTCGCCCGCCGCCAGCGGTCGCAGTCCCTGCAACCGGATCGGCGGGTACAACGGTTCCGCGCGCAGCCCATTGAAGCGGTCCAGCCGCGCCGCGACGTTGCGCGAAATCCCGAAGAGCGCCCGGCACTCCCCCAGCCCCGCCGCGTCGATCGCCCGTGCTGCCGCGCCTCCGGTCCTCCGGCGTATTCGCGAAATCACTCAGCGGCGTCCCATACCAATCGTACGCCTGCCGGTGCTGATGCACGACCCAGGCGACCTTGCGCGGGTGGCGCACCGCCCACGTCGGGAATTTCGTGCAAATCACCAGATCGATCGGCACCCCGTTCGCCTCGGTCAGATCGAGCAGCCGCCACGCCAGCGCCGTCTTCAGCAACTGCTCCTTCGGATACCACTTGAACGGCAGCGCGACCACCGCCACGCGGTGCCCATGCGCCTCCAGCGCCTCCGCCAGCCCATCGACCAGCACCTCCGCCCCACCCCGCACAAACGGCACCTGGGACGCGCAAATCGCGATGTTCATCGTGAGTACGAAGTACGAAGTACGAAGTACGAAGTATCGCTAGCCACGCTCGCCGCCCTTCCCCTGCTCAATTTCCCCCGAAGCCCCGCCATCGGCCCCAGAATCCGCCTCTTCCCGTTCGTACTTCGTACTTCGTACTTCGTACTTCAGCCTTTCCACGTCCGCACTCAACTCCGCCAACGCCCGCACCACTGCCGCATTAAAATCATTCTGCTGATCCACAATCGGATTGATATACCAGCGCAGCAACAGCCGCACCGTCCGCTTCGTCAGCGCGATCCCGCGCCCCACGATCGGCACATCCCACAGGATCGGCGTATGCGCCGAGATATGCGCCGCATCCATCGCCTCCGTCAGCGCACTGCGCGCCTCCGCAGGCGGCTCATCCGGCCCATCCGGCACCAGCCCCTGCCGCTCCCGCACCCGCCGCTTAATCCCCGCCAGCGTCGCCTCCACCTCCGCCACCGACAACCGCCTCGCCCCCGCCTGCGCCATCGCTTCCCTCTCTCAGCCCGTTTCTTCCCCTCTCCCAGCGGTTGGGAGAGGGGCCGCAGCGCGGCGGGGTGAGGGCTATCCCCTCACGACTCACGACTCACGACTCACGACTCGTGCAACACCCCGTCATAAATCCCCGCGAACGCCCGCGCCACCCGCTCCCAGGTGAACCGCGCCAGCGTCTTCGCCCGGCCGCGCTCCCCCAGCCGCGCCGCCAGCGCCGGATCATCGAGCAGCGACCGCAGCGCATCGGCCAGCTGGTACATCACCGAACGGCACCAGCAGTTCGTCCTCGCCATCGTCGATCACGTCGGGGATGCTGCCCGCCCGCGCGCCGATCACCGGCACACCGTTGCACCACGCTTCGAGGAAGGTGATGCCGAACGAATCGGTGCGCGATGGCAGCGCGAAGATACTGGCCGCCGCCAGCAAATCGCGCTTCTCCTCCGGGCTGGATGAACCCCAGCAATCGGACGTGCTCCCTATCCGCCACCGGCAGCGCCGCGAACCAGCGCACGAAATGCTCCATCGTCGGCCCGGCGATCACCAGCGTCGCCTCGCGCCCCGCGCGCCAGAGCACGCGCATCGACTCGACCAGATCGTGCGTCCCCTTGTCGCGCGCCGTCGCCCCGATGATCGCCACGACCGGCCCCTGAATATCGTGCCGCTCCCGGAATGCCGCGCCATCGCCGCCGACCACCGTCGCCGGGTCCACCCCCGCCCCGACCAGATGCAGCCGCTCCTCCGCGATCCCATGCTCCAGCAGAAACCGTTGCTCGCGCGGCGTCTGCGCCACCACCGCATCCGCGCGCCGCAGGATCCGAGTTGATGGCGCATCGTGTAGTACTTGCTCACCTGCCGCCGGTCCGCCTCGGCCAGGTGGACAAACGGCGTCACCACCAGCGGCACATCCATCCGCCGACAATAGTCCTCGGCCGCCAGAATCGGCGCTTCGAGCGAAATATTGGCGCTGTGGACCACATCGAATCGCGCCGTCTCCTCGCCGAGCGCCCGCTCCAGCGACGGCAGCCACGGCGACAGATACCCCGCCCGCCGCAGCGCCGCCTCACCGCCCGGCACCGGCAAATCGGAGAGGTGCGTCATCAGCCGCCGCGTCACCGGGTAACCCAGCCGCCACAGCGGCGGTCGCCGCACCGCGAAGCGCCGAATGGCAACCCCATTGTGCTCGCGGAACCCCTCGCCCCAGTCAACCCGCCGCTTCCCGCCCGCCCAGAAATGCTCCAGATCCCACGCGTCGGTCGTATAAACCGTCACCTGATCCTGCGCGCCGCGAACCACTCCGACAGCACCTCGAAATAGAGCTCCGATCCCCCGATGTACGGGTAATAGCGCTGAATGACATGAAGGTAGGATTGCGGATTGCGGATTGCGGATTGCGGATTAGGAGACGAATCGGCTGCGCTCGTCGCTCGCGTAGCGCCCCCCTGCTCCAAAGTTCGCGCTTCGCTCACGACGCCCACTTATCCCACCCCATCAATCCGCAATCCGCAATCCGCAATCCGCAATCGTCACGGCGTCGGCGTCGCCCCGGCCGGAGTCGGCGTCGCGTTGAGGCGGTCGAGCGCCGTGCGGGCCGCGCGACCCCAGGAGCCTTCCGGTTCCAGCTCGCTGGCGCGGGCGTAGGATCTTCGCCTCCTCCGTGCGCGGCGGATTCATGCGGCTGTAGAGTTCGCCCAGGTAATATTCCGCCCGGACATTCTTCGGATCGATCTCCAGCACCTTCTTGTACTGCGCCTCCGCGTCGAAGCTCTGCCCATACGCCGCCAGCGTCTGGCCGAACGCCAGCCGCGCATCGATATTGTCCGGCTTCAGATCGACCGCCTTCTGATACCAGGTGATCGACTCAGGATACTCGCCCCGGTTCTGGAGAATATTCGCCAGGATCAGCATCGTATTGAAGTCGGTCGGATTGTCGCGCAGCCGCGCCTCGTAGGTCGGCACGAGGTTGGAGGTCGGGTCCTGCGTGTTCGGATCGTCCTCTTCCGAGCCCCGCCCGAAGCCGTCGAAGCCGACCGCGACCAGCCCGAAGATCATCGTGAAGACGACCAGCAGCCCCAGGATGGCGAAAATCGCCTGCGCGCGGCCCCTGCCGCCGTGGTGGCGGCGTGACTCGATTCCCCGCGCGTGTCGCCGCCTGCCGCGACGACGTCGGGCGACTCGGCGCGGACTTTGGGGCCGACTTCGGCGCATCAGGCATCGCTCACTCGCCGCCTTCGCGCCGCAATGCCTCGATCTCCCGGCGCAACCACACTTCGCTGATCTTCCCCTCGGCCAGCACCCGCTCCCCCGCGCAGACCACCGGAATGCGCTCGCCCCAGCGTGCCATCAGCGCGGCGTCGGACTGAATATCGACCCAGCGCGCCACGATCCGCCCGCCGGAAGCACGCACCAGCCGCGCGATCGGCTTTTTCGCCTTGTCGCAGAGCGAGCAATCGGCCTTGCCGTAGCAGGTCAACTCCAGCGGCGCGGGTCGCGCACCGCCACCCCATCGCCCGAGGAGACCGCGCAAGCTGACCAACGGCGTGCGCCCGAGCGGCGGCATCGGCATCACCCCCCGTTCCCGGTGTAGTACGCCGCCAGGAACGCCACGGTGTTGTAGACCCCGTGCGTGATGATCGCCGAGGTCGTATTCATGTAACGCCGCTGATAGCCCAACACAATGCCGATCAGGAAGACGCCCAGCACCCCGAACGACAGCCCATACTGCGTGTGCGCGATGGCGAACAGGAACGCCGTGAACCAGATCCCGAGGCGCGGCTGAATCGCCCCCCGGAAGAGGATTTCCTCGCCAATCCCGGCGCTGAAACCGATGATCAGCGCGATGAACGGGTTCGTCACGTTGCTCGACATCGACTCCAGCACGCGCTCCAGCTTCGCGTAGAGGTCCGGTTGCAGCACCCGCCCGATCGCATCAAGCCCGAGGCCGAAGATCAGCAGCGGGACGATCATGCCGATCGAAATCCCCACCTGTTGCAACGTGATCCGCTCCAGCCCCAGCCGCTTCACCGCCTCGCGCGGATTGCGCGTGATCCAGATGCCGACCAACGCGAAGCCCAGCGCCGGATAGGCCAGCGTGGTGATCAGCGAGTCGGAGACCGTGATATTCGTCTCCGCCGCAATCGCTTCAAGATCGACCGACACCAGCGCCGTTATCAAGGCGATGGCGATCCAGAGCGCGACGATCACGCCGCTGATATCCACGGTCGAGTTCGGATCGATCGGCGTAATCCGCCCGAGCAGCAGGCGCACACGCTTAAACATCGGGATGAACGTCGCGCCCGCCACGATCAGCAGCAACGTTCCCGAGCGCCGCTGATTCTCCGGATCGGAGGTCATGCCCGGGACGGTCAGATTGAAGATGCCGATCAGCGCGATCAGGAACGCAAACGTGGCGAACGACCCGATGATCACATAGCGCGTCTTCGGGCGCGTCACCGTCATCTGCACCAGCGCGCACGCGCCGTAGAAGATCGGCAGGAACGCCGCCAGATAGCCGAGCTTCGTGAAGAAGTCTCGCATCGACGCCCCGCTCGCCCACGCGATCACGGTCGCCACCGCAACGCAAGCGACAACCGCGCCCGCCGCCCACACATTCAGATCGGCCTTCGGGGAGTACACGACGGGAGCCGCCGCAGCGTCGCCCGCATCGCCCACAGCAGCATCGCCCAGCGGCGCTGTGCGCCCCGGAAACTCCGCGCCCCCGAGGCCCCGCGCCAATTCCGGCACCCTTCCCGCCGGCAAGTTATCGTTCACGCTCGCCCATCCATCCAGCTCTGCCCCGCAATTCCCCGGCGGAATCCCTGGCGAGAAGCCCTCAACATCAATCGTCCGCCCACCCAGCCAGCATCCAGGGCCACTCGCCCTATCCGCCACGTTCAATCAGAGGAGTATAGCGGACAGGGCCACAGCGAAAGTAGTCACCAAATGCGACCATTCTCGACGCATCCAGCGCTGCCCTCTTCCCATGCCCCTTTCAGCCGGATTCATCCGGCGCATTTCGTAGCCCGGAGATTCATCTCCGGGCGGGCGTCGGATCGCCAGCCACCCCCACCATCGCCACCGCCTCGCCCCAGTTTCTTCCCCTCTCCTCATCAGCCGGGTACCCGCTTGCGGGTGGCGGTGCCGCCCGCAGGCGGCGGGGAGGGGTGAGATGCGGCAAGGCGGCAACCAGCGGGACCCTCCGCCACCACTTAAAGTCTCCCACAAATCACCGATTCAGCGGATCGCGCCTCCCCTCACGCGCACATGATCACCGCACCGATCACCGCGTCCACCTGCTCGTCCGTCATCTGCGGCCCGATCGGCAGACTCAACACCTCCCGGTGCATCGCCTCCGAAATCGGGAACATCCCCTCGCCCCAGCCCAGCTCGGCATACGCCTGCTGCCGGTGCGGCGGGATCGGATAGTGGATCTGCGTCGCGATCCCCGCCGCCGCCAACCGACTCTGGAACGCATCGCGGTCCGGGTGCCGCACCACAAAGACATGCCAGATGTGCCCCTCCGGCTCATCCGCGTGCGGCAGCGCGATCCCGACCTTGCCCAGCTCAGCACGGTAGCGTTCCGCGATCCGTCGCCGCCGCCCATTCCAGTCGTCCAGATGGCGCAGCTTCACCCGCAGCACCGCCGCCTGGAGCTCATCCAGCCGACTGTTGAACCCTCGCACCTCGTTCACATACTTCACGCGCGAGCCGTAATTGCGCAGCACCCGCACCTTATCGGCCAGCTCGTCGTCATCCGTCGTGATCGCCCCCGCATCCCCGAGCGCGCCCAGATTCTTGCTCGGGTAGAAGCTCCACGCCGTCAGATCCCCGATCGCCCCGACCTTGCGCCCGCGATACGTCGCCCCCTGCGCTTGCGCCGCATCCTCCAGCACGCGCACCCCGTGCCGCCGCGCCACCGCCATGATCGCGTCCATGTCGCACGCCTGCCCGTAGAGATGAACCGGCAGGATCACCTTCGTGCGCGGCGTGATCGCCGCCTCGATCCGCGCCGGATCGAGATTGTAGGTCCGCTCATACGGCTCCACCGGCACGATCGTCCCGCCGACATAGCTCACCGCCAGCCATGTCGCGATGTAGGTGTTGCTCGGCACGATCACCTCGTCGCCCGGCCCCACCCCCAGCGCCAGCAACCCCAGGTGCAGCGCCTCCAGCCCATTCGCCAGCCCCGCGCAATGCCGCGCGCCCGTATAGCTCGCAAACTCCCCTCAAACGCCGCCAACCCGCCCCCAGCAAATACCAGCCGCTCCGCACCACCCGAACGGCCGCCTCCTCCAACTCATCCCCGATCGCATCAACATCCGCGCGCAAATCCAAAAACGGCACCTTCATCGCCCGCCCCATACTCAAAACCGCGATCCCACACCCCCTGAGGATACTACACCCCCACCCCAACCTAAAAGGACCGACCCCTCCCCCTTCGCTCAGAACGCCACCCCACAGGCCCTACCCCTCTCCCCCCTGTCATTCTGAGCGCAGCGAAGCATCCGTCCCTCTCCCCTCTCTCCCTCTCTTCTCTCTTCTCTCTTCACTCCTCGTCTCTGCGTCCTCTGCGTCCTCTGCGGCAAATCCGTCCCTCTCTCTCGTCCGTCTCCGCGTCGTTCTCCGCGTCTCCACGTCTCTGCGGTCTTCCGTCTCTCTTCTTTCGTTCCTTTCCCCCTTCATCCCTCTCTCTTCATCCCCTCGCCCTTGGCGCTCTTGGCGTCCTTGGCGTCTTGGCGGTTCAATCGTCCCTCCTCCCCGTCATTTGCTACACTTCCCGCAGCAGAGGAGTACGAACAGGCAGGAGAGCGTGACACCAATGTCGAAGCGCAGGGGCGGCCTGGGTCGCGGACTCGGCACCTTCATCCCGACCGAGGTCGCCACCGCGACCGGCGGCCAGGAAGTCGACATCGACGCGGTCGGGCCGAACCCGCACCAACCCCGGCAACTGATCGACGAGGCCAAACTCGCCGACCTCGCCGACTCCATCCGCACCCACGGCCTCCTCCAACCCCTCCTCGTCACCCGCACCGAGGGGGCCGAAGAGGTCGCCTACCGGATCATCGCCGGGGAACGCCGCTGGCGCGCGTCGCGACTCGCCGGCCTCACCCGCGTCCCCGTCGTCGTCAAAGAAGCCACCCCCGCCGAAATCCTCGAACTCGCCCTGGTCGAAAACATCCAGCGCGCCGACCTCAGCCCGCTCGAAGAAGCCAATGCCTACCACCACCTCGTCGAAGACTTCAACCTGACGCACGAGCAGATCGCCCAGCGCGTCGGCCGCAGCCGCGTCGCGGTCACCAACATGATCCGCCTCCTCCAGAGCCCGCCCGAAATCAAGGCCGCGCTCAGCGAAGGCCGCATCACCGAGGGCCACGCCCGCGCCCTCCTCCAGCTCAAATCGCACGCCGAGCAAGCCGAAGCCCTCAAGCTGATCGAGCGCGACCACCTCACCGTGCGCCAGACCGAAGAACTCATCCGCCGCTGGCTCGCCGCCGGCACGCGCGGCCCGCAAGAGCGCGCCCCCCGCCCCGAAGACTTCGACCGCCTCGAAGACAACTTCCGCCGCGCCCTCGGCACCCGCGTCACCCTCCAGAAAAGCCGTCGCGGTGGCCGCATCGTCATCCACTTCTACTCCGACGACGAACTCTCCGGCCTCTACCAGCAACTCGTCGGCGACGAAGAAGACTAACCCTCACGCCCCTCCCAATCACGGGCGGGGCGAATGATCGTACAGCGCGGGCCACCGCCCGCTTAAAGTCCCCCCAGGATTGGGGGGATTTAGGGGGGCCTCCCAATGTACGCCCTGATCAACACCGTCACCTACCAGACCGACAACCCACCAGCCGAAGCCTCCTCCGAGCAATTCGCCGCCCTGATCGTCCGGGCACCCGGCTATCGAGGCCGCTTCGGCCTCGACGCCGGTCACGGCCTCCGCCTCCACATCTACCTCTTCGATACCGTCGACGCCCTCCGCAGCGGCCTCGGCACCGGCCCCCTGCACCACCTGATCGAAGAACACATCCGCCCCCACTACGCCGACCCCTCCGAGCGCATCGCCGCCGGCACCGCCCGCTACGTCGACCTCGCCAGCGTCCTCACCGGCATGTTCGTCCGCCTCGAACTCCTCCCCGGCGACAGCGAAGGCGCACTCACCCAGGAAACCGGCTACCTCGGCCACGTCACCGTCGCACCCACCGACGGCCAACCCGTCATCGCCGCCATCTACGACCTCACCCAGGCCACCGCCAGCCCCGCCACCGCCCTCCGCACCTGGGAAGGTGCCGTCACCGTCAACGACCTACGCTAACCACTCGCCATACGTGCTTTCTCCCACTCCATTTCTCGCCGAAATGGAGTGGGAGGGGGCCAGGGGAGGGTGGAAGTAATCCCCGTCCCTCGTTACTCGTTACTCGTTACTCGTTACTGAGCACCCCACTCAGCACTACATCGTCAGCGCCGCCATCACCGCCGCGCCCACATCGCTCGTCGATGCCGTCCCCCCCAGGTCCGGCGTCAGCACCGCGCCCTGCTCCGTCACCGCCGCGATCGCCCCCTCGATCGCCCGCGCCGCCTCGGACTCCCCCAGGTGGTCGAGCATCATCGCCGCCGACCAGATCGCCGCGATCGGATTCGCGATCTGCTTGCCAAAGATATCCGGGGCCGAGCCATGCACCGGCTCGAACATCGACGGGTAGCGCCGCGACGGATCGAGATTCGCGCTCGGTGCCAGCCCCAGGCTCCCCGAGAGCGCCCCCGCCAGATCGGTCAGAATATCGGCGAAGAGATTCGACGCCACCACCACATCCAGCGTCTCCGGCCGCAGCACAAAGCGGATCGTCGCCGCGTCCACCAGCCACTGCTCCGTCTCCACCGTCGGGTGCCGCTTGGCGCACTCCGCGAAAATGTCATCCCACAGCGACATGCTGAACGCCTGCGCATTCGACTTCGTGATCGACGTCAGCTTGCGGCGCGGTCGGCGCTCCGCAATCGCGAAGGCATACTCGATCACCCGCTCCACCGCCATCCGGCTGAAGACCGCCACCTGCAACGCCAGCTCGTGCTCGCTGCCGCGCCGCATCCGCCCGCCCGCGCCCGAATATTCCCCCTCGCTGTTCTCGCGCACCACCACGATGTCGAAATCTTCCGGCCCCTTGTCCCGCAACGGACCCCGCACCCCCGGCAGCAACTTCGCCGGGCGCACATTCGCCCACTGGTCGAACCCCTGGCAGATCGCCAGCCGCAACCCCCACAGGCTCGTGTAATCGGGGATATCCGGCCACCCGACCGCGCCGAAATAAATTGCATCGAACGACTTCAGCGTCTCCAGCCCATCCGGGGCCATCATCACCCCGTGCTGGCGGTAATAATCGCTCCCCCACGGGAAATGCTCGAAGTTGAAGCTCAAATCGAACTTGCGCCCGATCGTCTCCAGCACCCTGACCCCCTCCGGGATCACCTCCTGCCCGATCCCATCCCCCGGAATCACCGCGATCCGATACTCGGCCATCCCCAACCTCCTCTCGCTCCACGCAGACAGAACGATTCAACC
>JAXLWN010000075.1:0-32401 GCA_046328475.1 Chloroflexia bacterium | reverse complement strand
GTCATCGCCGCCACCCAGGCCGAGGGCACCTGCTGGGCGGGCGGCACCACCTGGCACGGTCGCGCCGCCATGCGCATCAGCGTCTCCTCCTGGGCCACCACCGAGGCCGACGTCGATCGCAGCCTCGCCGCGATCGTGCGACTCGCCCGGGAGATCGGGCACGGTGCGTAAGGATCGTCACTGCGCCGGGACCAGCCCCAACTGCTGAAACAGGCTCAGCATGTCATCGTTGTGCCAGAACTCGACCACCTTGCCATCCGCAAAACGGAAGACTTCGACGCCATCGACCACGATCTCCCGCCCCGTCGCCGGGAGCCCCAGAAAATCCCCGCCGTGGGTGGCGTGGTGGCTGTGGTGCGAAGCCACCAGCTCCCCCTCGGCGATCAGCGCGTGGATCGCCGTGCGCTGCACCGGGAAGCTCGCGCGGAAGAATCCCAGCAGTGTCTGGAATCCCTCCCGCCCCTGCAACGGCACCGGCACCGGGCTGTGGATGACCATATCCTCGGCGACCAGCTCGGCAAGCAGGTCGTACCGATCCTGATCGTTCACTTCCAGATGAATCCGCTCAACGGCGCGCTTGTTCTCTGCGAGCGACATCGGTTGCCCCTTTCTCTCTATGCATTTGCCTGATTGCCTTGCCTGATACAGAGCATAGCGAACGGCCCCGAACGGCACATCGCGCGTACGCGCTATTTTTCTCCTGGGGCAAGCCGAACGGCACGCGCCGGTGCTTTCCGATCACGTACCACGCCCAGGGTACGTAGTTCTACGTACCCCCAAAGTACGCCCCCACCCGCCAACTCGCCGCAAAACTTGCGTACGTCTAACGATGTGCCCGTCTAGACACGCGCCTATACTACAAACATCGAAGATGCCAACCGCAACGGCGCGGCGGCAGCGAAAAGGAGGCCACAGATGGTCAATTATGCAGAACTCGATCTTCGGATCACGACCTATAGCAACGACGTAGCGCAGCGCAACCTCCCGCGTTGGCAGGGCACCGCGATGCGCGCGACCGTCCCCGGCACCCTGGCGACGAAGGTCAAGGCGATGGTTGCCCGCGTGGTGACGCACAACCGCCACACCCCGAGCGCCACGACCGGCTCGGCACACTAGCAACCAACGCGCGGCGCTCGGGAAGGCGCCGAAGGAACCCACTGGCTGTGGGTTGGGTGGGGCGTAGGAGCGTGTTGCCCGCGACCACGCCGGAACAGTCGCAATCTCGCGAGCCCCTCAACGGCGCAGGGCTCCCGCGCGACCCACTCCGGTGAAGCGACGCAGACAACACGCTCATACGCAAGGCGAGGGCGGCGCTGCATCAGCGCCGCCCCCGCTGTTGTCATCGGTAGGCTACAGAATCACTACCCGCCATAGCCCGCGCAGGCGGGCTTTGCGGCGGCCCGCAGGCCGCCCTCAGCCCAGGGCTTCAGCCCTGGGGGCATCCCGGCCCGGGTAATCTCTTCACAATCACCCCGCCCCCTACCCCTGCCGACCCACCAGCGGATCGGCATGCCGATGCGCCAGCTTCCACGCATCTCCCTCGCGCCGGTAGCCGTGCGTCACGCGCAGCGTGCGGGTCGCGTGGTGCTCCAGCGCCACGCTATAGGCGATCTCAGCGCCCGCAGCGAACGCCAGGTGCTCGATCCGCTCCGCCTCCATCGGCACCCCCTGGCTCGCCCACCAGGTCCAGCGGTCGCGCACCGCCTCCCAGCCGCGCTCCACGCCGCCGCGCGCATTCATCGTGCTGACATCGTCCCCCTGCGACCAGACCGCCAGCAACTCCCCCAGCGCCGCCGGATCGCGATGCAACCGCCGCATCGCATCGTAGAACTGGGCCTCGACGGCCAGCACCGCCGCGCGATCGTCTCCCCTCGTCATCGGTCGCCCGCCACCTATCATTCGCGCCACTCGCGCGGCACCGGCCCGGGCATTGTACGCGAACGAGTACACACTCGCCGGGTAATATCCCGGCGGGCCGGACAGCGCCGTGTGTCGATTGGCCGCGCGATCAGTCGGCGTCCGCATGGATCAGGATCGGCCCCACCATGCGGTCCTGCTCGCTGGCGAGATAGGGCGCGATGTGGACCGCGAACATCGTCGGGCCAAAGACGCGTGCGCCGTTGGCAGCGGACTCTTCGTCCGCCCAGAGGATAATCCCCACCGCCCGATCCTCCGCCGTCTGCACCAGGGAAAACGAGTGGAAACCAGGCTGCTTGGTCATAATCGGCACGACCTCGCGCTCTAGCGGCTCGCGGAGCGTCGCGACAGGCTTCGTCAGGTGCAAGTGATTGATCACGGCGAACATCAAGCGATCCCTTCACTCATCGGTCGGCTTCATCGAAGACGTGCAGCGCCCAGCGCGATCATGCCGTGCTTGGGGCCGGAGCGCAACGCGGCAAACGCGAATGGGTGTTGGCCACCCGTGAATCGGGGGCACCCCCCGCCGCCCCGCGCGCACAGGCGGGGCGGCAGGTGCCCGAGCCTAGACCGGCGACGGCAGCGACACCCCAAGCCAGGCGAGGGTACCCATCACGCCCCCCTCCGGTTGGGTTTGCACCTCCAGGCTGACGATCTTCCCGTCGCGCACCGTCGCCGTCATCTGCTCGACCGGCCACGACCGCGACTTGCCGGTCGGTGCGATCGGTTCGATCGGGAGACCGAGCTTCGCCACGTCGAATGCGCCAGTGTGCGTGGCGGAGATCTGATAGATCGCGGTGACCATGTCCCCATCGGCAGTCACTGTCGCCGGATTGAACCGCCAATCCGCGAACGCCTCGTTGTGGACCGCCTGGAAGCCGAGGTAGGCATCCTGGCCGAGCGGGGTCGGCCCCGCCCCGCTGAGCGCGAAGTCGTCGCTCAGCAGGCGGGCCGTGGCGCTCAGGTCATGGTCTTCCATCGCGGTCAGCAGCGCGGCCAGTGTCTGGATGTTGCGGAGGGTGTTGGCCATGGTGCGGCTCCTTTCGTACTATACTGCCCGAGTCCTCTATCCGGTGACACATCGCTATCACCTGAGCGTGAGCTTACGCGCGGTGCGTGGACAAAGGCGTGGACAAGAGCGTGGACAAGTGATCAGGGTAGCCATCGACCTCCTCGGCCCGCCGGAAGTCCGCTGGCAGGGCCAGCGACTCGGCTTCCGGACGCGCCGGGCGCTCGCGCTGCTGGCCTACCTGGCAGCGAGCGAGGCCGGGCAACCGCGCGACCGGCTGGCCGCCCTCTTCTGGCCGGAGAGCGACCCTCCGGCGCGGCGGGCGATGCTCCGCACCACGCTCCAGCACCTGCGGCACGCCCTGGCCCCGGTGATCGACCCCGGCTCGGTGCTCCGCGCGGACAACGACGCGGTTGCCCTGCTGCGCGACGCTGTGGACCTCGACCTCGACACGATCGCGCGTGCCGAGCGGACCTTGCGGGAGGCCGGGCCGGGCGATCGCGCGGCGCTGCTCGCCACACTCGGCGCAGCAACCGAGCGGTTGCGCGGCGAGTTCATGCAGGGCTTCACCCTGGGCGATCTCCCCGAATTCGATCGCTGGATCGGCACGCAGCAGCAGCACTGGCGCGAGCGGGTCGGTCGCCTCTGTGATGCCTTCATTCGGCTCGCGGCGGAGTCCGGCGACACGACAGCCGCGCTGGGGGCCGCGCTGCGCTGGGCCGCCGCCGATCCGCTCAACGAGACGGCGATCGACTGGCAGATGCGGCTACGCTTCATCGGCGGCGACCCCATTGAGGCGCTGCGCCTCTTCGACGCCTATCGCGCCGCGCTGGCGCGCGACCTCGGTGCGCAACCCGGTGCCGCACTCAGCGCCTTCGCGGCGCGCATCCGCGCCGAAACACCACCCGCCACCGGCGTCGCGCCCCGCAGCCCCGCCCCGCGCCTACAGCGGACCAGCGATCGGACCCCGCCGCTGGTGGGCCGCGCCGACGAACTTGGTCGGCTCATCGCGGTCCTCCAGCGCTTCCGCGAGCGTCGCCCCCAGGTGGTGCTGCTCACCGGCGAGGCCGGCATCGGGAAGACCCGGCTCGCGCGCGAACTCCTGCGGCACGCCACGGCCGACGGGCTCGACACCTGGGAAGCCCGCGCCTTCGAGGCGGTCGAGCGCATCTCCTATCAGGTGGTGCTGGACGCGCTCCGGCCGCGTGTCGATCGCGAGAATGCGCCCGATGGCCTCCTGAGCGATGTCTGGCTGGCCGAACTGAGTCGTCTACTCCCGGAACTCCGCGAGCGTTACCCCGATTTACCCCCGCCGCTGGCGGTGGGCGAGTCCGAAGCGCAAACGCGACTCTTCGAGGCGGTGGCTCGCCTGGCGCAGGCGTGCGCGCTGCGCTCGCCGGTGGTCCTGTTTGTCGACGACGCGCAGTGGGCCGATCCCGCCTCGCTCGACCTCCTCCACTACGTGGCGCGTCAGTGCGCGGCGCGGCGCGTCCCGTTCCTCCTGCTTGCCACGGCTCGTGCGGAAGAATTGTCGGCCCCGGCACTCGCCGCCTGGATCGCCGCTCTGGGCCGTACCCTGCCGCTCACCACCCTCCACCTGGAGGCACTGACCGCCGCGCACACCCATCACTGGGTCCAGGCCCTGGCGGGGTACCGGGACGCCGCGCCGCCGGAAACGGTGCGCCTGGCCATCGGCACCTTCAGCGCCTGGCTCCACGCCGAAACCAGCGGCCAGCCCTTCTTCATGCAGGAGATGATCCGCACGCTGCGGGAGCGCGGCTTGCTCGGCGCGCACACAGAGCCGGAGGCGCGGCTGGCACTCGACCCCGAGACCGCCGCCCTGGCCGTGCGCGACCGCGAGGCGGTCCGCGTCGCGCTCGGTATCCCCGAGGGGGTGCGCGACATCGTCCGTGCCCGCACGCAGCGCCTCAGCCCGCAGGCTGCGGAACTGCTCGCCGCCGCCGCCACGGTCGGCACCGCCGCGAACTTCGACGATCTCCGCGCCATCGCGGCGCTTGACGAGCGCGAGGGCTTGCGCGCCCTGGATGACGTGCTCGACGCCCGCCTGTTCCTGATGGATCCCTCGGACGAGGTCGCGCGCTACCTGATCGCCCACGACAAGGTGCGCGAAGTGATCTATGCGTCAACGCGCGGCGAGCGGCGGCGGGCGCTCCATCGTCGCGCTTTCGACCAATTGCGGCAAGCTGCACCAACGCCCGCCGCGACCCTGGCCTACCACGCGGTGGCGGCCGGGCTGCGCGACGAGGCGGCGCGCTGGAGCATTCGCGCCGGCGACGAGGCGATGGCGGTCTTCGATACACGCCGGGCCTGCGCCTACTACGAGGCCGCCGACGAACGGCTCGGCGGGGCGCTGGAGCGCGTGGACGCCACCGCCTACTTGCGCCTGGCGCGGGCCCAGGAACTCTGCGGCCAGGGCGCGCGAGCGGAGGAAACCTACGCGCGGCTGCTCCAGGTGGCCAGTGCGACGAGCGACCTGACGCTCGAAGCGACGGCGTTGAGCCGCCTGGCGATCCTGGCGATGCAGGCGCTCGACGAGCCGCGCATGCACGCGCTGATTGCCCGCATCGTCGCGGCCACCGAACATGCCAGCGACCCCCACCTCCAGGCGAACGCCGCCTGGACCATGGCCCTGATCTACATCTTCCTGACCCAACTTGAACCGGCGCGTGCCCATGGCGAGCGCGCGGTGGCCCTGGCAAAGGAGACCGGCGACGAAGAATTGGTCGCGCGGTGCCTGAATGTCCTCGCCTACGCCTACAACAACCAGTACGAGGGTCGCCTGGGGCTGGCTGTCGCCGAGGAATCGGCGCGACGCTATGCCGCGCTCGGCAACACGGCGATGGTGAGCGACTCGCTCGCCCAGGTCGCCAGCGCGGCGATGCGGCTCGGGCAACCGCAGCAAGCGGTCAGCGTTTCGCGCCAGGCGCGCGAGCGCGTGGCGGCAGTGGAGAATAACTGGGGCGTCGTGAATAGCGATGTCCAGCTCGCCGTCGCGCTCGCCGAAGCGGGCGCGCTCGGCGAGGCCCATGCAGCGGCAGTTCGGGCGCTCGAACTGGCCCAGGATCAGCAAATCGCCATCATGATTCCGACCGCGCAGATCACGCTGGCTGCCGTCCTGCGCTACCAATTGCGATTCGCGGAGGCACGCACGCTCCTCGACCAGCTCCACCAACTACCCCTGCCGCGCTCACTTGCCGATCGCGCGGCGCTGGAACTCTGCGCGACCTGCGCTTCCCTCGGCGATTGGTCGGCGGCGCACGCACTCGTACACGCCCTGCTCGATCGCCAGATTCCCCCCTTCTTCTTGTCCGGTCGGGCGATCTGGTTGGAAGTGGAAGCCCTTTGCCGGGGCGGCGACGAGGATCGGGTAGCCACCTACCTCCAGCACCTGGACGCCGCAATCGCCGACAGCCCCCGCGCCCGGCTCGACTACGACCGCGCCCTGGCCCACTGGCTGCTCAAGCATGACCCGACGCAGGCCATCGCGCTCCTGCGCAAAGCCGCCGCAACGGCGGCCACCCTCGGCCTGCCAGTCGAGCAATGGGGCACTCTTGTGGTACTTGCGAGGCATGCGCAACCGGCGACCAGACAGCCGCCACAGCAACCGCCGCGCAAGCGACCAGCATCATCTCGCAACTCGCCGACTCAGTTCTCCCCTGGCGAAGACCGCCAGCACTTCCTGGCGAGCGCACAGGCGATACTCAGTAATGAGTAATGAGTAACGAGCAACGAGTGATGCGGGGTTTGAGCGCAGGCGGTCTCATAGGGGGTCGTAGCTCCTCGTTACTCGTCACTCGTTCGTACTTCGTCGTTCGTACTTCGTACTTCTGCTACGCTTACCTGATACCGCGCCAACTCCTCTCGTTCGGTTCTGCCCGATCCCCGGCATTACTGGCGGGCTCACCGTCCCGTCATCGTTGAGCCGCAGCGTATGCCGGTAGACGCACCTACATCGGGTCCACGCTATCCCGATAGAACTCCAGAATCAGCCCGTTCGAGATCGCCGCCACCAGATGGATATGGATATCCTGCGAGCTGCCGGCGCGATATCGAGATCGTGCGCCTGCGCCAGAGCCACCTTCATGAACTCGGCCGCTCCAGAATCTGCATCCGCATTGAGAATCGACGCCGCGTCATGCTTAATCAGATCGCGGAAGCCATAGCGCGTACTCATTCTCGCCCGTGGCAATCGGAATGCTGTTGCTGCCACCTTGCGGTGCCCATCATAATCATCCGGCGCGACCGGTTTCTCGAACCAGTACACGTCGAATTCCTCCACCCGCTTCGCCGGCGCAATCGCCTGGTGGTGCCGGTAGGCGCAGTTCGCGTCGATCAGCAACTGCACCTCCGGCCCGATCGCCTCGCGCACCGCCTTCACCCGCGCCACATCCTCGCGGATCGGCACCGCCCCCACCTTCATCTTGATCGCCCGTGCCCCCATCTCGACGCTATCGATCATCTCCTGCTGCAACTCGCGCAGCCCCTTCCCCTCCTCGTAATACCCCCCCGCCACATAGGTCGGCACCCGGTCGCGGAACCCACCCAGCGAGAGCGGCATACCCGCCACCTTCGCGCGGATATCCCACAGCCCGATATCGATCGCGCTGATCGCCCGCGTCGTCATCCCGCGCCGCCCGATCAGCTTCGGAATCCACATCTTGTGCCAGAGCCGCTCCACATCGATCGGGTCCTCCCCGATCAACACCGGCTTCAGCGTCTCCACCGTCGCCCGCCCGATCGCGCCCCCCAGCCCGATCCCCGTAATCCCCTCATCCGTCTCAATCCGCACCAACTCCAACCCGGCATGCGTATAGGTATGCAGCCCATTAGAAATCGGCTTATGCCGTGGCCACTTATACTCCTCGGTCGTAATCCCCGTGATCTTCATCGCCCCTCCTCTTCGCGCATCACTCGCCAGCCACTATCGCGGCAGCATCTTCGCCCACCAGACAGGTGCTGGCAAATACAGAGATGGGCAACCAACAATGGCAGGGCGGGTCTCAGACCGCCCTCGTCGCCCGCCACTCAATTACCTTGCAACCACTCGCTCCGAATCAGATCCCTCCCCAGAACCGCTCCATCGCCGCCGTCGTCCGCGCCAACTCGAAATGCGGCAATCCCCGCGTCGGCGCGATCCGCTCCACGCGCCAGTTCGGGTGCCGTTCCATCACCCCGGCAACGCCTCGAACGACGAATAGGCATCCTCGTCGTGCAGCACCAGCACCGGCTGCGTCAGCCGCTCATAGACCGTGCTGCGCACATTCTCGGTGAACAACCCCCCGCTGATGAACGCGAGCGGCGCAAACCGCGCGCCCGGCTGATGGCTCGTCGCGAAGTCATACTCCACCAACCTGATCCGGCTGCCCCACAAAACTCTTCCGCAGGAAGTAACGAATACTTTCGCCCGCGTCGCCAGCAAGTCATAGAACGGCTGGTCCCCACACCGGCAATCACCGAGAACGCCCGCAAACGCCGTCATCTGCGCGCATACGCTCCTCACGTTCCTCCACCCTCCCCATCGCGCTTCTGCCCCAGCCCAGTCGGCGAGATCAGCACCAGTGAGCGAATCCGCCCGCCCAACGCCTGCGCCGCAAACTCGCACCTTGAGCGATAAAGCGCCGCCACCACATCCACCGGCTCGTCACCCGGCACCTGCGTCTGCAACAAATCCTCGACCGCCGCCGCGAAGAGCGCGGGCGTGTACGCGCGCTCCCCCCGTCTCCGGAGAACCCATATCCCGGAAAATCGAGCGCATAGATCGGTCGCTGTTTCCGGTACGCCCGAACAACGGCCGCATCTCATACGCCGACGCCGCAGCATTCACGCCAGCAGCACCAGCGGACGCCCTTTCCGCCTCCTGCGCCACGTAATAACTCAACGGCCCAGCCCCCAGCCCCACAAACCGCCGTCGCTCCGCCTCAATCGCCTTCGGCAGCGCCATCTCGTGGTCCACCAGCACCCGACTCACCCCAGCCACCCACCGATCGCCGCCCCTTCGCCGCACTTTTTTTTTTTTTTTTTCGTCGTCGCCGTTAACACCCCCCCCCGCGACCCGCCTCAAACGTCATCGTCGCCATCGTCTGCCTGCACTTTTCATCATCTCGGGCACGCCCGGCCACATACTCACACCGCGCAGGCGGGCAAGAAAAGTGCCAATGCACATCAGCAAACGCCGCAGGGCGTCCGAACACTCCTGCGGCCGGCACCCACCCACCCAGGCCTCCAGCCGAACGCCCTCACGGCACACGAACTGCCGCCAACGTCGCTCAGTCGAGCCCGCGCAGGCGGCTTTATGGGCGAGCCGCAGCGAGCCTTCAGCCGCGACTTTAGTCGAACGGCAACCCCGCGTCAGCCCCCTGCTCCACAATCCTCCCCACCTCAGCGTGGCCCGGAAATCATGATCTCCGACACCCGCTCAAACCCCGCCCGCACATAGATCCGCATCCCCGTCTTCCGCCGTGTCGGCATCAAGAACGGCGCGGTCACCCCCGCCGCGAACGCCGCGCGCACCAGCAGCGACGTCACCGCCCCGGCCACACCCCGCCGCCGGTATTCCGGAACCACCCCGATCGCCGCCACCTCCGTCACCCCATCGATCGGCGTCGTGCATTGCCCCGCCAGCCCCAACCGGCGCACCAGTCGCCGCACGCGCGCCAGCGCCACCACGCCGCCCGCCTCCACTGCCGATCGCAACCGCGCAACGTCATGCCCGTCGGCATGGGCTGGCTCGTCATAGGCGATATTCTGCACCGTCGCGACGCCCAGAAACTTCATCGCTCGTCGCCAACAGCAGCTTGATCCCCTGCGGTTCGGGCAACTTGCGCGCCGTTTCTGCTGTCACCGTCATCAGCGGATAGTGCCTCGATCACGAATCCCGCCGCGATCAGCGCCCCCGCCACCGCCGGGGCCGCCACCGGCACATATAGGCGCGGCGCGTCCGCCGCCGCCGCTCGAAGCCGCGATCAAGGCCTGCACCTCCTCCGGCGTCGGCTCCGCCTTCATCGTCGGGATCGCGGTAGTTGCGATAGACCAGATCGCTGTGCGCATCGTAGCCCGCCAGGAACGGGCCAACCCGCTCCGAAAGTTGCCGCCGCGCGGCCAACGCGCGCAAGTACCCCTGAATCTGCGTAGTCATCCGCGCTCAAACCTCTCCGCCCACAATCCTCGCGCCCGCACAAGCGGTGGCGACGCACCTTGCGGGCATCGTTTCATCACATCAATTGCAGCATTGGTGCAAGAGGACGGGAACACAAGCAAACCATCGCCGGATACCGCTGGCGCGGCACAACCCAGGCGAAGGCACGCGGAACGCTCAATTCACCAGGAGCCAGATGAACGGGTCATCGCCCCCGGGCAAACGGCGCACCGGCCCACTGCCGCGTCCGCTTGCTGGCATGACCATGGCCTACCCCTCCCGGACCCCACGCCGGGCCTCCCCGGCGAGCACCACCCACGAGCACCCACCGCCCCGCGAGTATACGGAACTACCATCCGAAGTCAACAACGCCCAAAGGTCGAGTAAGGAACTACAGAAGCCGGATTGATCCGGCGCACTCGTAGGCCCGGAGACTTCATCTCCGGGCGGGGTCTCAGGGCACCATCCACGCCCTCACGCCCTCACACCCTCACGCCCTCACATCCCCGCCATTCACCGCGCCCCCGGCCGCCGCGCATCCGACAACCCGTCGCCGATCAGACTCAGCCCGATCCCCGTGATCACCAGCGCCAGCCCCGGCAGCGCACTCATCCACCAGGCAGTCGTCATGAACGGCTGCCCCTCGGTGATCATCACGCCCCACTCCGGTGCCGGTGGCTTCGCGCCGAGCCCCAGGAAGCTCAACGCCGCCGCGAACCCGATGTAGAGCGCGATATCGGCCATCGCATAGACGATCGAGGCATTGATCACATTGGGAAGGACATGCCGCAAGATGATCCGCGAGTTCGTCATGCCGAGCGCGTGCGCCGCCTCGACAAACTCCTTCTTCTTGACCACCAGGATCTCGCTGCGGATCAGGCGCGCGTAGACCACCCAGGCCGTCAGCGCGACCGCCACGTACATGTTGTTGATGCCCGGCCCGAGCACCGCCACGATGGCGACGATCAGCACGATGAACGGGAAGGCCTGCACGACATCCACCATGCGCATGATGATCGTGTCGAACCAGCCCCCGAAGTACCCCGACAGGCACCCCAGGAAGATCCCGATCACAAACGGCGCGATCACGGCGGTCAGCCCGATCCGCAGATCGATCCGCGTCCCATACATCACGCGCGCCAGCACATCCCGGCCGAAATTATCGGTGCCGAAGGGGTGCGCCGCGCTCGGCGGCAGCAGCACGTTGCCGTAATCCTGCGCCAGCGGGTTGTAGGGCGTCAGGATCGGCGCGAGGATGCCGATCAGGGTCAGCGCGCCGATGATCCCCCCGCCGATCAGCAGGTTGCGGCTGCGCAGCCAGCGACGCGCGATCCGGTTGATAGCCGGCGCGTTCGCGACAAATACCGGTGTAGCACTGGCTTGACGAGTAGCCATCCCTGGCACACTTCCTTCCCGGTCCGCCAGCCTAACTGAAGCGCACCCGCGGATCGAGGAACGAGTAGCAGATATCGGTCGCCAGATTGACCAGGATCACCATCGCGGCGAAGATCATCGTCGCCGCCTGCACCACCGGATAGTCGCGCGCACTGATCGAGTCGATCAGCAGCGCCCCCGCGCCCGGCAGGGCAAACACCTTCTCCAGAATGACCGTCCCCCCCATCAACCCGCCGATGCTGAGCCCGAGCAGCGTCATCGAGGGGATCAGCGCGTTGCGCAAGACGTGCGCCGTGACCACATTCCGCTCGCGCAACCCCTTCGCACGCGCGGTCTTCACGTAGTCGGCATCCATCGCTTCCAAAATGCTCGAACGCAGCGTCCTGATCAGGATCGGTGCCAACCCGAGCGCGATCGTCAGCGACGGCAGGAAGAGGTGGTGCAGGTGATCGAGCGCCCCGCTGCCATAGCCGGAGACCGGGAAGAGCCCCAGCTTCACGCTGAAGAAGATGATCAGCAGGATGCCAACCCAGAATGAGGGCATCAGCATCAGCACCATGAAGGTCGACCGCACGATGTTGTCGATGATGCTGTTCTTCTTCAGCGCCGCCAAAATCCCGAGCGGCAGGGAGATCAGGCAGGTCAGCACGAGCGTGACGCCGACGATCGAGAGCGAGATCTGCAGGCGGTGGAAGATCAGCGACGAGACCGGCACCTTGTACTTAATCGACGTGCCGAGGTCGAGCGTCGCGAGCGAGCGCAGGAAGTAGCCATACTGGATGTAGATCGGCTTGTCGAGCCCGAGATGGTGATTGAGCCGGGCGACCGCCTCGTCGGTGGCGCGCTCCCCGAGCATCGCGCTCGAAGGATCCCCCGGCAGCAGGCGCAGCATGAAGAAGAGCACCAGGGTGATCCCGAAGACGACCGGGATCAGCTGCACCAGGCGTCGCGCGATGTACTGTCCCATAGCGACCGACCTCTCCAGGGTCCGGCGCGAGGCACCGCCGACCGGCGGCACCCCGCGCGTCGCCCCGCGCTACTTCTTGATCGAGGTCCTGGTGAAGTACCACTGCCCCATCGGGTGGTGGACGAAGCCCGTCACTCCCGCCTTCAGCACGTCCACATAGGGGAGGACGTAGAGATAGATGAAAGGCGCATCCTGCATGTGAATGTCCTGCACCTTGTAGTACAGCTCACGCCGCTTCGCATCGTCCAGCGTCGCGCGGGCCGCCTTGGCCGCGTCGATCGCCGCCTGATTCGTCCAGCCGGTGTGATAGTTCTGCGTCTGCTCCGGCAGGATCGCGTAGGAGATCAACTCGTCCGGGTCGATGATGTCGTTCGTCCAGCCGCTCGAATACATCTGGAACTTGTTGCCGCGATAGTTGGCGGTGGCCACGCTCTGCTCGGTCGGCTGAATATCCAGATCGATGCCGATCTTCGACCACATATCCTTCAGTGCCGTCGCCAGCGCCTGGCCGCCCGCCGACCCCTGCCGCGTCATGATCGAGATCTTCCCGCCGTTCGGGATGCTCGACTCCTTGATCAGCGCCTTCGCCTTGTCCAGATCGAACGGATAGCCCTTCTGGTCCTTGTTCCAGTAAAGCGCCCCGTTCGGCATGAAGCTGTTGGAGATCTCCCCCACCCCGAAGTTGATCACGTTGATGATCGACTGCTTGTCGGTGGCGTAGTTGAGCGCCTGGCGCACCTTCACGTCGCTCAGCGGCGCGTCGCGCACGTTCAGGATGATGAAGTTGACGTAGGTCGAGGTGTAGAGATTGACCTGGAGCTTGGTATCCTTCTTCAGGTCCGGCACCCGGTTCAGCGGCACGTCGTACATCCCGTCGATCTCGCCACCCTGCATCTGCAAGATGCGGCTGTTGTCGTCGGGCACGGTCGTGATCTTCACCTGATCCAGCAGCGGCAGCCCCGCCTCCCAGTAGTAGGGGTTCTTCTTCAGGAGGATGTACTCCCCCTTCTTCCACTCGGCGAGCATGTACGGGCCGGTCCCCATCGTCTGCTCGACCAGCTTATCCTCGCCGATCTTCTTGGCGAACGCCTCGGAGATGATGCTGCTGTTGAACATCGAGATGTCGGCCAGGAACGGTGCCCAGACCTGGTTGAGCGTGATCACCACGGTCGAGTCGTCCTTGGCGACGATATCCTTGACCGGCTCGTAGGTGAAAGTCCAGCCGCTCGCCTTCGTATCCTTGGCCCGCTTCAGCGAATAGACCACGTCGCTCGCCTTCATCGGCGTCCCGTCCTGGAACTTGACCCCCTGCCGCAGGTGGAAGGTATAGGTCAGGTTGTCGGAGGAGACCTCCCACTTCTCGGCCAGCATCGGCTGCAAGGTCAGCCCATCGTCGCTCACCCTGATCAGCTGGTCGTAGATGCTCATGAAGATCCAGATATCGACGTTGCCATCCTGCGTAACCGGGTCCAGATTGTCCGAATCACCGGCGCGCGAGAAGATGAACGTGCCCCCCGCCGTTCCGGCGGGCGCGGCGCTCGCGGCCCTGCTGGCCGATGCCGCCGGCGCGCTCGCCGCGCCGCCCGCCGCGCTGGCGGCCGGTGGTGGCACGGTCACCGTCACGTTGTTATTGATCGTCAAGGGGGCCGCGCTGGCAGCTGTCGAAGGCTTGGCGCTCGCCGCAGCCGGTGCCGATGTCGCGGTCGCCGCCGCCCCGCCGCACGCGGCCAGCAGCGACGCCAGCACCCCGGCGGTGCCGATCGTGGCCGAGCCGGTGAGCAACCGGCGGCGGGACAGCCGAAGCCGTAGCCCTGTCTGCTCCGGGAAATCCTGCATCAAGTCCTCCTAACTGGAAAATGCGAGCACAGGACCTTGCTGCAGCGCTATCGCCGCATCATCACGCTGGCCCCATACCCTGTCAAGCGAGGAAGCAGATGCAAATCGGCGCTTCGGCCATGACAACTGCCACCTCTTCATCCCCCACCTTCCCCGTCCCCCACATCAGCAGCTTCCCCGCTTCGCTGCCGGTCGCACCAGAGACGTTCCCGTGCCCCCAGGGGCTACCGGTGGCCCCCTGAGCGCGACCTCCGTGGGCCGCGCGCCCTCTTCAGCTTCCATCGCACCCCTCCCTCTCCCCGATCGCGGGAATCCCCACGCACCCCGCGTCCCGGTTCGCTCTCAGCTCCCCGTTGCCGCCCGTGGCCAGTCGCCAAGCCCCAGCACCAGACCGTTCGGCCCGACCGCCGCGCTGGTAGTGCGGAAGAGCACGACACCATCAGTCGGCGCGACAACCGTCTCGATCACATCGCCGTGCAGCCCGTAGAGCTGCCCGACCACCTGCCCGGCGCGCAGATCCTCGCCCGCGCGGACCTCGCTCACCCAGAATCCGCCCGCGTTGGTGTAAAGCCAGGTGAATGCCTCCAGAGAGCGCGTGCCCGGTCGCGCCGCAGCGCCCTCCAGGTTCCCCGCCACCCGCAGCGCCCGCAGTATCCCGTTGACCAGCAAATCGACATCCGGCTCGGTCAACTGACCGATGCCCCCCGCCTCCGCGATCAGCCCGGGGATCCCGCTGGTCGCCGCCGCCTCGAAGCTCATCCCGGTGCGCTGGCCCGGCGCGTTGCGCAGGTTGACGGTGTAGGGCAGCCCGAACGCCTCGGCGAGCGCCCGCGAGCGTGCCACCACCTCGGGCGCGACATCGGCCGAGAGGATGGCGAACGGCTCCAACTCCTCGACCATGTCGCCGCCGTGCAGGTCAAAGAACGCCTCGCTCGGCGCGATGCAGGTCCTGAAGATGAAATCGGCCAGCACGTCGCTGAAGGTGCCCTCGGGATCGCCCGGGAAGAACCGGTTGGGATTCTTGCCGTCAATCGGGCAGACGAAGGGGGTGCGCTCGCGGAAGCCCGGCAGATTGACCACCGGGACGATCAGGATCCGGCCGCGCACCGTCGCCGGATCGAGTTCCGTCGCCAGGCGCATCGCCGCCCGGATCGACACATACTCGCAGCCGTGGACACCCGCGATGATCGTCGCCAGGGGGCCATCGTCGCGGCCGGTGATCGTGGTGTAAGGCCACGACCAACCCGCCAGCAGCGGCGCGGCGGACACCAGGGTGCCCTGAATCCGTTCTCCGGGCTTACCGAAGCGAGGAATCGTCGTCGACATTGCCTCACCCCTCTGTCGCTACCCCGGCCCCCGACCATTCGGGGAATGGCGCACGGCTCCCCAACCGCGTCGCCACACCGCCCTGCCCCCGCGCCGCTAGCGCCCCTCGCTCTCCTTTCGTGCCTGTGTCCCCCGCAGGCGCTCGACCGGTATCCGGTAGTGCTCCTCCGCCGCCCGGCGCGCTCGCGCCGGATCGCGCGTGCGCAACTCCTCGAGATAGGTGAGATGGAACTCCTGCGCTGCGTCGAATCGCGACGCGAAGCTGTCGTGGTGCAGAATCTCCAGCATCGCCAGGCGGCTGCTCAGGCTATTCCACAACTCCACCGGCACCGTCTTGCTGCAGCGCTGCACGATGATCTCGTGGAACGCTCGGTCCGCATCCCAGAAGCCGGAGACCTGGCTCAACTGGATGCGCCCCATCGACAACGCCGCCGCCTCGAGTTGCGCCAGATCCTCGTCGGTCAACATCGTCGCCACCGCCTCGGCGATGCGCCCCTCCAGCAGGCCGCGCATCTCCAGCAGATCGATCACGTCGTCCAGCGTGAACCCGGCGACGAAGAAACCCCGGTGCGGCGCGCTGATCACCAATCGCTCGTGCGTGAGCTGGTGCAGCGCCTCGCGCACCGTCGAGTGGCTGACGCCGAGTTGTGCCGCGAGCTCGCTGTCGCTCAGACGGGTCCCCGGAGCGAGGCGATGCTGCTGAATCGCCTCCCGCAAGTTCTGCACGATGCTGGAGCGCAGCGTACGGTGCCTGATCGGCCGCACACTCGGCGTGCTCGACATGATTTCCTGAATGTTGACAATCCGAGAATCCTAGAGCTACTTCGAGTCTAGGCCAGCCGAGAGCACCTGTCAATAGGGCGTGTCACGATGAATTGTGCCGGAAACAGAGAACCGCGATCCGTCACCCCTTTTCACCTACCAGGCAAAAGAGCCTCGCGCTATCGTGTGTCTATCTCGCACAACACGTTGGAAAAAGGTTGTGCCCAGCGTCTCATCCCGACCTGGCTCAAAACTCCACATGGTCAGTCCGCGCAGGCGGACTTCGCGGACCCGCAGGGTCCTTCAGCCCGGGTACCCACCGCAGTGGGTGATTCAGTCCACCGGCCCCTCGCAAAGAGAAGACGGATTCTCCGTGCCCGCCCAGAATGACACCCGGAGGCCCTACCCTCCTCTGTCATTCTGAGCGCCAGCGAAGAATCCGTCCCTCTTCTGTCCGACTATCCGACTGCCCGACTGCCCGACTCGTCCCGCCCTACTTCTCGTCGATCGTCACCGACTCGATCGTGATCCGCTCGGTCGGCGTGGAGCGCTCCGGGCCACCCGTCGGCACATCGGCGATCACATCCACCACATCCATCCCGCTCGACACCTTGCCGAAGATGGTGTAGCTCGGCGGCAAACTCTCCGAGTTGCGCCCGTGGCAGATGAAGAACTGCGAGCCGTTCGTATTCGGCCCCGCGTTCGCCATCGCCACGATCCCGCGCTCGTAGCGGCGCTGCACCTTCTCATCCGCGAAGCGGTAGCCCGGACCACCCCGCCCGGTCCCGGTCGGATCGCCACCCTGGATCATGAAGCTCTTGATCACCCGGTGAAAGGGCGACCCGTCGTAGAACCCCTCGCGCGCCAGGAAGACGAAGTTGTTCACCGTCTTCGGCGCGTCGGCCATCAGCAGGTCGAACGTGATGTCCCCCTTGTTCGTGTGCAGCGTCGCGCTGTAGCGCTTCGACGCATCCACGACCATGTCCGGTGCCTTCGACCACTGCTTCTGCCCACTCATGAACTGCTCCTTCCCGTTACTGCCGTACTCCGCGTCAATCCCGAGCTACTGCTCGGTGATCGTGATCGAGATGATCGTCACCGGCTGCACCGGGCGGTCGTTCGCCCCCGTTTGCACGCTGCCGATCTTCGAGACCACATCCTGGCCCGCCGACACCTTCCCGAAGAGGTTGTACTGCGGCGGCAGCGTCGTGCAATTCTGCCCTTCGCAGATGAAGAACTGCGAGCCGTTCGTGTTCGGCCCCGAGTTCGCCATCGCGATGCTGCCGATTTCGTACTTCCCCTTCACCGGCTCATCCGGGAACTTGTATCCCGGGCCACCCGTGCCGGTCCCATTCGGGTCGCCCCCCTGGATCATGAAACCCTTGATGATCCGGTGGAAAGTGAGGCCATCGTAGAAGTGATCGCGCGCCAGGAAGACGAAGTTGTTCACCGTCAGCGGCGCATCCTTCGCATTCAGCGCCACCGTGATGTCGCCCATGCTCGTCTTGATCAGCGCGGTGTAACTCTTGTTCTGGTCGATCGACATCGCCGGTGCCGCGCTATAGGTCTTCTTGCTGGCGCTCGGCACGGAAGCAGCCGCACCGGCACCCGTGCTCGCGCTCGCAGCCGAAGCGGCCGGCACCGCCGCGCCGCGCGTCGGCGTCACCGTCGGGCGCGGCCCCGCGCCGCAGGCCACCAGCACCGCCGTCAGCGCACCTGCCGCCAGGTACGCCCCCGCGACGCGAACGATCGATTTGCGCATCAATGTCACGCTCCCTCTTGCGTCTGAGCTTCCACCCCGGCCAGCCCGAGGTCGTCGGCGATCTCGGCCATCGCGTCGATCACGATCTGCAGGTGCTCGTCGAACGGCACCCCGAGCAACTCCGCGCCGTGCACCATATCCTCGCGACTGACCGCGCGGGCGAACGCCTTATCCTTCATCTTCTTCTTGAAGGACGACGGTGCGACGCTGGCGATCTTCTTATCCGGCCGCACCAGCGCCACCGCGCCCGCGAACCCCGTCACCTCGTCCACCGCGAAGAGCGCCTGCTTCATCTTCGTATCGCGCGGCATCTCCAGGTGGTCGGCATGGCTCAGGATCGCCTCGATCAGATCCTCCGAGTACCCCCGCTCGCGCAGCAACGGCGCACCATCCTGCGGGTGCTTATCGAGCGTCGGGTGCCGCTCGTAGTCGAAGTCGTGGAGAATCCCCACCACCCGCCAGCGCTCCTCATCCTCGCCGAAGCGCCGCGCATACGCCCCCATCGCCGCCTCGACCGCGCGCATGTGCCGCTGCAAACTCACGCTCTGCACGTACTCTGTCATCACCGCCCAGGCCTCATCGCGCGTGGGCCACTTCCCGTCAGCCATGCCACTCCCTTCGTGGTTGTGAGGAGAGAGGAGAGTAGGGAGAGATTTGGGTTGCGCCACTCACTACTTCGTACCCCCAGCCACCCTCTGAAGTCCCCCATTCATGGGGGATTTAGGGGGCCACTCTCCACTCTCTTCTCTCCTCTCTCCGCTCTCCTCAATTATCCCCCGCCGCCCGCGCCGCCGATTCCATCAACTCCGCCGCATCCAGAATCGTATACCGATACCCCTGCTCCGTCAGGAACAGCTGTCGCCGCGCCGCGAACTCCTGGTCATTCGTGTCGCGCGTGACGACCGTGTAGAAGTGTGCCAGCGTACCATCGCTCTTCGGTCGCAGGATGCGCCCCAACCGCTGCGCCTCCTCCTGGCGCGACCCGAACGTCCCCGACACCTGGATCGCCACGTTCGCATCCGGCAGATCGATCGCGAAGTTCGCGACCTTGGACACCACCAGCTTGGTGATCTCGCCCGTGCGGAACGCGTTGTACAGCTTCTCGCGCTCCCGGTTCGCCATCTTGCCCGTGATCAGCGGCGCATTCATCCGCTCGGCGATCGCATTCAACTGGTCGAGATACTGCCCGATCACCAGCACATTGTCGTCGCGGTGCATCGCCAGCAACCGGTCCAGCGCGGCGTACTTCTCCGGATTCTCCGCCGCGATCCGATACTTGTCGCGCCCATCCTCCGCCAGCGCATAGGCCATCCGCAACTCCTGCGGCAGCGCCACGCGCACCTCCCAGCAGTCGGCGGTCGCGATCCAGCCCTGTTTCTCCAGCGTCTTCCAGGGCAGGTCATACTTCTTCGGCCCGATCAGCGAGAAGACATCGCTCTCGCGCCCATCCTCGCGCACCAGTGTCGCCGTCAGCCCCAGTCGCCGCCGCGCCTGGATCTCGGCCGTCACCCGGAAAACCGGCGCGGGCAGCAGGTGGACCTCGTCGTAGATGATCAAGCCCCAGTCCCGGCTGGTGAAGAGCCCCAGGTGCGGGAACTCCTCCTCCAGCGGGCGCTGCTTGACCATCCCCTCCTCGTCGGCCTCGTTCGGGCGCTTCCGCTTCGGCGGGTGATAGGTCAGCACCTGATACGTGGTGACCGTGATCGGCTTAATCTCCTTCAATTCGCCGGTATACTCGCCGATCATCTCCGGCGTGATCGTCGTCTTATCGAGAATCTCGTTCATCCACTGGTGGACCGCATTCGTCCCGAAGCAGACGATCAGCGTGTGCGACTGCGCCTCGGCCAGCGTGCCGAGCGCCACGACCGTCTTCCCCGCGCCGCACGGCAGCACCACGACGCCGCTGCCCCCCTTCGACCCGCCCGATGCCCAGAAGATATCGACCGCCTCGCGCTGGTAACCGCGCAGCCCGAAATCCTTGCCCAGCCGCGTCTCGTCGCGCAGCCCGATTTCGAGCGCGGTCCCCTTCACATACCCGGCGAGGTCCTCGGCGGGATAGCCGAACTCGACCAGCGCGTGCTTCAGGTGCCCGCGCATCGCGGGCGATACCTCTAGCGTCCGCTCGTCCAGTTGCCTGATGATGAACGGCTTGATCTTCCGCGCGTGGCTGATCTCAGTAACGAGGATATAGTCCTCCGACCAGAGCACCAGCTTGCCGCCATGTTCCGGCGAGCGCAGCAGCTTCAACCGCCCGAAGCGCGACATATAGTCGCGAATGTCGTGGACGATATTCCCCGGCAGATCGAACTTGCTGAACCGCTCCAGGTTGGCGACCGCCTCATCCGCCGCCAGCCCCGCCGACGCCGCATTCCAGAGCGAGAGCGGGGTGATCCGGTAGGTGTGGATATGCTCCGGGCTCTTCTCCAGCTCGGCGATCGCCGCAATCACATCGCGCGCATCCTCATACTGCGCGTTCGCCGCCTCCAGCAGCACCGTCCGGTCCCCCTGGACGATCAGCGGATTCTCCGGGTGATACGCCATTCGCTCGCTCCGCCTACGAAGTAATGAGTGATGAGTAACGAGTAACGAGGGGATCTTCTATCCGACTACCCGAACTACCCGACTACCCGTTACTCGTTACTCGTTACTCATCCGTCACCCCCACACCCAGGATATTCGTCAACCTGAACACCCGCTCCTCCTGCCGTGAGTGGCAGAAGCCGTGCAGGTAGTACGCCCCGCCGCGCATCTCCAACTGGTGTGGATCGACCGTGCGGATGCTCGCGCGGGCCTCGTTCGGCTTCTGGTACTCGATCGTCAGCGTGCGCTCATTGTCGATCGCCGACTCGATCACATCGACCAACTGGCGACCGCTCAGCCGTTGCAACGCCTGACCGCGCCCCTTGCCGCTCGCGCCGGTCGCGGCCGGCTTCTCCTCGGCCAACTGCCGCCCGGTGGAGACCCCCAGGCTCGCGGCGGCCTTCTGCGCCGCGCTCTGCTTCTCCGACTGCGCCTGCACCGCCAGCCCATCGGTCAGCGTGATCCCGCGCGCCGTCAGCGCCGCCTCCAGTTGCGGCCACTGCTCCTCGCTCACCAGCGCCAGGCTGGCATTGAGCACACGCAGGACCAGCGAGCGCAACGCCTTGATCCGCGTCAGATCGCCCCAACTCACGGTCGGCGGCAATTCCACCGCGCGCACCCGCGCCCACTGGAACGGCGCATAGTAGCCCGACCAGCCGCGCAACGTCAGCACATCGTCCGGCGAAAGCCCGGTCCGCGCCTTGTAGCCAAGGAAGGAGAGCACCTCATCGATCGTCTGCCCCTGCTCCTTCGCGCGAAGCAGCGATTCCGGCGAAATCTGGTAGCTCAGCCAGCCGCGCTCGTTGCGCCCCTTCAAATCGGCGAAGCGTTCCAACCGGTAGCGCAGGTACGGGTCGTCGTCCTCCGGCGCGATTAGCAGCGTCGCCGGTGCCTTCAGGTCGAGCACCTGCGGCGGATCGAGCGCGTAGTTGATCGCCCAGACCTCGGTCCCCTGCCCCTCCAGCCGCGTCGAGAGCACACCCACCTCGGTCGCGCGCACCAGCGCCACCGTCGGCGCGAGGCGGCGGACGAGGAACGGTGCCACGCGCGCATCCGCCAGCCAGCCATCGAGCGTCGCGGCATCGGGCGCTTCCAGGATCGTCGCGTCGCGGTAGAGATGAATCCGCTCATACTCGCGCGCCCAGTCGCCGATCGTGTGACGCACGTTCTGCGGCAGACTCGTCCCCGCCGCCCCTTCGAGCAGTTCCACGATCCGCTCTTCGGTCCAGCCAGCCGCCAGGCCGCGCACAATCGACGCCCGCGTCAGCCGGTAGACCGCCGCCCGGTCCAGGCTCTGCGAATCGGCGAACGCATCCAGGCGCGAGACGAGATCGAGGTGCCCCAGCGCATCGAGCACCAGCACCTCAAAGTTCGGCTGCACCACCAGCGCCGCGCCGCCCGTGGCCTGCTCGACCACGACCTCGGCCGCGCCCAGCGTCCGCCGCCCCAGGTCGGTCAGCCGCACCGCCGTCGGCATGTCGCTCGCGCCGCGCTGATTTGTCCCCTCGTAGCCAACATCCACCAGCCCGAGCCAGCGCAGCGACTCGCCGATCACCTGCGCGACGAAGGCCCCCTCGACCTCGTTCCAATCCTGGTCCTTGCGCAGGCGGCGGTCGCGGCTGCGCGTGTCGGCGCGGCTGATGCCCCGGTAGAACGACTGCTCCTGTGCCTGCCGATTGCCGTAATAGGTGTCGTAGCCGTAATAGTTGTAGTAGCTGTAATAGCTCTGCGGCTGCTCCGGCACCCGCACGATCAGGAACTCGGGGTCGGTCTGCCGCAATCGCTCCGCGAGCGCGGCGATCCCGAGCCAGCCGACCGGCGCGGCGGCCAGCATCTCCACAATCGCCTGCCGCGCCTCGACGATTCGCTCCCCCTCGGGCGCGTCACCCCCCTCGCGATACCCATACGACGCATAGGACCACGACTCGATCGCCAGCGACGGGATGCGCCTGAACTCGTTCCAATCGAGTTCCAGCCAGGCCTCGTAGAGCAGCCGCGCCGACTCGTGCTCCGACTGATTCAGGAACGCCTCCGCCCCCTCGTCGGCGCGCAGCGTACTCCCATCGTCGGTCGTCAGCCCCGCCGCGCCCAGCAGGCGCAGCAGGAACGCCACGCGCCCTTCGAGTTGCTGGGTGGCGCTATCCCGCCGCGTCGGGGCCTGCCCCGGCTGCAACGCCGCCTGCAACTTGCGCAAATCCGCGCGGTGCGGCTCGCCCGCGCGCGTCAGCCGCAGCCCGGTCGCCTTCAGGAAGCGCAGCGCCAGGTAGAGGTCGCGCCGCAAGATCGCAAAATTGCCCGCCTCGACCGTCGCGGGCTCCTCTTTCAGCGTGCGGAATGCCGGGAGCGTGTCGTCGAGCGAGCCGAGGGAGTCGAGCAGATGCTGCGGCACCCAGACCCACAGATTCGCGGCGGTCGGCTGGCTCAGGTCGAGCGTCACCTTCCCCGCATTCGGCGTGCGATTCTCGATCAGCAGGAAGGCCCGGTTGACCAGGGTGGTCAGCTCGTTGCGGACCGCCTGCTCGTCGTGCGCCTTGTCCTGCCCCGCCAGCAGCAGCGCCGCGATCGACGTGCGCCCCGTGCGCCGCGCCACACCGAGCAGGCGACGCCCGAACGGGGAGATCGTGGCCACCACCCGCGACGCGAACGCCGGATCGAGCAGCAATCGCAGCAGGACCTCGATCCGCTCCGCCTTGCGCCGGTTCGCCCCCGCGCCCGGGCTGAGCGCTTCGAGCATCACCCCGATGTCGGTCGCGTTGTAGCCGTCAAGCGCCGAGCGCAACTTCTCGCGCTCGGACAGGTGCGCCGTCCCGAGCGGCGAACCGCTGGTGATCCCGGACATCAACGCTCCTCGCCGGACACGCCGGGCGTGCCCGACCCGCCCGACACACGCGGCGTGTACCCGGCCTTGCGAAGCGCCTTCAGAATCGGCTCGACCTGCGCGTGATCGACCATGACCACCGTGTCGCCGAGTCGCCTCACCACATGTCGCCCCGCAAATCCGGCCAGCACCTCGCCGAGGGCCGCGGGATCGGCGCATTCGATCAGGGCCACATTGCGATAGATACGGGCAGCGTTCGGAGCGTCCGGCGTCATCTCACTCGCTCGATCATTGGCGAAGGCGCAGCATCGTCGCACTCGCAGACGTGATCCGCCATATTGTACCGGGGGCCGAGAAGCTTTGCCAGTTGCGGCGGTCGCACCACAAAGGCCATCGCAACCGCATCGGCTGTCCAGTCCGGCGACGAACTGTCCCACTTTTCGGCGCAATGGCCCCACACGCTGGCGATCAATCGCGCCTCTCACCACGTTAGCCGGATTGATCCGGCGCATTCACGTAGCCCGGAGACTTCATCTCCGGGTGGGCGGCGGGATACCACCAACGTTGACAGCACCCTGACGCAGCTCGCAGCTGCAATGGGCAGCAGCCAGGGATAATGTTAAGCTTGCCAGCGGCATCGGGCCGCACCTATCGCGACCACTCAGGAAGGGGAGGGCATTGGCAGCACAGGATGGCCGGGACCGCGCGACATTCCTGCGGAGCTTTGTTCGCGACTGGAAGACAATCGGCTCCGTCACCCCCAGTTCGCGCTACCTCGTCGGCGCGATGCTCGACAAGATCGACTTCCGCCGCGTCCGCCGCATCGTGGAATACGGACCCGGCACCGGCGTCTTCACCGGCGAGATCCTGCGCCGCCTCCACCCCGACGGCTCCCTCCTCGCGCTCGACACCGAAGCCCACTTCATCGACGACCTCAACGCGAAGTTCCCCGACCCGCGCCTGATTGCCGTGACCGGATCCGCCGCCGCGATCCAGCGCCACCTCGCCGCCCTCGGCTGGGACGGCGCGGAAGTCATCATCTCCGGCATCCCCTACACCACTCTGCCCAAGGACCTGCGCGAAGGCACCCTCAGCGCCTCCGCCGCCGCCCTCGCCCCCGGCGGCCAATTCATCGCCTACCAGTACTCCCCCTACATCCGCCCACTCCTCGGCCACCTCTACCGCCGCGTCTCCACCCACTGGATCGCCCGCAACGTCCCCCCCGCCTTCTTCTTCGTCTGCGACCACCAGTCGTGAGACGTGAGACGTGAGTCGTGAGTAAAGAAGAAGCCCGGAGAGCGCATCGCTCTCCGGGCCTCTTCGTCTCTATCACCTATCGCCTATCGCCTATCGCCTATTGCGGTCTCGTCGTTCGTCACTTCGTCGTTCGTCCTTCGTACTTCACTCACGACTCACGTCTCACGTCTCACGACTATCGCCCCGCCCTCCGCTCCCGAAACCTCGCCGCCATATCCCGCACCGGACTATCCGCGACCGCCTCCCAGAACCCGAAGTTCTCCAGCAGCGCGACGCCGAAATAGGTCAAGCCCAGCACCGTCAGCACCGATCCCGGCGAGAAGACCACCACCGCGACCAGCACCCCCAGGATGACGATCGCCCGCACCGGGCGCGGGAATGGCCGCAGCAGCATCGCGATCTTCGGGAAGCGCAGGTGGCTCACCATCAGGATTGCCAACCCCAGCGTGATCAGCGCCACCGCGCGAGGCGACCAGAACTTGGGATAGAAGAGGAACGCGCTGACCGACATCCCGGCCATCGTGATCGGCAGCCCCTGGAAGAAGGGCGTCTTCTCGGCGGCGGCGAAGCGCGCCAGCCGCCACGCGCCGCAGATCGCGTAACCGCCCGCCACCACCCAGCCGAGGATCGGCCACGGCTCCAGAAAACCCTCGTAGATCAGCAGCGCGGGCGCGATACCGAACGAGATGATGTCGGCCAGCGAATCGAGCGCCTCACCGAACGCATCCCCCCCTCGGAAGCGGCGCGCGAGCACACCATCGAGCACATCGAGCAACCCGGCGAAGAAGATGACGAGCGGGGCGGCAAGAAAATAGCCCCTGGTCGCCAGCATGATCGCGGTGACGCCGCAGAGCAGATTCCCGAACGTGACCACATTCGGCAGCTGCGCGCAGCCCTGCAGCACTTTCTCCTTCAATCGATGCGCTCCCCTTTCCCAAGATAGGAACTGGGAGGAGGAATGACCCACGCTCCCGTGCGTCTCCTACCTCACCATGCAACAATCGTTCCCCATCACACGTAGCGCGCGATCGGCGTTATCCCGGCGCGCACCCGATCTCCCTTCTGGACGAGCGTCGCCGCCTGTCCCAGCGGGACGATCACGTCGGTCCGCGACCCGAACTTGATCATGCCAAGCTTCTGCCCCGCGCGCAGCGTCGCGCCCGGCTCCACCCAGCGGCGGATGCGCCTCGCGATCAGCCCGGCGATCTGCACCACCACGACCGGCCCGCGCGCCCCATCGATCGCCAGCAATTGCCGCTCGTTCGTCTCCGAAGCCGAGCGATTCATCGCCGCCGCGTAGCCGCCATCAAAATGCTCGGTGCGTCGCAGCGTCCCGGCAACCGGGCTCCGATTAACATGTACGTCGAAAATCGAGAGAAAGGTCACGATCCGCAGCGCCCGCCCGCCCAGGAACCATGGCTCGTCCACCTCGTCCACCTCCAGCACAAAGCCGTCGGCAGCCGCGTAGATCGTCCCGTTATCGGGCGGCGTGATCCGGCGCGGGTCCCGAAAAAAGGCGGCAATTGCCCCGGCGAGCAGCAGTGGCGGTGCGGCGAGACGACGGTCGATCAGTGCCAGCGGCAGGGCGACCCCGAGCGCCCCGGCGACAAAAGGCCACCCCTCGCGGAATGCCGCCCCGTTCGGCGCGTCGCCTTCAGGCGCAGACGTGTTGTCGGGCGCGTCAGCGAACGCGCTCATCGGCAGTGATCCTTCCTCTGTCACTGCGGCGAATGGTCGAAGAATGCGCAATTCCGATTCGACGCGTGCAGCAGAGAAGCTAGTATGCCACACCATCGCCGATTTGTCCGCGCGCACCGCGCTTTCTCACCCGTATTTCCCAGTTCACTCCTGCCTCAATGCCCCCTGACCCACTCCGCCAGCGCATCCGGGTCTTCGAGGATATCGGCGGGAACCTCGTGGTAATTCTTCAACGTCTGCTGCGGCTCTGGGCGAAACGGCTCCATCCCCGCGCCTCAAACTCCGGACGCGTCGTCTCGGTCGTCCTCAGATACAGGTGCCCCCGACTGATAATGCCAAAGAACGCATCGTGATAGTACAGCCCCAGACTCCCGAACATCCGCCGCGTACTGATCGGCTCGCCCGCATCCGCCCGCAACTGGTCCAGCACAAACGCCGCAAACGAATCCCTCGCCATCACATCCCCCCACACCACCACCGCATCAACCACCCGCGCAGTATCGCCACAATCCGCCCACCCCGACAACCCCACCTTTCCCTCGCCTCGTCCCATCACAGAAGCACACATCTACGCCGTGTGCCCATCCAACCGGATTGATCCGGCGCATCTTGTAGCCCGGAGACTTCATCTCCGGGCGCTCTCCCACCCACCACCCGTCCCACAATCACCCACTCACTTCCCCCGCCCAGTCCGCGCAGGCGGACTTCGCGGCGACCCGCAGGTCGCCTCCAGCGGGGACTTCAGTCCAACGGCATCTCCACCAACGACCCCGACCTCACCAACTCCTCAACTCATCCAACATCTCCGGGAATACCTTCCCTCGCCCCAACGTTACCCGGGCACGAACACAGCAACGCCTGCTCAGCTAACGCGTTGTCCCGGTGTCCGAACAGGTCGCTTGACAATCCTGCCCCAGCCCACTATCCTGTGAATGTTGAATGTTGACATTCATCGTTGCAGCGAGAGCGACACGCGCGAGGGCCTTTCGCCCCGCCCTGTGGACAGCGAGCGATGCACGCCGAACCGGCTCCCGCCGGGTGGGGGACCCACCACCAAAGGGGTGAATCGCGCGACCTGCCTGCGGACCCTCCCAGGCTGCGCGCGTAGGGCGACCGATGCTTCCCGCCCGAACCCGTCAGCTCACCCCATAGGCGTCGACGAAGCACCATGCCAGCGACGGTTTACCCGTTCTGACAGGAGTGCGCCGCTATGCCCACGAAACCCGAACTCGGCGTCCGCTGGCTACTGCCGACCGGACGCCACGGCTGGTTGATCCGCACCCCCGGCTTCACCCCCCAGGAAGTGCGCCAGCAACTCACCACCCGCCCCACCGACGCGCGCGGTCACGCCATCGCGCGTTGCGCCGCCCGCGTCGATGCCTGGCTCCCGCCCGAACCACACTTCATCCATTGCCCGCAGCACGCCTGGCAACAACTCCCGCGCATCGTCTACTGGTACACCAGCGGCGACCCTCTCGACGCGATCGCCGAGCGCATCGGCACCCTCGGCCCCGCCTGGGCGTCGAGCGCGCACCGGACGTCGCCTGCACCCGCATGGCCGACATCCTCAACCGCAACCCCGACGCCTACGGCCTCCCCCGCTGCGCCTGGCACCCCACCCCACCCACCGCCTCGGCCGCCGCTAACCCCCACACTGCACTCAACAACCATGCACGGGGCGGCCCAGACTTGCTCCCGTGGCATGGCACCCGTCACACCTATGCCACCCGCTGCCCCCAGGTCCTTCAACCCTCTCCTCATCAGCCGGGCACCCGCTTGCGGGCGGCGGTCGCCGCCCGCAAGCGGGGAGGGGTCTCCCTCGCACACACCACCCACCCACGCCATCCCCACTCCCACCCTCTCCCTCGCAAGGGGAGGGGTCGCCCGCAGGCGGCGGGGAGGGTCCCTACCCCTGACGCACTGACGCACCGATACACTGACGCAAGTCCCACCCCCCTGACGCCCGCCCCCCTCCACTGCTACCCTATACAAAGTTGACTTACATGATGGATTTAGTCAACAAGGAGACCCCGATGTACCTCCAGCAAGCCCTCGACCATGCCTCCCACCCTGCGCCGCTACACCGACCTCTACATCCGCTGGCACAACCGCGTCGCCGAACACATCGCCGCGCAGCGCCACCCCGCCTGGTGGTGCTAACCCCTCGCCCATTACCACCGTGCAACGCCACAATCTGGAGTGCCGCATGTCCGCAATCGCCAACCGCGATATCCCCCTGCCCATCGTCCGCCTGAACCGCTGGCTGCTCGTCGTCGGCATCCTCGCCGGACTCGCCCTCCAGCAGCCGCTCTTCACCACTCTCCTCTTCGCCATCCTCCTGCCCGCCACCGTCATCGGGCAGCGCGCCAGCCTCGTCTTCTTTGTCGGCAAGCGCCTCTTCGCCCGCCAGATCCCCACCGCCGAGCGCGAAGACCGCCGCATGCAACGCTTCAACAACACCATCGCCACCATCCTGCTCGGCGGGGCGCAGCTCGCCTTCCTCGCCGGTGCCACCATCGTCGGCTGGATCCTCGCCCTGATGGTCGCCGCCGCCGCCTCGATCGCCCTCGCCGGCTTCTGCATCGGCTGCTTCCTCTACTACCAGCTCAAACTCCAGCGCTACCGCCTCTTCGGCACCTAACCCCCATCTCCTGACACACCGACGCACTGACGCACAGATACACGGGCACACAGATCCACGCCCCCACGCCCTCACACCCCCACACCCTCACATCCCCAACCGCCCCGATGCTATACTGCCCCGAAAGACGAGACGGCTCGCACCGCCAGGGGGTAAACAGAGGCGTGAGTACCGCGACGATGGCCGCGCCGGGGACGGCGACCGAATACGAGACCGTGATCGGGCTGGAGGTTCACACCCAGCTCCTCACCAAGAGCAAGATGTTCTGCGGCTGCAGCGCCGCCTATTTCGCCGCGCCACCGAACACCCACGTCTGCCCGGTCTGCCTCGGCATGCCCGGCGTCCTGCCCGTGATCAACCGCGCGGCGGTCGAAGCGGCCACCATGACCGGGCTCGCGCTTGGCTGCACTATCCCGCCCGCCAACAAATTCGACCGCAAGAACTACTTCTACCCCGACCTTCCGAAGGGCTACCAGATCTCGCAGTACGACCTACCGCTGGCCATCGGCGGCCAGCTCACCTTCCTCCACAACGGCGCGGAGCACACCGTCGGCATCACCCGCATCCACATGGAAGAGGACACCGGCAAGAACACCCACGCCAGCGACCCCGCCACCGGCGAGGGCTACAGCCTGGTGGACCTCAACCGCGCGGGCGTGCCCCTGCTCGAAATCGTCAGCGAGCCCGACCTCCGCTCGCCCGAAGAGGCGCGCTCCTACCTGATGACCCTCCGCCAGATCCTGCGCTACATCGGCGTCAGCACCGGCAACATGGAGGAAGGCGCGCTCCGTTGCGACGCCAACGTCTCCATCCGCCCGGTCGGCAGCCCCACCTTCGGCACGAAGGTCGAGATCAAGAACATGAACTCCTTCCGCGCCGTCGAGCGCGCCATCGCCTACGAGGTCGAGCGCCAGAAGCGCGTCCTCGCCTCCGGCGGCACCATCGTGCAGGAGACGCGCGGCTGGAACGACGACCAGGGCGTCACCCTCTCGCAGCGGACCAAGGAGGAGGCGAACGACTATCGCTACTTCCCCGAGCCCGACTTGCCGCCGCTGAAGATGGCTTCCGCCTGGATCGAGGCGATCCACGGCCGCATGGCCGAGCTCCCCGCCGCCCGCCGCGCCCGCTTCGTGGCGCACTACGGCCTGCGCGAGGCCGACGCCGCGACCCTCACCGAAGCCCGCGCCGTCGCCGACTACTTCGAGGCCGCCCTCGGCCCGGGCGCAACGCCCGAGCGGGCGCGCCTGACCGCCAACTGGATCACCGGCGACCTCTTCGCCGCCGTGACCGACCGCGAGGCGCTCGACCGCCACCCGCTGACCCCGGCCCGGCTGCGCGGCCTGCTCGATCTCGTCGAAGCGGGCACGATCAATCGCACCGTCGGCAAGCAGGTCTTCGAGGCGCTGCTCGCCGATTCCACGACCGACGCGGCGACCATCGTCGCCCAGCGCGGCCTGGCCCAGGTGAGCGACGAAGGCCCGCTGCGCGAAGCGGTGCGCCGCGCGCTCGCCGAGAACCCGGCCCCGGTGGCCGATTTCTTGAAGGGCAAGACCGCCGCCAAAGGCCGACTCGTCGGCGCGACCATGAAGCTGCTCGGCGGGCGAGGTGATGCCGCAGTCGTCAATCGGCTGCTGGACGAGGAGCTGAACGCCCTGCCCAGGGGGTAATCAATCAAAAGAGCGGCAGGATCGGCAAACCCTGCCGCTCTTTTGCGCGTATAACCAAGAAATGGTATAGGGCAACTCGCACAATGTGGGTGTGCCAGTTGCCCAAACGGTGGGGTTAGGAGTCCGTTCAAAGTTCAAAGTTCAAAGTTCAAAGTCAGGGTGGGAAAACTTTGAACTTTCGAACTTGCGAACCTTGAACACACGTAGTGAGGAGTTGCGACGATGGTCCTTGAAACACGCGAACGACAACGACAAGAGCGCAGCCTCTTCGAAATGGCGGTCGAACAGTTCAACATCGCCGCCGAGACCATGGACCTGGACGAGAATCTGCGCCGGGTGCTCAGCGTCTGCCAGCGGCAGTACACCGTCAACTTCCCGGTCCAGATGGACGACGGCTCGGTCCGCGTCTTCGAGGGGCACCGCGTCCAGCACAACATCGGGCGCGGCCCCGCCAAAGGCGGCATCCGCTACCACCCCAGCGTCTCCCTCGACGAGGTGAAAGCCCTGGCGATGTGGATGACCTGGAAGTGCGCGGTCGTCGGCATCCCCTTCGGCGGCGCGAAAGGCGGCGTCACCGTCGAGCCGAAGCAACTCTCCCTGCGCGAAGTCGAGAATCTGACCCGGCGCTTCACCTCCGAGATCAGCGTCCTGATCGGCCCGCACAAGGACATCCCCGCGCCCGACGTCAACACCAACGCCCAGACCATGGCCTGGATCATGGACACCTACTCCATGCACGCGGGCTATTCGATCCCCGGCGTCGTCACCGGCAAGCCGCTGAACCTCGGCGGCTCCGAGGGGCGCGTCGAAGCGACCGGGCGCGGCGTCGTCTACACCGCGATGGCGGCGGCCAAACGGATCGGCCTCGACCTGAACGATGCGCGCGTCGTGGTGCAAGGCTTCGGCAACGTCGGCTCGATCGCCGCCAAGCTGATCGTCGAGACCGCCGGTGCCACCGTCGTCGCCGTCAGCGACGTGACCGGCGGCTACTACAACCCCAAGGGTCTCGATATCCCGGCCATGATCCGCTACAACCGCAGCAACGGCTCCCTCACCGGCTACCCCGAAGCCCAGCCGATGACCAACGCCGAACTGCTCGTCCTCCCCTGCGAAGTCCTGATCCCCGCCGCCCTGGAAAGCCAGCTCACCGAAGACAACGCCCCCGACATCAAGGCCCGCCTGATCGTCGAAGGCGCGAACGGCCCCACCACCCCCGAAGCCGACCGCGTCCTGGTGGACCGGGGCATCACCCTCGTCCCCGACATCCTCGCCAACGCCGGCGGCGTCACCGTCTCCTACTTCGAGTGGGTCCAGGCCCTCCAGGCCTTCGCCTGGACCGAGCAGGAAGTCAACTCCCGCCTCAAATACATCATGGACCGCGCCTTCGCCGCCACCACCGCCACCGCCGACAAGCACAACGTCGACCTCCGCACCGGTGCCCTCATCACCGCCATCGGCCTCGTCGCCGACGCCGTCACCGTCCGCGGCATCTACCCGTAATTGCTGGCTCGTTTTCGGCCGATTGGCACATCAAATCGAGCGGGGGAGGTGCAAGCCTCCCCCGCTTATCACCTGTCCCCTACGTTGCGCAGTGCGCCCCAGTGAGCTTC
>JAXLWN010000074.1:0-32803 GCA_046328475.1 Chloroflexia bacterium | reverse complement strand
CGGTTCAGCCTTCCCCGACGGCTTCGCGGGTGACGGGTTGGGGGGTGGGGGTGGGTTGGGCGGCGGGGCGGCGGGAGGGGAGGAAGCAGGCGACGAGGACGCCGATGGCGGCGATGAGGGCGATGATCAGGTAGACCTCGCGGAGGCCGGAGGTGAGGGCGGATTGCACCCGGGCGATGGCTTCGGCGGTGAGGGTGCCGCGCGTGGCGGGGCTGAGGAGGGCGCTGACGTCGGCTCCGCCGACGGCGCGCAAGGTGGGGGCGAGTTGGGCGTTGAGGATCGCGCCGAGGGTGGCGATGCCGAGGGTGCCGCCGATGGTGCGGGAGAACTGGACGGAGGCGGTGACGACGCCACGCCGCTCCCAGCCGACGGCGTTCTGCGCGGCGAGGAGGCAGGCGTTGGAGGAGAGGCCGAGGCCGGTGCCGGTGCAGTAGAGGTTGATCATCATCAGCCAGACGGGGGTGTTGTGGCGGTAGAGGAGCAGGCAGGCGGTGCCCGCCGCGACCAGCAGCATCCCGGCGATGGCGACCGGGCGGAAGCCGAAGCGGATCAGCAGACGGGGTGAGCCGAAGGCGGCGACGGTCCAGGCGACGGAGACGGCGCCGAGGGTTTTGGCGGCGTCGCCGGCGGAGCCGAGCTTGACGCCCTGGATGAAGAGGGGGACGTAGGAGGGGAGGCCGAATTGCACGGTGCCGGTGACTAACCCGACCAGGCAGGGGATCGCGATGTAGGGTTCGCGGAAGAGGTCGAGCGGCAGGATCGGCTCGGGCACGCGCAATTCGACGACGACGAAGGCTACGAGGAGGGCCAGGCCGAGGCCGAGCGCGGGGAGGTTGATGCTGCCGCCCTTGCCGCCGCTGAGCAGGCCCCAGAGGATGACGGCGATGCCGCTGGTGAGGAGGGCGGCTCCGGCGTAGTCGAGGCGATGACGGCGCTCGACGCGTCGCTCGCGGAGCGCCCAGGCGAGGAGGGAGACGGCGGCGAGGCCGAACGGGAGGTTGATGTAGAAGATCCAGCGCCAGCCGATGGTCTCGGTGATCAGCGCGCCGAGCGCGGGTCCGGCGACGCTGGAGGTGCCCCAGATGGCGCTGAAGAAGCCCTGCACTTTGGCGCGCTGCTCCAGGGTGAAGAGGTCGCCGACGATGGTGAAGACGATCGGCTGGACCGCGCCCGCGCCGAGGCCCTGGATGGCGCGGAAGATGATCAGCTGGGGCATGGAGTGGGCCGCGCCGGAGAGGGCGGAGCCGAGCAGGAAGATGCCGATGCCGACGACGAAGACCGGCTTGCGCCCGAGCATGTCGGCGAGGCGGCCGTAGAGCGGCACGGTGGCGGTGGAGGTGAGCAGGTAGACGGAGAAGACCCAGGCGTAGAGGTCGAGGCCGCGCAGTTCGCCGATGACGGTCGGCATGGCCGTGCTGACGACGGTCGATTCCATCGCGGTCAGGAACGTCGCCAGCAGCGTCGCGCCCAGGATGATTGCCCGATTGCCCATCGCGCGTTGTTCGCTCGCCACCCCACCCCCCTGCGCCGTGTCCCGCCGCCTTCGCCGGGCCAGAGGGGCATTGTAGCACCGGGGGAGGGGAGGGCCGGTGGCGTTCCGACGCCCGCCCGGGGATGAAGTGTCCGGGCTACGAAATGCGCCGGATGAATCCGGCTTGACGGGCGAGGTGGGAGTCATGAGCCGATAAGGTGACGGGTGGCTCGGCAAATAGGCTAGGTGGCTGCGCGGCCGACGGAGTTGAAGAGGGCGAGTTTGTCGGCGACGACGGCGCGCATGGCGGTGACGGCGGCGCGGAGGAGGTCGGGGAGGTCGATCTTGTCGTCGGCGAGGCGCTGGCGCAGGGCGGCGAGGTAGGCGGCGCGCACTTCGGTGTTGACGTTGAACTTGCAGACGCCGAGGGCAATGGAGCGCTGGATCGCGTCGGCGGGGAGGCCGGATGCGCCGTGGAGGACGAGCGGGAGGCTCGTCGCCTGGCGGATGGCGGCGAGGCGGTCGAAGTCGAGGCGCGGTTCGCCCCGGTAGGGGCCGTGGACGTTGCCGATGCAAACGGCGAGGGCGTCGATGCCGGTCGCGGCGACGAAATCGGCCACCTGAGCGGGGTCGGTCAGTTTGGCGGCGCGCTCCTCGATGGTCAGGCCGTCCTCGGTGCCGCTGAGGAGGCCGAGTTCGCCCTCAACGGCCGCGCCGTGCTCGCGGGCGAGCGCGACGGCGGCGGCGGTGAAGGCGACGTTCTCGGGGTAGGGTCGGCCGGCACCGTCGGCCATGATCGAGCCGATCCCGGCGGCGAGCGCGGTGGCCATCGCTTCGTGCGTGGAGCTGTGGTCAAGGTGGACGGCTACGGGCACGACCGCGCCGCGCGCTGCGGCGAGGCAGAGGTGGAGGAGCACCGCGCCGCCGTCGCGGAGGGCGCCGGGGTGGATCTGGAGGATGGCGGGGCTGCGTGCTTCCTCGGCGGCGGCGATGACGGCCTGGGTTCCTTCCAGGTTGTAGACGTTGAAGGCACCGACGGCGTAGCCCTCGGCCCGGGCAGCGGCCAGGACCGCGCGCAATTCGACCAGCATTCCCCGCTCCTCGCCGTGGTTGATATGATACGCTCGTCCACACACGGACAGGCTGCCATTCTAGCACTGGGGGAAACGCTCCCTGGACCTGGCGACGATCCGGCGCGATAGAATGCTGCCACCGACGTGATAGTCAGGAGCGACGCTATGGAACAGCAAGGCACCTACGACGCGGTGATCATTGGGGCACGGGTGGCGGGCGCGGCGCTGGCGACGCTGCTGGGCGATGCCGGGCATCGCGTGCTGCTCGTCGAGCGCGCGGCCTTCCCCAGTTCGACGCTCTCCACGCACTTCTTCCGGGGCGGCCGGGCGGTGGGGGTCTTGCAACGGCTGGGGGTGCTGGAGGAGGTGCTGGCGCTCGGCAGCCCGCCGCTGATCCGGCAGTTTAGCTATCCGGGCGGCGGCGGAGAGGCCGTGGAGCAACCGCCGCAGGCACCGGGCGAGATCGGCTACTGCCTCTCGGTGCGGCGTGCGCCGTTGGATGCAATCCTGGCGCGGCGCGCGGCGCAGTCATCCTCGGTCGAGGTGCTGGAGCAGGCACGGGCGACGGCGCTGTTGCGCGACGGCGAGCGGGTGGTCGGGGTGCGGCTGGCGACAGCGGCGGGGGAACGGGAGGTTCGCGCGCGGATCGTCGTCGGCGCGGATGGACGGCATTCGTTCGTGGCCCGCGCGGTCGCCGCGCCGATCCAGGAGGAGGAGACCGCGCATCGCGGGATGTACTACTGCTATGTGCGTGACTTCCCGGGTCCGGGTGGTGCAGCGCCGGATGGGCCGGAATTCTCACTGCTGGGCGACGAGGTCGCCTATCTCTTCCCGAGCGATGACGGCGTCGCCTGCATCGCGCTCTCGCTCAATCTGGCCGACTACGGCTGGGTGCGCCAGGACCCGGAGGATCGGTTTCGAGAGCGGATTGCGCGTCATGCTGGCTTTGCGAATCGGTTCGCCGCCGCGCCCTGGGAGGGGCGGCTGCTCGGCTGCGGACCGGAGGGGAACTACGTGCGCGTGCCGGGCGGCCCCGGCTGGGCGCTGGTCGGGGACGCCGGGCTGCATCAGGACCCCTGGACCGGGCTGGGGATCGACAACGCGATGGTCCACGCCACGTTCCTGGCGGAGGCGCTGGCGGGATGGTTCGCCGGGCAGGCGGGGGAGGACGAGGCTCTGGCGCAGTATCACCGGCGGCGCGACGACGACGCGCTGGCGGGCTACCGCATGACGGTGGCGATGTCGCGCGACTTGAGCCAGCCCCCACCGGCCAGGAACGAGGAAGTAGCAGAGTAAGCGCGCTCGCTCGGTGCGGCGAGCGGCGAAACCGGCCCCCGCGCCCCGGATCGGGCGCGGGGGCCGACGCATTGGCAATGCGCTTGACTAATCCCAGTTAGCGCCAGCCGGTCCACTTCCAGACGGCGTCCATGCTCGCCTTCACCACGACGAGGCGGGCGGCGTCGGAGGGGAGGTCCTGGAGCTCGCGCTTGAAGGGTTCGACGGTGACGGGGCCTTCGTAGCCCATGTCGCGGACGGCTCCGAGGAAGCCGCCGATGTCGATCACGCCGGTTTCGCCGGGGAGTTCGCGGACGAGGTCTTGCTGCTCGTCGACGGGAATCCCGGCGGGGGCGTCGTTGATGTGGACGTGAACGATCTGCTCGCGGCGGATGGCGCGCAGTTCGTCCAGGGTGCCGTGCGAGGTGTACCAGTGGTAGCAGTCGAGCAGCAGGCCGACGTTCGGGCCGACGGCGGCGGCGAATTCCAGCGCGGCCGGTGCGGTGTGGATGAAGGGATATTGCTTGCCGGCGCGGAGGGTGGCGGGGCCGATGAATTCGAGGCCGAGGGAGCAGCCGTGCTCGGCGAGGATGGCGGCGATGGGCTGGAGGCGCGCGACGCAGAAGCGCCAGAAGTCGTCGAACGGGAGGTCGTCGGAGAAGGGGGGGAGGACCTGGAAGGTGCGGTGACAGCCGATGGCGGCGGCGGCGGCGGCGAGGCGGGGCAGGCCCTGGAGGCCGGTTTGCCAGGCGGATTCGTCGCGCTGCCACTGGATGCCGTGCGCCCAGGCGGCGGGGCGGACACCGGCGGTGGTGAAGAGGGCGTTGACGTGGGCCGCGCCGTGCTGGTCGATCAGGTCGGCAACTTCGGACGCGCGGAATTCGACGCCTGCGAAGCCGCCGAGGCGGGCGGCGCTGATCGCGTCTTGCAGGCCGGTGACGTTGACGCCGATTGCGCCGGTGTTGAGGGTCTGGAACATGGGAGTCCTCCAGTCATCATGGCGCGTGCGCGGCGCTGCGGCCCGCGTCGTGGCCAATGCCGGGGTACACCGGCTGCGGGATGGGCGCGCGTCGCGCGACGCGTGGATGCCTGCCGCTCGCGAAGGGCACGACGAGGCGACAGCGATTGTTCATCGGCCGCCATTGTACCGCGCCGTGTCGGGGGACGCGACGTGCGTTGCAACCGGTGCCCGCGCCCGGAGCGAGGGGGAGATGAGGGGCAGGCGTGGGGTGGAGGGTACACGCTTCGGGAGGAAGTCCCTGCCTGCGCCTGACGGTGCCGGGCTGTGGCTACCGGCGTTGCGCGGGGGTCGCCGGGGAGCGGCGCTTGTGCGAGCGGGCATTGCCCGGGCCGGGGGCATTGCCGGGCGGGACGGTGCGCTCGTCGTCGGGCAGGAGGCGGCTGGCGCGGTGCTGCAAGACGAGGAGGTTCACCACGAGGCAGAGGAGGGCGACCTCGGAGAGGAGCATGAAGCCGATCGCGTAGGAGCCGGTGAAGTCCTTGACGCTCCCCATCAGCAGCGGCGGGAAGAAGCCGCCGAGTCCGCCCGCCGCGCCGACGAGCCCGGTGACGGTGCCGGCCTCGCGCGAGAAGAAGCGGGGGACGAGTTGGAAGACGGCCCCGTTGCCGAGGCCGAGCATGAAGGCGATGCCGAGGAAGGTGACGGTGATCACGGTCATGCCGGGCTCGAAGGCCAGCACGACCGCCAGCGCGGCGACGACCAGGAAGGTGGCGTTGAGGAGCGGGGTGCCGCCCCAGCGGTCGGCCAGCGCGCCGCCGAGCGGGCGGGCGAGGGTCGCCAGGATGGCGAAGCCGGCCGCGCGATAGGCGGCGTCGGTGCGGGCGAGCCCATATTCGCTCACCAGCAGGGTGGGCAGGTAGACGTTGATCGCCACGAAGCCGCCGAAGGTGACGAAGTAGAAGAGCGCCAGGACCCAGGCGAGGGGGTAGCGGCGGAAGACCGCCAGGCGCTCGCCGAGCGATTTGCCCGCGCCCGTCGATCCCGGCGCGTCGCGCGCCATGAGCCAGAAGAGGATGCCGAAGGCGAGGAGGATGGGGAGGAAGACCCAGAAGACGCGATCCCAGCCGAGCCGGTTGGACAGCGGTGGCGCGCTGAAGTTGGCGATGGCCGTGCCGATGTTGCCCATGCCGTAGACGCCGAGCGCGAAGCCCTGGCGCTCGGGCGGGAACCAGCGCGAGACGAAGGGGACGCCGACCGCGAAGGAGGCTCCGGCCAGGCCGAGGAAGAAGCTGACCGCCACGAGCGTGCCGAAGGAGCGGGTCAGGCCCGCCAGCGCGACCGGCACCAGCAGCACGAGGATCAGCGCGGCGAAGATGAGCCGCCCGCCGTAGCGGTCGGCGAGCAGGCCGAGCGGCAAGCGCGCCAGCGAGCCGAGCACCACCGGCACTGCCAGCAAGAGGCCCACCTGCGACCCGGAGAGGGTGTAGAGTTCGCGAAAGGTGGGGGCCAGCGGGGCGATCAGGCCCCAGACGGCGAAGCAGAGGGCGAACGCGATCGTCGCCAGGGCGAGCATCGTGTAGCCGCGCCCCGAGCCAGCCTGTTCCATGCGACCACCTCCCGCTCGTTTTACCGACGGCCGCGCCCCCGCAGGAGCGCCGTGAGCGCGCCCTCGCTGGGCACGACGCGGCGCACCTGCGGGCGACGGCGGAGCAGCCAGAGTATCGCCAGCCCGCCGAGGAAGATGCCCCCCGAGACGAGGGCGAGTTGCCAGACCATGTCGCCGTCGCCGGCGAGGTAGAGTTCGAGCGCGACGGTGAGCAGCCAGAGCTGGATGCCCATCAGCAGAATGCCGATGGTCAGCGCGGCGAGGACCACCGCCATCTGGCCGGGGGGCGGGGGGTGGGCGAATGGATCGGCCTCGGGCCGCACGGCGCGGGGGCGCTGCTCTGTTTCGATCATGGCTCTACCCCGATCGCGTAGAGTGTGTCGCCGTCGCGGCGGAGCGCGATGCGCGGCAGACGGCGTTCGGGCGGGCCGGCGACCGGATCGCCGGTGGCCGGGTCGAAGACGCCGTCGTGGCAGGGGCAGTAGAGGCGCTGCTGGTCGGCCTGGTAGTAGACGGCGCAGGAGAGGTGGGTGCATTTCTGGCTGTAGGCGACGAAGCGGTCGTCGGGCAGGCGCAGCAGCACCGCCTCGTCGTCGGGGTCGGGGTAGCGGAAGTAGAGGGCTTCGCCGACCGCGACATCTGCGACGCGCGCGACGGGCTGCGTCGCCGGGGTGCGCGGCTTGCGCACCAGGCCGAGCAGCGCCAGCAGGGCCGTGACCGAGAAGAGCGCGCCGGAGGTGTAGACGGCGAACTGGAGCAGTTCCCGGCGCGAGGTGAGATCGTCGGCGTCCCAGTGGTAGGGGAACTCCGCCCGCCAGCGCTTCTCCTGCCGTTCGGGACCCTGGTCGGCCGCCGACATGCCGACAGCCGGGGCCTGGCTCTCCCGTCGCGCGCTCATAGCACCCACGCCTCCTCGCGCGCCCGACCGAGCTCCGCCTGGGCCTCGTCGAGCAGCGCCGTGATGTCGAGATGGGGCAATTCCGGCGGTAGCACATGGTAGACCTTCGTCCGCACCGCCTGGCTGCCGAAGAGGGTCCGGTTAACGGGGCGGCCGGGGCGCTCGGCCACGAATTCCTCGTAGTCGCCGTACCAGAGCGCCCCGGTGGGGCAGGCCTGGGCGCACCAGGGCTTCAAGTCCTGGGCGGTGCGGTCGTAGCAGAGGTTGCACTTCTTCATCAGCCGAGCCTCGACGTCGATCTTGGGCACGCCGAAGGGGCAGGCGTAGACGCAGTTGCGGCAGGCGATGCAGCGGGAGGGGTCGGCCTGCTGCACGACGCCATCGGGCGTGATCAGGATCGCGAGCACCGGGCAGACCTGGGCGCAGGGGGCGACCGGGTCGGCGCAGTGCATGCAGACGGTCGGCTGGGTGGCGACGCTCCAGGTGCGGTCGATGAAATCGACCATGACCATGCTCTCGCCCTTGTGCGAGTCGCATTCGCGGCAGGCGGCCTCGCAGGCGCGGCAGCCGATGCAGCGGGAGGGATCGACGAAGAGGGTCTTGACGGGCAAGGGGGCCTCCGGGTGAGTCGTGAGTCGTGAGTCGTGAGTTTCTTGCTTCTAGTCGGTGGTAGCTAGTGTGGCCGCTAGCTCCGCGTACTCTCTCATGACTCACGACTCACGACTCATGTCTAGTACCGCTTCGCTTCGACTTCGGGGCGGGTGCGGCTCTCGCCGGTGGCGTAGGGGAACATCTTTGGCGTGTCCTCTGGGGTGAAGTTGGCGCGCGGCGGCCCGGTGGGTGCGCCGTTTGGCGGCGCGTCGAGGCGCTCGATGGCGGCGGCGCAGGCCTTGTACTCGGGGATCTTACAGGTCGGGTCGGTGGCGGGGTTGGTGAGCAGGTTGGCGGTCCCTTCGTGGCCGTAGTGGAAGGGGATGAAGAGGGTGTCGGGGCGGATTGTGGGCGCGACCACCGCCTTGAGCTCGATGCTGCCGCGCGGTGTCCGCACGCGGACGCGGTCGTCGTGGGCGATGCCGAGGCGCTCGGCGGCCAGCGGGTGGAGTTCGACCCAGGGATCGGGGGCCTGGGCGTTGAGGAAGCCGAGCCGCCGCGTCTGGGTGCCGCTGAGGTAGTGGTAGACGACCCGGCCGGTCGTCAGGCGGAAGGGGTAGGCGTCGCTCGGCTCCTCGGCGGGCGGGGTGTAGGCGATCGGGAACATGCGCGCCCGGCCGTCGGGGTGGGCGAAGCGCTCGGTGAAGAGGCGGGGCGTGCCGGGGTGGTCCAGGCTTGGGCAGGGCCAGAAGACGCCGTCCTGGGCGTCGATCTTCTCCCAGGTGATGCCGTAGTAGTCGGAGACGCCGCCCTTCGAGGCGAGGCGCAGTTCATCCCAGATGTCGCGCGCGGAGGTGTAGTTGAAGAATTGGCCGCGCCCGAGCCGCCGCGCCAGATCGGCGACGATCTCGCGGTCGCGGCGAGCTTCGCCGGGCGGGTGGGCGGCGGGGTTGATCTTGATCACGCGCCCTTCGAGGTTGGTGGTGGTGCCCTCATCCTCGCACCAGACCGAGCCGGGGAGGACGACGTCGGCGAGTTCGGCGGTTTCGGAGAGGAAGAAATCGACCACGACGAGCGGGTCGAGGTTGTTGAGGGCACGACGGACGACGTTGACATCGGGCAGGGAGACCATCAGATTGGAGCAGATGACGAGGCAGCTCTTGATCTCGCCCTCGGCCATCAGGTGGACCATCTCGGTCGCCGCCGCGCCTTCCTGCGGCAGTTCGGGCTCGGGGATGCCCCAGACGTCGGCGATGTACTGGCGCTCTTCGAGCACGTCGATGTGGCGATAGCCGGGGAGTTGGTTGGCCTTCTGGCCGACCTCGCGCCCGCCCTGGCCATTGCCCTGGCCGGTGATCATCATCGTGCCGCTGCCGGGCTTGCCGACCATGCCGCGCGCCAGCGCCAGATTGATGCAGGCGAGGACATTATCGACGCCGTGCGAGCTGTGCTCGATGCCGCGAGCGTGCATGATCAGCGGGGCGGTCGCGCGCCCGTAGAGTCGCGCCGCCGCGACGATGCGGGCCGCCGGGACGCCGGAGATGCGCTCGGCCAGTTCGGGGGTGTAGGGCTCGACGGCGGCGCGCACCGCGTCCCAGCCGGTGGTGCGCGCGGCGAGGTAGGGTTCGTCGATCAGCCCCTCGTGGATGAGGAGGCGGAGCATGGCGTTCAGCACGGCGATATCGGTGCCGGGGCGCACCGGCAGCCAGAGATCGGCGGTGCGGGCGGTGGGCGTCTCGCGCGGGTCGAGGACGATCAGCGACGCGCCCCGGTCGCGCGCTCGCCAGAGCCACTTGGTCAGGATGGGGAAGCATTCGCCGACGTTGGAGCCGGCGACGAGGAGGCAGTCGGAGAGGGCGATGTCGGGCATCGGCAGGGGGGCGCGGTCGAGGCCGAAGGCTTTGGCGTAGGCGACGCCCGCTGCGGACATGCAGAGGCGACCGTTGTAGTCGATGTGGCGCGTGCCGAGCCCGACGCGGGCGAACTTGCCCATCAGGTAGCACTTCTCGTTGGTCATCGAGGAGCCGCTGTAGACGGCGACCGCGTCCTTGCCGTGCTCGGCCTGGATGGCCTGCCAGCGCGACACGACGTAGTCGAGCGCCTCGTCCCAGGTGGCGGGTTCCAGCCGACCGCCCTTGCCGCCGCGCCGGATCAGCGGGCGGGTCAGGCGCTCGGGGTGGCCGACCTGCTGATAGGCGACGATGCCTTTGGGGCAGAGGGAGCCCTGGTTGTGCGGGAAATCGCGCGGCTCCACGCCGGTCACGCGGCCGTCGCTGACGCGCAGGTACATGCCGCACTGGACGCCGCAGAAGCAGCAGTGGGTGGGGACCAGGGCCTCGGGCAGGCGGTCGGCGTCGGCCCAGCCGGTGGGCGGGGTGCCGGTGGACTGGAAATCGGCGTTGACCTCGCGCCGGGGCCGGAAGATGTCTTTGTTGACACTCACAGGAATCGCCTCCCCATGGCCTGATAGTAGGCCTGGCCGCGCAGCACCCGCTTGCAGGTCGGGCAGTAGTCCTGGAGTCGGCCGCGGTCGCCGCCCAGGTCGTAGTCTTGCCGCAGATCGGCCAGCGTGGTCTTCAGATCGCTGACGAATTGTTGCGAGGGGAGGGGACGGCCGCAGCGGCGGCAGCCGCCGGTCTGTGGCCGCGCGCCGTAGTGCTCGACGTCCTGGTTGATGGTCTGGTAGAGGGTGACGCCGATGCTGGCGGGGCGCTGGACGATGTGGAAGAACTTGCCGAAGGGGATGGCGATCAGCCAGCCGACGACGGTGACCTGGTGGACGAGGGAGATGAAGGAGTAGTAGCGGCCGTGCCACCAGAGCGAGGAGGCGGTGAGCGCGAGGCCGGTGACGGCGATGGCGAAGAGGAGGACGAGCGGCACGAGGTCGAAGCCGAAGCGCTGGATCGCGGTCAGGCCGAGATCGGTGGTGCGCCGGTGGAAGGCGAGGGCGACGCCGACGATCAGCAGGACGGCGGTGAAGTCGAGCGCATGGAAGATGGCGAAGCCGGCACCGGCCTCGATCGGGAAGCGGAAGACCGGGACGCCGAAGAACCAGGCCTGGTAGGTGTCGGGGGGCACGAGGCTGAAGCGGATCCAGCCGAAGGTGAGCGGGAAGGTGATGGCGCAGGAGAGGATGACGCCCCAGAAGATGGAGAAGTGCGCGACCCAGCGCTGGCGACCGCGCTTGAGGATGAAGGTTTGGCCGAAGATGTCGTGCCACCAGGCCTTCGGGATGAGGCTGGTATAGCGGCGGAAGTTGCGGAGCGAGAGGAAGTTGACCCAGCCGGCCTTGAAGTAGCGCCAGGTGGGGGGGCGGGTGATCCAGAGGGTGTAGCGGTAGACGATGGCGGCGAGGGCGAAGACGGAGGCGACGGCGTAGCCGATCAGGGCCGAGTCGAAGTCCTTGAAGCCGCGCGAGCCGAGGTACATCAGCAGCACGAGGATCGCGGCGGCGAGGAAGGCGATCGTCGCTGCGGGCAGTTCGCGCCGTGTCATCCGGCCCTCCTGTGGCGTCGCGAGGTGAGCAGGGTTCCCGAAACCATCGGTCTAGACAGCAAGAACGGTGCCAGCGGGGGTCGCGCTATCCGGGTGTTCGCGGGACGCCGGGGGCGATGTGCGCACCGTCAGCTCGCGGGCGGTGCCGCCGCTGCGGGGGACCAGGTGTCGAAGATCAGTTTGGAGATGCGGCCGTTGAGGATGGCACCGTCGTGGTCGGGGCGGAAGTGGCGTTCGCGGCTTTCGTCGGTCATGAGGCAGATGGCGTAGTGGGTGCCGTCGGGGAGTTCGACAAGGCCGGCATCGACGCGGACGGGGGCGGTGAAGCCGCTCTTGGAGCGGATGATGACGGGGCCGGGGTGCGTGGGACCGCGACGGTCGTACTGGTTGTAGGGGAGGTAGCGGCCGATCTGGTCGTGGTGCTGCTGGGTGACGAGGATCTCGCGGATGGCGGCGCTGGCGGCGGGGGAGGCGAGCTGGTCGGTGCCGATGAGGGTGAGGAGGCGGACGATGTCGCGCGGTGTGCTGGTGGCGTAGTCGCGGATGGTGGCACCGTTGAAGGTGGCGTTGGTGTCGGGCAGGCCCCACGCGCGGGCGGAGGCGATGATGCGCTCCAGGCCGAGGCGGCGGACGAGGACGGCGGTGGAGGTGTTGTCGGAGAGGGCGGTCATCAGGATGGCGTGGTCGCGGGCGCTGAGGCGGAGGTCGGGCGAGAGGTCTTTGAGGATGCCGGAGCCGTGGCGACGGTCGTCGGGGTGGATGGCGAGGGATTCGTCGAGGGAGGCGTCGCCCGCTTCGACCTGGCGGTAGAGTTCGGCCAGGACGAGCAGCTTGATCGTGGAGGCGGTCGGCATGATGCGCTCGGGCTGGTGGCCGATGGTTGCGCCGGTGCCGAGGTGTTGGGCGAGGAAGGCGGCCTGACCGGCGAACTCGGCGATGAGTGCGGTGGCGGCGGCCTCGGTTGCTTGTTCGCGCTCGGTTGGGGTGGGCATTGGGCCTCCGGTGGTGGGTGGTCGTGTCAGCGGGGGGATTTTAGCGCAGATGGGGTGAGTGCGTTGGTGCGTTCGTGCGTTTGTATGTAAGTGTGTAAGCGAGTTACGTGTAAGCGGGGTAGCGCACTTACGGGGTGGAAAGTAGGTTTGTTTTTGCATTTTCACTTTTTTCTGCTCCTTCTCCGGGCGCGGGGCGGGGCGGGGTCTGAAGGGAGAGGGGTGAAGGGTGAGGGGAGAGACGAGGCCCCCCTCCATCCCCCCAATCCTGGGGGACTTTAAGGCCGTGGCGGTGGTGAGTGCGGTGTGAGTGATCGCGGTGTGGCTCCTTTCTCTGGTGGAGTGGGTGCTGATGGCGATGCGGGTGCCGTCTCCACGAGGGCGGGTCAGTGACCCGCCCCTACCAGGCTGGGTGGCGATGGTGGGAGCGGTGTTGCCGCCGCTGGGCGTTCAGTTGAACGCCCCTACAACGTACCGGACCCATCGGGTGGGGCGAATCATGCCACTTGGGGTTGGAGGAGATGCGGTAGACTAGGGTTTCGTTTGCTGGCGGAAATGGGGGTGGGTGTTCGCGTCGATGAGGAGGCGGGGTGGAGCGGTGGGTGTGGGGTGTGGGGGCGGGCGGGGGTGGTGGGGGGGACGGTTGCGGCGGCGGCGGTGATGGCGCATTTCATTACGCGGGCGCGTCCGCTGGGTCATGCGCCGGGGAGTGCGCTGGGGACGCTGATCGATGATGTGCGGTTTCGGGCTGACGATGGGGTGACGCTGCACGGCTGGCTGTTTGGGCATCCCGCGCCGAGGGGGGCGATTGCGCTCGGGCATGGGTTTGGGATGACGCGGGTGGATCTGGTGGATCTGGCGCGGAGCGCTGCGCGAGCGGGGTATGCGGTGCTGCTGTTCGATTTTCGGGCGCATGGGGGGAGCGAGGGGCGGCGGTCGTCGATCGGGTACCACGAGGCGCGCGATGTGGTGGCGGCGGCGCGGTATCTGCGGCGACGGCCGGAGCTGGCGGGGTGTGGGATCGGGGCGCTGGGGATGTCGATGGGGGCTGCGGCGACGGTGATCGCGGCGGCGCGGGGAGCCGGTGATCGCGGAGCGGTGGTGGCGGATAGCGGGTTTACGTCGCTGGAGTCGATTGTGGTGGGGGGCTTGCGGGTGCTCTACCGGCTGCCGGCATTTCCGTTTGCGCCGTTGATTGTGCGGTTTGGGGAGCTGTTGCTGGGGGCGCGGATTCGGGAGATGCGGCCGATTGATCACATTGGGAGGATCGCGCCACGGCCGCTGCTGATCGTGCATGGGGAGCGGGACCGGTTGATTCCGGTTGCGGAGGGGCACGCGCTCTTCGCGGCGGCGGGGGAGTCGGCGGAGTTGTGGGTGGTGCCCGAGGTGGGTCATGCGCGGGCGGCGGGGAAGGTGGCGGAGGAGTATGTGCGGCGGGTGGATGCGTTTTTTGGGGCGGCGTTGGGGGGAGGTGGGGGGCACCGGGACTGAAGTCCCGGCTAAGGGCGACTGCGGTCGCCACGAAGTCCGCCTTTGCGGACTGAGGTGGGCGAAGAGTGAGCATATTGGGGAATAGTTACCTGGAGAGATTGCCCAAGGGTTGAAACCCTTGGGCTGAAGGCTTTCGCCGCGAAGCCGCCTGCGCGGGCTGGGGCACACGAAGGTAGGGTTGAATGGGGTGCCTCTCTCGGTTTGGGAGGGGTATTTCTTTGTTGTGGTGGAACCGATTCTGTCAGGGTCGGTGGTGTTAGGTAGAGCGCCCGGAGTGACGTCTCCGGCGATGAAGTGCCCGGATGCAATCCGGTTTGGGAGGGGTGTTTTGTTGAGGGGTAGTGAGGATGGGGGAAGATGTTGGGGAGGTGGCAGGATTTGGGGTGTTTGAGGGGTTCGGGGAGGTGGGACAGTGGAACCGGTGCGTGGGGCTGCCCGTTGAATGGGCGGTGAACGAATTGACCGCCGAACGGTGCTGTGATGGGGCCGCCCCGGAGGAGAGCTATGTTCCGCCGAACGCTCCAGGTTGCGCTGGTTTTGGCTTGTGTTTTTGCCGGGTTGCCGGGTCCGGCGTCGGTGGGTGCGGCTGAGATGGCGGCGGGGCAGACGATCCGGTGGGGATATTATGTCACATATGCGGGCGATTCGTTGGTGAGTTTGAAGGCGAATATCGATGCGCTGACGCATGTGTCGCCCTACTACTATGAGCTGGCGGTGAATGGGACGATCGATGCGCGCAATGAGCAGCCGGAGACGACGGCGTTCATGCGGTCGCGCGGGGTGAAGATTCTGCCGATGATCAAGAATGCGGCGACGTATGATGCGTTTAAGGCGCTGATCGATACGCCGGAGAAGCAGGATAAGATCGTCGCGGCGATCGTGGCGCTGGTGGTGAGCAAGAATTACGACGGGATCAATATCGACTGGGAGGGGGTCAATGCGGCGGATCGGCCGCTGCTGACCGAGTTCATGAAGCGTTTGCGCCCCCAGATGCAGGCGAAGGGGAAGCTGACGACGATGGCGGTCGCGGCGAAGGCGAGCGATGTGAAGACGGGCTGGGGCGGTTCGTATGATTATGTCGCGCTCGCGCCGCACGTCGATTTCGCGGTGTTGATGGCGTATGACTACCACTACCAGGGGGGGAAGGATCCGGGGGCGGTCGCGCCGGTCGGGTGGGTGCGGCAGGTGGCGAAGTTCGCGGCGACATCGTTCGGCAAGGAGAAGGTGATCCTGGGGGTGCCCTTCTATGGCTTCGACTGGAATGTGACGAAGGGTCCGCCCGCGCGCACGGTGAAGATGGTGGATGGTCCGCCGCTGGCGCAGAAGCCGGGCGCGACGAGCGGCTACAACGCGACGGACGAGGCGAACTGGGTGCGCTATCGCGAGAATGACGAGGACCACGAGGCGTGGTACGAGGATGAGCGGAGCGTGGCGGCGAAGCTGGCGGTGATGACGGAGTTGCAGTTGGCGGGGTTCGCGGCCTGGCGCATCGGGCACGAGGGTGCCGGGGCGTGGAATGCGATCCGGCGGCTGGATACGCCCGCGACGCGCGTGCCGCCGGTGCCGAATACGGCGACGCAGTACTACTTCCCGGAGACGGGGCAGGTGGTGGCGGGGGTTTTCCTGAAGTACTGGCAGCAGTATGGGGGGCTGGCGCAGTTCGGGTTGCCGCGCACGCGGGAGTTCGAGGAGCGGAGTCCGTACGATAACAAGCTGTACAAGGTGCAGTATTTCGAGCGGGCGCGGTTCGAGTACCACCCGGAGTATGCGGGGACGCCGTACGAGGTGCTGCTGGGGCTGCTGGGGCGCGATTTCCACCAGATCGATCCGCCCGCCGCGCCGAAGGAGGGGCAGAGTTATTTTGCGCAGACGGGGCACAATCTGGGCGGGGCGTTCCGGGAGTACTGGCTGAGTCACGGCGGGTTGTTCGTGAGCGGGCTGCCGATCTCGGAGGAGTTTACCGAGGTGAGTCCGGACGATGGCAAGACGTATACGGTGCAGTATTTCGAGCGGGCGCGGTATGAGTTTCACCCGGAGAATAAGGGGACGCCGTACGAGGTGTTGTTGGGGTTGTTGGGGAATCGGATTGTGCGGGAGCGGGGGTGGATTCCGTAGGGGGCGAGTCGGGCAGTCGGGCAGTCGGGCAGTCGGGCAGTAACGAGTAACGAGTAACGAGTAACGAGGGGGGACTCACCCCCCGGCCCCCTCTCCTGCGAGGAGAGGGGGTGTTTTTGCGTGGGGTGATTACGAAGATGGGGGAGTGGGGACGTTTATTGGGGGGATTGCGGGGGGTGGGGGTGTTGTTAGAGTGTGGGTCCCGGTTGGATTGTCGGGAGAAAGGGGGCCGTTATGATGGTGCATATTTTCGTTCGTGCGTGGTGCGATGTTGTGAGCGAGGATGGGATGACCGATGAACGAGACCGATTACGAGTACCGGGGGCTGATGGCGGCGACCTGGGATGTGCTGCGCGGGGATACATCGCGCTGGGGTGATCGCGCGGCGTTCCGCGAGGTGATCATGCGGCATGGGCAGCCGGCGATCGATGTGGGCTGCGCGACGGGGCGGCTGTTGCTGGAGTATCTGGCCGAGGGGATCGATGTCGATGGCGTGGATGTGTCGCCGGAGATGCTCGATCTGTGCCGGGAGAAGGCGGCGGCGCGGGGGCTGCGCCCGACGCTGTATCAGCAGGCGATGGAAAGCCTGGAAGCTGCCGCGTCGCTATGGGACGATCCTGGTGCCTTCCAGTTCTTTTCAGTTGCTCACGGATCGCGAGGTGGCGCGGGCGACGATGCGGCGCTTCTTCGAGATTTTGCTGCCGGGGGGTGGGCTGGCGATGTCGCTGATGACACTCTGGCGGGAGGGGATCCCGACGGAGACGGACTGGGGGACGCCGCGCGAGAAGGTGCGGACCGAGGATGGGGCGACGGTGCGGCGCTGGACGCGGGCGCGGTATGACCCGGCGGAGAAGCTGGAGCATACGGAGGACCGGTACGAGATTTCGCGGGATGGCGCGGTGCTGGCGACGGAGCTGCACCGGCGGTCGCCGGCGACGCGGTGGTATGGGCACGATGAGGTGCGGGGTTGTTCCGGGAGGCGGGGTTTGTGGATGTGCGGTTGACCCGCGAGTGGAGCGGGGAGGCTGCGGTCGAGGAGGATCGGGTGATCCTGGCGGTCGGGACGCGGCCGTAGGGCTGGGAGCCTGCAGGACGGTTAGATCGTTGTGGCGCAGCGGGTGGGGAGCCTGCCGCGCGCGCTGTGTGGGAGGCGGGTGAGTGGGGGCGGGAGAGCAGGGGGCGAACGGGCGAACGGGCGAACGGGCGATGACCTCACCCCCGCCGCCTGCGGGCACCCCCTCTCCCGCGAGGAGAGGGGGACGGCGTGACTCACGCGGGTGGGGATGGCGCGGGCTGGTGCTGCACGGAGGCAGACCCCGCCCCGCCGCTGCGGCGGCGACCCTCCCGGCTCGATGAGGAGAGGGTTGGGGTACAGGGGGACGCGGGTGGCGGATGGTGGTGCGGGTGCCGTTCCCACGGGGGCGGGTCTGAGACCCGCCCCTACCGAGGGAGGGGTGCCGGGTAGGATTAGCGCGGTGCGGGCCAATCCCACGCGGGCGACGCGACGCGTCGCCCCGACGAGGGCGGGGGTGGAGATGGGGTTAGCGGCGTTGGCGAGCGGCTTCGAAGAGGATGATGGCGGCGGCGACGGCGGCGTTGAGGGATTCGAGGTTGGCGGCGAGGGGGATGGCGAGGGTGTCGGTGCAGCGGGCGCGGCCTTCGGCGGTGATGCCGCGATCTTCGCTGCCGATGATGAGGGCGGTGGGGCGCTTCCAGTCGACGTCGGTGTAGATCTGGTCGGCGTCGGCGTCGGCACCCCAGACGGCGTCGCAGCCGATGAGGAGTTCGTCGAGGGCTTCCCAGCCGACGTTGGCGCGGATGGCGAGGCGGAAGTGGGCACCCATGGCGGCGCGGACGACTTTGGGGTTGTAGAGATCGACGGTGGCGGGGGTGGTGTAGAGGGCGGTGGCTCCCGCGCCGAGGGCGGTGCGGAGCAGGGTGCCCATGTTGCCGGGGTCGCGGACGCCGTCGGCGATGACGATCAGGGAAGTGCCGGTGGCGGGGGGATGTGTTCGGGGAAGGCCATGATCGCGGCGATGCCCTGGGGGGTCTCGGTTTCGGAGACGGCTTTCATCACTTCGGGGGTGACTTCCAGCACGCGCATGTTGCGCGCAGGGCCTTCGCGCGCTTCGCTGAGGGCGATGAGGAGGCGATCCTGGGCCTCGCCTTCGCCGAGGAGTTCGCGGCAGATGAGGAGGGCGCGCGGCAGCGCGCCGCTTGCCACCGCTTCGCCGAGGGCGCGCACGCCTTCGAGCACGAAAGCACGCTCCCGCTGCCGGTCGCGCCGCTTGCTCAGGGCGCGGGCCAGCTTGACGGTGGGGTTTTCCATGCTTTTGACGGTGACGACCATTGGCTCACTCCGTTCGCAGTAGTCAGTAGTCAGTAGTCAGTAGTCAGAATCTTGCACGAAGCGTATCACCTTATTGATTGGTTGGTGCATGAGAAGGGCGACTGGCTACTGGCGACTGGGCAAGAAGAAACGCGACCAAGGCGGCGGGCGCTGTTGGTCGCGTTCTTTGTCTCCTCGGTGCGATGTTGGCTGGCGTGACAGGGTGGTTGAACCCCTTACGCCACTACCCGGACCTGCTGGGCGGCCTGGGCGGCCGTCTCGGCGGGGAGGGCGGTGCGGGCCATGTCCACGAACTGGCCGAAGGCGGCGTTGTCGTGGACGGCGATGTCGGCCAGCATCTTGCGATCGACCTCGACGTTCGCCAGCTTCAGGCCCTGCATGAAGCGGTTGTAGGGCAGGCCGTGCATGCGGGCAGCCGCGTTGATGCGGACGATCCAGAGCCGCCGGAATTCGCGCTTGCGCGCCTTGCGGTCCCGGTAAGAGTACTGCAACGCCTTCATCACCGCTTCGTTGGCGCGGCGGAAGAGGCGGTTGCGGGTGCCGTAGTAGCCCTTGGCCATCTTGAGGATCTTGCGGTGCCGGGCGTGTGCGGTCACGCCTCGCTTGACTCGTACCATTGCTGCCACCTCAGTCGTCAGTAGTCAGTAGTCAGTAGTCAGTGCGTTTGTTGCAGGTTGGCAGGTTGCAGGTTGCAGGTTGTTTGAACCTGCAACTTGTAAACCTGCAACTTGCAACTCGTTTACAGATAGGGCAGGAGGCGTCGGACGCGCTTCTGGTCGCTCTTGGGCATGGTGATCATGCGGTCGAGCGCGCGGGCGACGCGCGGGGACTTGCGGCGGCGGAAGTGGCTCTTCATGCCCTTCGCGTGCCGGATCTTGCCCGTGCTGGTCACGTCGAAACGCTTGGCGGCACCGGAATGGGTTTTCATCTTCGGCCCCTTGGGCATCGGTCTCCTCCCTCCCTCTAACTTCGCAACTGCTTCGGTGCGCGGTCGGGCCAGCCTGGCCGTTGGCGCGTTTGTCGGGCGTTCTGCTGCTGACCGCACGCCCGCAGACTGCGGCCCGATGTGCGCGCCATCCGACGCTGGCGGATGTGCTATTGATCGCCCGGGGCGTCTGCCTGGCGTGGGGCGGGCGCGGCCTCGGCGGGCGGGGCGGCGGCGGGCGGCGGCGCGTCGGCTTCGGCAACCGAGGCTTCGCGGCGGGGCTGGGCCTCGCGCGCGGGACCGGCGGCGGCCGGGGCCGGTTGCTTCTTCGGCGCGAGCATCGCGGACATGTTGCGCCCTTCCAGGCGTGGCGGCGACTCGATGACCGCGTGCGGGCCGAGTTGATCGAGCATGCGGTCGAGTAAGGCGCGTCCGACCTCCGGGTGCAGATTCTCGCGCCCTCGGAAGAGGACGGTCAGCTTGACCTTGTCCCCATCCTGCAGGAACTCTTTGGCTTTGCGCGTCTTCGTGTCGAGATCGTGATCGTCGGTCTTCGGCTTGAGCCGCACTTCCTTGATCGTGATCGCCTTCGAGTTGCGCCGCGACTCACGTTCCTTGCGCGACTGCTCGTACCGCTCCTTACCCCAGTCCATGATCCGACAGACCGGCGGCACGGCATTGGGGGCGACCTCAACCAGGTCGAGCCCGCGCTCGCGCGCGATATTCAGGGCCTGGAAGGTCGGCACAATTCCGAGTTGCTGCCCGGCCTCGTCGATCAGGCGCACTTCGCGGATACGGATACGCTCGTTAACACGAGTTGGCCTGCTTATAGCTGTCCTCCTGGTTGTGCAGTGCGCTTGTCCGCCATGCTCGCACTATGCTATGCTCGGGCAAGCACTAGAAACAGCGGCACCACGCGGTCGCCGCTGTGCCTCAAACTGTACCACGCCAGTGCCCGATCGTCAACGGCGCGAGGCGTGTTTTTTCTAGCGCTGGGGGCATTTCCCCGGCGCTCTGCATGAGGATGGCCGCCGCACTATGGGCCGAACCCCCAGGACACGCACCACGCCCCCGGCTGAACGCCCCGTACCTCCGCGCCCCGCGCCCGCACCCGCCATTGAGCGTACTCCGGCAATCACCATCGGCGAAGCCTACCGATGTGAGGCGGATGTGGCCGATGGGTTGGAGGAGATCGCCCGTGCCGAACGGGTGCGCCGGTTCGGCACGGCGGTGCGCGTCGAGCGCGCCCGCGAGGCGGGAGTCATCAACTTCGAGTTCACCGGCGATTTGCGGGCGCTGCTGTCACTGAAGACGGTGCTGAGCGTGGCGCTGGTGCGGCATTATGCGGTGCCGCGACCGAAGGCGCTGCTCGGGGACCAGCATTTCCGCCTGCTTCTGGGGCAGATTGCGACGGCCCGCGCGCTCGCTCCGGCGGAGGCGTATGGCACGTTGCATATCAGCGCGGCCGGGTCGGACTCGTCGGTGATGGGGCGGTTGAAGGAGGAGTTGGCGAAGCAGACCGGGCTGACGCCGGTGCCGCCGAGCGCGCACGAGGGGGGATCTGCTGCTGCGGTTGCGGCGGAGTCGGCGCGATGCCGAGGGGTGGGAGGCGCTGGTGCGGATCAGCCTGGCGCTCCGGCTGAGCGCGCGACCCTGGCGCATTTGGTAACGGGAGGGGTCGCCGAATGCGACGGTGGCGAGGGCGATGGTAAATTCTGGCGGAGCCGACGGCCGAGGAGCGGGCGCTGAATTTGGGCTGCGGCTCGGGCACGCTGCTGATCGAGCACGTTGATCAGGTGCGGGACGGCTGGATCGGTGGGTGTGATATCGACCAGGCGGCGCTCGATTGCGCGCACGCGAATGCGTTTGCCAGCGGGCTGAGCGAGCGGATCGATCTGTTCGATTGGGACGCGCGGGTGCTGCCGCTGCCCGATGCGAGTGTCGGCGTGCTCTATGCCGATCTGCCGTTCGGGCATCTGGTCGGTTCGCACGACCAGAATCTGGTGCTCTACCCGGCGATTCTGCGCGAGGCGGCGCGCGTGGCGGAACCGGGGGCGCGGTTTGCGCTGATCTCGCACGAGGTGCGGCTGATGGAGTCGCTGTTGCGCGACTCGGGGGAGTGGAAGGCGGAGCGGGTGTTGCGGGTGACGCCGGGGGGGCTGCACCCGAAGATTTTCCTGCTGCGGAGGAAGGACGAGGAGTGAGGAGAGAAGAGTGAGGGAGAGAAGAGAGAAAGGGACGAACAAGCCGCTGGCGCTCAGAACGACGGGGGGCGGGGAAGGTGGCGATTGTTGGGGGTTTTTTGTTACCATTTTGTAGAGAAATGCGGCGTCGGGTGATCGATGGTGCTTGCTTACGACCGGGAATGTTTTCCCCGCCTGCCGGTGTTCTCCATGATAGGATGTATTTGCCACCGCGTGGCAGCGCCGATCGGGGCCGGCGCGGGACCTGGGGATGGGATGGAGTCGCGCCGTGGTCTTACCGCTCGCTGAAGTGCAGGTGCCGCCCCCGGCAGAGACGACGGGGCGCGCGGCGTTGCCGCTGATCAAGCCGTCGTTCGACCGGTTCGGGCGGCGCATCGACTATCTGCGCATCTCGCTGACCGACCGCTGCAACCTGCGCTGCGTCTACTGCATGCCCGCGACGGGGATGCACTTCGCGCCGCAGGAGGCGCTGCTGTCGGACGAGGAGTTCCTGCGGATCATCGGCCTGGCGGTCGAGCTGGGCTTCCGCAAGTTCCGCCTCACCGGGGGGGAGCCGACGGTGCGCCCCAACCTGCCGGCGTTTGTGCGGGCGATCAAGGCGATCCCGGGGGTGGCGGAGGTCGCGATGACGACCAACGCCCTCCTGCTGCCGAAGCTGGCCGCGCCGCTGGCGGCGGCGGGGCTGGACCGGCTGAATATCAGCATCGACACGCTCGACCCCGACCGCTTCCGGCGGATCACGCGCGGCGGCGATATTCGCAAGGTGCTCGACGGCATCCGCGCGGCGGAGGAGCACGGGCTCGCCCCCATCAAGCTGAACGCGGTGGTGGTGCGGGGTTCAACGACCACGAGGTGGCCGACCTGGCCGCGCTGACGCTGGCGCACCCCTGGCAGGTGCGCTACATCGAGATCATGCCGCTGGACGGGGTGTTCGACGTGGCGCAGCGGCGGCTGGTGCCCTCCGAGGAGACGCGGCAGATGTTGCGCGACCGGTTCGGGGAGCTGACGCCGGAGCCGTTCGACAACCCGGCCGACCCGGCGCGGCCGTATCGCCTGCCGGGGGCCAAGGGGACGGTGGGGTTCATCAGCTTCGGTGACGGAGAACTTCTGCGCGGGGTGCAACCGATGCGGCCGACCTCGGAGGAAGCTGCGTCTCTGCCTGCTGCGCGCGGACGAGTTGGACCTGCGCCTGCTGCTGCGCAATGGGGCGAGCGATGTGGAGTTGCGCGCGGCGATCCGCGAGGGCGTCTGGCGCAAGCCCTGGGGACATGGGTTGAAGGATGGCGTCCTGCCGGTGGGCCGGGGATGTCGCAGATTGGCGGATAGACTATTGCGGATTGCGGATTGCGGATTGCGGATTAGAGACGAGGCAGCGCTTCCTGATCAATCCGCAATCCGCAATCCGCAATTTGAAATTCGGAGGGGATATGCCGCTCTTCGGGCGCGATGATGGCGCTCGGGTCAACCGGACAAGGAGAAGCAGGGGAAGAGCGCCGCGCAGGAGTCGACGCCCGAGGCGGAGACGAAGGCTGAGGCGACGGGCGGGCCGCAGATGCCTGCGCGCCGGAAGGCGCTGCCGATTGTGGTGCAGCCGGGCGAGGCGGCTCCCGAGCGCCCGGTGCAGGTGCCAACCGGCGGCAAGACGCCGCGCGCGTTGCCGATGGCGAGCCCGGGCGCGGCGGGTCCGCGACCGCTGCCGATGGCGAATGGACCGGCGGGCGGGGGGCGCGGATTGCCGGTGATGCCGGCGGCGAACGGCAACGGCGCGGGCATGGGCATGTCGAAGGAGCCGGGGTCGCCGTTCGAGGAAGCGGTGAAGCTGGCGGTGGCGACGATTCGCGACCCGGAGATCGGGCGACCGATGGCCGAACTGGGGATGATCAAGGACCTCAGCTTCGAGGGCCAGGCGGTGAAGATCGCGGTCGAGTTGACGACGCCAGCCTGCCCGATGCGCGAGCAGATCGAGCAGAATGTGCGCGAGACGATCATGGCGGTGCCGGGCGTGGAGCGCGTGGAGGTGTCGCTGACGGCGCGGGTGCGCGCGGCGAACACGGCGGGACGCCCCGGGCTGGCGGGGGTGAAGAATACGATCGCGGTCGCGTCCGGCAAGGGCGGCGTCGGGAAGTCCACGGTGACGGTGAACCTGGCGATCGCCCTGGCGCGCGATGGGGCGAAGGTGGGGTTGCTCGACGCCGATGTGTACGGCCCGAGTATGCCGCTGATGCTCGATTTGCAGGGTCGGCAGCCGCGCGTGCGCTCGGTGCCCGCGCCGATTCCGGGCGAGAAGCCGACGCAGAAGCTGATCCCGCTGGAGGCGCACGGGATCAAGGTGATGAGCATCGGTTTCCTGGTGGACCCGGAGAAGCCGGTGATCTGGCGCGGGCCGATGGCGTCGCAGTTGATCAACCAGTTCCTCAACGATGTCGAGTGGGAAGACCTCGATTACCTGCTGATCGATATGCCGCCGGGGACCGGCGACATCCACCTGACGCTGACGCAGCGGTTGCCGCTGTCGGGCGCGATCGTGGTGACGACGCCGCAGGATGTGGCGCTGGCGGACGCGGTCAAGGGGTTGCAGATGTTCAAGGAGGTCCAGGTGCCGATCCTGGGCATCGTCGAGAACATGAGCTACTTCGTCTGCCCGCACTGCGGGGAGTCGACGGCGATCTTCGGCGAGGGGGGCGGCGAGTGGGCTTCGGAGCGGTACGGGGTGCCGCTGCTGGGGCAAATTCCGCTGGCCCGGTCGATCCGCGAGGCGGGCGACGCCGGGCAGCCGATTGTGATGTCCGACCCGGAGTCGCCCCAGGCGAAGGCGTTCCGCGCCACGGCGCAGGCGGCGGCGGGTCGGCTGAGCATGGAGGCGGCGCTGACCGGTGGGAAGCGGCCGAGCGGCCCGCTGATCCAGATTCGGCGGAAGGAGTCGCTGTAGAGCGGGTAGGTCCGCAGCGGTCTGGTTGTAACTGGTGGCACATGAGCGGGGCGGGCAAAAGTGCCCGCCCTGTTGGTTGTGTGTGGGGCGAGGCGGAGTCGGGCGGGGCGTGGGTGGTATTCTGCGTGTGTGGGGGGTGCGTGGGAGAGGCCCCGAGGCGCGTGCGCCCAAGGGGTGAAGCCCTGGGCTGGGGGCTGCGCTGCGAAGCCACACCCGCAAGCGGGTACCCGGCGCGGGCTCGGTGAGGAGGCCGCTGTGGATAGCCGGGAGACGTGGACGAAGGTTTTTCGGTGCGCGGGATGCGGCGCGATTGCGAGGGTGACGCTTTCGCAGAGGGTGCGCGGTCCTGGGGATGTTGCGAATCCGGAGCGGGTGATTGAGGCGGTTGCGGGCGCGTTTACGGCGCGGGTGGTGGATGGGCGCACGTATGTCGTGCGGTGCGAGGCATGCGGCAGGGAGCAGGATCACTCGACTTGATGGGGAGTTCTGGGTCGAGCGGTTTGCCCGAAGAGGATGACAGCACTGTGGGAGAGTGGCGATGGGGGTGGAGCGTTTCCGGCGGGGGTGTGGCCGCCGATGCTGACGCCGTTCGGGGCGGATGGGGGATCGACTGGGCGGGCATTGACCAGTTGACCGAGTGGTACATCGAAGCGGGGTGGCGGGGCTGTTCGCGGTGGCGCAGTCGAGCGAGATGTTCGCGCTGGATGATGCGGAGCGGCTGGCGCTGGCGGGTCGCGTGGTGCGGCGGGCGAGCGGGCGGGTGCCGGTGATCGCGTCGGGGACGTTCGGGCGCGATGTGGCGGCGCAGCCGAGTTCATCAAGCGGCTGCACGAGGCAGGGGTGGGGCCGTGACGTCGCTGGTCGGATGATGGCCGAGCCGGGGGAAGATGACGCGGTGTGGCAAGGTAGGGTGGAGCGGTTGCTGGCGCTGACCGACCCGATCCCGCTGGCGCTCTACGAGTGTCCGGCGCCGTACCATCGCCTGCTGACGCCGGAGTTGGTCGGCTGGGCGGGGCGCACCGGGCGCTTCCATGCTGAAGGAGACCTCGCGGTCGGCGGAGGCGGTCTGCGCCAAGGTGGCGGCGGCGACGGGGACGCCGCTGGGGGTCTTCAATGCCGATGCGACGACGCTGTCTGCCGACGTTGCGCGCCGGGGCGCGGGGCTATTGCGGGATCGCGGCGAACTTTTATCCGGGGCTGCTGGCGCGGCTCTGCGCCGATGCTGAGGAGGAGGATGCGGAGGATTGGCAGGACTTCCTGACGCTGGTCGATCCGCTGGTCCACCGCGACTACCCGGTGAGCGCCAAGGCGTTTCAGGGGATCGCTGGGGTCGCGATGTTGCCGACGAGCCGGGTGTCGGATGCGACGCCGACATCGTATGACCTGCGGGTGCTGAGGGCGCTGGCGACGCAGATCGCTGCGATAGGATAATCGTCACTCTCGGCAACATCGGTGCGATCCGCCGCCCGCCCGGAGATGAGGTCTCCGGGCTACGATAGCGCGCCGGATGAATCCGGCCTGGGGGTGACGCGGCAACCGTGTTCGCGCTGTTTCGTTCACCGGGGCGCAACCGTGGGCTGCCATGCTTGGCGGCGACGGAGGAGCGCGGCGATGGATGGACGCGATCGGCACAATTCAGGGGATGCGCCTGGGCGCGTGGTGTAGGAGGCGGCGGCTGGGGGATTCAGTTTCCCGGTGGCCCCGAGCCAGATTGACCGGATGCTGGCGGCGGCGCACGCGCTGTCGCTCGATATACTGGCGAATACGGCCACCGCGCCAGTGATTGATGCTGCTACATGTGCGGAGTGGATGGCGGTCGATTTTGCGCGCGACCGGCGGGCATTCACGCGCCCGGATCGGCGTAGTCCGGGGCGCGACCGTCGCCGCAATGCCAACTCCGGCGAATAACGGCGGGTAGCGCGAGGCGCGCTAGGCGTGGGCCGCGTCGCCTGGGGGGGCGATGTGGCGGCGCACGCGCCGAGCAGGTCGTCGATTGTGCAGGGTTTGGGCAGGAACCACCAGGGTTCGCAACCCGCGAGGCGCAGGATCAGGCGCTCGCGCGGCAAGCCGGTGACGAAGATGACCGGCACGGCGCGCGTGGGGCCAGTGCGCGCAGGCGGCGGCAGAGCGAGGGGCCGTCGATGCCGGGCATGCGGGCGTCGAGCAGGGCCAGGGCGAGCGGCTTGGCTGGCGGCGTAGGCCAGCGCATCGGCCGGGGCGGCGGCCAGCGGGCGATAGCCTTCGTCGGAGAGGACTTCCGCCACGAGTTCGCGGAAACCGGGATCGTCGTCCACCACCAGGATTGCGGGCGCTCCGTCAGCCATCGCCACCTCTGCATGCCACACGTTCGCGGTACCGCAGTGGCTGAAGCACCGCGCGCATCAGCGGGGCGTTTGCGGCGTGGCATATTCGTCTCGACAGGATGGCAATTTAGTCGGGAGCGGCGGTACGATTCTCCCGACATGTCGAATCTGGCGCTATTTCGGCGAAAAATAGCGGGCTGGCGGTGAAACCGCGCCTCGCAGGCGCTCACGCGCCACCAAACCCGCCTGCGCGGGTGGGCACCGGGGCGCGACCGGTGCCTTCCGAGAAAGTTGAAGAGCGCATGAGAACGGTCGAACCGCCGCAGAGCGGTTTCGCGGCGTGCCAGCGCCTGCGAGGTCGGTGACACGCGGGCGGGTGGTGCGGTCGCAGACCAGCGCCGGGGGCGAAGCGCGCGGAAGATTTGGACGAGCTGGTTGATCAGGGCCAGTCGATGGCTTGCAGGTCGCTGGCGGCTTCGATCGGGCCGCCGAAGATTGCGCCCGCCTCGGCGGCGAGGGCGGCGGGATCGGCGAAGGTGCTCGACCGGAAGTGGGTGAGGACGAGGCGCTGCACGCCAGCATCGCGGCGACGCGGGGCGGCGTCGGCGGCGGTGGAATGGCCGAAGCGGTGGGCGGCGTCGGCGTCGCGGTCGGTGCTGCAGGCTTCGTGGATGAGGAGTTCGGCACCGCGCACGGCGTTGCTGACGCCCTGCAGGGCGGGTGTCGGCGGTGAAGACGGCGGCGCTCTGGCCGCGCACGAGGCGGAAGCCGCAGGTCTCCGCGAAGTGCTCGACCGCGAAGGGGGTGACGCTCAGGCCGTCGAGAGGCACCGCTGTGCCATTGGCCAGGGTGTGCCAGTGCAGGCGCGGACCCAGCCAGCCTTCGACGCCGGGGATGGTTGCGGTGAGGATATCGTGGAGCGCCTGGGTCGTCTCGGGCAGGGCGTGGATGGTGACGTTGCTCTCGGGGACCGCCGTCAGCGCGACCAGGAGCGGGCGAGGCCACCGACATGGTCGAAGTGGCGATGGCTGACGAAGATGTGGCGGATGTTGGCGAGCCCGATCCCGGCGGCGCGCAACTGGCGCAGCAGGATCGTGCCGCTGCTGGTGTCGAAGAGGATGGTCGTGCCGTCGGCCTGCGGCAGGGCCAGGCAGGTTTGAGCGCGCTCGTCGTTGAGCGGATCGCCGGTGCCGAGGAAGATCAGGCGTCCCATGGCCACCCCGAGCGCTTGCGGACCACAGACCACGGGTGGCCTGCTACCGAGAGTGCTGCGTCGCGTCGGCGTCGCGGGCGGTCCCACATGCCGCCCTGAGCGGCCAATTATCCGGCTTCGCTGGCTAGTTCGACAAGGAGGCGACCAGGAAGAGGCAGCAGCAGATGACGATCGCCACCCTGACAATCGCGATGATGATCAGGATGCGGCGGTTGTCCGTCCCGGCTGTCGTGGTCATCAGTTGGGGCGGGGGTATAGGCGACGGTGAACGGCTGGGGGTCCCTGGGCCGACTACCGGGGGCGGGGTGCCGGGGTGGAGGGGGCGAAGTGCCGGGACTGAACGGCGGCGGGGTGCCCTGGCCGAACGGTGTTGGTGCCCACGCCGGGCTTGTGCCCCAGGCGGGTGGGGGTACCCGCGACGACCGTCGGTGCGCTGGCCCAGCGGTTGAAGCCGGTCTGGGCGATCGCGGCGTTGACGGCCTGCATCAGTTCGCGGCCGGTCTGGTAGCGGTGGTTGGGGTCTTTCGCCAGGGCACGCTGCAGGATGGGGCCGAAGACCTGGGCGGCACCCGGACTGACGCCGCGCAGCGGCTCCAGGGGGATCGGCTGCTGCAAGTGCTGCATCAGCACTTCGACGGTGCTGTTGCCGCTGTAGGGGACGTGCCCGATGAGCAGCTGGTAGACCATGATGCCGAGGGCGTAGAGGTCGGAGCGGGCGTCGGCGCGGCCCTGCGCCTGCTCGGGGGCCATGTACTCGGGCGTGCCGACGCCCATCCCGGTGCGGGTCAGGTTGTCGTTGCCTTCCAGGGCCTTGGCGATGCCGAAGTCGGCGAGGTAGGCCTGATCGTGCTCGTCGATCAGGACATTCGCCGGTTTCACGTCGCGATGGATGATCCCTTTGCTGTGGGCAAAGTCGAGCGCCTCGGCGATTTGCGTCAGGTAGCGGACGATCTGGGCGGGGGTGACGTCGCCCTGTTCCAGGCGATCTTTCAGCGTGCCACCCTTAATGTAGGGCATGACCAGATAGGGCGTGCCGTCTTGCTCGCCGTAGTCGTAGATGGCGAGGATGTTGGGGTGGGTCAGGGCGGCGGCGCTGGAAGCTTCGCGCTCGAAGCGCCGGAGAAAGTCGGACTCGCCGACGAGGTTCGCCGGGAGAATCTTGATGGCGGCCTCGCGCCCGAGTTTGAGATGTTCGGCGCGGTAGACCTCGCCCATCCCCCCGCGCCCGATCCGCTCTTTGAGCTGATACGCGCCGAGGGTCCGACCTTGCGGTGCCGACATCCCCAGTGTCTCCTTGGTGAGGCGATAGGCGATAGGCGATGGTGTTGGGTCGTCAGAGGTCAGTCGGGTAGTCGGGTAGTCGGGTAGTCGGGTAGTCGGGTAGAGAGACCGCCCCCCCGGCCCCCTCTCCTCGCGGGAGAGGGGGTGCCTCGTCACAGAGGCGGGGGAGGGTGTCGCTCATTCGCCCTTCTATCGCCTATCGCCCGGTGCTCTAGGGGTTGGCGTAGATGTACATGGAGCTGATCATGTCCTGGAAGTAGTCCTCCAGATTCTGATCGTAGTCGTCGTAGAGCGAGTTGAGGCGGAAGCGCCAGGGCACCTGGTCGCGGAGCCCGAGCCCGATATAGGCGTAGCTGTCGCCGTCGAAGGTCACGCCGAGGGACGCGAACTTGATGTCGACGGAGAAGACGTTCTGGCGGGTGACATCGACCTTGGCGTCCGGGTAGTCGCCGAACTGATCCTTGAAATACTTGTCGCGCAGCACGTCGATGTTGCCCTGCGGGTCGCGGATGCCGGTTGTCGCGATCAGGACCCAGAGCTGGTTCGAGACCGGCTCCTTCACGCCCGGGCCGTAGAAGTAGATGCGACCGTCTTTCGCGCCGGATTCATCGACCGTCCAGTCGGGCGGGTAGTACATCACGAAGGGTGCTTTGGCGTTGCCATTGTAGGTTTTCCACCCGGCGGGCGCGGTGCCGAGCGGCTTGGGCACGGCGGAGGCCCGCGCCGACGCCGACGCCGAAGGGCGGGCTGTGGGGGGCGCGGACGCCGGGGCGGACGCTGGTGCAGACGCGCGAGGCGAGGGCGAGGGCGCGGCCGACGGCGACGGGAGGGCGCTCGCGGGCGCGCTCGGCGGGGCGCTGGCCGGGGCACTCGGCGGGGCGCTGGCCGGTGGGAGCGAGGCGGCGACGCTCGGCGGCGCGCTGCTCGCGGCGGCCGACGCGGATGCCGACGCCGACGGCTTCGCCGCGCCGGCGGTCTGAGTTGCGGAGAGGTTGGCGGCGGCGACGACCGAGGCGGTCGCGTTGGCGTTGACGGTCGGTGTCGGGTCTTTGCCGCCGCGCGAGGCGGCGAAGGCACCAATGCCGATGCAGAGGACCAGGACGACCGCTGCGGCGATGCCGCCGCCGATCAGCAGGCCGCGGCGGCTGCCGCCGGACGACCCTTGCTGCGTGCGGCCACCCACCGGGGGATAGGGGGGCTGCATCCCGCCACCCTGTTGCATCCCGCCCATCGGGGGTTGCATGCCGCCGTGGGGCTGCATGCCGCCGCCCATCGGCGGGGGGGTGCTCGCGCCGAAGCCGCCTTGCGGGCCGCCGAAGCCGCCTTGCGGGCTACCGAAGCCGCCTTGCTGGCCGCCGACGACGGTGGGTTGGTTGTACCCTGGCTGGTTCATGCCCATCGGCGGGGTCACGCCCGGAGGCAGGGGGGTGTTGCCACCATACTGCGGCGGGGGCGTGTTTGCGCCGTACTGCGGCAGCGGGGTGTTGCTCGCGGGCATCGTCTGCTGGCCGCCAAACGGTGGCGGGGTGTTCGACACGACGGTGGCGGCACCGCCCATCGCACCCGGGCCGCCCACGACTGTGGCGTCGGCGGCACCGACACCCGGGCCGCCCGACATGGCCTCGGTGAAATCCTCGACCATGGCCCGGCCGCTGCCGTAGCGCTCGTTGGGGTTCTTCGCGAGCGCTTTCTGGATGATCTGCTCGACGCGCGGCGGGAGCGGGGGATTGGCCGAGCGGAGCGGCAGCATCGGCAGGGGATCCTGGAGATGCTTCATCAGCACTTCGACGGTGCTGTTGCCGCTGTAGGGGACGCGCCCGGTGAGCATCTGATAGAGGATGATGCCGAGGGCGTAGAGGTCGGAGCGCGAGTCGGCGCGGCCCTGGGCCTGCTCGGGGGCCATGTACTCGGGCGTGCCGACGCCGACGCCGGTGCGGGTCAGGCCCTCCGCGCCTTCGAGCGCCTTGGCGATGCCGAAGTCGCTCAGGTAGAGGCGGCCACGATCGTCGATGAGCATGTTGGCGGGCTTGACATCGCGGTGGATGATGCCCTGCTCGTGCGCGTAATCGAGCGCGTCGGCCATCTGGCGCAGGTAGTTGATGATCTCGGCCTGCGAGAGCTTCCCGGCGCTCATCTTCTCTTTGAGCGTCCCCCCCTTGACGTAGGGCATGACGAGATAGGGGGTGGGCTGCTCGCCGTATTCGTAGACGGGGAGAATGTTGGGATGTTCGAGCTTTGCGGCGCTCGACGCCTCGCGCTCGAAGCGCTTGAGGAAGTCGGCCTCGTTCACGAGGTTGCTCGGCAAGACTTTCACCGCCGCCTCGCGCCCCAGCTTGAGGTGCTCGCCGCGATAGACTTCGCCCATGCCGCCTTTGCCGATGCGTTCGAGCAGGCGGTAGGATCCCAGGATCCTATTCTCGGGTACGGACATCTGCTGGTCTCCTTACTCCAACCGCTACCCCCGGTCGGTTGGCTGGTGCCAATCCCCTCGCACTCGTTGGGCGCACAATGGCCCTGACACAACATACGTAACAACGACGGCGAGCGGGGGTCTGTTTCGGTCTGCCGCTCGCCGTGCCGTTATCACCGATTGAAGAACCCCCCGTAGATGTTGAGCGTCGCGATCATCGGGTTGAAGTATTGGGCCAGCGTCGCGTCGTAGCCCTCATAGGGGGCGTTGAACTCGAAGATCCAGGGGACGGTGCCGCGCACGCCCAGGCCGGTGTAGCTGTAGGCGAGCCCCGTGGGCAGGTCGCAGGTCGCGCCGACCGTGGCGAAGTTGATGCCGCTGGCGGTGGTCTGCCCGGTCGTCTCCACTGCGAATTTCGTGCAACCTCGCGTGCGCGATTGGAACCAGCGGTCGCGCAGGACGTCGAGGTTCGGCGATTCCTCCGGTGTGGCGGTGGTGGCGATGACGACGAAGACGCTCTGATCGGCCACCGGCGCGAAGAAGTAGACGAGGTTGTTGCTGATCTGCGTCTCGTCGACGGTCCAATCGGGCGGGTAGGCGATGACGAATGGCAGGGTTCCCTGGTAGACGCGCCAACCGGCCGGGATCACACCGAGCGGGCCTGGCGGGGTGGCCGTGCCCCGACCGGGCGATGCGAGGGGCGGCGTGGCGGACGCGACGGGTGTGGCGAGCGGGATGGTCGCGGTCGGAGGCGTGGGCGGCAGGGTCGGGGTCGCGACGCTCGGGCGCGGGCCGCCGGTCGCCACGGTGGTCGGCGGTGCGGGCCGCGTCGCGGTCCCGGTCGGGGCGAGCGTCGCGGTCCCGGTCGGCGAACCGCCCGCGCTGCAGGCGACGAGCAGGAAGGGGAGCGCGAGCCAACCGATTGCGCGCAGTTTCGCCCAGTACACTGCCAGCGACATCCCTCGTCCCGTGCGATCGTCGGTGCGACGGTCCTGCCTACCCCGGTTGCGCGCCCAGCCTGCCCTTGCCACAACCGGGGAAACGGAAGCGCCGGACCACGCCGCGCCACGCCGCTACGATAAACCGCACCCGGTCGGGCAGATTGGCGACCGCAGGGTGGGAACCGCGCGCTGCGCTCCGGATCGATGTTCGCATTGTAGCGCAGGGAATGCGGCGACTGCAATGAATGCGCGGTGAAGATGCGATGAAGACGCGAAGGTACG
>JAXLWN010000073.1:0-33191 GCA_046328475.1 Chloroflexia bacterium | reverse complement strand
ACGCACCGACGCACTACCCCAACCGCGCCAGCGACCACGCCACCACATCCAGCCGCTTCGCGAACTGCAACACCGGCGGGATATCCGGCAACTCGATCCCGTGCTGCGCGACGAGCGCCTTGAACTGCAGCTCCCCCTCCGCCGATTGCAGCGGCCAGGGGATGTGGTGGATATCGCCGATCATCGGCCGGCCGCGCCCGTCGGTCGTGTAGAGCGCGTAGCGCTCGGTCAGCCACGACTCCAGCGAGCCCGGTTCGGAGCGGTAGCCGAGCCCGGTCGGGCGATAGCGCGCCCGGAAGCGCGAGCGCGGCGCTCCCGGGTGGACGCGCCAGCTATCATATTCGAACCAGCCATTGACCTCGCGAATCTGCATCCGCGCGTAGAAATAGGGCAGGTGATACCAGCGCCGCGCCAGCGCCACCGCGACCGGATTGCCCGCATCGAGGCTGTAGAAGTAGACGCCCGGCTTCGCGCCCCCCGGCGCGGTCACGTAGGTGCGGACATTCAGCTCCGGGAACGCCCCGATCCAGGGCGCGGCCCACGGCTGGATACGCAGCCGGATCCCGCTCATGTGGAACGGCACCACGCTGATCCAGGCCCGGCCCTCCCACAGATCCGGCTCGATCCCGGCCGGCAGCGTGCGCCGCAGCGCCTCGGGATCGATCGGCCAGTGCGCGAAGAGCAGATCGTGCCAGACCTGCCACATCGTCCAGGGCTGCTCCGGGGCGGGCCACGGCCGGTGCTCGGTCGCGAACGGCGGCAAAGGCCGTCGCCACTCCCGCCAACTCCGCAGCCCCGCTTCGCCGAGTAACTGCCGCCATCGCGCCATCGGCACACACCTCCGGTGCAGAGGATACGCTATCGCGCGCCGCCGCCACCACCACCCGCCGCAGGCCCGTTGGCGCGGCACGCCCCGTCAACGACAGAGCGCGGGCTACCCACAGGGGTAGCCCGCGCTGGCTGCAACATTCCCGGCATCGCACCCGATTGTCGCGCGCCCTATCCCCGCGCGGCCAGGTCGAAGCGGTCGAGGTTCATCACCTTGTTCCACGCCGCCACGAAGTCGCGCACGAACTTCGCCTGTCCGTCGCTGGCGGCGTAGACCTCCGCGAGGGCGCGGAGCTGCGAGTTCGAACCGAAGACGAGGTCGACGGCGGTGGCGGTCCACTTGACCGCGCCCGTGGCGCTGTCGCGGACCTCGTACACGCCACCATCGGCAGCGGACGCCTTCCATTCCGTGCCCATGGCGAGCAGATTCACGAAGAAGTCGTTGGTCAGCGTCCCCGGCCTGTCGGTGAAGACGCCGTGCTGCGACTGCCCGTAATTGGCACCCAGGGCGCGCAGGCCGCCGACGAGCACCGTCATCTGCGGCGCGGTCAGCGTCAGCAGGTTGGCGCGGTCCAGCAGCAGCGTCTCCGGCGACAACGCCGCCCTGGCGTGGACGTAGTTGCGGAAGCCGTCGCCCGCCGGTTCGAGCACGGCGAACGATGCCACGTCGGTCTGCTCCTGCGTGGCATCCGTGCGCCCCGGCGCGAACGGGACCGCGACCTCGTGCCCGGCCTCCTTCGCCGCCTGCTCGACGGCCGCGCAGCCGCCCAGCACGATCAGGTCGGCGAGCGAGACCTTCTTCCCGCCCGCATTAAACTCCCGCTGGATCTGTTCGAGGACCGGCAGCACCCGCGCCAGTTCGGCCGGGTTGTTGACCTCCCAATCCTTCTGCGGCGCGAGGCGCAGCCGCGCCCCGTTCGCCCCGCCCCGCTTGTCGGTGCCACGGAAGCTCGCCGCCGCCGCCCAGGCGGTGGAAACCAGCTGCGAGATCGACAGCCCCGAGGCGAGCAACTTGCCCTTGAGGTCCGCGATCTCCGTCTCTCCGATCAGCTCGTGATCGACCGCCGGGACCGGATCCTGCCACAACTGCGGCTCCGGCACCCACGGGCCGAGGTAGCGCGAAATCGGCCCCATGTCGCGGTGCAGCAGCTTGTACCAGGCCCGGGCGAACGCATCCGCGAACTGGTCCGGGTTTGCGAGGAAGCGCTTCGCGATCGGCCCGTAGATCGGGTCCAACCTCAGCGCCAGGTCCGTCGTCAGCATCATCGGCGCGTGCCGCTTCGACGGATCGTGCGCATCGGGGACGGTCTCCTTCGCCGCCGGATCCGTCGGCGTCCACTGCCACGCGCCCGCAGGGCTCTTGGTCAGATCCCAGTCGTACTTGAACAGCGTTTCGAGGTAGCTGTTGTCCCAGGCCACCGGCGTCGGCGTCCAGGCCCCCTCCAGGCCGCTGGTGATCGTGTCGCCGCCCTTGCCGCTGCCATACGCGCTCTTCCAGCCGAGCCCCTGCTGCTCGATGGGCGCGCCTTCCGGCTCCGGGCCGACGTTCGACGCCGGGCCAGCGCCGTGGACCTTGCCGAACGTATGCCCGCCGGCGATCAGCGCGAGCGTTTCCTCATCGTTCATGGCCATGCGGCGGAACGTCTCGCGGATGTCTCGGGCTGCCGCCAGCGCGCTCGGCATGCCGTTGGGACCCTCCGGATTCACGTAGATCAGGCCCATCTGCACGGCACCGACGGGGCCGGAGAGTTCCCGGTCCCCGCTATAGCGCTCGTCGCCGAGCCAGGTGTCCTCCGGCCCCCAGAAGACTTCCGTCGGCTCCCAGACATCCACGCGCCCGAAGCCGAAGCCGAACGTCTTGAAGCCCATCGACTCCATCGCCACGTTGCCGGCGTAGACCAGCAGGTCGGCCCAGGAGATCTTCTGCCCATACTTCTGCTTGATCGGCCAGAGCAACCGCCGTGCCTTGTCGAGATTCGCGTTGTCGGGCCAGCTGTTGAGCGGGGCGAAGCGCTGCAAGCCGTCGCCGCCACCGCCCCGGCCATCGGCGATGCGATAGGTCCCGGCGGCGTGCCACGACATGCGGATGAAGAGCGGCCCATAGTGGCCGTAGTCGGCCGGCCACCAGTCCTGCGACGTGGTCATCACGTCGATCAAGTCCTGCCGCAGTGCCTCCAGGTCGAGCTTCTTGAATTCTTCGGCGTAATTGAAGTCCGGTTCCATCGGGTTGGAGAGGGCCGAGTGCTGATGGAGCACCGAGAGGTCCAGCTGATTCGGCCACCAATCCTTGTTCGTCCGGGGTCGCGTCGCCTTGGGCGTCGGCGATGGGATGGCGGGATTCTCGCTCTCGCTGACGCTCGTCGTCGTTTCTTTCTTATCAGACACGCCGGTCCTTCTCCTCTCTTGGTGATTCCACACTATTGCCGCATCGCTCGTGGCTGCTCTGGTTGCTCGGTGGCCGGGATGCCGCCTCCCGGCTGTGTCGCGCGTCGCCCGCCCGTTCGCACCCGCCGGATGAGGCAGCACTCGCCGCGACAGACCTGGGGCCTCGTCCGTGGCGTCGCGGCGGTCATGCCGCTGCAAGCCGATCCGTCGGCTCGTTGCGACGCAGCAAACCAACGCCGGTAAGCGATTATACACGGTCTGATTCGAGCCATCCCCGGCGCATTTGCGCGCGTTGTCGGCGAGCCGCCGGTGTCGTTCTCCCCCGCCCCGCCCGCCCCGTGCGCGAAGTCGGGACCAATGGGCTAAGGTCAGCCGATAGTTCCGGCGCGGGGTGCTTGCTATCCTGAGAGGGCGGCAAGTGCGACCGAGATCACTCGGCTACGCCGCTGCGGGAAGCGATGTGTGTCGGGGGCTGCGAACGATGTCGGTCGGCGCGAAAATCAACGAATCCGCCAGCGCGATCCTCCCCGCGCCGCTGCTCCGGGCCATCAACTGGTGCTACTGGCGCGTCCTGGTCGCGCCGACCATCCCACCGACCGCTCCCCCCGCACGGGTCTTCACGCCCCTGTTCCTGCTGGGTGCGACCCTCTTCACCCTCGCGATGATGGTCTGGCGCGGCCTGCGCGTCTATCCCTCCGGCGTCTTCGACTTCTACCCGCTCTACAACGGCGGTCGCGCCTGGCGCGCGGTCGGCGACGCCTACAACCTCGCTGCGGTCATCCCGCCCGACCAGCGCGACTTCCAACTCTTCCAGATCGGCAATGTCTACCCTTTCCCGGCGGTTTTGGTCACGCTGCCCTTCAGCTTCCCGCCGCCGCAGATCGCCGCCGTGCTCTGGGTCGGCTTCCTCAGCTTCGGCCTGGTGCTGCTGCTGCGGGTGCTCGGCTGGCCCTACCTCTACCTCGCCTACCTGCCGATCATGGAAGGGCTGCGGATCGAGCAGTACACCGTCTTCGCCGTCCTGCTGCAACTGGTGGCGATCTGGGCCTGGCGCGGGCGTCGCCACTGGCCGCTCGCCCTCTGCTGCGCCCTGCTGATCACCACCAAGCCGAACCACGCCTTCATCTTCGCCATCCTCCTGACCTGGCAATCGCGCACCTGGCGGCAACTCCTGGCCTGCACCCTCCCCATCCTGGCGCTCTCCTTCGCGCTCCAACCGAACTGGGTGACCAGTTGGACCCCCCTCCTCGAACAGAGCCACGCGCTCCTGGCCCAGCCCTTCTACTGGCCGCTGGCCCTCTTCGCGCTCCCCCTCTTCCTGATGGGCGACCTGATCGGCGGTGCCCTCGCGCTGCAATTCCTGATGCTCCCCTATCCCGGCCCCTACGCCGCCAGCGCGTTGCCGTTCGGCGTGCTCGGCGACCCGCGCAGCAAGTGGCTCATCCTGGTCGGCGGCCTCTGGATCCTCGCGGGACCGTTCATCGGCCCCGCCTGGGCGACGGCGCTGACGCTCCTGCTGCCGATGACCCTGCTGAGCGGGCTGCGCTGGTGGGAACGCCGCAACCCCGCCGTGGAAGATGGCACCGTGGACACCATCTCGAATGCGCGGGAGGCGGCGCGGGCCGTCGCATCGTAGCGCCCGCCGCACCGACTCGGATAGACCAGCGAGGAATCTGTGCGTTCAGCCGACATCCTGCCGCAGCGACAACTCAGCCAGCCGGCGACGCGCCCGGTCGTGTCGTCGCCCAGCCGCCGCCTCGCCTGGCTCGCCGGGGCGGTCGGCGTCGTGCTCGCCGCCGTGGCCCTCCGCCTCCCCTACCTCGACGTGCCGATCAGCGCCGACGAGGGGGGCTACGCCACCGCCGCCTACTGGTGGGCGCGCGGCGACACCCTCTACCAGAACATCACGATCACCCGGCCGCAGGGTATCTTCGCCGTCTTCCGCCTGATCGACGCGCTCGGCCTCGGCTCGGTGCGCGGCATCCACCTCTTCGCCGCCGCCTGGGTCGCGCTCACGACGCTCGCCTTGCTCTGGCTGGTAACGTACCGCTGGGGCCGGGCGGTCGGCCTCGGTGCCGCCGTGCTCTTCGCCGTCGTCATGGCGACCCCCTGGCTGGAGGGCTACCACGCCAACGCCGAACTCTTCATGGCGCTGCCGCTGCTGCTCGGTGTCGGGGCGCTGCTGCGCGCCGACGACTACCCGCTCGCCGACCGCCGCGCGCTCGGCTGGCTCCTCGCCAGCGGGGTTGCCGGGGCCATCGCGCTGCTCCTCAAACCTTCCGGCATCGCGCTCCTGCCGCTCGCTGCCCTCTGGCTCGCGCGCCGCTGGCGCATCGAGCGCGCCACGGCGGGCGAGTGGCTGACGGCCGAGGGCTACCTCCTGCTCGGCTGGGCCGTCGGGGCCATCCCCGCCCTGCTGCACGGCGTCATGACCGTCCCCGACCGCTATTTCGGCGCGGTCATCTTCTATCGCCTCGGGCAGGATTCGGTCGTCGGCGGCGCGCTCGGCCACCAGCTCAGCTACTTCGCGACCAACTCGATCTACCTCCTCCTCCACCTGCCGATCCTGCTGCTCGCGCCCTTCGGCCTCACCCTCGCCGCGCACGACGGCGACCGCTGCTCCCGCGCCTTCCTGGCCTTCTGGCTGCTGACCGCGCCGGCGGCACCGCGCTCGGCGGCAACTGGTTCCTGCACTACTACCAGCAACTCCTGCCGCCGCTCGCGGTCGCGATCGTCCTCGCCGCGCGACGACTACTTCGCTGGCCCCTCTCCCGCCCCGCTTCGCGGGAGCCATCGTCGCGACCTCGCGCTCCTCGTCGTCCTGCTGCCCGTCGCCAGTTCCTCGCCTCCGGCGTCGAGCCGCGACCTCCCGAGTGGGAACCCGGCGTCAGCGCCGCCGCCCCGGTCGCCGCCTACCTCGCCGCCAACACTGCGTCGACCGACACGGTCTACGTCGCCTACGACCACGCCGACATCTACTACCTGTCGCAGCGCCGCCCCGCCGCCCGCTGGCTCCACTTCCGCGAATTGCTCTGGACCCCGGTGCCTTCGACGAGCAGGTCGCCCGCCTCGCCGACCCGGCGACCGCGCCGCGCTACATCGTCGGCGCGCAAGCGTTCGACCGCTTCGGCTTCGATCCCAACGGCACCCTGCGCGCCCTCGTCGCGCGCGACTATGCCCTGGAGACCACCATCGACGACATCCCGCTCTACCGCCGGGTGGCGCAGCCGTGACGATGTTGCAGGTTGCAGGTTGGCAGGTTTCAAGTTCCTCTAACCTGCAACCTGTGAACCTGTAACTTGCAACAAACAGAGGCCCCATGATCGGACGCACGCGCAGCCTCGACGCAACCGACCAGTCACCCGGACGCACCCGGCTGCGCCCGGCGGCGCTCCTCGACCGCCTGCTCGGCGCGGCGAATGATCTGCTGGCCGCGCCGCTGGAGGAGCGCCCGCGCGCCGTGGTGCTCCCCTCGCCGCGCGCGGGCTGGCGCGAGTTTGTCGGGCTCGACCGGCGCCTCGTCGTCCCCCTGACGATGCTGATCGGCGTCTTCATCTTCTGCTTCATCCGCCAGACCGACCCCGACTGGTGGTGGCACCTGCGCATCGGCCAGGACATCTGGGCGGCGAAGGCGATCCCCACCGTCGACACCTACTCCTTCACCCGCCCCGGCCAGCCCTTCATCGCCCACGAGTGGCTCTTCGAACTGCTGACCTACCTCGGCCTGCGCGCGTTCGACTATCGCGGCCTCGTCGTGATCATGGCGCTCGTCGTCACCGCCACCTACTGGCTCCACTACCTGCTGCTGCGCGCGGTCGGGGCCGGGCGGGTGCTCTCGGGACTGCTCGTCTGCTGGACGCTCCTCCTCTCCTTCATGGCGATCACCCTGCGGCCCCACATCTTCACGCTCCTCTTCCTCAGCCTCGAACTCTGGTGCCTCTACCTCTACCGCGCCGGTCGCCAACGGTTCGTCTGGATCCTGCCGCCACTCACCCTGCTCTGGGTCAACCTGCACGGGGCCTGGATCATGGGTATCGGCACGCTCGCCCTCTTCATCGTCGGCGAGTGGCTGAACGGCCGCATCCACGGCGAACCGCTCAAGCTCCGCAACGCCACCCTCGCACTCATCGGGATGCTCGTCGCGGCGGTCGCCAACCCCGAAGGCCCCGCCCTGCTCCTCTACCCGCTCACCTTCGTCGGCGGCGAGAGCGCCACGATGCGCTACATCCAGGAGTGGCAGCCGCCCAACTTCCGCGAGACGATGGGGCTCGCCTTCGGTCTGAGTGTGCTGCTGCTGGCCGTCCTCGGCCTGCGCCGCCCGCGCATCGACTACACCTTCCTGCTCTGGACCGTCGCCTTCGGTTACCTCGGCTTCTCCGCCCAGCGCCACGTCCCGCTCTTCGCCCTGGTCGTGATGCCGATCCTCGCCCAGCAACTCCCGACCGCCTGGCGCGGCCCCGAGCGCCCCTATCGCGAAAACATCCTCTCCGCCGCCGCCAACTGGGTCTTGCTCCTCGTCGTCGCCGGGACGATGGCGACGATCGTCTTCGGCAACCCGCTCGCCCAGGTCCACCGCGAGCCGAACCTGACCAACTACCCGACGCAGGCGCTCGCCTACCTCAAGGATCACCCGCAAGGGAACGTGCTGAACGAGGACGGCTGGGGTGGCTACCTGATCACCAACCTCCCCGAGCGCCCGGTCTTCATCGACTCCCGCGTTGACTTCTACGGCCGCGATTTCCTGGAGGAATACATCACCGTCGTCCGCGTCCGCACGGGCTGGCGCGACGTGCTCGACCGCTACGACATCGCCTACATCCTGATGCCCCCCGACACCCAACTCGTCGCCGCCCTCCAGAACGACCCCAACTGGCGCACCGTCGTCTCCGTCAACGACGAGCACGACAAATCCATCCTCCTCGAACGCGTCACCACCCGCTAGCCAATTTGCAGGCACCAAGAACGGTGTTATCGCTCAGCATGACACAGGAGAGCGCAAAGCCTCCCCATCGTGTCATGCTGAGCGCAGCGAAGCATCCGACTCTCTCCTGTTCTCCTGTTCCCCTGTTCCTCTTCTCCCCCCATCCCTCCACCCACTATACTCACCCCGCACGCATCGGGCGGTCACCCAGCCACCCGCCCCACTCAGCACTCAGCACTCAGCACTTCAGCACTGAAGCGGAGCGAAGCATGCTACACGGCCCCCCGCGTCACCCTCCGTGCCCTCAGCCGCGACGACCTCCCGCGCCTCTGGTCCTTCAATAACGACATCGCCGTCGAACTCGCGGGCGGCGGCGACCCACCCTGGCCGCAAAGCCTGGAGCGCCTGCAAGCCGAGTTCGACCAGAACGCCGCCAAAGGCGGACGCGACGGCTCCAGCTTCGCGATCGAGGTAGGCGGCACCTTCATCGGCACCTGCGGCCTCTTCAACGCCGACGACCTCGCCCAGACCAGCGAACTCGGCATCGGCATCGGCGACAAAGCCTACTGGGGCCAGGGCTATGGCCGCGAAGCTGTCACCATGCTCGTCGAATACGGTTTCCTGATGCTCAACCGGCGCAAAATCTGGCTGCGCGTCTGGGGCAACAACGAGCGCGCCATCCGCGCCTACCGCGCCTGCGGCTTCGTCGAAGAAGGCCGCCTCCGCGCCCACGTCTGGAGCGCCGGTGCCTACCACGACCTCGTCCACATGGGCCTCCTGCGCGACGAATGGCAGGCCTCGCGCACCGCCACCGCCAACGAGTGAGGAGGAGCGATGGAAATCGGCGAGCAGCTCGCGGTCGCCCACCCCGACGACTTCTCCGCCTGGCTCACCGCGCACGGCGCGGAAAAACGCGAAATCTGGGTCCTCATCTACAAAAAAGCGAGCGGCAAACAGACCGTCACCTACGAGCAACTGGTCGAAATCGCCCTCTGCCACGGCTGGATCGACGGCCTGATGAAACCGCTCGACACCGAAAAATATGCCCAGCGCTTCACCCCGCGCCGCAAGCGCAGCAACTGGACCGCCGCCAACCGCGCCATCGCCAGCCGCCTCATCGCCGAACACCGCATGACCCCTGTCGGCCGCGCCGCCCTCCCCGAGGACATGCAGTGAGGTGTTGCACAAATTAGATAGTTGCCATGCCGTGGCTGCCCTACTACTATTGGGTGAGGCAGTTGCAATGGAGGTTCAAGCGATGAACGTGCTGCTCTCTCCCCAATCTGAGGAACTCATCCGTCAGATCGCCACCTATGGCGATACGCGTGACGCCGATGAATTGGTCGAGGATGCGCTTCGCCTCATGGAGGAACAACTGCGCTTCGATCGACTCAAAGCGGCCGTTGCCGAAGGCTTCGCGGAACTCGAACGCGGTGAATCTGTCCGCTACACGCCCGACCTGATGGATGAGCTTCGCCGAGAGGCCAGGCAGCTGGTGCGGGAAGGGCGCACACCCGATCCCGATGTCTGCCCCTAAACTCCCTCGATCTCAGCCGTCGCGCGCGGAACGACATCCGCAGCATTCTCATGTATACCGCGCTGGAATGGGGAGCTGAGCAAGAGGCGCGATACGCCGCAGCGCTTGCCCGGCGCTTGAGACGATCAGCAACAACCCGCAGATTGGCCGGTCAGGATGATTTGCATCCTGGTGCCCGTACTTTTCCGGTAGAGCAGCATATCATCGTCTACGAATTACGCGAGACGGTCGGGTGGGCACGCATACTCCATCATCGCATGGATGTTCGCCGCGCCTTCCGGCAGCGGCGCTGATGATGCAGCTTTATCGCACTTGGCGACAATGGTCGGGAATCCTTCCGGCTGCCATCCCCCGTCGAGCCCGCGCAGGCGGGTCTTTGCGGCGAGCGTAGCGAGCCTTCAGCCCAGGTCTTCAGACCTTTGGGGCACGCACCACAACCCTCGGGCCACCCCACCACCGGCCAGCCTACTCCCTCCTCAAACCCAAAACTCGAACCACTGCCGCCGCCCGCCAATTCTCAATCGCCCGCCGCACATACGGAATCGTATTCCCCGGCAAATCCTCGAACGGAAACCAATCCAGCGCATCGCACTTGTGCGGCTCGCAATTCGCGATCTCCCCCGACCACGCCTCCGTCGCCACGAAAAAATCGACCCGCTCATCATTCGCGCGCCGGTGCATCACCCCCACCACCCGCACCTCGGCCGGATCGAGCACCACCCCCGCCTCCTCCAGGGCCTCGCGCACCGCCGCCGCGACCACCGTCTCCCCGCCGTCGAGGTGCCCCGCGATCACGCTGTACTTGCCATCCTCGTACCCCGTATGCGCCCGCCGCAGCAGCAACACCTCCTCCCCGCGCACCAGGAAGAGATGCACCGCCACCGGCACCACAAACCGCTCCCCCGCCATTCCCACCCCCCGACCCGGTTCAAAGTTCAAAGTTCAAAGTTCAGGGGCAACGAACGAGGCCGCAGCCACACCGGCCACGGCCCCAATCTCATTCGTCATTCGTCATTCGTCATTCGTCATTCAGACATCGTCCCCCAGCTTGATCCACCCATGCCGCAGCGCATAGATGACCGCCTGCGTGCGGTCATTCACCGCCAGCTTGCGGAGGATCGAGGTGATGTGGTTCTTCACCGTCTGGTCGCTGATCGACAGCAGCCGCGCGATCTCCTTGTTCGAGTTGCCGCGCGCCACGCAATCGAGGATCTCCACCTCGCGCGGCGTCAGCGGCGAGAAGACCGTGTCGCTCGCCTCGTCCAGCGACGCCAACTCGCGGAACTGGTCCAGCACCTTCGACGCCACGAACGGGCGCGACAGCACATTCTCGTTAATCAGGTACTCGCCGCGCCCGACGCGCCGGATGAGGGAGATCAACTCCTGCGCCGCGATGTCCTTAATCGCATAGGCCGACGCGCCCACGCGGATCGCGTGGAACAACTGCTCGTCGTCCTCGTGCAGCGTCAGGATGATCACCGCCGTCTGCGGGTGGCGACGCTTCAAGATGCGCGTCACCTCCAGCCCGTTCATGCCCGGGAGGTTGATGTCGCAGAGCACGATGTCGGGCAAGAGGATGTCCGCCTGCTGGATAGCAGCCTGGCCATCGGCCACTTCACCGACGATCTCCAGATCGGGCTGGTTCGTGAGCGTCCAGGTCACGCCCTGGCGAAAGAGTGGATGATCGTCAACCAGCAGGATGCGCACCTTATTCATACTCTGGCTCCCTCTTCGACCGTCACCGCCTGCGGTAAACTGAACCGGATCGTCGTGCCGGCCCCCGGATTACTCGACACCTCTAACTCTCCCCCGACCGCGGCGGCCCGCTCCCTCATCCCGCGCAGCCCGGCCCCGGAAAGCGTCGTGATCTCGTTTTGCTGCGGGACAAAACCGCGCCCATTATCCTGAATCGTCACCACCACCGCGTCGCCCTCGGTCGCGATCTGCACCGTCACCAGCGTCGCGCGGGCGTGCTTCTGGATGTTTTGCAGCGCCTCCTGGATGATCCGGAACGTCTGCAACTCCTCATCCTTCGACAGACTCGGCAATTGCTCCGGCACCAGCAATTCGACCGCCAGGCGGAAGAACGCCTGGTAATCGGTGACATAGCGCTGCAGCGTCGACAGCAGCCCTCGGTCGGCCAGCGACGACGGCCGCAGGTCGAATTGGAAGCGCCGGACCTCGATCAACCCCTCGCGCATCGTCGACTTCAGGCGGGCCATCTCGTCGATCAACTGCTCGGGCGAGCGCCGCGCGATCTGCTCGCACAGCTCCAGGCCCAGGATCACGTTCGCCAGCACCTGCGCCGGGCCATCGTGGACCTCGCGCGCCAGCCGCGACCGCTCCTCCTCCTGCGCCTTGATCATCGCAATCCGCTCGACCAACCGCCACACATCCGGCTCGTCGGGCGTCTCCGCCTGCGTCGTGAACTGCCCCCGGCTGACCGCCAGCAGATTGCTCAGGCTGTTCAGCTTGGAGGAGAGCGTGGCGCACCCGAGCAGCTGCTCACCGAGCGCCCGCTCCATCGCCTTGATCTGGTCCAGGTTCAGCGGCGAATTGCGCGCCAGCTTCAGCCCATCGGCCGACGCGCGGCCCAGGTCGTAGTAGCGCGCGGTCAACTCATCGAGGGCGTTGCTGATCTGGCGACGCTCGATGTCGATCCGCGAGCGCAACTCCTCCACGCGCCGTTCCAGGTCCAGCACCTGGCCTTCGGTGTCGTTGATGATCGCCAGCGCGGCGCTATTCAACTCGTCGAGGCGTTCGCTGCCGCTCATCCGTTCCTCGGGGCGGGGCAGTATCCCGCGCATCGCTCGCCCCGCAACCCGCCTTTCCCAACTCGGGTCGCGGCGACGAAACGATTCGTCCTCACTGCTCGCCCTGGCACAGGGCCACTCCCGGATCGTGTACTTTCCCCATCTGGTGCCCGAGGTTGAGGTCCAGTTGAGAAGGAGTATACCACCAGTATAGGGGGTGCGGAAGGAGGAGGTACGATGGTACCTTCGTACTAATTGTCAAGGAATAGCCCGATTTTCCGCCCCTGGCGGGATCGATCAGGGACCGGGGGCCACCATCTGGCCCCCGGTCCCCGGCCGTGCGCCGCGCCTGCGGCGGGCTAATTCTGCTTCAGGGCCGCGTTGCCCTTCTTCACCGCCTCGTCCAGCAGGTCCTTGACCTTGGTACTCGGGTCGGTGACCGCCGCTGTCATCGCGTCCTGGATGAAGGTGCGCGTATCCTGCGTCCCCTTCACCGTCGTCTCGCCGCGACCATACTGCTGGATCTCGGTCACCGCGACCTTGTAGGCCGGCAGCTTGTCGAACTGCGCCTTCACCGCCGCGTTGTCGAGCGTCGACTTGCGGATCGGCAGATAGCCGGTGAACGAACTCCAGTCGGCATTCACCTCGGTCGAGGTGAAATACTTGATGAACAGCCAGGAGGCCAGCTTCTTCTCGGCCGTGCTCTTGTTGAACATCGCGATGTTCGCGCCGTAGCTCGTCGTCACCGGCGTCGCCGAGGCCGACCCCTGCGGGATCATCGCGACGCTCCAGTTGAACTTCGCGCCGTTATTGACCGCCGTCTGATAGAACGGGAAGCCGGAGCTGGAGCCCATCGTGAAGGCGACCTTGCCCTGGCCGAAGGCATCCTGGTCGGCGTTCGCCTTGTCGATCAGGTAGGCGCAGCCGCTCTTGACCAGATCCTGCAGCATCGTCAGGTAGGCCTGTCCCTCGGCCCCGTTGAACTGCCACGAGGTGAAGTCGTCGCTGATCAGCTTGCCGCCGCGCGAGAAGACCGCTCCGTCGAAGGTCGAGGCGTCGATCGAGATCGCGTAGCCCTTCGTGTCGCCGGTGAACTTCTTGCAGGCCGCCGAGAACTCATCCCAGGTCTTCGGCACCGCGATGTTCGCTTCCTTCAACTTGTCGGCGTTGTAGTACATCACCAGCACGCTCTTGGTGAAGGGGAAGGAGAGCATCTGCCCCTTGAACTCCGGGTACTGGTTCGAGGTGATGTAGAGCGGGTAGAAATCGGCCAGATCCTGCGCCGACAGCCCGTACTTGGCGGAGTTGATGTAATCCTCCAGCGGCTGCACCACATTCGCCGACTGGTACTCCGAGACCATGCTCTCATACGACACCGCGATGTCCGGCAGCCCGCCGCCGTTGATCGCCGCCGTCACCTTCTTGAAGAGGTCGGTATAGGTCCCCTGCAACTCCAGCTTGACCTTGATGTTCGGGTTCTTCGCCTCGAACGCCGCGACCAGCTCCTTCAGCTTCGTCTCGCGCGTGGAGGTCTGCGTGTGCCACAGCGTGATCTCCACCGGCGAGCTGAGGGTCACGTTGTCCACCGCGCTCCCGCCGCCCGGCTTGAAGCCATAGGTCGGCGACGCGCCGCCCGGGGTCGCCGCGCCGCTCGCCGAAGCCGCCGCGCTCCCCGCCGCCGATGGCGCGGTAGAAGCGGCCGTAGAAGCCGCCGCCGAGGCCGCAGTCGAGGGCCGCGCCGTCGTCGCGGTCGCCCCACCACCCGTCGCTGCCGATGCCGCTGCCGCCGATGCCGCCGCCGACGGCGCTGCCGCCGGTACCGTCACCGTCGCCGTGCCGCCGCACGCGGTGAGCACCACCAGCGCGATCAGCGCCACCAGCGGCAAAAGAATTCTGGCGTTTCGCCTTCAGGTTCGCCTTCACCTTCATGGGTTGCGTCGCTCCTTCTCCACTTGCTCGTCGCTCCACCTGACCAACGTCACAGACGCCAGCGCGCCGCCATTGGTTCCCCACCGCCACCGGCGCGCAGCGCCCCATCTCCGCCAGTGCCCCGGACGATGCTCATCCCCGCACTTCGACGCTGTTTCAATCCTCGCCCGGCTCCAATGCCGGACGCCCGAGCGCACTGTGAAGTACGCGAAACCGCATTCCCCCGCACGCAGCATCGCGTCACGTCTCCCGAGCGAACCTCCTTTCGAGTGCTGAGGCTGAGGCTGAGTGAGAACGAGTAACGAGTAACGAGTACGAGAGATCCTCTATCCGCTACCCGACTACCCGACTACCCGACCCACTCAGCACGCACTCAGCACTCAGCACTCAGCACTACCCCTTCAGTCCCGACGAAGCGATCCCCTCGATGAACTGCTTCTGGCCAGGAAGTAGAGCACGATGATCGGCGCGATCGTGAAGGTCGCCGCCGCCATCAGCTGCTGCGGCTCGTTCGAGTCGGTGTTCACGAAGACCGACAGACCGAGCTGAATCGGCCGCATGCTCTCCTTGCCCGTGACCATCAGCGGCCAGAGCAAGCTGTTCCAGGAGCCGAGGAAGCTGAAGATGACCGTCGCCGCCAGCGGCGCGCGGGCCAGCGGGAGCATCACGCTCCAGAGCGTCCGCAGGTGCCCGCAGCCATCGAGCGAGGCCGCGTCGTACAACTCCTGCGGGATCGAGGCGAAGAACTGCCGCAGCAGGAAGATATTCACCACGCTGGCGATCCAGGGGACGATCAGCGCGAGATAGTTGTTGTACCAGCCGATCTTGGTGACGATGATGTAGTTCGGGATCAGCGTCGTCTCGAACGGGATCATCATCGTCGCCAGGAAGAGGGCGAAGATGATGTTCTTGCCCCAGAACTCCATCCGCGCGAAGGCGTACGCCGCCAGCACGCTGGTGAAGAGCATCCCGACCACCACCATCACCGCGATGAAGGTCGTGTTCACGAAATAGCGCCCGAACGGCGCGGCGGTCCAGGCTTCGATATAGTTGTGCCACTTCCATGCCAGCGGGTTGTACCAGGGGTCCGGGAAGACAGTCGGCGTCGTGCGCACCGCCTCGGCGCGCGTCTTCAGCGATGTCAGGATCATCCACGCGAACGGAAATCCCGAGCCGAACGCCCCCACGCTCAGCACCAGGTAGATCAACGCCCGCCCGACCAGCTCTCGCGGCGTCCGCGTGCGCCGCGCCACCGCCACGGCCGAAGCCCGCATCGTCGTCTGTGCCACCGCCATCAGCGCACCCTGTCCTGTCGCCGCAACCGCTCGTCCCTCGTCACTCGTTACTCGTGACTCGTTACTCATCACTCGTCACACCGCCCCCCGCCGCCGCCCGATGCTCAGCTGCACCAGCGTCAGCCCGAGGATGACCGCGAAGAGCAAGAACGCCACCGCCGAGCCGTAGCCGAGGCGCTGCGAGCTGTAGAACTGGTTGTAGACATAGACCACGACCGTCTGCGTGCTGCCGATCGGGCCACCCGCCGTCGCCTGGCCGCCGGGGAAGGCCGCCATCGACATCGTATAAATCTCGTTGAATGCCTTGAACGCGCCGATCGTCGAGATAATCGTCAGGAAGGAGATCGTCGGCATCAGCAGCGGGATGGTGATCCGCCGGAAGATCGCCCACTCGCTCGCGCCATCGAGCCGCGCCGCCTCGTACAGCTCCTGGTTGATATTGCCCAGCCCGGCCAGGAAAATCACGATGTCGAAGCCGAGCAGATGCCAGGTCGTCATCATCATGATGCAGACCAGCGCCAGGCTCGGCCCGCGCAGCAGCGCCAACGGATAGTCCGCCGGGATCGCCATCCCGAAGCGGTCCGCGATCATCAGGAAGATCCCCTTCGGCTCCTGCAACCAGCGCAGTCGCGTCCCCTCGCCGAAGGTGCCGCCGATCACCGCGTTGAGCACCCCGGTGCGGCTATTAAAAATCCAGGTCCAGACGGCCGCTGCGGCGACGGTTGAGGTTACATACGGGAGGAAGTAGACGGTGCGGAAGAAGGAGAGGAAGCGCACCTTCTGGAAGAGCAGATAGGCCAGCAGCAGGGCGATCGCCATCGTCAGCGGCACGGTGCCGATCACGAAGTAGACCGTGTTGCCGAACGCCTGCCAGAACTCCTTCTTGTGCAACGCTTCGTTGTAATTCGCCAGCCCGTTGAACGCGACCCGCCTGATCCGCCAGTTGTTCAGGCTGATGAAGAACGCGAAGAGGAGTGGGAAGAAGTGGAAGACCGTCAGCACCGCGACCGCCGGTAACAGGAACAGATAGGCGAGCGGCTCGTTCTTCCCCCGCACCCTCGATCGCGAGGGTGCGCTCACCGCCGCCCCCAGTCCCGTCTGGAGCGGATTGATCCCCGCCAGGACCGGATCGGCCGCCTTCCCGCTCACCTGCGCCACGCCGCCACCATCCTCACTGGCCTCGCAATCGCGGACACCGCAATGCCAGCCCTGGCATCCGCGAGCCGAAGCGCCATACCCGATGATTCTGCGTTCTGAATTCCTATCCCCGCCTGCGCGACTCGCCCCCTCTGCGGATCGCTACCGCGCTAATGGTAGCACACCGCCCGCCCGGACAGGTTAAAGGAAAGTAAAAGTGTCGAGTCTCGGATAGGGGATTTGGGGCATTGCCCGTTCGCCCGCTCGCCCGCTCGTACATCGCCCTCTCCCCACGCTTTTCGCCTTCCGTCCGCCGACTGTGGCACGCTGCCTGCCCTGCGTGTACCGGCACCCGGCGGCGGGTGCCGGTACACCTATAGGAGGGATACACACATGCAACGACGACTCGGCCCCATCCTCGGGGCCCCGCTGATGCTGGTGTTGGCCGCCGGCGGCGGCACGGCCGCGACCAACACCCCGGCACCGGCGGCAACCACCGCAGCCACGGCCGCAGCAACCGCGACCCGCACAACGGGTGCCGCCGCGACGCCGGCCACGTCGGCGATCGCCTCGCCGGCCTCGCCCACTCGGGCGGCGAGCACGCCCGCTACGCCCGGCACGCCCGGCACCCCGCGCCCATCAGGCACCCCCGCGACCCCCGGCCGCGCCACTCCCGGGACGCCAGGCACGCCCGGCACCCCGCGCGCGGGCGGCACCACGGTCGGCACCGACGAGACGAATACCTGCCAGATCGGCGTGCCGAGTGGCTTCACCGCCGTGGGCGGCAACCCGGGCCTGGACCGACAGGTCCGCGCTGATCATCGTGACCGTCGTGCCGATGGCCGATGGATTTCGCCACCTTCACCCAGACGATCCCGCGCTGATCGCCACAACGCCGGGCACCACGGTCGGCGCGACCCAGACGAGCCCCAACCGCTACCGCGCCGACTTCACCGCCACTGCCGACCCGACGAACCTCCTCATCCCGTATGCAGCGGCAGGCACCTTCGTCGCCGTCCCGGCAACGGGCGGGAACGCCTGCGCGGCGGAGCTGATCTTCCCGCAGGGCCAGGAGGCAACCTATACCCCGCTGGTCGAGCCCTTCGTCGCCAGCGTCCGCCCGCGCCAGCCCTGAGCAACCCGAATCTTCTCCCCCTCTCCATCGCCGGAGCCGCAGCGGAGCGATGGAGAGGGGGCCGGGGGGTGAGGTAACCCCACGCCCCCACACCCTCACGCCCCCACGCCCCGCCGCCGCCGCACCCCCCGCGCCGCCCGCGTCGGCACCGGCGTCGCCTCCCGCTCGCGCAACTCGTCGTACAGCTCCGCGATCGCCGCCTGCGCCCGCGCGCCGACGACACGCCGCTCGGCGGGCGGGCAGAAGACGTGTACCTTCGCCTTCAGCAGCAGATAGTTGCGCAGCGTCGGGTGCAGCGGCACCCCCGCGCCCAGCAGCGCATCCTTGCGGTCCCAGCCCGCGAACATCGTCGCATTGCTCGTCGGCTTGCCCGCCCGGTCCACCACGTAGCGGTCGGTATTCACCACATCGGGCACATCGGTCGCGCGGATCCAGAGATCGCTGTTGCGCAGCTGGGGCAAATCGCGCAGGATCACCCAGCGCAGCCGCTCCAACTGCCCCGGCTCGTTGTGCAACCGCAGCAAGAAGCGCAGATACTCATCCTCGCCGATGCCGCGCCCGTTCATACTCGTCGTCGGCATCTGGTCATACGAAAGACTGAACGCCCGCTTCAGCATCTCGCGGCGATTGATCCGGTCCTGCAAATCGGCCACGCGCGGCTGATCGGTCGGCGCGGTCAGGAAGCCGCGATCGTCCACGCGCAAGAAATCGGCGATCAGGCGGAACGACACCTCGCGCGGCGCACCCCCCTTGCCGCGCAGCGTCAGCGTCCCCCGCCCCGCCGATCCGAGGTGGCCATCGCGCGCCGGGCCGACCAGCTCCTCGATGATCCCGCGCACCATCGACTCCCCCGCCAGCACCTTCTGGTGCCCGTAGAGGTGCGCGTGCATGTCGATCCGGCTGTACAAGATCCCTTCGAGCGCCGACGCCCCCGCCAGCGTCAGCCCCACCTGCCCCTCCCCGGTGATCGTCAGCGTCTGGAGCACCCGCTCCAGATCCACCAGCGAGCGCATCCCCGAGAAGTACGAATCGCGCGCGAAATAATCGAGCTTATCGGCATCCAGCGGCCCGCTGATCACCCCCAGCAACTCGCTCGGGAACCCGGCCGCCGCCAGCCGCGCCTTATCCGCCGGGTGCTGCCGCACCAGTGCCGCCACCAGCGCCGGGTCGGCCCCCGTATCCGCGAGGCGCGAGCTGAGCGGATCCCGCTCGATCAGCGACGCCCCCACGAACTCGTGCGGGTGGTCATTCCCGGGCAATTGCCCCGCATAGACCGGGTGCTCGGCGATAATCGCCTCCGACGCGTGCGAAAACGCCCCGTGCCCCACATCGTGGACCAGCGCCGCCGCCAGCACCGTCGCGCGCTGCTCCGGCAGATACGGCCTGCCGCGCACCACCTCCAACCGGTCGAGGATGCACCCCGCCACGTAGCGCACCCCCAGCGAATGCTCGAAGCGCGAGTGGCGCGCGGATGGATAGGCGATCCAGGCCAGCCCGAGCTGGAAAATCCCCCGCAACCGCTGGAACGGCCCGCTATCGATGATCCGCGCCTCCGCCGCCGAGATCACAATCGAGCCATGCACCGGGTCGCGAATATACTTCTCGCCCGCGCGCGGCGGCGACGCCGCCTCGAACCAGTCGGGGTGCTCATCCAACCAATCACCGAGTTGTCGCGTCAGCGGGATCGCGGCGGGCGGGTCGGGAAAGCGCAGCGGCTCATTGATCGGCTCGCGCAACGGCGCTTCATCGATCAGCATCGGTCCTATCCCTCGGGCGGTGACGGGTCCGAACGCGCTTGGCGGGCGCGTCGCGCGGCGGTCGCGCACCCAGAGTATAGCAAGGCCAGTGCCAGCAGCGAACCCGCTCACGCGCAGCCACCGCCCGGCGCACATGATAGGGGCGGTTCGTGAACCGCCCGCGTCGGAACGGCTACCCCATCGTTATCGACCACCCACCTCCACTCACCACCCCAGCCGGATTGATCCGGCGCACCACCCACTGCGGTGGGTACCCGGAGCTCGGAGACTTCATCTCCGGGCGGGCGGAGGAACAGCACCCGCCCCCACCATCGCCATCTGCGTTCCCAGGAACCTTCCCCTCTCCCTCGCAAGGGGGAGGGGTGCCGCCGCAGCGGCGGGGAGGGGTCCGTCTCGCCCCGCCCGCCTACCGAAGTGGTCCCACAGCAGCAGCGTACATTGGCTCTCCACAACAGGCCAATTCCGCGCTATGATCGCCGCATGGCGACGCTATTCGCCATCATCACCGCGCCCAGCGCGCCCGACGCACCGAGGAGCCTCCGATGTACCTCCCCGACCACTTCGCCGAGCACGATCCCGCCGTCCTGCACGGCCTCATCGCCGAGCACCCCCTCGGCACGCTGGTAACCCTGTCCGCAGACGGCCTGACCGCGAACCACCTCCCCTTCCTCCTCGCCGCCGACGCGGGCGAGCACGGCACGCTGCTCACGCACGTCGCCCGGGGCAACCACGTCTGGCAAGATAGTTCCGCCGACCACGATGCCCTGGTCATCTTCCAGGGACCGAGCGCCTACATCTCCCCGAACTGGTATCCCACCAAGGCGGAGACCCACCGCCAGGTGCCGACCTACAACTACGCCGTGGTCCACGCCCACGGCCGCCTCGTGATCCACGACGACGAGAAGTGGCTGCGCGGCTTCCTCGGTCGCCTCACGAAGCGGATGGAGTCATCGCAGCCCAAACCCTGGAAGATGGGCGACGCGCCGCAAGACTACCTGCGCCAGATGCTCGGCGGCATCGTCGGCATCGAGATCCCGATCGATCGCATCGTCGGCAAGTGGAAAGTGAGCCAGAATCGCCTCCCCACCGATCGCGACGGCGCGGTCGCTGGCCTGCGCACGACCGGGGAACCCGAGGCCGTGGCGATGGCCGACCTCATCGCCAGCACCGCCACCCGCACCGGCCAGCCGCAGTAACCTATCTCTACCAGTATCAAGGGAGCAGCAGATGCCCAGCGCGACCAGTTTCGGCATTTTCCTGACCGCCGCCATCGTCCTGGCGGTGTCACCCGGACCCGGCATGCTCTACGTCCTCGCGCGCAGCCTGCGCGGCGGGCGGCGCGAGGGCCTGGCCTCCTCGCTCGGCACTGCCGTCGGCGGCTTCGCCCACGTCATCGCGGCGGCGTTCGGCCTCTCCGTCATCCTCGCCACCTCCGCGACCGCCTTCACCCTCGTCAAATACGCGGGCGCGGCCTACCTGATCTATCTCGGCCTCCGCACGCTGCTCGCGGGCAAGGACGCCACCGAGGAAGCGCCCGACGCGAGCGGTGCCGCCCGGGCCGCCTTCCGCCAGGGCATCACCACCGAAGTCTTCAACCCCAAGACCGCGCTCTTCTTCCTCTCCTTCCTGCCGCAATTCATCAACCGGGATGCCGCAGCCATCCCGCAATTCCTCCTGCTCGGCACCATCTCGGTCGCGCTGAACACCAGCGCCGATGTCGTCGTCTCGCTCCTCGCCGGACCGATCGGCGCGCAACTCCGGCGCAGCCCCCGCCTGCGCACCGGCCAACGCTTCGCCTCCGGTGGCGCACTGGTCGGCCTCGGCCTCTACGTCGCCGTTTCCGGCCAGCGCCAATGAACGACACCGCCGGAGATCGCGGCAAATGGCTCGCCCCGGGCAATCGCGGGACCGCCCACGAACGCTGACGCACCATTCCGAACGTAAAGAGCGCCCGCACCACACATCAGGCGAAAACCTCAGCCCAAGCCTTCAGGCTTTGGGCCTTCTCCGCAGCGCATCCGGCCAATCACAAGAGGGCCGACGCCCCAACGGCGTCGGCCCTCTCCACATGCAACGGCCTCAACGCAACAATTGCACGTCTATGGATACGTGAGGTGTTCCCCCGCGACCCACCCATCCGGGTGCGTCCCGGTCAGGGTGATCTGATACCAGAATAGCCATCCGCCTCGACCGGCCCGCCGGTGATGACCGCCTCTTTGCCAAGCGGCAACTGCGCGACGACCGTCCCGCTGAGGCTCGGCTCCGACCGCAGATTCAACTCATCGCCGTTAACCACCACCGTCTCCCCGATGCCGAACGTCGCGCTCACGCCGGGCGAGGCGACCACGAACTCGCCCGCCACCCAGCCCTCGCCGAACGCTGACTGGACCAGGTACCACGAGAACCCATCCACCGAGCGCGGTACCTCAAGGACCGTCACCGCCAGCCCGAGCGGCAGCGGCGCGATGACCCCGCCGTCCAGCCCTGGCGCATCGCGCAGGTTCAGCCCATCGACCCCGACGGTCACCTCGGAACCGATCGCCAGCCGGTCCCATCCGCCGATCCCTCATCGGTCGCCAGGAACTCCCCGGCCACCCAGCCGGGCGTCGCCCCATAGCCATCGATGTCGAACTCGAACCAGGTGAACCCATCCGCCGTCACCGGCCCGTCGGTGATCACGCCCGTCGTGCCATACGGCAGCAGATCGAGCACCGCCGCGTCCAGCCCCGGACCCTCGCGGTACGACAGCGACTCGGCCGCCACAAACGCCTTTTCCCCGATCAACTCCGACGTCTGCGCGGCAACCAGCTCGCTCACCAGGATCGCGCGCTCACCCGGCTCGGCGGTCAGGCTCAACTCCTGGGCGCTCACCCTCGCCCCGCCCCCGCCGAGACGGTTCCCCAGCGAAGCTACAACCATCAGTGCCACCGCCAGCAGGCGCGCGGCGATACCACCGAAGCGTCGGATCTGCTGCTGCACCATCGGTTCACACCCCTTTCGCTCAGGTCTCTGGCGGACTCCACCTCACCCCGGAGACAACGAATTCTATTGACATCCTGTCACAAGCAAGATCGGGGCCACCAGTACGTTCACCCCGACATAATCCAGCACTAATTCCAGATACACAGTATTCGCGCCCCCAAAGCGCTCACAAACACCCCCGCGCCATCCATCGGCCAACAATCTACCGTGCCAGGAACGCACGACCCTCCTCCTCCTCACCCAACATGCTCTATCCCGCCAACATCGCGACCAGAATCCTCACCCCAACTCACAACGCCCCACGCAGGCCCCCACCTTGCCCGTGTCATTCTGAGCGCAGCGAAGAATCCGTCTCTCCCTCCCTTCGCCACCTTGTCACCCTACCAACCAACTCGTCACTTTCCCCACAACCTGGCACGATCCATCCCCCACCACGGGTAGATATCTGTAGGGGCGTTCGATCGAACGCCTGCGTCGTGCAGCACCCGCCCCCACCCTTGCCACCCAGCCCGGTAGGGCGGGTCACCGACCCGCCCTCGTCGGAACGGCTACATCATCGCCCTCAACCACCTGCCCCCAGGAGGTTCCACCATGCCACTGCACACCACCCGCCTCGCCATCTCCACCCCGCGCCCGCCGCGAAAAAACACACCCATCGGGGAGGAAGAAAAAGTGAAAATGCAAAAACAAACCTACTTTTCCCGCGCCACCCTCGCGTCACATAGTTCGTAATCATCCGAATCGTGTATACTTTCCCTGGTCGGTGCATTGCCTGTGCAAAAGGTGACACTGGCACGATATCCAGAGCGACTACCCTCGCCGTCCCCCGGCAGGCAAGGATCGACAACGGTGTCATTCCTGCGCTTCGGCTCCCTGATCTATCGTCGGCGCAAGCTCGTCGTCGCCCTCTGGGCGCTGCTCGTCCTCGTCAGCCTCCCCCTCGCCCCCCGCGCCCCCGGCGTGATGCGCGTCGGCGGCTTCTCCTCCGAGCACGCCGAGTCCTCCCAGGCCATCAACACCCTGCAGACCAACCTCGGCTTCAAGGCCACCACCCTCTCGATCATCTTCTCGTCCGACGAATGGACCGCCGACGACCCGCGCTTCGCCGCCGCCACGTCGGAAGCCCTGGGCGGCCTCTCGTCCCTCCCCGACGTCGCCGAGGTCATCCCCTACACCACCAACCCGCGCCAGATCTCCGCCGATCGTCGCACCGCCTACGCCCTCGTCTCCCTCACGACCCCCCCCGAGGGCTCGCAGCGCCTCCTGCCCACCCTGCAAGCCGCCCTGCGCCCGACCCCGCCCCAGGTCGAGACCATCGTCGCCGGCGGCCCCGTCTTCTACGCCGACATCGAGAAGACCAGCTCCGCCGACCTCAAGCGGGGCGAGGTGATCGCCTTCCCGCTCGCCCTGATCGCCCTCGTCCTCGTCTTCGGCTCGCTCGCCGCCGCCGCCACCCCGATCGTCATCGGCGGTTGCAGCGTCCTCGCCATCCTCGCGGGCATCTTCCTCCTCGGGCAGGCCACCGACCTCTCGATCTTCGTCCTCAACCTCGCCACCATGCTCGGCCTCGGCCTCGCCGTGGACTACGCCCTCTTCATCACCTCCCGCTTCCGCGAGGAACTGGCCCAGCGCCCGGTCGAGCAGGCCGTCGCCGTCACCGTCGCCACCGCCGGGCGCGCCATCCTCTTCTCCGGCCTCACCGTCCTGATCGGCCTCGCCGCCCTGATCATCTTCCCCTTCATGTTCCTCCGCTCGGTCGGCATCGCCGGGGTGCTCGTCGTCTTCGTCACCGTCCTGGCCGCGCTCACCCTGCTCCCCGCCGTGCTCGGTATGCTCGGCCCGCGCATCAACGCCCTGGAGATCATCAAGTACCGCACCCCCGAGCAGAGCGGCCACAGCGGCCTCTGGCATCGCCTGGCCCTGCTGGTGATGGCTTATCCCTGGCGCTTCGCCATCCCCACCCTCGCCTTCGTCCTCCTCCTCGGCTACCCCTTCGCCCACGCCAACTTCTCGTCACCCGACGCCTCCATCCTGCCGAAGAGCGTCCCCTCCCGCCAGGGCTACGACCTGCTCGCCGCCAAGTTCGGCACCAGCGAGCTCGAGCCGCTCATCCTCGCCGTCCGCACCGGCGACGGCAGCTCGATCTACTCCGGCCAGAATGTCGGCGCGCTCTACGACCTCACCCACGCCCTGGAGAAGGACCCGCGCGTGCAGCGCGTCGACTCGATCACCACGCTCGACCCCCGCATCGGCCGCGCGCAGTACCAACTCCTCTACAGCCACCCCGACCGCATTTTCGAGCCCTACGCCGCGCTCCTCGCCCCCCGCTTCGCGCGCGGCGACACCGCGCTGGTCAGCGTCGTTCTCCGCGTCTCGGCGCTCTCGCCCGAAGCCAAGTCCCTGGTCCACGACCTGCGCGGCACCACCCCGCCCGGTGGCCTGACCTACCAGGTCAGCGGCACCACCGCCGGCGTCCTCGACTTCGTGGAGGAGCTCTACCGCGACTTCCCGCTGGCCCTGCTGCTCGTCGTGGCCGCAACCTACGTCATCCTGCTCATCCTGCTCCGCTCCGTCCTGCTGCCGCTGAAGGCCATCGCCATGAACGCCCTCTCGCTCGTCGCCGCCTACGGCGCGCTCGTCTGGGTCTTTCAGGATGGCCACCTCTCCGGCCTGCTCGGCTTCACGCCGCTCGGCTTCGTCGAGTCCTCGCTGCCGATCATCATGTTCTGCACCCTCTTCGGCGTCAGCATGGACTACGAGGTCTTCCTCCTCACCCGCATCCGCGAGACCTGGCAGGAGACCGGCGACAACACCGCCTCCGTCGCCACCGGCCTGGAGCGCAGCGGCCGGATCATCACCAGCGCCGCCCTGATCGTCGTCGTCGTCGCCGGGTCGTTCGTCACCGCCGAGATCGTCCTCGTCAAGGCCCTCGGCCTCGGCGTCGCCCTCGCCGTCCTCCTCGACGCCACGATCATCCGCGCCCTGCTCGTCCCCGCCACCATGCGCCTCCTCGGCGACTGGAACTGGTGGCTCCCCGCCAGCCTGCGCCGCCTCCTACCCGACGTCAGCGAACACCACCCCGTCCCGGCCACCACACCTGCCATCGCCACCCACTCGCCGCACGGCCCCGCAACCCTGCCCGGCGCGACCGCCCACCTCAACGGCTCCGGCGACCGTGCCCTCCTCGGCAAATCCTCCCGCCCCAGCAAAAAGGACACCCCCGATGCCTCGTAAAGTGCGCGCCCTCCGGCCTCGCCTCTCATTCGTCATTCGTCATTCGTCATTCGTCATTCTGCTCCTTCTCGCCGCCTGCGGCTCCCCCACCTCCGCAGGCAGCGGCAGGGCGGCGTGGCCCGGCCCCTTCACCCCGCCCAACGCCACCCCGACCGCCCCGCCGCCGATCAACCTCCCCGCCGACGAGTCGCCGCACAAGGGCCTCACCGAGTGGTGGTACTACACCGGCCACCTCGTCGCCGACGACGGCACGCGCTACGGCTTCGAGTCGGTCATCTTCCAGTCGATCCGCAGCACCTTCGCCCCGATCTACTCCGCCCACGTCGCGATCACCGATCACGCGCGCCAGAAGTTCACCTACGACCAGAAGCTCGGCACCGCCCAGGTCGGCACCGGTCCCGGCTTCAACTTGCGGATGGAAGGCTGGTCCTGGCGCGGCTCGGAGGGGCGCGACGCGATCGCGGCAACCTCCCCGGCTACACCTTCGCGCTCAATCTGACCTCGACCAAGCCGCCCGCGCTCCACGAAGGTGGCTTCATCGACTACGGCGGGGCCGGCAGCACCTACTACTACTCGCGCACCCGCATGATCCTCACCGGCACCCTGGAGGACAACGGCACCCGCAAGACGGTCACCGGCGAGGCCTGGTTCGACCACCAGTGGGGCAACTTCTTCACCGTCAGCACCGGCGGCTGGGACTGGTTCAGCGCCCACCTGACCGACGGCAGCGACTTCACCATCTACCTGATTCGCGGCGACGACAAGCAGATCACCGGCTCACTCGGCACCTTCGTCGATCCCGACGGCCGCGCCACCAACATCCCCTTCGGGAACTTCCAGGTGGATGTCCTCGGCTCCTGGACCAGCCCGCGCACCGGCGTCACCTACCCCTCTGGCTGGCGCGTCACCCTCCCCGATCGCAACCTCACCCTCACCTGGACCCCCGTCATCCCCGATCAGGAGCTCGACACCCGCCGCAGCACCGCCAACATCTACTGGGAAGGCGAAGTCACCATCGCGGGCACCCGCAACGGCACCCCGGTCACCGGCCAGGGGTACGTCGAATTGACAGGCTACGACCAGAAGTGACGCGCGTTACCGGGGCGAGGAGGTCCCGCCCCGGTGGTGCACCGAATGACGCCCGTTAATGGCCGTCTACCAGTCCAGCAACCTCCGGCGCGTATCCTCAGAGTGTGTGGGTCGGCCAGGCAGACGACACCGAGAGGAGCACGCCATGAGCACCACCACAATCGCCGCACCCCAGGCGCGGCAGCACCCCATCGAGACTCAGGTCTCGACTGTAGACGCATCCTGGGCACCGCTCTATCCTCTCGCCGGGGTGGCGGTCCTGGCTCAGGTCGCGCTCATCGCAATCCAGATCCCGCTCTTCATCCTCCGCCCGCCACCCGCCACTATCGACGGCTGGTTCTCGCTCTACGAGCGCAATCCGCTCCTCGGCTTCCTCAACCTTGACGGCCTGATGCTGGTGAATTGCGCGCTGATGTTCCCGATCCTCCTCGCCCTCTACGCCGCTCTGCGGGGCACCAGCACACCACTGATGACCCTCGCGCTGGCGCTGGGCACCATCGCGAACGCGCTCGGCTTTGTTTGGAACGCATCGATCACCATGCTCGCCTATAGCGACCATTACGCGGCGGCGACCACCGAGGCGGATCGCGTCGCGTTCCTTGCGGCCGGGCAGGCGCTGCTCACGAACCACATCAGTGGCACCCCGTTCGTTGCCTACTACCTGCTGAGCAGCGCCACTGTGCTGATCGTCGGCGCGGTGATGCTGCGAAGCGGCGTCTTCGGCAAGGCGACCGCGTATGCGGCGATCCTGGCGGGACTCCTGACGCTACTCCCGCCGACCGAGGATGCCGGGGCGATCGGTCTCGCCGTCGCTGTTGCGGCGCTGATCCCGATGTCAGTCTGGTTCATTCTGGTTGCCCGGGATTTGTTCCGGTTGCGTGGGGATGCCTCGTGAGCGCGCAACGCCTGACCTCGCCAACAGGCCACACGCACTGCGACCATCACCGGAGGTAAGAGGAGATGAACAGCATCGTGATTTACGCGACGCACGCCGGCAATACCCGCCTGATCGCCGAGACCATCGCCGGTGGACTGGAGTCGCGAGGCCCGGTGCAACTGCTGGCAGCGGATGAGGCCCCGGCATCGCTGCCGGAAGGGATCGACCTCATGGTGATCGGTAGCCCCACCGAAGGGCATCGGATGATCGAGCCGCTCTCGCATTTCTTCGCCCGACTCGAGCGGGGCGCACTCCAGGGTATGGCGGCGGCGGCCTTCGATACCCGTCTACACGGCCCGCGCTGGCTCTGGGGGTCGGCCGCACATGGCATTGCCGAGGAGTTGCGCCGCCTTGGGGCGCGGCCGGTCGCGCCTGAGGAGAGCTTCTACGTCGATATGAAGCCGCACCTCCAGCAGGGCGAGATCGAGCGCGCAGCAGCCTGGGCGCTAGCACTCGCGGATACCCTGGCAGGAAATGCGGTGGCCGTCCCCACGTCGGCGAACTAAACCGGGCATGAGCCGCAGGGCGACCTGCGGCTCATGCTTTCCTCCCGATGATCGCCACCTGCCGCCCCAGGCGCGCGAATGCCGCCCCAGCCTGGGCCGCGACCGCCAACTCGACCTCCAACTGCTGCTCGTAGCTCGCCTCCGGCAGGTAATCGGACAGCACCCGGATGCCGTGCAGCCCGATCACCTCGATGCCCTCGGCACCCAGCCAGGCGGCGATCTCGTCCGCGTCGTTCATGCGCCGCTGCCCGCCGGTCATCTGCTCGAAGATGGTGCGCTGGCCGAGTGCCGCCAGGACTGCCGTCGCATCGTGGTTGGTGACCGCCGCGCGCAATACCTCGCTCCAACGGTTCAGCGTCAGGATGGAGATGATGCCACCGGGTTGCAGCACGCCCGCGAGGGTGCGGATCGCCTCGGCCGGATCGGGCACGAACTCGAGCACATTGTGGCAGATGATCGCCGCGCAACTCGCCGGGGCGACGAAGCTTGGGATGGCTGCCAGGTCGCCCTGCGCGATTTCCACGCGTGCCGCGACTTCCGGCGGCAGGGCGGCGATCCGCTCGCGCGCCACTGTCAGCATCGCCGGGGCAGGATCGATCGCCTGGACGCGATAGCCGAGCGTGGCGAGGCGTGCGGTCGTCCGCCCAGGCCCGCACCCGGCATCGAGAATGAGGGGTGGGTCGTTGGGATCGATCGGAGGCAAGTGTGGACTGAGGTGGTGCCAGGTCAGCGCGTTGCGCAGCTTGCCGCCCGGCGTGTCGAGATAGGCGTCGTACTGCCCGGTGGCGGCATCCCACTGCGCCGGGGTCGGCGGCTCGCCGCTCATGCGCCCTCGCCCGCCCGCTGCTCGGGGTCGCGCGTGAAGGTGCCGCTCTTGCCACCGGTCTTGGAGAGGAGCCGAATATCGTCGATGGTCATTGCCCGGTCCACCGCTTTGACCATGTCGTAGATCGTCAGCGCGGCGGCGCTCACCGCCGTCAGCGCCTCCATCTCCACGCCGGTCTGCCCGCGCGTCTCCACTCGCGCCGTGATCTCCACGCTGCGGCCGTCCGCGCCGAAGTCGAACGCGCACTCGATCGAGGTGAGCAGCAGCGGGTGGCACATCGGGATCAGCTCGTGCGTCTTCTTCGCCGCCATGATCCCCGCAACCTGGGCCACGCCGAGCACATCCCCTTTCGCCGCGCGCCCCTCGCGGATCAGCGCGAGCGTCGCCTCCTCCATACGCACCGTCCCGCCCGCCACCGCGACCCGGTGCGTCGCCTCCTTCGCCCCCACATCCACCATCCGCGCCCGCCCGGACGCGTCGAAATGCGTCAATCCGCTCACCGCGACCTCACCTGGGGATGATTGAAGGGGGAAGGGAGAGGGGAGAACGGATCACCCCCCGTCCCCCTCTCCCTTCCCCCTTCTGCCCCTACGCCGTTACCTTCGCCTGCTGCACCACCTCGCGCAGCGCCACGAAGAAGCGCTCGTTCTCCTCGTCGGTGCCGAACGAGATGCGGATGTGGCCGGGGACGCCCCAGCCGCCGATCGGGTTGATCGCGATGCCGCGCTCCATCAGCCCCTTCGCCACCGCCGTGTCATCCCCGACGTTCACGGCCATGAAGTTCGTCGCGCTCGGGATCGGCTCCAGCCCCATCCCGCGCAGCTCCTCGGTGAAGCGCTTGCGCCAGTGGTCGGCGTGGGCGCGCACTCGCGTTACGTGCTCGGTGTCCTTCAAGGCGGCGGGGCCGGCCACCTGCGCGAGCATATTGACGTTGAAGACCGTCCGCGCGCGGTCGAGGTAGGCGATCACGTCCGGGTGTCCGAAGGCGTAGCCGAGTCGCAGCCCGGCCAAGCCGTAGATCTTGGCGAAAGTGCGCGTGACGATCAGGTTTTTCCGCCCCTTTGCCACTTCGGCGATCAGGTCGGGCGTGTCCGCGCCTTCCATGAACTCGATGTAGGCTTCGTCGGCGACGATCAGCGTATCCTCCGGCACGCGGTCGATGAACTTCGCGAGGGCATCCGCGCCCACAACCGTGCCGGTCGGGTTGTTCGGGTTGCAGAGGAAGACCAGGCGTGTCTGCCCGGTGATCGCGTCGGCCATCGCATCGAGGTCGTGGACGTGGTTGCGCAGCGGCACGCGAATCGATTGCCCGCCGACGCTGGCGGTGCGCATCGCGTAGCTGACGAACGATCCATCCGCCATCACCGCCTCGTCCCCCTCCCGCAGGAAGGCGAAGCAGAGCATGAAGATCAGCTCGTCGGAGCCGTTGGTGCAGATGACATTCTCGCCCTTCAGGCCGAAGTGCTCCCCCAGGATGTGGCGCAGCGGCCACGAGCCGGGGTCGGGGTAGCGGTTGACGTTGTTGATCGCCTCGTGCATCGCCGCGACCGCCTTCGGCGACGGCCCGAGCGGGTTCTCGTTCGACGACATGCGTGCCAGATTGGCCGGGCGTGGGCCAGCCGCCGCCGGTGGCCGGAAGGTCGGGAGTTTCGCCAGATAGTCCTTGAACTGCATTGCGATCGATCCTTTCCCCACAGTGCGAATCCCCACATGCTGTGCGCTGGAGTGTCGCATGAGTGCGCCCCGGCGGCAAGGGTGTCAGCCGGGGCAGCGCGTGCCGGGTACGACAAACCGGCCGCCGCAGATCTCGGCCAGCCCGCGCCTCACATTTCCTGTCTTGAATCAGTAGGCGTTGTCGTCCGGTCGCAGCACGAGCCAGACCGTCTTGATCATGATCTTGAGGTCGAAGAGCGGGGACCAATTCTCGACATAGTAGAGATCGTAGCGCGTGCGCTCCTCGATCGAGGTGTCGCCGCGCAGGCCGTTCACCTGCGCCCAGCCGGTGATGCCCGCCTTCTCGTTGTGGCGGTAGTTGTAGCCGGGGATCGACTCGCGGAACTGCTCCACGAAGTGCGGGCGTTCCGGGCGAGGCCCGACGATGCTCATCTCGCCGAGCAGCACGTTGACGAACTGCGGCAACTCATCGAGCGAGTAGCGGCGCATGAAGCGCCCGAGGCGCGTGCGTCGCGGGTCGTCGCGGGTGGCCCAGATCGGACCGGTCGATTCCTCCGCGCCCCGCGACATCGAGCGGAGCTTGATGCAGAGGAAGGAGTGTCCGTCGTGGCCGATCCGCTCCTGTAAGTGGAAGACTGGGCCGGGTGACGAAATCTTCACCAGCGCCGCCAGCAGGATGATGAACGGCGAGACGAAGACCAGGATAATCGCGCTGAGCACGACATCCATCACCCGCTTGATCACGCGGTTCCAGCCGCGTAACGCCACGTTGCGGATGCTGACCATCGGCAACCCGCCGAGGTCGTCCAGGCTCAACTCATTCTTGGTGATCAGTTGGAAGGTGTCGGGGTAGACCTTCACGTTCACCGGGGCCTCGATCAGCGTCTGCGTCAGCGCGAGCACTTCCTCGTGCGGCGTGCCGTTGAGCGCGATGATCACCTCGTCGACGTTGTGGCGCGCGACAATCTCGGCCAGCTGGCTGTCGTCCCCGAGCAGGGGCACGCCCGGTAGGGAGGCGGCGGCTTCCAGGCGCTCCCAGCCGCTGCCGTTGTGCGCGTGGGTGTGTGCCAGCACCCCGACGATCTGGTAGCCGAGCCAGGGGGAGCGCGCGATCGACTCCAGCACATGCTGCCCGGTATTGCCGGTGCCGACGATCAACAGGCGATCGCGCGCGACTGGTTGCCGCCGCAGGAACCCGACGGCATTGCCATGCACGAAGCGCCCGATGGTGACGAGGGCGATGCAGAGGATCCAGGCGAGCAGCAGGATCTGGCGGGAGTAGATGAAGCGGTTGCCGAGCACGAATGAGTTGAGCGCCAGGGAGGCCCCGAGCCCGACCGAGACGGCGCTGGTGACGCGGTAGAACTGGTCGATCCGCGAGACGCCGCGCCGGAGGCTATAGAGGCCGAAGAAGTTGAACGTCGCCAGCAGGGTGAAGAGGGAGAGGCCGAGCATGATCTCGTAGGTCTGCGGCGAGGGTGGGGCGAACGAGCTGAAGAGATCGATGCGGAAGCGCAGCTTGTACGCCGTGACGAAGGAGATGATGATCAGGAGCGCGTCGAGCGCGATCTGCGAGCCGACGACGGCGAGATTGGCCCAGCGCTTGATCGCCGCCCGCCCCCGCACCGGGTGCCAGTCGGGCCGCTCGCGCTCCTGCGGGAGGGTGAAGACCGTGCGGCGGGTTGGCAGGCTTTTCACAGGCTGGCTCCGGGTCGCCGCGTTCGGTGCATCGTCAGCCCCCTTCGTGAGCGATTCCCTCATGCGACCCGCTTTCGCCCGGGCGGGCGTAGCGCATTCATCCCGAGCGCGATTGCGCCGCGCACCGCGATACCCCCTGCCACCAGCCAGTTGACCGGACGCGGCGAGCGGGGCGCGTAGTGCTTGCGATAGAAGAGATACATCGCGCGGTAGAACTCGAGGATCATCCGCCAGCTGCTACGCGCACTGGTGGCACCCTTGTAGTGTAACACGCGCGTCTGCGGGTTGTAGTAGACGCGCCAGCCGCGTTCCTTGATCCGATAGGCCCAGTCGAGGTCCTCGCCATACATGAAAAAGGCTTCGTCGAGCAGCCCGGCCTGGTCGATCGCCGAGAGGCGCACCAGCATGCAGGCTCCCATCACCGAGTCCACCTCCGTCAGTTGGCCGGGATCGAGGTGGGTCAGGTTGTAGCCGGCGAGGCGGGCGTGGCCGGGGAAGCGGCGACTGAGGCCGAAGAGCTTGAAGAAGGCGTTGGCCGGGGTCGGGAAGTTGCGGCGGCAGGCGAGAT
>JAXLWN010000072.1:0-34182 GCA_046328475.1 Chloroflexia bacterium | reverse complement strand
AGAGGTTCAGCGTCTCCGCCACCACCCCCTCGCCCGGGAAGGCCGCGTCGCCGTGGATCGCCACCGCCAGCGCGCAGTCGATATCCAGGCGCGGCGTGCCGGGCGCATCCCGGCGCTCCTGCGCGGCGCGCGTGAAGCCATTGATCACCGGGTTGACGAACTCCAGGTGGCTCGGGTTGTGCGCCAGCGTCAGCGTCACCGGCACCAACTCGCTCTCGCGCACCGTCTTGCGCGCCCCCAGGTGGTACTTCACGTCGCCGGTCCAGCCGTAGTTGATGCCGCTCGATCCCTCGGACGGCACCAACTCGCGGTTTGGCGAGTGGTGGAACTCGGCGAAAATCTTGCCGTATGGCTTGCCCAGCACATGCGCCAGCACGTTGAGTCGCCCCCGGTGCGCCATGCCGACCAGCACCTCGCGCGTGCCCGCAACCGCCGCCAGCCGGACCAACTCGTCGAGGATCGGCACGAGCGTGTCGCACCCCTCGATCGAGAAGCGCTTCTGCCCCTGGAACGTGGTGTGCAGGAAGCGCTCGAACCCCTCGACCTCGGTGAGTCGTTGCAGCAACGCCCGCCGGTCCTCGGGATCGAGTTGCGTGCGGAACGCGCCGCTCTCGATCTGATTGTGGATCCAGTCGCGCTCCTCATAATCCTGAATGTGATCGAGATCGTAGCCGATCGCGCCGGAATAGATCGCGCGCAGCCGCCCGATCGCGTCGAGGCAGGTCCCCGCCTCCGGCCCGGCGTTGCGCCAGACGATGCTGGCCGGCAGCGCCGCCAGATCCTCGTCGGTCAGGCCGTGCGTGGCCGCATCGAGCATCGGGTCGCCCGGACGCGGCATCCCGAGCGGGTCGATGTCGCTCGCCAGGTGCCCATATTCGCGGATGCAGCGCGCCAATCGCGCCGCGCTCACGATCTTCGCCACATCGGTGACGGCGGCGAGTGGCGCGCTCCCCGCGACCGGCACGTCAGGCGGCGCGGTGGCCCCGCCCGCCCCGCCGTCGCTCCCATTGCGCGTCGCGGCAATCGGCGGCGGCGCAACCTGCACCTTCGCCGCGCCATTCGTCGCCGGGGCGGGCGGGGCTGCCGGTGTGGCCTTTACCGCGACCGCGCCATTCCCCGCCTCGCTTTCCCCGTCCGCATTCGCGCTCAGCGGTGCCGACTGCTCGAAGAAGGCGCGCGTCGCCGCATCCACCGACCCCGGATCGGCCTGATAGCGCTCATACAACTCAAGGACATAGCCCGCATTGGGGCCATAAAACCGTTCCCACTGGTCGTGACCGGCCATGCTCTCCTCACCCTTCCGCACGTCGGCATCCGCCGCCTGGGGCGCTGCAACATCCAGGCCACGCAAGGTGAACGACGGCGGCGTTTGCCGCGCTATGTCAAGATTACTCTATGGTAGGGATGGGGGCAATGAGATGTATTCATGGCCCCGACAGATTCTACTATTGGCCAGGTGCCCTGGACCTGTTCGGCTGGTTCTCCAGCTTTGACAGCCGATCCTCGGGGCACTATCATCCACGTTGAGTGCAGCCTAACCAGGGTAGGTGCGAGATGGTACGCATTGACGATCCCGAAGTCGAGCGGCTGGTACTGGCGATTGCGCAACGCACCGGCGAAACGGCAGCGGAAGTTGTGACGAACGCACTTCGCGAACGCCTGGCGCGCGAGGAAGCGCGTGCCCTTGATGTTGAACGGATTGTGGAAGAAGCGATGGCGATCGGACGCCATTTCGCCTCCTTGCCAGTGCTTGATGCGCGCTCCTTCGATGAATTACTTGGCTACGATGAGCGCGGACTACCAAACTAATGGTGATCGATACCTCAGCAATACTGGCAATCCTACTCCAGGAGCCAGAAGCAGAGCGATTCATTCGTGCAATTACAGCAGCCCAAACGCGGCTGTTGTCTGCTGCAAGTCTGCTTGAAGCGGGGATGCTGGCGCAGTATCGCTCTGGCGATAGCGGCAATCGCGATCTGGATCGGCTCTTGATCACCCTGCGGATTGAAATTGCCACGGTCACGGAGCAGCAGGCAGCTATCGCGCGCGAGGCTCATCGCCGATTTGGGAAGGGCTTACATCCAGCGTCACTGAACTACGGCGATTGCTTCGCTTATGCCCTTGCCCGAGAAAGCGGCGAACCGTTGTTATTCAAGGGCGACGATTTTTCGCGAACCGATGTTGCGATTGCAGCATACTAACTTTAGGGAGAGTCAAACGAGTGAAGATCAGCGGGATAGCCTGCCGATCTTCACTCAGCAAAACGCACTTTAGCCTGCCAGTTTTCGCAGCCCTACCCCGCGCGCAACGTCGGCAACTCCGCCGCGATTCGCTCGATCTGCTCCAGTGGCACGCTGTGCTGCCACTGGCAGATCACCTCCTGCACGCCAGCCTCGCGGTAGCGGCCGACGAGGTCGCGGTAGAACTCGACCGAGGCGAGCGGGTCGCCGCCGACGCGCCCCGGCCACGCCGCCGCCGACCAGACGATCTCGCCCGGATCGCGGCCAACGGCGGCGCACGCCTCCAGCATCAGCTTCCCCTTCTCCTTGATCTGCTCCGGCGTGCCGACCATGTTCCAGCGATCCGCGTAGCGCGCCACGATCTTCAGCATCCGCTCGCCGCTGGTCCCCACCACCACCGGGATGCCGCTCGCGCGCACCGGGCGCGGCTCGAACGGCGCGTCATCCAGCTGGTAGTAGCGCCCGTTGAACGTCGAGCGCTCCTGCGTCGTCAGCAGCTTGATCACCTGGATCGCCTCCGCGAAGCGCGAGACGCGCTCGCCGGCCGACGGGAAGGTGAAGCCATACGCCTGGTGCTCGGGCACGTGCCAGCCCGCACCGAGCCCGATGATCACCCGCCCGTTGGAGATGTGGTCGATCGTCACCGCCTGCTTCGCCACCAGCGCGGGCGACCGATAGGTGTTGCCGCTCACCAAAATACCGATGTTGACGCGCGACGTGACCATCGCCAGCCCCGCCAGCGCGGTCCACGCCTCCAGGTAGGTGTGGTCGGCGGCCTGCTGGTTCGAGCCCATGAAATGGTCGAAAATCCAGGCGCTATCGAACCCCAGCGCCTCGATCTGCCGCCAGCGGTCTGCCGTGCGGGCGAATGGCTCGGTCTGTCCGGTGGCAATGCCAAGTTCGAGCGGCGCTCCCGCCATCGTCTGGCCTCCTTGCTTGTTGTCGCGCACCGGTCACACCATGCGACCGGCATCCAGGGGGGGCAGCACCTTGGCCTGCTGGCGGCGCTGCCAGGAGAGATAGATCGTCAGCCCGGTGTAGTAGACCGGGTAGAAACAGTAGAGGATCGCCAGCCAGAGCGGTCGCTCCGGCTGCAGATAGATCTGGTAGAGGCCGATGAGCAGCCACGGAATCGTCAGCAGGAGTGTCGGCGCGCGGAGTTGCTTCATCTGCGTGGGATAGGGGTAGCGCACCGGCACGAGCACCATCACGCTGAAGAAGAGAATAATCGCGGTGACGATCACCTTGGGCGCATCGAACTCGTAGAGGATGAATGCCAGGATGCTCCAATAGGAAGGCCAGCCGAGGAAATAGTTATCCTCGGTCTTCGCCTGCTCCTGCCCGAAGCCGTAGCCGCTCGCCAGCAGCGGCGCGGCGGCGGCCCAGGCCGGGAGCATATCGGCCACCACCAGCAGCACGATCGGCACCAGCACCCAGCCGAGATAGTCCACGATATCGTCGAGTCGCCGCCCGTCGAAGTTGGGCAGCACCTCCTTCACGCGGAACGTGCGCGCGAGTGCCCCATCGGTCGAATCGATCAAGATGGTGACCGTGATCAGGATCCAGGCGTTGCGAAACTCGCGATGGAAGATGGCGAGCAGCGCCCAGGCCGCGAAGACCGCGCCCGTGGCGGTATAGAAATGGACGAACCAGGCGGATATCTCGCGGCGCGACACGGCACGTTCCTCTTCTCGGGGCACCACCACCCGAAATGTTGCGGCGCATTCTAACACCTTGCCCCTGGCGGCGTGCTGCGTCGATCTCCGGTTGCCGCACCTCCAACTGTTGCCGAACTCGTGCCAGGTTGCGCTGCTTGACCATCCTCGTAGCCGGATTGATCCGGTGCATCTTCGTAGCCCGGAGACTTCATCTCCGGGCGAGTCTCACCTACCACCGCCCTCACCGACACCCCTCCCCCACCCCAGCGACCTTCCCCTCTCCCTCGCAAGGGGGAGGGGTGCCGCCGCAGCGGCGGGGAGGGGTCCATCATACCAGCCCCGACGCCCCCGCAAACTCGGCGATCAGCCGCGTCACCAGCTCCGGCCGATCCTCCTGCGGGAAATGGCCGCCGCCGGGGATGACGTGGACCCGTGCCTCGGCTCCGGGGATGGCGCGGCGCAGGCGCTCGGCGGTGGCGAGCGGGAAGAAGGGGTCGTGCTCGGCCCAGATCAGGCGGGTCGGCAGCGTCAGGTCGCGCAGATGGGCGAGGCAGCGGAGCACGAACGGGGCCTGCGCCGCGAGCGCGCGGATCGAGCGCGTCGCCTCGCGCCACCCGGTGATTGTGCCGTAAGGTTGGGCATACTCGGCCCACTCGGCGTCGGTCAGCGTCGTGTCGGACGCGAGCAGTTGCCGCATCCCGGCGACGTACTGTGCGCGGCGCTCGTCGTCGCGCGCCGCGCCGCCGCGCCCCAGCCAGGCGAGCGAGAGCTCGGCGAACGGCGGCACAATCGCGGGGAGCAGGCCCGCGACGAGTAGTGGCGCGGGATAGATGGTGGTGTCGAGCAGGATCAGCCGTTCGAGGCGCGGCCCGCCCGCGAGCGCCGGGTGTGGCTGGCCGCCGAGTCGCCCCGCCCGCGCGACCGCGTCGGTGAGCGCGACCAACCCGCCGAGGTCGTGCCCGGCGAGCACGAAGCGATCCACGCCCAGTTCAGTCAGCAGCGCGTGGAGGAAGCGCCCCAGGTGGCGCGGCCCCGCGCCCGGTCGCGGCGCGGAACGCCCGTAGCCGGGGAGGTCGGGCGCGATGATTCGCCAGCCCGGCAGCGCCGCCGCCACTCCCGGCAGGCAGCGCCGCCAGAGGAAGGAGGAGGTCGGCAGGCCGTGCAGCAGCACGAGCGCCGGACCGTCGTCCGCGCCGCAGTGGCGCAGGAAGACGGTCCGGCCGCGCAGTTCGAGTCGCGTTGTGGCGATCAGCGGCGCGCTCATATGCCGAGGATAGGAGAGCGGGGCGACGGGCGCAAGTCGCCGCCCCGCCACCATTCACGACCGCGACGCTGGCGATCTCAGTACGTCGCTTCCTTGCGCGACCAGGCTCCGATGAATGCGGGGGAGATCAGCGTGGCGTCCAGCGCCAGCGCCTCGGCGCGCAGCCGCTCGGCGAGGGTGTCGATGCCGACCTGCTCGGCGGTGGCGACCCCGGTGCGCTCCATCACCGGCAGCAGCGTACGGGTGATCCCGGCGACCTGGGCGTAGACCTGAGCCTCGGGGCCATGCTCGACCCGCGCGTGCAGGAACTGCTGCGGCGCGAGCAGGCCCGCTTCCAGGAAGGTGCGGCGCAAGTGCAGCCCCGCGCGGCTGTCGGCCCCCGCGCGGTTGAGCGCCTGGGTGATCCGGTCGGTCGCCTCGGCGAAAAGCTGGCTGGGCGGATCGGCCATCGCGCGCGTCATGTCGAACTCGTGGCAGATAATCAGCCCGCCCGGCCGCACCAGCGTCGCCAGGCGGCGCAACACGACCGCCGGATCGGTCAGGTACATCAGTACCAGCCGCCCGACGAGCGCATCGACCGGCTCGTCCAGCGCCAGATCGGCGATGTCGCCGACGACGAAGCGCACGTTGGTCAGCCCGCCCTCGGCGGCGCGGCGCGTGGCGAGCGCCACGGCATCGGGCGACCGGTCCACGCCGATCACCTCGCCCGCCGGGCCGACCATGCTGGCGGCCAGGAAGGCCACGTCGCCCGCGCCGCAGCCGATGTCGAGCACGCGCATCCCCGCGCCCAACCCGGCCAACTGGAAGATGTGCGCGGTCATGTCGCCGAAGTAGCGCGCCTGGTCGATCAACCGCTGCAATTCGCGCGGCGCGTGGCCAAGGGCGTAGGCGACCTGAGTCGTCGGTAATGTCTGGATCATCGTCGCACCTCCGAAATCGAATTCGCGTCACCACTTTCCTGAGTCGCAGCATAGGGCGGTGCGCCACCGAAGCCCCAGCCGAAAAGCTGCCGAATCGCCGCCGAAATTGCCCGGCGGGCGAGCGTCCGAAGGCCAGATGCCGCTGTTCCGGCGACCATGCCTCGGCTCCGCCGGTTCGGCGTATACTGAGGGCAAGGAGGGTTCGGCGATGGAAGAGCGGCAAGCGTCTGGTGCAACGGTGCGAGCGATCACCATTTCCCGCGAGTATGGCAGCGGTGGCGGCGAGGTTGCCGCGCGCCTCGCCAGCAGGCTCGGCTGGCGGCTGGTCGATCACGAGGTGGTCGTGCAGGTCGCGCGTGCGCTCGGGGTCACCATCGCCGAGGCGACGACCTATGACGAGCACGCCGAGGGGCTGGGGGGGCGCATCCTGCGCAGTCTCCAATCGATGACCTTCGTCGCCCCCGTCGCGACCGGCGACCTACCGATCGGCCAGGACGACGAGAGCCAGCGTTACCAATCGGCACTGCATCTCGTGGTGCAGAGCGCGGTGGACGAGGGCAACGTCGTCATCGTCGGGCGCGGCTCGCAGGTGCTCCTGGGCAATCGGCGCGATGTGCTGCACGCGCGCATCGTCGCGCCGCTGGAACAGCGCGTCGAGTATGTCGCCACGCGCGAGGGGCTGGCCACCAATGATGCCAGGGCGCGCATCGAGCTGAAGGATCGCGACCGTGCTCGCTACCTGCAGGCCAACTACCACCAACTCCCGAGCGACGCGCAGCTCTACGACATCGTCGTGAACACCGGCGTGCTGGGGATCGACGCCGCCGTCGATATGCTGGCGCTCGCGCTGGAGCGCAAGGCGCAGCGGATCGCACTGCCCGAGGAGGCGTTGCGGCCGAGCGCGGGCATGTCGCGCTACCCGGGCGCGCCCGGCGATCTTCGGCCGCCGCAGGCCGAGGCGGGAGGTCCACCAGCCGACGGGGTGCGGTAGCGACGATTTAGCGCGCGGCGTCCTGAGCGCGCCGCCAGAGCCACTCGGCGACGCGCTCGATCCCGTTCGTGAGCTGATAGCGATAGGTGTTGAAGGGGAGGCCGAGCAGTTCGGCGGCGGCCTCCTGGGTTGGCGCTGGCGCGAAATAGGTGTGCCAGAGGGCGCGGTGCAGCTTCAGATCGCGCGGGTTGGCGGTCAATGTCGCCGCCGCCTCGCGCAACCGCGACCGCAACGCCTCCGGGTCCGCGCCGCCGCGCAGCAGCGGACTCTCCGCCAGCCGGTCGGGGCGGGTGTAGTCGCGCAGCGCCTGGCGCACCGCCGCGACGAACTCCTCGCGCGATAGCCCCGGCGCAGCGGGGGCCTGCTGATAGGCGGGATCGAACGGCATCGCCGGTTGGGTGCCGCCCATCCAGGTCGCGGGCGTGTCGATGCGCCAGTCGTGGGCGAAGACGCCGTAGGTGAGCCCGCCGACCGCGAAATCGGCCTCGGCCGCGCGCGGCCAGTTAAGACCGGAGAAGTGCGGCAGCCAGAACGCCGGGTTCGCCATCGCGACGAAGTTCCAGGCCATATTCGGGCGCGTCAGGACGTGCGTGACGATGTTCATCGCGGTCAGGTTGATCGCGGCCGTGACCGCCTGGTAGGCCTCGCGGTGCATCCAGAAGCGGAGATACATGACCTCCTCGCCCGGTGCGGCCGGGCCGTAGCGCCGCGCGAAGGCGAGCGCGGCGGTCGCGGCCGGGTCGACGGCGATATCCTCGGGCGCGGCGAGGTGGAGCGCGAGGTGCGCCATGAAGCCGAAGCACGCGCCGTCGTCCGTGCGGAAGACGAGGAACGCCTGCGGCTGGCGCGCGAGCCAGTGCGCGGCGAATCCTGCCGACTCCTCCCCTTCGTGCGCCCGGACCATCGCGAGGATCGCCGTGGCATCCGCATCAGTCGCCAGTTCGGCGTAGACGCCGTCCACCGCGTTCAGGTCGAAAAAGCCGTCGTTGGCGGGGGTGTAGCGGATCACGTAGAGGGCTTCCAGCTGGAGGCGCTGCCGCTCCAGCCCGGTACTCTGGGCGATCCGGCCGCGCAGGTAGAGGTAGATGCGCCGCCCCAGGCGTTGGTAAGCCGCGTCGTCGCGCCAGCGGGCGTCCGCCTCCAGCACCTCGCGCGCGAGGTCGTGCGGGAAGAGGCCGTAGGGTCCCTGCTCGACGAAGGTGAGTTGCCGCAGCCATTCGAACAGCTCGCGCGCATTGTCGGCGGGCAGCGCCTCGGCCAGCATCCGCTCGGTGGTGACGCGCGCCAGCACGCAGACTTCCAGCGCGCGGCGGTGGCGCGCGTCGGGCACGTCGCGCACCAGCCGTTCGAGCAAGATACGGATTACTTCCGGCTCGCTCGCCGGGTCGAAGCTGCCCGGATCCTCCCCCCGCCCCAGCGCATCGGCGACGAGCGCCAGCGCCAGCGGGTGGCCGTGGGTGAAGGCGAGCGCGGCGGCGTGCCGCTCGGCGGGGATGCCGCGCGTCGCCAGGTAGGTCTGGCTTTCCTCGGGCCGCAGATTGTGGAGCGGCACGATCGCGGTCAGATCGGCCCAGTCGAGATCGGTGCGCCAGGCCGGTGCCGGGACGTTGCGCCCGGCCAGGACCACCACGCTGCGCGCAGCCAGCTGCAGCGACGTCTCGCGCAGCCGGGATCGAGGTCGGCCAGCGTCTCGTAGGTGTCCACCAGGAGCACGCCATCGCCCGGCCAGACGGGCAGGGCATCGGCCGCCGTGCCCTCATCCAGACCGAGCGCCCGCCGGAAAGCACGCAGGAAACCCGCAGGCGGCAACTCGACATCGCGCCCATCGAGCCGCACCACCGCACGCCCGCTTCCGCCGCGATCCGTGCAAACTCGCGCAGCAGCGTCGTCTTGCCGGCCGCCCGGACCATGGAGATGGAGCACGGCAAACGGCGACTCTTCCGCCAGCAGCGCAGCGCGGAAGGCGCGATCTCGGCCTGCCGACCGACGAAACGCCCGCGCGCCGCGCGCCGCGGGCGGTCGGCGATGCGCGGCTGCGGTTCAGTTGGTGGTGGCTGCGATGACATGGATTTTCACCTGGATTTGCACGGTTCTCGTAGGGGGCGCTTCGTGAAGCGCCGGTATCCCTGGCAACCGCTAGCTCGACAGAGCAGGGCGCTTCACGAAGCGCCCTACAATTAATGATCTCGCCCCGAAAATCGCCGAACGTTCCCAAATTATAACAACAGGCTGAGAGGGGTCGGGATGCTATACTTTGCCGCGAATTATGTGGATCGCGGCAGCATTCGCGATGTGTCGCGACGTGATCGACGGAGGTTTTAGAACGCTTATGAGCGCCCCATTAACTGCGACCCTGCGGGATCTGCGCGAGCGCGTCGACCGGATTGGGGTGCGTCTTTGACTTACCGGGCAAAGAGGCGCAGATCGCCGAGCTTGAGGAACTCAGCGCGAACCCGGAGTTCTGGAACGACCAGCGCACCGCGCAATCCACCATGCGCCGCCTGACCGGGCTGCGCGACCAGGTCGGCGAGTGGCGCTCGTTCGTCCAGGGGCTCGACGACGCCGAAGAACTCTTGTCGCTCGCAGTTGAGGAGAACGACGAGGGGGTCGTCGCCGAGGTGGCAGCCGAAAGCGAAGATTTATCCAAGCGGATCAACGCGCTGGAGATGCGGCTGATGCTCTCCGGCCCCTACGACGACCACGACGTGATCATGAGCTTCAGCGCGGGCGCGGGCGGCGTCGATGCCCAGGACTGGGCCGAGATGCTGATGCGCATGTACCTGCGCTGGGCCGAGCGGCGCGGCTTCAAGAGCGAGGTGCTCGACCTCTCCGAGGGTGAGGAGGCGGGGATCAAGAGCGCCAGCGTCGAAATTCGCGGCCAGGACGCCTACGGCTTCATCAAGGGGGAGAAGGGGGTCCACCGCCTCGTGCGCCTCTCGCCGTTCGACCAGGCCCACCGCCGCCACACGGCGTTCGCGATGGTCGAGGTGCTGCCGCAGGTGGAGGATGCCGCCGAGATCGAGATCAACGACGACGATCTGCGCGTGGACACCTACCGGGCATCGGGCGCGGGCGGGCAGCATGTCAACAAGACCTCGTCGGCGGTGCGGATCACCCACATCCCGACCAATATCGTCGTCACCTGCCAGAACGAGCGGTCGCAGCTGCAGAACCGCGAGTCGGCGATGAAGATCCTGCAGGCGCGGTTGCTGGAGCTGCGCGAGCGCGAGCGCGCCGAGGAGCAGGCCAAGCTGAAGGGCGAGCGCGTCGCCAACGAGTTCGGCAGCCAGATCCGCTCCTACGTGCTGCACCCCTACACGCTGGTGAAGGACACCCGCACCGATCACCAGACCGGCAACATCCAGGCCGTGCTCGACGGCGACATCGACCCGTTCATCGACGCCTACCTGCAAGGGCAGATCGGCGCGAACGAGCCGGATGGGGAAGTGGCGTGATTTCAGATTGCGGATTGCGGATTGCGGATTGGAGATGGTGCCGGAGGTCAGGCTTCGCCCTGCTTCTGGCGCTACTGCTCGCCGCTGCGATGTGGCCGAGGGTCGGTAGCGCTGCCCCTGCGCCAACATCCCCGTCCGCAATCCGCAATCCGCAATCCGCAATATCATCCAGACCGCCACGCCCGACTTCCCCAACCGCATCGTCTTCACGCTGAAGGCGGAATCGGACGTGGAGATTCGGGAGGCGCGGCTCCTCTACCGCCCGGCGCTGGCGGAGATCACGAATCTGTCGCAGGCCGAGGTAACGCCGGGGAAGGCGATCAACCTCACGCACGCGGTCGATATGCAGACCCGGTATCTGCCGCCGGGTCTCGACATCGTCTACTACTGGTCCCTCACCGACGCGCAGGGGCAGCGCCACGACACCGAGCCGCAGACCTTCCTCTACCAGGATGGCCGCTTCTCCTGGCGCTCGCTCACCGGCGGGCAGGTGACGGTCTACTACTACTCCGGCAACGAGGATTTCGGGCGCGATCTGCTCGACACGGCAACGCGGACGATCACGAAGCTCAGCCAGCGCTTCGGCGTCGCCGGGAGCGACCCGGTCCACATCGTCGTCTACGGCAGCACGCGCGACTTCGCCACGTCGCTGCCGCCGAACAGCGCCGAGTGGATCGGCGGGCAGGCGCACCCCGACCTCGGGCTGATCGTGACCGGCATCCAGCCGGGGGGCGGCGCGGCCTCGGAGATCCGGCGCGTCATCCCGCACGAAGTCAGCCACCTGCTGCTCTACCAGGCGACCAAGAACCCCTACGGCGGCCCGTCGCACTGGCTGGACGAGGGGCTGGCGGTCTACAACCAGGAGACGGTCGATACCTCGCTGAAGCCGCTGCTCACCCAGGCGATCAAGAACGGCGCGCTGCTGCCGGTGCGCGCCCTCAACTCGAACTTCCCGCTCGATCCGAGCGAAGCCCGCCTCTCCTACGCCGAGAGCGTGAGCCTCGTGGAGTTCATCGTCGCGAAGTACGGCGACGCCAAGCTCGGCGAATTGCTGCGCTCGTTCAAGGACGAACTCTCCTCCGACGAGGCGCTGAAGCGCGCCCTCGGCGTCGATGCCGACGGCCTGGACAAGGAGTGGAAGGCGAGCCTCGGCTATGGCGGCGACAAGGCCGGGGCCACCGTCAGTTCGGGGGGCACGGCGGATACGCCGCTCGACCGGCTCATCCCGCTGCTCGGCGTGTCGCTGCCGATCGCGGCGCTGCTGCTGGTGGTGCTCGGCGCACTGACGATCCGCTGGCTGCGTGGGCCGAGGCCACTCCCGCCGATACCGCCAGCCCCACCCGCCGTTGCGGGAATGGGCGGTATGCCGCTCGCGAACGGGCAACCAATGGACGAGGTGCGGCATGACGACGATTAGCGTGCGGGCGCGCGAGCCGCGCGACATCGAGGCGCTGCACGAGGTCATGAGTTGTCCCGGCGTGGTGCATGGGACGATGCAACTCCCCCTCCGCTCGCTGGAGGGTCGGCGCGAGCAGTACAACCAGTCGCGCCCCGACATGCACAGCCTGGTCGCCGAGGTCGATGGCCGCGTGGTGGGCCAACTGGGGCTCTTCCTCGAATCGGCCGCGCGCCGTCGCCACGTCGGCAGCGTCGGCATGGCCGTCCACGACGATTTCCAGGGCCGGGGCATCGGCAGCGCCATGATGGCGGCGGCGCTCGAACTCGCCGACAACTGGCTCAACCTGCACCGCATCGAGCTGGAGGTCTACACCGACAACCCCGCCGCGATCCGCCTCTACGAGAAATTCGGCTTCGTCATCGAGGGCACCATGCGCCACTTCGCCTTCCGCAACGGCGAGTACGTGGACGCCTACAAGATGGGGCGGGTGCAGGGGTAGGAGATCGAGAAGGAGGTGATTCATGGTGCGCGAACTCACCAAGCACGACATAGATGCTTTGATCGCGCGACACATCGAACCTTATCCCGATGACCCACGCATTGGAGAATATCGCCTGCGTGTCGAGGATAACGGCTACCCTGTATGGTCAATCATCGGCAGCCTAATGCCCGATGGGAGCAACGCTGATCAGGTTGCACACACCTTCGAGATCTCACGCGAAGCCGTCGAAGCGGCGCGGGCCTTCTACGCCCGACACAAACAAGTGATCGATGATCGACTTGCTGCCAACCGGGCTGCGTAATGGCGCACTTCTACCTTGACGAAGATGTTCAGACCGCTGTAGCAGGGCTGCTTACTGCCGCAGGACATCCAACCCGCACAACTGTCGCGGCAGGACGGCTGGGGCGCTGGGACGCTGAACAACTACTGTACGCAACGGAGCAAGGCTGGACAGTTGTGACGCACAACCGCCGGGACTATGATGCGCTTCACGAGGGCTGGCTCACTTGGTCACATCAGTGGGCGGAGCCACGACCACATGAAATCTTGCGCTCGACCAAAGCAATCGTCACCGCTGGCGATTACGCCTTCGCGTCCTCAACCTCTTGGCTTTGCAGGATAGCCCTCGCTATCGAATAATGCATTCCATTGGTACGCGCGAGAGGTGGCAGTGGATACCCTGGCGTCCGCAGTTCGGTAGACCGAGGTGATCAGGCAATGACTCGTTAGAAAAAGTCTGGCAGGGACCAACATGGCGCTGAGGCTATCATTTGGGGAGATCGAACAGCAATTCGCCGGTGAGTGGATCCTCGTTGGCGCTCCCCAGACGAACGCCAGCTTGAAGTTGAGCGCGGAATCGTCCTCTACCACGGTCAGGATCGTGATGCGGTCTATCGCGAGGCAATCAGGCTCCATCCACAGCGGTTCGCGGTACTCTTCACCGGAGAACGGCAGTCGATACGGCAATTGTGCCAGCGAGCGCAACTCGCGCCAGCGCCTTCCACCATCTTACAGAGAATATGCAATGAACATCCAGCCACCCCGCGCCGAGTTCACCGACGTCGATCGCGCGGGCGATCCGCAAGCGTATGTGCGGATGCTGGAGAGCCGCGAGGCCAGCCGTTCCACCGGCGGTACAGGCAGGTACTCAAGCTGCTCGATCTCCGGGCGGGGAATGCGGTGCTCGATGTCGGCTGCGGGCTTGGCACCGATGTCCTGGCGATGGCCGAGTTGGTTGGGGCGCAAGGCGGGTTCATCGGCTCGACCTGAACTGAACGGTATCCGCGAGGGCAAAACAGCGCAGCGGCGACAGGGCCGGGCAGGTCGCCTTTTGCCGTGGCGATGCCCACCAGCTGCCATTCGCCAACGACAGCTTCGACCGTTGCGCTGCGCGCCGACCGAACGTTCCAGCACTTGCCTGAGCCACGGCTGGCGCTGGCCGAGCTGATCAGGTCTGCAAAACCGGGCGGTCACCTGCTCATCGTCGAAGACGATACGAATCGCGCCTGCTCGACTCGCCCTACCCGGAGATTTCTCGCAGTTCTTCGCGTTCCGCAACGCCACGCTGCGGCAGCCGAGGAATCGCGCACCAACTCTATCGCCTCTTCCGCGAGTTCGGAAGCGGTGATGTGGCGGTCAAGCGCTGACGCAGGTGACAACCGATTACGCGGAGATTCGCCCGACCGCCGATCTGCTGGGTGGTATTGCGCCTCGCGCAGCGTCACGGCGCGGTGAGCGCCGACGAGGCGGATCGCTGGTCGGCGGCACTGGAAGAGGCGATCCAGCAACAGGAGCAACCTTCTTCCCGCACGATGAGCCACTTCATCACGACCGGGCGTAAGCCCGGCTGAACCCGCCACTCCCCGCGCTGCGCTATACTCCGACCATGGAAAGTGACGCCGCAACCATCATCCCCGACATCGGCGCAGCCCCGTCGGCGCAGGCCCAGACGGGCGGAAAATCCCCGTGCTGTCCGCGCTCGCCACCGCGCGCTGGCCGGGTTCCTCGCCGTCATCCTCGCCTCAGCTGGGGCTTCCAGGGCATCCTGGTGAAATATGCCTTCGCGGGCGGCGCCGAACGTGGTCACGCTGCTGGCATTGCGCGCCGCGATCGGCAGCCTCTTCATCTGGAGCCTGCTGCCGCTGGTCGGGCGGCGCATGGAGCGCGGCGGACCAGCGCTCGCGCCGCGCCGCCGCCTCGGCTTCATGGGCCTGGGGATGCTGACCGTCTTCAACTCGCTGACCTACTTCCTGGCGCTCTCGCGGCTGCCCGTCAGCATCGCCGTGCTCTGCCTCTACCTCTTCCCGGCGCTCACCGTCCTCTGGTCGGCGCTCTTCTTCGGCGAGCACCTCAACCGCCACCGGGTGGGCGCGCTCGTGTTGGCGCTCGGCGGCGCGGCCCTCACCCTCAACCCGACGACGCTCTTCACCGCTGGCGCGACCCTCAGCACGGCGGGCGTCGCCTTCGCGCTGATCTCGGCGTTCGGCAATTCCTGGTGCGGCCCGGTCGCGGTTCGCGTCGGGCGCGGCTTCTACGGCTACACCGTCGCGCGCCACGCGCTGCCGCCACCGCCTCCTGCTTCCTGCTCTACGTGGTCGTCAGCGGCGACTTCGCGCGCGACATGGCGACGCGCAGCTGGTCATCTGCGGCATCGTCGGCGTGCTGACCAGGGCCTCCGTGCTGCTCTACCTGATCGGCATCCGCGCCCGCATCGGCCCGAGTTCGGCCGCGATCACCACCGTCGCCAAGCCGGTCACGGTCATCGTGCTCAGCGCCATCGTCCTCTCCAAGCCGCTGACCCTCTTCAAAGCCCTCGGCGGCGCGAGCATCGTCGCCAGCATCGTCCTGCTCCTCGCGCCCGCGCAGGAAGGATTGAGAAACGATAAACCGACAAGACGCCAAGGACGAGGAGAGTGGAGAGTGGAGAGACGGATGCGGCGCCGCGCCTCCGCAGTCTTCTTCTCCCTTCTCCTTCTCCCCCTCCTTTTCTCTCTTCGTCTTGGCGTCCTTGGCGTCTCCTTGGCGTCTTGGCGGTTCAATCGTCCTCAAAACCGGTGTGAGGTTGGTACAAATGGCTCAGGCGAAGAAGACCAGCGGCACCAGAGCGATCGTCGCCGCCGAGCGGGCGAGGTCGCGTTCCAGGTGCTCGAATATGAGCACGATCCGGGCGCGGAGTCCTACGGGCTGGAGGCGGCGCTTGCGCTGGGCGTCGAGCCAGAAGTCGTCTTCAAGACGCTGATCGCCTCGGTCGATGGGTCGAAAGCTCGTCGTCGCGATCATCCCGGTGGACGAGCGCCTGAACCTGAAGCAGTTGGCCGCCGCGGCGGGCGGCAAGCGCGCCGAGATGGCGAAACCGGCCGACGCCGAGCGCGCCACCGGCTACGTCGTCGGCGGCATCAGCCCGCTCGGCCAGCGCCGCCGCCTCGCCACCGTCCTCGACGCCACCGCCTTCGCCCACCCCACCATCTACGTCAGCGCCGGGCGGCGCGGCCTCGAACTCGCCCTCGCCCCCGGCGACCTCGTCAGCCTCACCGCCGCCACCGTCGCACCTATTACCGGATGATGGTGGGCGGTGGACGGTGGACGGAAGGCTGCGGAGCGATAGGGGCGCTGGCGGTTTCAACCACCGATGCTGTCTGCGCTATACTCACTCCATCCGCACTTCGTCGTTCGTACCTCATACTTCGTCCTCACTCAGCACTCAGCACTCAGCACTCAGCACTTCGATAGGAGGTTCCGTGACCACGACACAACTGCCGCTTCTCGACGCGGCCTGGGAGATCGGCCCCGAGGTCGTCGCCAATCGCCGCTACCTGCACCAGAACCCCGAACTCGCCTTCCAGGAGGAGAACACCTCCCGCTACATCGCCGAGAAGCTGACCGAGATCGGCATCGCGCACCAGACCGGCATCGCCAAGACTGGCATCGTCGGGATCATCGAAGGTGCGCGCCCCGGCAAGACGGTGCTGCTGCGCGCCGACATCGACGCGCTGCCGATCGACGAACTGAACGACGTGCCCTACAAGTCGAACACCCCCGGCGTGATGCACGCCTGCGGCCACGACGCCCACACCGCCATCCTGCTCGGCGTCGCGCGGCTACTCAACGAGCGGCGTGGCGATTTCGCGGGCACGGATTCGCGACTCCTCTTCCAGCCCGCCGAGGAAGTGCCGCCGGGCGGCGCGAGCCGATGATCGAGGCGGGGGTGCTGGAGAACCCGCACGTTGACGCGGCATTCGGCGTCCACCTCGCGCAGGACATCCCGGCCGGGAGCATCGGCGTCTGCGCCGGGCCGATGACCGCCGCGCCCGACAGCATCAACATCCGCATCCGGGGCCTCGGCGGCCACGCGGCCGGGCCGCACCGCTGCATCGACCCGATCGTCGTCGCCGCGCAGTGCATCGTCGCGCTCCAGACGCTGGTCAGCCGCGAGGTCAACCCGCTGCGCCAGGCGGTGGTCACGATCGGCAACCTCCACGCCGGTTCGGTCCGCAACATCATCCCCGAGGAGGCGATCATGGAGGGGACGGTGCGGACCTTCGACGAGGAGGTGCGCCAGGGCCTCGCGAAGCGCATCCCCGAGCTTGGTCAAGGGCATCGCCACCGCCATGCGCGCCGAGGCCGACGTGACGTTCGACTTCGGCTACCCCACGCTGATCAACGACCACGCGATGACCGACCTCGTGCGCGGCGTCGTGCGCGACGTCGGCGGAAGCTGCTGGAGCGCGAGCCGAGCATGGTCGGCGGACATGGCCTACTTCCTCCAGCGCGTCCCCGGCTGCTTCTTCATGGTCGGCACCAACAACGTCGAGCGCGGCCTCATCCACGGCCACCACCACCCACGCTTCGACATCGACGACGAGGCCGCCCTGCCGGTCGGCGTCGCCACGCTAGCGACCGTCGCACTGCGGTATTTGAACAGGGCGTAGGGCTGAGCGGCGGGGCAGCGCGAGTGTAATGCGCTGCCCGCCGCGCAAGCGGCCTTTCGCCACCGCCCTCTCTCGGCGCCAAAGGGGGCACCATGTTTTGGCTCATCGTCCTCGCCGACCAGCCACAGGCCCCATCGCAGGCGATCATCGCGATCGCGATCGCGCTGCCGATCCTCGTCCCCGGCGCGACCCTCGCCTTCATCGTGGCCCGCTTCTCCGCCTGGTACGCGCGCCGCTGGCGGATGCGCGACGACCGCTGACAAGGAGGCCCATGACACGCACGATCGGCGTCCTCGGCCTGATCCACGATCACGTCTGGCGGCACCTCGCCGACTTATCGGCGCGCGACGATGTGCGGATCGCGGTCGCGGACCCGAATGCACCGTTGCTGGCGAAGGCGCGCGAGGAGCTTGGCGTCGAGCGGACCTATGGCGACTACGCCGACCTCCTCGAACGAGAGAAGCCGGAAGCCGTCCTGATCATGGTGGACAACGCCGGGAAGGCTGATCTGGTCGAACTCGCCGCCAGCCACGGCCTGCCGATCATGTTGGAGAAGCCACTGACCGATCGCCTCGCCAACGCCGAGCGCATCGTCGCGGCGGCGGAGCGCGCCGGGGTGCCGGTGATGTGTCAACTGGCCGACCGCCTGGACCCCGGCGGGTGCGCCACGCGATCGATCTGGCGGCGAGCGGCGCGGTCGGGGCGATCACCCGCTTCCACTTCCGGGGCGGTCACGCCGGACCGCGCGCCTTCGGCTGCTCCGATTACTTCTGCGACTGGCTCTACGACCCGGCGCGCAACGGCGCGGGTGCCTACATCGACTACTGCGGCTACGGCGCGAGCATCGCACGGCTGCTGCTCGGCCCGCGAGGTCGGCGCAGGCGACGATCGCGCGGCTGCGCCAGGACGACATCGCCGTGGATGATAACCCGGTGCTGACCCTCCGTTGGGAGCGCACCATTGCGGTGATCGAGGCGTCGTGGACCGCCGGGCCGGTCACCGATGGCGGCCCGACCATCGCCAGGATCACCGGCACCCTCGTCGTGCGTCGCCAATCCGCCCGTCGCGAAGGCCACGTCACCACCGGCGGCGCGGTCGAGCACGTCACGCCCGACAAGCCGGGCGGTCGCCCTGATCGACCCGCCAGCCCTCCCGGCAGGAGAGCGCAACGCCGTCGAGCACTTCCTCACCCGCCTCGCCAGCGGCCAGCCTTTCATGCCGCTCACCACCCTCACCCTCGGCCGCGACACACAAGAACTGCTCGAAGCGGGCCTACGTGCGGCAAATGAGGGAGCTTAGGTGGCGCTGCCTTTAGAGAGCAAGCGTTGATTCGGCGCTAGTAATCTGCTGTGACCAATGGAGCATCGCGACTACTCGTCGTAGCCCAGTTCTTCGCTTATCTCACTGATCTCGCGGATACCAGCACGCTGCCGGGCCTTGAACGCGCGCAAATCGCCAATCCTGATGCGCCGCTGCCCCGCGCGTCCCTGAGCCGGGAAGGCCCCAACAGCGACAAGTTCGAGGACGGACCGCCGCGATACGCGCAAGAGACGCGCGGCCTCGCTGTGGGTCACAATCTGATCGTCGGCAAACCCGTCCAACATCACGAACTCCAAGTCAAGCGCCTCGGATAATTATGGGTGGGCTACTGCTCGATAACAAGACGCTTACCATGATCGAGGATGATCGTAACGCTACCAATCGCGGCAAGCCCGATGAGTGCTTCGGACCCAAGGGCGATCGCTGTTACCTTGAAGGGAATGAACTGTCCGATTTGAGCCGTGCCTACGAAGGAAGGCGCGAGTACACGCGAACTATCGGCAAGCGCCCAGCGAGTGGTGTGATCGGGAGTCACATTCGGTGGAAAGAAGCCTCTTGGCACAACAATATCGCCATCGAACCCGGTATCCAGCAGCGCCAGGAGCGTCGCCGTATGACCCTGAACCGTCAGCGTTATCGGCAGGTAAGGAAATGCTTGACTAACCAGGCGAAGACTCAGCGCCATCGCCCGACCACTTGCTCGCCAACCTTGAAAATATACGCGCCCCGCCCGAGAACGGCTGTCGCGCGTTCCATCGTCTCCGTCAGGCTATCGCCCAGCACATATTCGCCGCTCTCGATGATGGCGACGTACTTACCCCATTGTTCCGCTTCAAGCGGGCGCGCATAGCGCTCGTAGAGCGTATCCGCCAGAGCCTCGCGTTGCTGCTCAGTCATCACCATAGCGACCTCCTCACTGCTAATGTGAGTATAGCGCAGGCCCAACCGATTCCCGCAACGCCTACCGATACCACCCGCCCGTATTGACCGTCTCCCAGCCCATCAGCCCGAGCAGCACAACGTATTCGGTGCCCTGGTTTTCGGGGTGGTATTCGAGGCGGGCGCGTTCGAAGTATTGGACGGTGTACTCCTTGCCGTCGGCCTGGTTCACCTCGCGCAACTCCTCGGAGATCGGATAGCCGTAGGAGGCGAGGCCGCCGCGCGCCTTCCAGTAGATCAGGAACTCGCCGCCGAGGTAGTGCCCGGTCTCGCGGAAATAGACCTGGGTCGGCTCCGGGGTCGGGGTCGGGGTGAAGCTCGGGGTCGGCGTGTCGGGCACCTGCGTCGGCGTCGGCGCGGGCGTGCAGGTCGGCGTGGGCGTCGGCGTCGGCGTCCTCGTCCCGGTGGGCGTCCCCGGCCGGGGCGTGGGGCAACCAGGCTGCGGCGAGGGGGTCGGCGGCGTCGGCGTGACCGGCGGCGGCGGCTTCGGGAAGGTGCGCCCCTGGGTCAGGAAGGCGGTGAGCAGGCCGAGTTCCACCTTGTAGGGGTCGGCGTTCTCCGGGTGCCACTCGAAGCGCGCCCGCTCGAAATACTGCACGCGCACCCCGCCCGTCTCGAAGACGCGCGTGAGCGGGAAGCCGAACCGCGACAACCCGCCATTCTGCTCCCAATACTGGCGGAAGGCCCCGCTCATCGAATGCTGCGTCTGCGGGAAAAAGTAGGAACCCGCAGGCATCTCCGTCGGCGTCTCGGGCAGCGATGGCAGCGCGCCCGGGTTGGCGACGCTCTGATAGGCGCTGTAGGCCAGCTTGCGCGGGGAGGGCGGCGGCACGTAGGCCCCGCCAGCGGTGATCGGCAGGCGCACCAGCCCGAACTCGACCCAGGCGTTGGGGAGCGGGAAATCCTCGTACTTGAACCAGAAGACGTTGGCGACCATCGAGCGCGTCTCGGCCAGCAGCAGGGCCAGCAGATCGCGCAGGAATTGCGCCTGCTGCCGCTCGCTCGCCGTCGGCACCGCCGCCAGGTAGCCGGGCTGGAGCGTCGGCGGCGTCCCGGCGACGCCGATCTCGGTCAGCCAGAGCTTCGCCGAGTCCCCGGCATCCTTGATGACAAAATTGAGCTGCCAGAGGTGATCGACGACCGCGCGCGGGGTGTCGATGAAGTAGGCATGGACGGCCACCCCGTCGAACGGGAAGCGCCCCTTCGCCGCGCGATACTCCTGCACCCGCTTCGTGCGGTAGAGGACGTAGAGATAGTCGAAGTCGGCGGTGGAGCCGGAGGCGCGACGACCGTGGATCAGCCCGCCGACGATCAGTTGCGCCTGCGGGTTGTTGGGCTTAATCGCGGCGTACATCTCGGTCAGGAGGGTGCCGAAGTTCTCCGGCTTGAGTTCGGGATCCTTGAAGCCGCTCTCGCGGTAGAGAATGTCGTTGCTGTTCGGCTCGTTGAGGATTTCGTAGGCCGCGACGGAACTCCCGTAGTGATCGGCGATCTCCTTCGCCCGCTGGGTGTAGAGGCGGATATAGCCATTCGTGCCGTCGGGGCGGTCGGGCGGGTCGTTGATCCGCAGGAAGCGCACCGCCGGGTCCACCTCCGGGTCGTCGATCAGCCCGGACCCCAGGAGCATCAGCACCTTCAGGCCATATTTCGGCGCGCACTCGCGCACGAACCAGTCGTACTTGCGATAGTCGATGTAGCCGGGGCCGGTGAGGTTGCCCTTATCGTGCTCCGCGCGCATTTCGATCCGAATCCAGCCCGCCCCGGCATCGGCGAGATCGCGCGCCTGCGCCTCCAGCGCGGCGCGATTGACATCGTTCGGGAAGGCGATCGGGTCGGTGTTCCACTCGAACCACGGATCGCGCCCGACGACACCGAAAAAATCGGCGTTGACATTGCGGGCGGGCGGGTACATCGCGGGCGGCTCAGGATCCTCCGCCAGTACCGGGGAGAGCGAAGGGAGAACCGACGAGAGGAGCAGCGCGGCGACGAGCAGGAGCAGCGGGCCGCGTCGGGGGGGCGTGGGAAAGCGAACCATGCGTGAACCTCGGAAACGGTGCAGACGCAAAGAAGATTGGCGCGGGGTCGAGTGCCCCGCGTCGTCATCGGCTCGTCAGGCCGACGCTACGCATCGACGATGTCGCTATGAGAACGCACAAAGGGTCGGTAAGTTTCGCCCCAACTGGCGTATACCGCCGACAAATGCCAGTGCCGCCGACCCTGTGGCGCAGCTTTCCCGGCGGGTGGCGTACGGCGTCGCCACCCGGCCCATCCGCATCGCAACTGGCGACGCCGACCACACGGGCGAGTAGATACCAGATTGGCGGGAGCGGCGCAAGCAGTCGCGCGACCGCCCCGCCGCCCGGTTTATCGCGGTTCCCAACGGCAGCCGCCGCTCAGGCGTCGGCCGATCCCTCGCGGTCCAGCTCGCGCACCCTGCGCCGCCAGCCCCAGGCCGCGAGCGCCCCGGTGCCGAGCGCGAGCAGCGCCAGCACGAGCAGCGTCGGCGACACCGGGTCGCGCTGGTTGGCCCACCAGCCGCCACCGGCCGTGGGCAGGCTCGCGGTCTGCGCCGGACAGTCCAGCGCGTTCGCCGCAACCACCTTGCTGACATCGGCACCGCCATCATCGCTCGCGGGCAGCGGATTCGCGGCGACGTGGGCCACGAGCAAGGGCTGGCCCGCAGAGGCGATGCCGGGCGTCCCGTCCGGCGGATTCGCCGGAGATCGCGGGGGTTTCTGCGTGTTGGTCGGCGTGCTTGTCGGCGTGCTCGTCGCCGTGCTCGTGCGCGTCGGCGTCCGTGTCGGCGTCCGCGTGGGGGTTCGCGTCGGCGTCTTGGTCGGATCCGGCTGGCTCGGTTCGTCCGTTGGCGTCGGCGTCGCGGTCGCAGTCGGCGTGGGGGTGAAAGTCGCCGTGGGCGACGGCGACGGCGACGCCTGCGGCGACGCGCTGCGAGCGGGCGTGCGCGTGGGCGTGGGCGGCGCGGTGATGACGAGCGTGACCGTGGTCACCCGCGTCAGGCCAGCCCCCGTGCCGGTGATCGGCAGGAAGTAGGTCCCCGGCCCCGCGCCCGCCGTCGTGGTGAGCGTGAGCACGGCATTGGCCGTCGTCGGGTTGACATCAAACGTGGCAACGACCGCCTGGGGCAATCCGGCGATGCTCAGATTGATGGCGGCGGGGAGATTCGCGCGGACGATCGTGATCGCGTAGGTCGTCGATTCGCCCGGCGCGACCGTCCGACTGGGGGGCAGCGCGCTGAGCGTGAAATCGGCCGGGGGCGGCGGTGGAGCCGACGGTGGTGGCGGCGCGACGGATGGAGCGGCCGAGGGCGCGACCGATTGCTGCGGCGCGCTCGTCGGCGCGGGAGCCTGCGCCTGCGTCTGCGAGCCCACCACGCTGCTGATCCCGGCCCCGTTGTCGCCGAAGCCGCCGACGACGAGCAGTTGCCCGTCGGGGAGCAGCGTCGCGGTGTGCCCGCTGCGCGGCTGCGGGAGCGGATCGTAGGGGCTCCAGCTATCGGTGGCGGGATCGTAGAGTTCGGTGGTCTGCAGCGTCGGCAGCGCCAGGGCGTTATCGACGCTGAGCGCGCCGACCGTGGTCGGCCCGACACTGGTGCCCGCCCGGCGCAGATCGCCGCCGACCACCAGCACGCGCCCGTTGGTGAGCAGCGTGGCGGTCTGCCGCGCCCGCGAGGCCGCCATCGGCCCGGTCGGTGCCCACCGGCTCGTCGCCAGGTCGTAGAGTTCCGCCGTCGCCAGGCAACTCGCGTCGCCGCCGACGGCGAGCACCTTGCCGCTCTGCAGGGAGGTCGCGGTGAACTCGGAGCGCGGAACGGCCAGCGACGGCCCGGAGGACCAGCGATTCGTCGCCGGATCGTAGAGTTCGGTGGTGGCGAGCGGGGTGGCCGTGCCCGAGGCGACCTTCGCACCACCCATGACCATCACCTGGCCGGTCGGGAGGATAATAGCGGCGTGCCCGGCGCGCGAGGAGGCCATCGAGCCGGCCGGGCTCCAGCTATTCGTCCCGGGGTCGTACAACTCGGAGTCCGCACGCGAGGTTGCCCCGCCGCTCTGCACGTCCTCGCCGCCGACGATCAGCACCCGCCCATCGGGCAGCAACGTCGCGGTGTGGTGTACGCGCTCGGTCGCGCCGGGGCTGGCGCTCCAGGTATCGTTCGCCGGGTAAAAAATCTCGGCCGGGCTGGGTGCGGCTCCGCCGCCGCGCGCTGCCCCCGCGCCGCCAACGACGAGGACGCGGCCATTAGAGAGCAGCGTCGCGGTATGCCCGGCACGCGCCGCGCTCATCGTGGCCACTTCGGTCCAGGTGTTGGTCTGGGCGTTGTAGACCGTCGCCTTGTTCAGCGCGGTATTCGGGTCGTTCGCGGCGGTCTCCCCGCCCACCACCAGCACCCGGCCGTCGGGGAGGAGCGTGGCGGTGTGGTCGCCGCGCCCGTCCGGCAGCGACGCGCGTGCGCCCCACGACGCCGCGCGCACCGGCTGCGGCGTGATCGTCTCGATCAGGAGCAACCCGACGATGAGGGCACCGAGGATACGGAGCCAGCGTAGCGACCGCTGCATGCCTCCCCCTTTCGACTCCCGCCACGGTGCATCGGCGTCAGGGCGCGGGATGGGTACGCCGATGCACGCTGCCAGCGCCGGGCGCGGCCACCCGGCAAACACTCTGGTGAAACGCGGGCCTCGCGGGCATTTCGCGCACGACCATTCGGCAAGCAGGATGGCTCGGGGCTGGTGAGGTGGGCACCCGAGCGGGTGGGTGGCCGGGATGGAGTGGCGCGTTGCGGGTGAGGTGCCGCCGATGTGTGCCACGGGATGGGCTACCGGCACGCGGGCACTTCGGTGGGCGACGCCGGGCGAGATCGCCGAATGCCCTGCTCGGTGGGTGCCGCAGTCATCCCTGGTGGCCTGGGGACGAGCGTGCTCCGTCGCTCGCCTTCAACACGCAGACCGACTCCACGAATTCTATACCCGAAGCGCGTGCCATGCACAACCCGGGCGCACGAAGGGTAGCTGGCCCTCCCTACCGCAGCAAATCGCGACAAACCGCACCCCTCGCCTTCTGCGCGGCGATGTGCGATACTATCACCACTGTGCCGCGCTGCGGCACAGTGGCTTCTATTGCGTTGAAATGGTCAGTGAGTGCGCAGTTGCGCGGGCGACACAGTCGAGGAGGGGTTAGGCTTCATGCAGGTCGATCAGCAGCCGGGCGAGAGCTTTGAGGCGATGTTGCGCCGCTTCGGGCGGACGATCATCAAGTCGGGAATTCTCGGCGAAGCGAAGCGGAAGCGCCATTATCTGTCGAAGGGCGAGGCGGCGCGGGCCAAGATTAAGGCCAGCGAGCGCAAGAAGCGGCGCAAGGCGGCGCGCGAGGCGCAGCGCGCGGCGGCGGTTCGCTAGCCCACGACCTATGCGCCGCTCACCACGGCGCGGATGAATGGGTATGCCAACGACGATTTGCCTCTATTGGCGGGGTGATGGTGCCACGCGGGCGTTAGAGGCGTTTCGCCGTGCCCTCGGGGCCGAGGCGGAAGCGTTCAGCATCCACCCCAACCGGGACGATACCGGCTATTACGGCAGCGCCGACGTGACGAGCGTCGAGGCGGCCCGCGAGGCGTTCATCGCGGCGCGGCAGCCGTTCCCCACGCTGAAGGCCTACATCGGCATTCTCCCCCCCGAGCGCCCTGAGCGCGAGGAGACCGCGCAGCGCGGCGGGCAATCGCGCCCGAACGAAGGGCGCGGGCGCGGCCAGGAGCCGAGGTCTTCGAGCATCCGCCCCGCCGAGGGCAAGCCGATCAACAACGGCAACGGCACCAGCCCTCCGCGCAACCAGGACAAGCCCCGCCCCGCCCAGCAGGCCGAGCAGTCGGGCGACAAGGACGGGCGCAAAGCACCGCTCCGCTTCCGCAATCGCAACGATCGCCGCAAGCAAGCGGATCGCGAGAAGCAGGACTAGCCGAGTTCTACGAACAACGAAGGACGGGGCGCAGTTGCGCCCCGTCCTTCGCTTCGTCCCCGCACCAACCAAGAGCTACGCGAGCAACCCCCGCAGTTCCTCGGTCAACGCCTCGGCCAGCTCCGGTCGCCCGTGATACTGCGCCGGGGTGTTCTGGTAGAGGGCGATGCGCCAACCGTCCGCCGCCTTCGCGACGACCATCGTCTGCACCGCGTTGAGTTCCGGCCTGATATCCGACTGCCCCGCCGGGATGATCCCGGCAACCGCGTCGAGGATCGCCGCCTCGGGCGCGATGAAGCGCACCCTCCGCACCATGCCCACGTACTTTCCGGTCGGGTGGTGGGCGAAGATGCCGCCGATGGTGGTCGCGATATCCTCGCGCCCGGCGTGGCGGCTGCCGTCGAAGCCGATGGTGTCGCCATCTTCCGCGAACGGCGCGGCGAACGCCTCGGCGTCGCGCGCGTTCCAACCGGCCAGCACCCGGCGATACAGCTCGCGGATCGCGGCCTCGTCGGCCGTAGCATCGCGCGTGGTCATGACTCGCTCCTCTCCACGTCGCCGCTGTCAGGCCCGCCGCGCCAGGTAACGATCGTGGATACGCCCCCAGAGGCCATCCGACAGATTCGCCAGGTTGGCAGGCTGTCCGTCCAGGGCTTCCGCCAGCGAATCGAGGTGGTAGTGCCACCCGGCCAGCACCATCGTCCGGTATTCCTCCGGCAACGCCAGCGTGCTGCTGAAGGTCAGCAGGGTGCCATCATCCTCCGGGCGCAACTCCCAGCGCAGCACGCCGTGGATATCGCCGCGCACTTCGAGCAGGCGCGGCGGTTCCAGGGCGGTGATCGTGCCGCGATAGACGGCGCGGTTCCCCCGGTCGTCGACGTTCAGCCAGCGCACGACGAACCGCCCGCCCTCGACCAACTCGACCTCGGCATCGCCCAGCCAGCCGATCAGCTCGGCGGGATCGGTCAGCGCCGCCCAGACCCGCGCAACGGGGTGCGCGAGGCGGCGCACGAAGCGCACGACCTGCAACCCGTCACGCTCCTCCAGCACGCCATCGGCCACAATTGCGGCAGTTTCCGCGACCATCGAACGTCCTCCTTACCATTTGTGCGCGAGTACACGCCTGTCACCCGGTGGCCAGGCTCCGGTCGAGTTGCGCCAGCCCCTCGGGCCACGCCGCCTGGTGCCCATCCCGCGTTGCCGCGTCCGGGAAACCGGCGTGCGTGAGGCGCAGCTGCGTCCCGCCCTCCTGGGGCCTGAGTTCGACCGTGACGACCGTCTCGGCCCCCTTGGTCCCGGCCTCGCCGGTGACCCAGGTCAGCGCGATCAATCGATCCCGTTCGAGCCTGAGGAAGCGACCGTAATGGGGATGGCGCTGCCCGTTGAAGTGCGTCTCGAAGAAGAAGGGGGCGTTGACCTCGCCCCGCATCAGCACCGTGCCCGGGGCGGCGAACCAGCAGTCGAAGCCTTCCGTCCAGGCCCGGAACAACTGCTCAGCCGAGGCCGTCATCAGCCGCTCAACCGTGAGCGTGTGCGGCCGTGACGAGAGATCGGGTTGACAGAACACCGCGCTCATAACGCCCCTCCTGCTTGCTCTTCCATCCGGTCCAGGTGCCGTTCGAGCGCGTCGAGGCGCTCGGCCCACAGCCGCCGGTAGGGCTGCAGCCAGGCATCCACCTCCACCAACGGCGCGGGATTCAGCCCGTACCAGCGCCGCTGCGCCTCCTGGCGCACCGCCACCAACCCCGCCTCGCGCAGCACCCGCAGATGCTTCGAGACGCCCGGTTGGCTGAGCGCGAGCACCCCGACCAGGTCCCCGACCGACCGCTCGCGCTCGCGCAGCAGATCGAGGATGCGCCGCCTGGTCGGGTCAACCAGCACCTCGTATGTCGTCACCCGCCACCACCCACCTTCGCAAAGCAACCCTCTATACCTCCAATATACTATTTCGGTTATATATCTGTCAAGGCATATATAATCCACTGCGGAGGGCAATGGCACATCGCCAGACAGATCGGCTACAGTCGCCCCGAACATGGTCGCCGAGCAACGGCGGCCTGGAAGAGGGAGAGCGGCATGCTGGAGTGGTTCAAACGACGCGGACAACGCCCCAAGCGGCTGGCCGAGATGACCCCGGACGAACTCGACGCGATGTTCGCCGACCACCCGCAACTCGAAACGCTGCTGCAACACACCCTCGGCGTGATGCAATTCGCCCCGCCGAAAGTCGCCGAGAGCGTCCTCCAGCGCATCGAGGAGATCGTCGACGAAACCCTGCGCCGCCGCCTCTCCCCCGAGGAGGAGCAGGCCTTCGTCCTGGCCGAACTGGAGACGATCCGCCGGATGCTGGCGGGACGGTAGGGCGTAGAGCGTCGAACGTAGAACGTTGAGCGTGAAGGGAACTCGCCCTACGTTCGACGCCCTACGTTCCACTGTTCACGTCCCACAGAACGGGAGGCCCCATGGGCTACGCACAGCAACTCCAGGTCCGCTACGCGCCGATCTTCGCGCGGGTGCTCGACCACCCGTTCGTGCGCGGCATCGGCGATGGCACGCTGCCACTGGAGCGATTCCGCTTCTACATCGAGCAAGATTATGTCTTTCTGATCGAATACAGCCGCGTGCTGGCGCTCGCCGTGGCGAAGGGGCGCGCGTTGCCCGGCATGGGGCACTTCGCCGAATTGCTGCACGCCACGCTGAACGTCGAGATGGCGCTCCACCGGGGCTACGCCGCGAAATTCGGCATCGGCGAAGCAGCCCTGACGCGCGTGGCGGCGGCCCCGACGACCTACGCCTACACCCGCCACCTGCTGGCAACCGCCTATGCCGGGTCGCTGCCCGAGATCGCGGCGGCACTCCTCCCTTGCCAGTGGGGCTACGGCGAGATCGGCAAGGCGCTGGCGACGGCGGGCGCACCGCCCGACGCCCCGCTCTACGCCGAATGGATCCAGATGTACGCGGGCGAGGAATACCACAATCTGGTCGAGGGCCTGATCGCCAGCTTCGACACACTCGCCGAGCAGGAAAGCACTCACGGCCGCGAGCGCATCGCCGACATCTTTCTCACCAGCTCGCGCTACGAATGGTCCTTCTGGGAAATGGCCTGGCGCATGGAGACGTGGCCGGTGTGAGCGACGAGTAATGAGTGATGAGTAACGAGTAACGAGGAGGGTTCCGGGTTCAAGGCTCAAAGCCCCAAGTTCCTCTGCTCCAACATGAACTTTGAACGTTGAACTTCCCCTCGTTACTCGTTACTCGTCACTCGTTACTAAACCAGCAGCGACGACCGCCCCAGCGCCTCCAGCAACTCATCCTCCTCATACGCCAGGTGCGAGAGGAGTGCGTCGCGCAGTTCGTCGGCGATGCGCTTCACGTCCTCGACGCGCTCGGGTTCGCGCATCATCGCCACGAGCGCCTTGTCGAACTGGTCGAGCACCTCGGCGATCACTTCGTGCTCCCAGTGCAGGCGGTCCAGCACCGGGGCGAGCGACGCCTGCTCGCGTTGCAGGCCGGGAAACATGTGCTGGTCCTCGATCGTGTGGTGGATCGTGACCACGCGGCGGTAAATGGGCGCAGAACGAGCCGAGCGTCCAGTAGTTCTGGCGCATCGTCAGCTTATTCATCGGCAGACGCGCGGCGGCGAGGGTCGAGCCGCCCGCCCGCGCCGGCGGCAGCGGCCTCGCGAATCTGCTGCAACTCCTGGCGCAGATGCTCATGGACCCCGAGCAGCGTCTCCTGGCTCCGCCGCCCGTTCAGCGTCACCACCGCGTCCGGGTTCTTGCGCAGGCGCGGACGCGCCGCCTCGTTGAGCGCCTCCGAGTGCGGCACCCGGCCAGCGCGCGGCGTGTGCGCGGCCGAGGGCACCCACGGACCCGCCGGAGCCTCTGCCTCCGCTGGAACCACGCCCTCTCCTGCCGGTGCCGCCCGCCCCTCTCGGCGCGCACGCTCGACCGCCTCGCGCACGCCCGGCGCGACCTCCTCGGCGAAGCGGCGCAGGTCATCCGCCGGATCCCCCGTCGGCATGAGCAGGAAGCCGCTGATCCCCTGCTCCAGCGCGAGTGCGGTCAATTGCTCGATCCAGAGGCGCGGCGGACCTTGCAGGAAGCCCCCTTCCCTGGCCGCGAAGCGCCCGCCGACGTTGTAGAGCCGCCGGATCGCCGCCGGATCGCGCCCCGCCTCGACGGCCGCCTCGCTGATGATCCGGTTCATCTCGCCCAGCTCGTCCGGCGCGGCGTAGGGCGACGAGGGCCAGCCATCGGCCAGCCGCCCGGTCAGGCGCAGCAGGCGTGGCTTGTACGACCCGAGCCAGATGCCGATCGGGTGCGGCGTGGCCAGTCCCGGCTGCGCGCCTTGCAACTGGTAGTACTTCCCGTCGAAGGTCGCCGCCTGTCCCGGCGGCCGAGCGCCCCGGATGACGGCAATCGCCTCCTCCAGCGCATCCACCGCCTCCTTCGGACTGCGCCGGGGACGCTGTCGACGCGATGCCGTCGGGGAACGCGCCGATGCCCAGCCCCAACTCCACCCGGCCCCCACTGAGGATCGCGGGCTCGCGGCAGCGCAGGCCAGCACCGCCGGTTGCCGCAGCGGCAGCGTCAACACGTCGGGCACCAGCCGAATGCGCTCGGTCTGCCCCGCCAGCGTGGCGAGCAACGTCCAGGCATCGAGAAAGCGCGGCTGGTATGGGTGATCCTGCACCCCCAGCAACTCCAGTTGTAACCCATCGGCGAGGCGAGCGAGTTCCACAATCGCCTCGGCCTGCGCCGCGTCCGGGGTCAGGAAAATGCCAAACTGGAGGTCGTGTCCGAGATCGCCCATCGTCCGCTGCTCTCCTATCGCCCTTTCGTCGCGCCCACGCCAACGCCAGGGCGCATCATGAGAAGCATACCCCAGTCCCGGGCTTCGCTTGAACGGGAGTTCTCGGCTACGACGCGCCCTGCGGCACCGGCCCCGGTGCCAGCCAACGATAGACTTCCAGGATCTGCTCGGTCAGCGCATCGCCATCATAGCGCTGCGCCAGCGTGGCGCGGCCACCGGCGATCAGCCGGTCGCGCAGGGCGGGGTCATCGAGCAGGCGCAGGATGGTATCGGCGAGCCCGACCGGGTCGTCGTAGGGCGCGAGCAGGCCGTTCTCGCCATCCTGGATCGTCTCGTTGACGATCGGCACGTCGGTGGTGATCACCGGGCAATCGGCGGCCATCGCTTCGAGCGGCGGCAGCCCGAAGCCCTCGTAGCGCGAGGGAAACACCAGCGCATCGGCGGCGCGGTAGAGCTGTTGCAGTTCAGCCGGATCGGGTCGCCCCAGGATGTGGAGCGCATCAGAGACGCCCAATTCCCCGGTGATCCGCTCCAGGTCGGCCCGCTGGCGCGGGCTGTGCCCGACGAACGCGAACGAGGCCTGCGGATAGCGCGCCAGCACGCGCGGCATCGCCCGCGCCAGGATGTCGAAGCCCTTGCGAAACTTCAACTGCCCCACATAGAGCAGGATCGGGCGCGTCAGCTTCAGCTCGGCCGGTTCCTGCGGCAGCGTCGCCGCGTGCGCCACGTCGATCCAGAGCGGGATGACCTCGATCCGCTCGGGCGCGATCCCCAGCCCGATCAGCACCCGTCGCTCGTGCTCGGAGATCGCGATCACGCGATCGGCCCAGCGCAGCGGCGCGTGGATGCGGTAATTGCGCAGCGTGCGGCGCGGCCGTCGCTCGCGCGCCATGCGCCGGATCAGCTGCGGCGCGGCGAAGATCGGATTCTCGTAGAGGATCGGCGCATCGAGCGGCGCATCCCGGTTCCCCACGAGATAATCGTCGTGGAACGGCCCGACCGGCGTATGCACGATCGGCACCCCCATCCGCCGGAAGTGCCACGCGGCCTGATACGCGATCAGATTGCGAATGTGGAAAACGTTCACCACATCGGGGCGCGGCTCATCGCGCAATAGCCGCACCAGGTCGGGCGAGAACCCGCCCGGCCCCCGCCCCACCCGGCGCACCGCGATCCCGTCGATCGTCTCCACGCGCGGCGCATCGGCGGGCTCGTAGTTGTAGATCGTCACCTCATGCCCGCGCGCCACCAGAAACCGCGCCAGAATATACTCCGGCCAGTTCTTGAAGAGCGGGTTAATGCCATTCGTCGTCACGAGGGCGATGCGCACAGAATCTCTCTCCAACCGTATGGTTCGCGCGACTCAACCGCGCCGCTGATCCTCTAGCGGTGGCCAGCGGCCAGCCAGTACCCAAAACTGCCGCGTGACCAGGATATGGTCGTTGTTCAGGCGCAGGGCAACCACCGTCGCGCGGCCAATCGCCGTGTGTCCCACAATGGTAATGCCATCCATCGCCCAGGAGAAGTGCTCTGTCCAGACCTGAGTGCGTGGGTTGAATAGCGGCACCTGCTCGCTGGAGATGGGATCGGGCGCGTGGCTGCGATCGGCTTTGAAGCCATTACACCGCGTACATGCCAGCCACAGATTCTCGCGAATCGTCGCACCACCTCGTGCTTCGGCAAGGAGGTGATCGATGTCCAGCGGCATGCCGATCAAGATTTCCGGAGTATGGCAATACCCGCAGCGCCCGCCAGCATCGGCATGAACCTGCCGACGCAACTCAACCGAGATATAAGCCGGGGCCATCAGGCCGATTCCAGCGCAGCGAGCGACGGCAAACGATGGCCGCGCCACTTGAGGAGCACCGCCGCATAGGCTTTTCGCAATGTGAGGAGGTCAGCCGCAGCGATCAACTGGCCGAGAATGCCTTGCTCGGATGCAGTTAGGTCGCCGCTGCGAGACTTCTCCCGCAATTCCGCGAATTGCTCGTATTGCTCCTCGGGAAAGGTCGCCCCCTCAATCTGCCACAACTGCTCATCAGTCAAACTCTCTAGTGCTGCCAGCGCTTCGCGTTGCTCCTCAGGGAGATCATCGGGAAGCAATGGGAGGCTGGTCGAGAGTGTCTGGGCAATCAGGCTCTCCACCGGGCGATGGGTGAGCCTGGCAAGCCGTTCCAACCGCTCGTAAAGCGGCTGTGGCACCTGAACTGTCACCGTCTCCGCTGTCACAGGCAACCTCGTAGCGGCAAGCGCGCGACACACCACCAATTCTAGCCGATTGAGGCGGGTCCTACTCGGACACCCGCGCCGCGCGCGGTCGCCACTCGTCGGGCAGCACGAGGTCCATCGCGTCGTCCACGGTGACGATGCCGACGATGTCCCCCTCGTCGTCGAGCACCGGCATGGCGAGCAGATTGTAGGCGGCCAGCGTGCGCGCCACCTCGCGCGCCCCGTCGCCAGAGTGGACGGTGATCAACTCCCCGGCCGGGACCATCACCTCGTCCAAACGCGACTCCAGATCGGCGCGGATCAGCAAGTCGCGCAGCGAGACGACGCCGGTAAGTCGCCAGGAGCCGACTTTGGGGACGATGTAGAGGTAATAGAGCACGCCCGGATCGGAATCGAGCGCGCGGAGATAGCCGAGCACCTGGGCGATCGTCCAGTCGCCCGGCACCGTGACGAAGCTATTGGTCATGATCCCGCCGGCCGTGTCCTCGGGATAGTGCAGCAACTCCTGCAAATCCTCGCGGTCGTCCGGCTCCATCCGTTCGAGCAGATCCTGCGCCTTCTCGGCGGCGAGATCTTGCAGGAGATCGACCGCGTTGTCGGGGTCCATCTCCTCCAGAATGTCGGCGGCGCGCTCCTCGTCCAGTTCCCCGACGATATCGGCCCCGCGCTCCCCGGCCAACTCCTCCAGCACCGCCGCCGCCGTCTCGTCGTCCAGCGACTCGATCACCTCGACGCCCTGCCGGTAGGCCAGTTCATCGACCAGGCGCGCGATCTCAACCGGGTGGAGCCTGGCGATCCGCTCGTGCGAGACGGTCAGCCGCGCCTCCGGCGCGTGCGAGGCGAAGTACTCCACGTCGGCCCAGTCGATCACCTCGCTCGGGGTGCGCCCGGCGAAGCGCGCGGGGATGAGTCGGCGGCGGATCGCGTTGCCGCCGACATCAGCCCCCATGAGTCGATATTCGAAGCCGCGCCCATCGCCGGTATGGGAAAGTTGCAGGTCGTTGATCCGCACGACGCGCCGCCCGGCGACATCCACCAACCGCCGGTCGAGGACATCGTCGCCGAGCAAGAGTTCATTGTCGCGGCGCACGAACGGTTCCAAATTCGGGTCGTTCAGCGCCAGATGCACCCCGCGCCCATCGAGTTCGGTCACCCAATGCGCCGGGATGTAGGACTCGCGCCCCTGCACGCGGGCCGCCAGACCGATCACCGCCGGGTGCTGCTCCTCCTCGCCCAGCAGCACCACCAGGTCCTTCACCGTCCCCACGCGCTCCCCATCACGGTCCAGCACCGGTTTCCCGATCACCGCCGAGAGGAGCAGCGCCTGGGGTATGCCATCGTCGCTCATCGCGTCCCCAGTCGTCAGTCGTCAGTCGTCAGTCGCCAGTCGTCAGTGCTCAGTGCTCAGTGCCGAGTGCCGAGTTACTGAGCACTGAGCACTTGGCACTTGGCACTTGGCACTTGGCACTGAGCACTCGCTACGGCTCTGCCCCCACCTTCGTCGGGAAGTGCGGATTGTTCCCCCACTCGTTCCACGACCCGTCGTAGTTGTGGC
>JAXLWN010000071.1:0-34263 GCA_046328475.1 Chloroflexia bacterium | reverse complement strand
ATCCCCTCGTACTGGTCGGGGTCGTCGGAGGTGATGATGATCCGCTTCACCCCCTCCACCGCCAGCTTGTGCGTCAGTTGCGGGATCGGGATCGCCCCCACCGCATCCTGCCCGCCGGTCATCGCCACCGCCGAGTTGTAGAGCAGCTTGTAGGTGATGTTCACGCCCGAGGCGATGGCAAAGTTCATCGCCATCTGCCCCGAGTGGAAGAAAGTGCCATCCCCGACGTTCTGCACCATGTGGCGGTCGCCGGTGAATGGGGCCATCCCGACCCACTGCGCCCCCTCGCCGCCCATCTGCGTGATCCCGGCGTAATCGCCGTAGATCGCCGGGTCCATCCACATCGACATCGAGTGGCACCCGATCCCCGCCCCGATCAGGCTATCCAGCCCCTCCGGCACCTGCGTCGAGCGATTATGCGGGCACCCCGAGCAGAAATACGCCCCCCGCACCGGCACCGGCACATCCACAGGCTGCGCACTCTGGGCCATCGGCAGCGGTGTCGGGCCGTTACCGGTGCCGGTCGGCACCACCGGCAGCGAAATCGGTGCAATCGCGGGCCGCTGCTTCGCCTCCAGATACGCCACGCGCGCCTGCACCGACGGAATCTCGATCTGCCTGCCGATCCGCGCCGCAATCGCCCGCGCGATCTTGTCCGGGTCGAGTTCGCCGTGCCGGTTCAGCAGCGGGCGCTCCTCCTCGTCCGACTTCCCGACGATCAGCGGCCGATCCGACGCGCTGTAGAGCGTATCCCGCGCGAACAATTCGAGGAAGGGCCGCTTCTCCTCCACCACCAGGATCTCGCGCAGCCCGCGCGCAAACTCGCGGATGATGCGCGGCTCGGCCGGGAAGACCATCCCCATCTGCAGCAGCCGGATGCCGTGGTGCGCCAGCGCCGCGTCGTCCAGCCCCAACTCGCCCAGCGCCTGCCGCACATCGTGATAGGTGCGCCCCGGTGCCATGATCCCCAGCCAGGCGTCGTGCCCCGGATTGACCACCCGGTTCAGCTTGTTCTCCCAGGCGTAGCGCCGCGCCAGTTCCAGCCGCGCGTAGTGCAACTGCCGCTCCAACTCCACGCTGTGCGGCGGCAGCAGATTCGGGTCAGCCTTGTGGATGTACGGCTTGCCGTCGAACTCCACCGTCGGCGTCACCGTCGCGATTCGGCCCGGCCCAACCTCCGCGATGCCGCCCGAATCGGCCACATTCGTGACGATCTTCATCCCGACCCAGCACCCCGACGCCCGCGACAGCGCGAAGCCGTGCAGCCCGAGGTCCAGCACCTCCTGCGCGTTGCCGGGATAAATCGTCGGCATCAGCGCATCGAACAGCGCCGCCTCCGACGACGACGCCACCGTGGACGACTTGCAGCTCGGATCGTCCCCCGCCAGCGCCAGCACGCCGCCGGTGCGGCTCACCCCCGCCAGGTTCGCGTGCTTAAAGGCATCGCCGGTGCGGTCCACGCCCGGCCCCTTGCCGTACCAGATCCCGAGCACGCCGTCATACTGCGCGTGCGGCAATCCCGCCGCCAACTGGCTCCCGAAGACGGCGGTCGCCGCCAACTCCTCGTTCAGCCCCGGTTGGTGGACGACGTGATTCGCCTCCATCCGCTTCCGCTGGCGGTCCAACTCCGCGTCATACCCGCCGAGCGGCGAGCCGCGATACCCCGAAATAAACGTCCCCGTGTGCAGCCCCCGCCGCTTATCCGCGCGGTGCTGGTCCAGCGGCAGGCGAACGAGCGCCTGGATCCCGGTGAGGTAGATCGACCCCTCATCCCGGTCGTACTTCTCATCGAGCGAAAAATCGCCCCCCCGCCGCTGCGGCGCGCGGTCGTCGCGCTGCCCGGAGGCCGTGTCGCCCGGTCGGTACGTGGTCGCCATGCGCGCTCCTTCCTGGCCGCGCCCCGCGCGGCGCTCCTGCTGGCTGCATGGCCCCTATTGTAGACGACAGCACAATCGGCGGCGACCCGCCCTTGACCCCCGCCCCCCATCCTGCCAAGCTATACCCAACAGGTACGCTGCCCGCGTAAGTGAGGCAACCGATGATCCAGGTAACAATCAGCGCCATCGTCGGCGAAGATCGCCAACTGCACATCACCTTACCGGACGACTTCCCCCTCGGCCAGCGCCAGCAGCGCCTGAGCGCGACCAGCGCACACGCCAGCGCCGATAACCCCGCCGCCCGCCCAAACGCCTTGCGCATCACCAGCGGGAAGAGCGTCGCCAGCAGCAAGTCCCCCCAGCCCCAGCCCGATCCACCCTCCATCCCCCGTCGGCCAGACGACCAGCGGCGCCAGCGGCAACCCCGCCAGCCGGTCGAAAAGCCCATCGGTCAGCGGCAGCAGACTGGTGGCGACAACATCGTAGATCGCGAGCACCCCGCCCAACACCGCCGCGTCGCGCGCCCGCATTCCCCCCGCACCCACAGGTTCGTGATCGCCACCACCAGCGCAACCAGCACCAGGTTATTGATCGCCAGAACGGCATCCCCATCGGCCCGAACCACCGCGCCGCCCCGATATCGGCCGCCAGCAACGCCAGCGCGATCACCCCCGGCACCCGGCGCACCCGCACCACCGGCTCCCCAACCGTCTGCAACAGGCTCAGCGCCGCCATCGCCAGCAGCGCCACCGCCACCCAATGCGGCAAGTGCAAATAGGCAAACGGCATCAGCACGATCCCACTGACCATCACCGCGATATCCCCGCGATCGAGCACCCCCAGCGGGGCGGCGCGACCCGGTAGCGCCGGAAATACCCCCACCCAAGCCCCATCGCGCCAACCGCATGCCCCAAAATCACGCACAAAGCCACACCCATCCTTCGCCCACTCTCGCTCCACCCAGATTCCGTCAGCCGTACCCTGCCCAGTCCGCGCAAGCGGACTTCGTGGCGCGTGAGCGCCCTTAGCGCCGACTTCAGTCGGCGTCTCCCCGGCCACCCATCGCCAACAACTCCCCCATCACCACCCCTCGCCCCGGCGACGCAAATCCAGCCTCCCGCAGATCACACCGCAACGGCAGCGGCCGACACAGATCGCGCGGGTCATCCACCAGGCGCACCTCCCGCACCGGTACCCCTCGCCCCTCCAACGTCTGCCAGATCGCGCGCCGCACCGCCGCCGTCTCCCCACCCGGCCGCACCGCCACCTCGACCGCCACGCCGCCCGGCACCGCCCAAAAACCGCAGCGCGCCGGCAGCGGCACATCCTCCAGCGCCTCCAGCGCCTCCAGCACGTCGCGCGGGAAGGTCCAGCCATCCTCGTGCCGCACCGCCAGCCGTCGCTTGCCCAGCAGATTGCTCGTCGCCGGCAAGTGTCGCAGCCGACACCCGAGCTCCCCGCCGAGCGTTCGCACCATATCCTCGGTGTCATAGCGCAGCAAGATCGTCGTCTCGCGAAACGGCGGGAACGGCGTCGCCACGATCGCGCCCGGCTCGCCCCGCTGCGCCGCCATCCCCGTCTCGGGATCGATCACCTCCAGCATCCCGTGCTCGGGCGCGAAGTGCAGGTGCCCCTCCTCGCAGCGCGTGCCGCCCAGCGGCAGCAACTCCGTCATGCCGAACGTCTCCACGAACTCGACCTCGCCGAACAACGCCCGTGCCCGCTCCTTCAGCCCCTCGGTGACAATCTCGCCGCCGATCATCACCCGTTCCACGCCGAAATCGGCCGGGCGACAGTCCAGGCGTTGCCCGCACTCGACCAACTCCCCCAGGTACGACGGGTAAGTCGACAGCACACTGACGCGCCGCTTCTTCCCGCGATCCGCCGCTCCTCCGCCAGCAGCGCCAGCGCCCGCTCCGGCTCGATCAACCCCACCGGGCAGACCGTCGCCCCGAGCGCGCAGCGGCCCCCGCGAGTCCCAGATTGCCGAGCGTGGCGCGCGAACTGGTATTGATCTGCACGACATCCTCGCCGATCTGCCCGCCGAGCGCGAAGGCGAACGCCGCCGTACTGACCATTGTTCGCAACTCATAGCGGAGAAATGGACGCTCGTCGGCCGCCCGGTCGTGCCGGTCGTCGCACTGCACAGCGTCGGCCGCGCCCCACGGCGCACGAACGCGCCCGGATCCTCCCGCAGCGCCCTTCGGCGTGCGCGGCAACCCCGCGATCTCCTCGTAACCCAACCGCGTCGGCTCGACTCCCTCCGCAAAAAGCCGCTCGTAATAGGGCGTCTCGCGCGCCGCCCGCGCCGCCTGGGCGCGGAAACGGCGGATTTGCACCTCCCGCCGCATCTCCGCATCGAGCGATGGCCCACCCAGCCCATCCGCCGCGCCGAGCGGGCAGACCAAACTCGCGCTGCGTGTCATTGGCCGCATCGATCAGCCAATCCAGCGACCAGGCGGCAATCGGCAGACCAAACACCATTGACGCCGCGAGGCGGAGTTGCGCCGCTGCGGTCGCGAGCATCATTCTCCCAACTGACAAACCGCTCCCAAACAGTGCCACAAAACGGGGCGGGCGCGACGCGTGCGCCCACCCCAATGTTCTCGACGAGATCAACTCGGCCGCCGTAACGGCCAGTCTCCCTAGTTGGTGGCGAGACCGAACGCCACCGTGGCGAGCGAGGCGACCGCGTAGCGGGCATAGCGCACAACCAGACTGAACATGGCTTTCAATTCCTTTCTTTCGTTGTTTCTCTTTTCACATCCACATTGCCTACATCGCAACGTGGACCAGACATCCTCGACTAGTTCGCCGTGAGACCGAATGCCACCGTGGTAAGCGTCGCGACCGTGTAGCGTAGATAGCGCAGAATCATGGCCCGTACCCTTCTCTCGATGCCCTTGCTCGTTTCCATTGCTCCCCGCCGCGCGTCCCGGCGTGCCACCATCCTACCCCTCCCCCACCCGCCAGCGACACACACGCGCCCGCCACACTCCACACTCAGTCGCGGTAGAGTCCGCTCGTAAGCCAAGTGGTGCGGTCGCCCGCCGCACAAGAACTGTGCGTTTGCTCTGCTGATGCCTTCCATTGCTCTCAATATCCCTTGACCCACGCCCATACCCTGCCAAGCTATCCTCATACAGGCGCGCCGCTCGTAATAGGACAGGATGAGAAGCGCGGAGGTAATCATGGTCCTGGTAAAGTTCAATGCAACGGTAGAAGAAGATCGGCAGTTACACATTGCGCTGCCGGATGATATGCCACTCGGTCCGGTCGAAGTGACAGTCAAACCTATTGCGGCTAGCCCGGAGACAACTCCCGAGCCTGAACTGACGCGCGAACAGTGGCGTGAGCGGTTCGCAGCCGCTGGCTTGCCGAGCACGGCACGCTACGCCCCGCCCGACGCCAAGCCGTTGTCGGAAGAGGAGCGCGAAGAACTTGCCCAACTGTACAGTGGCGAACCCGGCGTCTCAGACATGATTATCGAGGATCGGCGCGATCGATGGGACTAATCTACGTCGATAGCAGTGCGCTGGCGAAACGCCATATCGCCGAGCAAGGATCGGGGCCTGGGTGCGGACATGGATTGGGCCTGAGCAAAGCAACACGATCGTCGGAGTTGGCAGTCACTGAAGTGCTCTCGGCATTATCGAGGCGACAGCGCCAAGCCCAACTCTCCGCGCGCTCTTTCGCTCGATTGAGAGCCGATTTCCCCATGTTGTGGCGAGTGAGTATATCCTCGTTCCCGTCACAACCGCGCTTTTGTCGCTTACAGCCGCTCTCGTCGCATACGCTACCCTCTCCGAGCCCTCGATTCAATTCACCTGGCTACAGCACTAGATGCTAGGCGAAACGTTGGACCAATATCGCTGCTCGTCAGCGCAGATCAGCAATTACTTTCCGCCTTCATCGAAGGCTTCGCCACTGAGGACCCAAACCTCCACTAAACCAGTTTCCTGCAATTCATCGTTTCAAACTCTTTCCCTTTCCTACTCTTGTGGAATACCCATCCCCTACCCAGCGTTAGCGCATCATTGAGAAAGTTCACTTTCTTGGTCCGCGAAGTGAAGATTGCTCACCTGAATCGAGCTTGGAGAGATACTGGGAGGAAAGAGATGGACCGCAAGCCGATCGGCATCCTCTACGAGCACCCCGAGTGGTTCGCGCCACTCTTCGCCGAGTTCGACCGCCGTGGCCTCCCCTACGCGCGCATCCTGGCGCACGAGCACCGCTTCGACCCCTCCGACCGCAGCGTGCCCTACAGCCTCGTCGTCAACCGCGTCAGTCCCTCGTCCTACCTGCGCGGCCACACCAACGCCATCTTCCACGCGCAGGGCTACCTCACCTATCTGGACGGCCTTGGCATCCCCGTCGTGAACGGCACGCGCGCCTACGCCTCCGAGCTCTCCAAGGCGCGACAACTCGCCGCCCTCGCCGCCCTCGGCCTCCCCCACCCGCGCAGCCGCGTCGTCAACGCCACCAGCCAGATCCTCCCCGCCGCGTCCGGAACTCGCATATCCCCTGATCATCAAGCCGAACATCGACGACCCCGACGCCCTCAGCGCCGCACTGATGCGCCGCTTCGACGACCCCGACGCCCTCAGCGCCGCCCTCGCCGCCGGCGAACTCGACGCCGTCTTCGGCCTCGACCACACTGCTATCGTGCAGGAATACCACCCGCCACTCGGCGGTGGCATCGTGCGCGTCGAAGCCCTCGACGGCCGCTACCTGTACGCCATCCGCATCTTCAACGACTCCGACGACAGCTTCAACCTCTGCCCCGCCGACATCTGCCAGGTCCCCGGCGAAGAAAACGACACCGCCCCGCTCCAGGCCATCCAGGCCAAGAAGCCCCTCCGCATCGAAGCCACCCAGCCGCCCGATTGGGTTGTGGACGGCGTCCTCAAGGTCTTCCGCCACTCCGGCATCGACATCGGCAGCGTCGAATACCTGGAGAGCGCCCGCGACGGCCAGATCTACCTCTACGACGTGAACTCCCTCTCCAACTTCGTCACCGACGCCCCCCGCCTCGTCGGCTTCGACCCCTTCGCCCGCTTCACCGACTACCTCGAACGCCGCGCCTACTCTTCCCGCCTCGTCGGTGCCATCGCCGCCTCGTAATCCATCAATCCCAGCAGCGCCCCTCCTTCGTAACAGGAGGGGCGCTGCTGCGTGGCCAGAGCGAAACCATCCCTGGACACTACTCTCCCTTGCATTGTTGCCACCTCCGTCCCCCTGATCCCCACCCTCTCCTCATCAGGGCAGGGTCGCCGCCGCAGCGGCAGGGTGGGGTCAACCTACGTGTGGCTAAGCGCTAGCCATCCCCTCACACTCCGGCCAGCACTCCCCCCTCTCCTCGCGGGAGAGGGGTGCCGCCCGCAGGCGGCGGGGTGAGGTCTCTCCACTCAGCACTCAGCACTCAGCACTTCGTTAAACCCACAGCGCGCCGCCCGAACCGGGCGGCGCGCTGGTGATTCCCTTGTGGCGGCAAGGAGAAGCGGATCGGGCGGCTCAGGCCGCGTGGCGAACTGGCACATCGTCGGCATCATCGCGGCCGGCGCGTGCCTGGCGGCGCAGCAACCACAGCGCCTCCAGCTCCTCGTTCACTTCCTTGATCCTGGCGCGCTCCTCCGGCGACCATCCATCGGTCGCCTTGCGATAGAGCGCCGTGCGCTCAACAGCGAGCGCATTGATGCGATCGATCACATCCTGCTGGTCGAGGTCCGCAGCGGGATTCTTGTTCACCATCGCCGACATTGGCGCACACCTCCCCGATCAGGACCGCGCCACCCGCGCGCCATCTCGACCGGTCTGCAACTTGTGGCGGCTCATGCCGCTCTTGCAACTAGTTAACGCAAGATCGTGCCACGACGTTCCGCTTATGTTTAGATGAAAGAAAAGTTGCAATAAGCCACTGCCATCGCAAGCCTCGGGCGCAAAAACAGTCCGAAGGTTCAAAAGCTCGCAAGTTCAGGCCGCAGCACCCGAACCTTCGAACCTTCAAACCTTCGAACCGTCTTTTACCCCTTGTCACTCGTTACTCGTTACTCATTACTCGTTACTCGCCAGCACTCCGGCAAGATACTCCTGGCACGCCCCCACGCCCGCCCCCAGCGGCACCGGAATCCCCGCCAGCGTCAATGCCAGCTCCACACCGCCGAGCGTCGCGATCACCTCCAACTCGTTCAGCGCCCCCAGGTGCCCGATTCGGAAGACCCGCCCGCGCAGCTTGCCTAGCCCCACCCCCAGCGCCAGATTCAGCCGCTCGCTCGCGACCGCGATCACCTTCCCCGAATCGGCGTCATCCGGCACCACCACCGTCGTCAGGCTGTTGGAATACTCCGCCGGATTCTGCGCAAAAATCGGCAACTCCCAGGCGCGCGTCGCGCGGCGCACCCCCTCCGCGAGCCACGCGTGTCGCGCAAAAACCTCCGGCAACCCCTCCTCGCGCAGCATCCGCACCGCCTCGCGCATCCCGAACAGCAGCAGCGTCGCGGGCGTGTACGGGAAATACCCCGTCCGCATCTGCGCCAGCACCGGACGCCAGTCGAAGAAATAGCGCGGGCAGCGCGCCGACTCCGCCGCCGCCAGCGCCCTCGGCCCGATGCACAAAATCCCCGTGCCCGGCGGCAGCATCAGCCCCTTCTGCGTCCCGGTCAGCGCCACGTCCACGCCCCACTCGTCGAACCGGAAATCGATCGACGCGAGCGAACTGACCGTATCCACCAGCAGCAGCGCCGGGTGCCCCGTCTCATCGAGCGCACGGCGCACCGCCCGCACATCCGACGCCACTCCGGTCGAGGTCTCATTGTGGACCACCAGCACCGCCTTGTAGCCGTGCCCCGTATCGGCCGCCAGCCGCTCGCGGATCAGGTCGGCGGGCACCCCGTGCTCCCACGGCAAATCGAGCGCGTCCACCTGCAGCCCCATCGCGCGGGCCACCTCGGCCCACAGATTGCTGAAATGCCCGATCACCGGTGCCAGCACCCGGTCCCCCGGACTGAGCGTGTTCACCAGCGCCGCCTCCCACGCCCCCGTCCCCGAACCGGGATAGAGCGCGATCTCCCCCTTTTCCGTCTGGAAGACATAGCGCAGCCCGGCCACGATCTCCGCCACCAACTCCGGCATCTCCGGCCCGCGATGATCCGGCACCGGGCGATCCATCGCCCGCAAAATGCGCTCGGGCACATTCGTCGGCCCCGGAATCTGCAAGAAATGTCGGCCCGGCATCGCCCCTCCCTTCACCCGCGCCCCGCCCGCGCGGCATCGGCCTGGATTCTAACGGAATTCACCCAGGCACGGGGAAATCTGAAGAATGCCACATCCGCCAATTTCGCAAATACACGTCGGATCGAGTCTTCCCCTCTCCTGCTAGGAGAGGGTGGCCGCCGCAGCGGCCGGGTGAGGTCCGACCGCCATGCAGCGCATTTCTTCCCCTTTCACCTCTCGCTTCCCCGAGAATCCCTACCCTCTCCCTTCAGGGGGAGGGTCGCGCCGCAGCGCGGGGAGGGGTCTGCTGAGGGAAAGGCAGACGCCCACGCCATCCCCTCCACTCTGTTCAGCTTCTCCCCCCTCTCCTCGCAGGAGAGGTCTGCCGCCCGCAGGCGGCGGGGGTGAGGTCCACCCCACTCAGCACTCAGCACTCAGCACTCAGCACTCGCCTCAATGAAGCCCTGGACCTCCCGCCCCAGTAACCACCCCCACGCACAAACAGAGAACGGATTCTTCGCCCCCGCCTAGAACAACCCCCTGGAGGCCCCCTCCCCTGTCATTCTGAGCGCCAGCGAAGAATCCGTCCCTCTCTCCTCTCTCTTCACTCTTCACTCCCTCACCCCTCGTCTCTGCGTCCTCCGCGCCCTCTGCGGTAAATCCGTTCTCCCTTCGTCGTCTCTGCGTCGTTCTCCGCGTCTCCGTGCCTCTGCGGTCTTACTCTCTTCTCTCTTCTCCACTCTCTTCTCTCCTCGTCTTGGCGTCCTTGGCGTCCTTGGCGGTTCAACTCGTCTCTTCTGACGACTGACGACTGACGACTCCTCTACCCGACTATCCGCCTGCCCGACTACCCGACTACCTCGCAGGACTCGGCTGTGGCGAAGGATCATCCTTCCCTTTCCCCCCACCGCTCGACTTCGGCGACGGTGACGCCTCCGGCGACTCGCTCGGCTCGGGCGACTCGCGCGGCTTTGGCGACGACGGCCCACTACCCCCGCCACTGCCCCCCCGGACGGCGACGGCGAAGCCGCTGGACTCTGGCTCGGCGCTGCCGTCGGCTGCGGACTCGAACCAGACCCCGGCCCCTGGTTGCCTCCATCATCGCCGTCATCGCCATCGTCCCCCGACGAAGGCGACGCACTCGGCGATGCCGACGGCCGTGGAGAAGCCGACGGCGACGGCTGCGGGCTGACCGACGGCGACGAACCGCCCGACGACCCCTGTCCCCCGTGCCCACCATCATCCGGGCTGGCCGACGGGCTCGGCCCAGTGTCCGCGCTCGGCTGCGGCACCGGCGCTGGCGACGGATTCCCCCCGCCCCCGCCCGGACCAGGGTTGCCGGTCACCGGGCGCGGCGTCGCCGTCGGCACCCGGGTCGGCGTGGCGGATGGCCCCCGGCTGCGGCGGCGCGGGCGCCGTCTATGCCACCACCCCCGTCGCCGTCGCCACTGGCGACGGCGCACTCGTCGGACTCGGGCTGCTCACCGGAAGGGCGGATGCCCCCGCCGGCTGGACGATAGCCGTCGGCGTCGGCGGGATCGTGCTCGTCGGTGTCGGCACACCGGTCGCCGTGGCTTCCGCCACCGCCGGACTGGCCGTGACGACCGCCGTGGGCGCTGCCACCAGCCCAGTTGCCGGCGTCGGGTGGAGCGGCGCGACCGTCGCCGCCCAGATCGGCCCATCCGGTGCCGAGGCGGCCGGTGCCGCGCTCGCCCCGTCTCCCCCGCTCGCCCCCGCCGCCGCCACCGCAGGCGGGCGGCTGATCCGCAACCCCGGGAAGAGCAGCGTCGGGCGAATGTCGCCCGCCTGCGCCAGCCCGGTCAGCAGGAACGCCAGCAACAGCACCAGCGGTATCCCGACCAGCAGCATCGGCTCGCGCACCGCCCCGGCCGACTCCGCCGGTCGCTGCACCGCGCGCGGGGCGACCGTCCGGTGCTGCAACGCCGCCACGATCCGCTCCACCCCCGGCGCGGCGGTTGCGAGCAGCCCACGCAGCCCCTCCAGGCGCAGCAGGAAGATCGCGAACTGCACCGCCGCCGCCATCAGCAGCAGCAGCCCGCCCGGCGACAGCCGCCCCCGCGCGCAGAGCGCCGCCCCCAGCAGCCCGATCGCCGCCACCCCAGCCGCTTCCCGCATGGTGCCGTTCAGCCCCACCCGCCGCACCAGCCAGCGCGACCCCGCCACGATCAGCAGCGTGGCGAGCGCCAGCTGCCAGTGCAGCAGCCCGAGGATAACGACGAAGATTGCGCAGCGCAGTGCCGCCCCCGCCACATCGAGCAGCCCGTGCGGCAGCAGCCGCTCGACCGTCGCCAGATCGGCGGTCAACTGCGCCGACTCACCACTCAGCCGCTCGCGCAGTTCCTGCCGCGCCTGCCCGCCAAGCCGCTCGCCGAACGCCATCTCGCCGTAGGCGATCAGCCCCTTCGCCACCACCAGCGCCACATACGCGATCAGCAGCGGCGCGAACGACCCGACCGAATAGGGCACCAGCACCAGGTCGAGCAGCAGCCCGCAGAGCCAGACCATCCCCCCGTCGAGCAATCGGCTGCCGACGGCGCAGCCGATCCCGAGCCAGCGCCAGCGCGGCTGGCGCTCCCCGGACCAACCAATCTGGTAGAGGTCGAGCAGCGGTCGGGTCGTCGCGCTCATCGCGGCTGCCCCAGGCCGTGCCGCTGCGCCAGCAGCGCCGCCTCCACCCGCCCGCGCACCTGCAACTTGCCCAGGATGCTCGTCATGTAGTGCTTCACCGTCTTCTCGGCCAGGCTCAGCCGCTCCCCGACCTCATAGTTGCTCAGCCCCGTCGCCACCAGATCGAGGATGGCGCGCTCGCGCTCGGTCAATTCCGCCAGCGGGTCCCGCTCCTTCGGCTTCACCATGCCCATCAGCAACTGCCCCGCCAGCGACGGCGCGACATACGCCTCGCCCGCGTGGACCCGCCGCAGCACGGCCGCCAGTTCGCGCCCGCGCATCCCCTTCAGCGCATAGCCCGCCGCGCCCGCCTGCAACGCCGACACCAGCTTATCCTCGCTCTCCAGCACCGTCAGGATCAGCACCCGCGTGTCGGGACAACTCGCCGCGATCTCGCGCGTCGCCTGCAAGCCGTCGCCCGGCATCGTGATGTCCATCAGCACCAGGTCGGGGTGCAGCTCGCGCACCATCCGCACCGCTCCCGCCGCGTCCCCCGCCGTGCCGACGATCTCGATATCGGGCGCGCGGCCCAGCGCGGTCGCCACCCCCTCCAGGAAGAGCGGGTGGTCGTCGGCGATCACCACGCGGAGCGTCTCGCTCGCTAGCTCGTCGGTTACTCCGCTTCCCATCGCTCCTCCGGCTCGTGCAGCGGCCAGCGGACGCGCACCGTCGTCCCCTCGCCCGCCGCCGATTCCAACGCAAAACTGCCCCCGAGCAGCCGCGCCCGCTCGCGCATCCCCGCCACGCCCAATCGCGCCCGCCCATCCTCGCCCTGCGCCGCGCCCGCCGCGATCCCCGGCCCCCGGTCGCCGACCGTCAGGCAGAGCTGCCCCTCCTCCTGCCAGAGCCGCACCCGCACCCCCAGTCCACGGCCGTGCCGCGTCGCGTTCGACAGCGCCTCCTGCAGCGTGCGGAAGAGCGCGATCGTGACCGCAGGCGGGGCGCACTGCGGCGCGTCGTCCACCTCCAGCGCCACCGCCGTGCCGCTGCGCCGCTCGTGGTCGCGCACCGCCCGCCGCGCCACCTCCGGCAGCGGCAAATGATCGATTTCCGGCAACAGCAGGCCGCTGGAGATCGTGCGGATATCGCGCAGCGCGTCGTCGATCACGTCGTACACGCGCCCCAACTCCGCCTGCGCCTCGGGTGAGACATCCCCTTCCGCCTGGAGATCGTCGAGGCGCATCAGCGCCAGCGCCAGCACCTGCCCCGGCCCATCGTGCAAATCGGCGCTCAGGCGGCGCAGCGCCTCCTCGTTCAGCGTCGTGGTCCGCCGCGCCGCCTGCCGCACCCTCGCGTCCAGTTCGGCGTTCCGCTCCAGCAATTGCGACAGCGCCACCACCTGCTCGCTCAGCAGCACCTCCTGCTTGGCGATCGTCGCACTCCCGCGCCCCACGATGCTCGCCAGCCCCAGGTAGGTCGCCAGCGTCAGCACCGCCACGATCGCCCACGATCGCCGCTGCGCCGCCGCCGTCGCCTCGGTCAGTCGGTCGGGCAGCTGGTAGAACTCCGTCACCGCGATGATCGATCCGTTCCGGTCGTCGCGCACCGGCGCGTAGACCGCCAGCAACCGCGACCATGGCAAATGCTCCTGGGCGTTGCTCGGGTCATCCTGGTTGCTGACCTCGGCCACCACCTCGCCCCCCGCCGCCCGGCCCAGGTCCTCCTCAACGTCGAATTGCTGCCCGATCAGCGCGTGGTCCGGGCTATACAGAATCCGGCCATCCACCGACCAGACCTTGATCGTCACCACCTGGTTCTTCAGCGTCGTCTCGTTCACGAGCTGGTCGAGCGCGGCCACCTCCCCGTCGCCGAGCGTCCGCGACCCGGCCAGCACCTGCAAGTGCGGCGAGATGACGCTATCGACATAAAGCGAAGTCACACCGGCGGCGTTCGCCAGCATGCTCTGCTCGATCTGGCGGCCCACCCAGAGCCCGATCACCAGCCCGCTGCCCAGCAGGACCAGCAGGCTGGCGAGCAGGAATTGCCGCGCCAGGGACCATCGTGGTGCCACGCTCTCCCCCGCAATCGCCGCCGCCCGCGCGCATCGCGCGGCGCGCGGCGATCTACCCACGTCCAGTCTAGCACCCGCCCCCGCGCGAAGAGAACGCGCAAAGGTCCGATCCCGGATCAGACGTTGGTCCGATCAAATTGCCGCCCACCGCCCGTTTCGGTCAGCGCCCGCCCCTGGCATGCTGGTGCTGTCGCAAGGCACCGTCGTTGCGACAGCGTCAATCGATCCACGAAGGAGTACCGGCAATGGAACGCTCACCGATCCGCCGCCTGGTCGCCCTGGCCATCGGCACCCTGCTCTTCTCGCTGCTCATCGCCGGTGGCGCGGCGGCCAGCCCCGCCCCCAGCATCGCCCACGGATCCGCGCTCGCCAGCGACGGCGGCAAGGGCAAATCGTCGTCATCGCCGAGCGCCAGCGGCAGCGCGAGCGCGAGCCCCAGCCCGGACGATCGCGGCGGCCACGGTGGCGACGACGGCGATGACGACAATCCGGGTGCCTCCTCCAGCCCCAGCGCCTCGCCGAGCGCCAGCGCGGAACCGAGCGATGACGACGATGACGACGACAACCCCAGCGCCTCCGCCAGCCCGAGCGCCAGCCCCGAGCCCGGCGACGATGGCGATGATCACGGCGACGATCACGGTGGCAACTCCGGCCCCAGCGGCAACTCCGGACCGGGCAGTTCGTCCAGCCCGCACCCGAGCGGCAGCCCCTCGGCCTCGCCGAGCGCCAGCCCGAGCGCCTCACCGTCCGCCTCGCCCTCGGCCAGCCCCAGCGCCAGCCCCGAACCCGGTGACGACCGCGCCTGCTTCTCCCAGACCGGGCAGTGCGTCGAGGGCGAATTCCTGCACCACTGGCAGGAGCACGGCGGCCTGGCCATCAACGGCCTGCCCCTGACCCCCGTCCGCAGCGAACGCCTTGAGGACGGCAAGACCTATCAGGTCCAGTACTTCGAGCGCGCCCGCTTCGAGTACCACCCGGAGAACGCCGGCACGCCCTACACCATCCTGCTCGGCCAGTTCGGCCGCGCCATCCACCCGGCCGACCCGGCGACCACCGCCCAGCCCGGCGCGACCTTCTTCGCCGACTCCGGCCACAACCTGGGCGGCGACTTCCTGACCTACTGGCAGTCGCACGGCGGCCTGATGCAATTCGGCCTCCCGATCACCGAAGTCATCCCCCAGACCCTCGAAGACGGCCACGCCTACCAGGTCCAATACTTCGAGCGCGCCCGCTTCGAGTACCACCCCGAAAACGCGGGCACCCCCTACACCATCCTGCTCGGCCAATTCGGCCGCACCATCCTCAACGGGGCTACTCCAACCCCCTAACCCTCGCAACCGCCACCCACACAATGGGACGGATCCCTCGCCTCGCCCAGGAGACACACCGGAGAGTCACCTCTACGAGTGTCATCCCGAGCAAAGCAAAGGATCCGTCCCTCTTTTTTCCTTCCCTCCTCGTCTCTGCGTCCTCAGCGTCCTCTGCGGTTAAATCGTCCCCTCGTCGTTCGTACTTCGTACTTCGTACCTATTCCGCACTCCGCACTCCGCACTCCGCACTACGTCGTCGGAATCGTCACCGCAGGCAACCGCAGGCTCCCGACCAGCGCATTGAACGACACCAGATCCTCGCCCAGGATATCCTCCAGCAACTCCAACTGCCGGTCCACCCGCGCCGAAACGTCGTCGTAGACCGCCTGCGAGTTCTTCGTCGGCTTCCCGTCGCCGCTGGCGACCACCCCGCCCAGGAACGCCAGCTTCGCATTCAGCTTCACCGGGAAATTGAGCGTATCCTGCATGCTCTTCGCGCGGTGCTGGATCAACTCATCCTCGATCCCCTGCAACTTCTCCTTGATCGCCTTCACCGCCTCCGGGATCTGCGCCAACTCCGGATTATCCTTCGCCCGCTTCTCCCAGCGCTCCAGCTCGGCCCGCGCCTCGCGCAGCCGCATGATCCCCTTATTCGTCTCCCCCAGCTTGTCCATGATCCGCCGCTCCAGCGCGAACTGCGCCGCGTAATCCTCCGGCGCGGCCGTGCTGCGCGGATCCGGCACGATCTCGAACGGCTGCTCCTGCGTCGCCTCGCCCACCGTCAGCCGCACGCGATACCTCCCTGGCGGCGCGATCGGCCCATCCGTCCCGCCGCCGAAGGCCATCGACTGATCATCCTTCAGCTTCGCCGGGTCGGGATAGCGCATATTCCAGAGGAACCGGTTCGCCCCCGCCATCACCTTGATGCGCGGGTCGCTCTCCCCCTCCTCCTTCGCCTTCTTTTCCTCTTCCTCACTCCCCTTGCGGCGGAACGTCTTGATCTCCTCCCCGCCTTCGGTCAGGAAGGTCAGCGTCACCGGCGTCCCCTCCGCCGGTTCCTCGGCCAGCGCGTAGTGGACCAGCACCCCGTGCGGCGGATTCTTCCCCGCGCGGTGCCACCGGTTATCCGGCTGCCCCTCGTCGTCCTTCCGCTCCTCATACGGCAGCATCGTCGCGCCCGACATCAGGTAGCTCGTCCCCACCGGCGCATTCGCCCCAAAATCCCCCGACAGCACATACCGGATCGTCTCGCGCGGCGCGAACAGGTGGTTCGCCTTCTGCTCACCGCCCACCGCCAACTGCCGCAGCGGCGTGATGTCGTCCATGATCCAGATCGACCGCCCGTGCGTCCCGGCCACCAGGTCGGTCCCATGCACCACCAGATCGTGGATCGGCGTCACCGGCAGATTGTTCTGCAACGGCTGCCAGTGCGCCCCATCATCCGCCGAGAAGAAGAGCCCCGTCTCGGTGCCGCAGTAGAGCAGCCCCCGGACCTCGGTGTCCTCCTTGATCGTCCGCGAGAAGCTGTCCCCGGGGATCCCCTCGACGATCTTCGTCCAGGTCTGCCCATAGTCCGCCGTCTTGTAGAAGTAGGGCGCGAAATCATCCAGCTTGTAGCGCGTCGCCGCCAGATACGCCACCGCCGGGTCGTGCGGCGACGCCTCGATGATCGACATCAGTGCCCACCGGTCCTTCAGGTCGGGCGGCGTGATCTCGGTCCAACTCTTCCCGCCATCGCGCGAGATGTGCATCAGCCCATCGTCCGATCCCGCCCAGAAGAGTCCCTGCTCGATCGGCGACTCCGCAAAAGCAAAAATCGTCGCGTAATACTCCGCGCCCGTGTTGTCCTTCGTGATCGGCCCGCCCGACGACTTCAGCGTCTCCGGGTCGGCGCGCGTCAGGTCCGGGCTCAGCATGTCCCAGGTGATCCCCTCGTCCCGGCTGCGGAAGACGTGGTTCCCGGTGATGTAGAGCGTATCCTGGTCGTGCGGCGAGAGCAGGATCGGCGCGGTCCACTGGAAGCGATACTTCGCCTCCTCCGCCCCCGCCCCGATCGTATTCTCCGGCCAGACCTGGATATTCCGCGCCTGCCCCGTCCGGTGGTCGTAGCGCGTGATGTGCCCCAGGTACGACCCCGCATAAACAATATTCGCGTCATCCGGCCGAATCGCGATATACCCACTCTCGCCGCCGCCGATCGCGTACGACTCGTTGTTCGTGATCGCCCCGATGTTCGACTTGCTCGGCACCGTGATCGTCGTGTTGTCCTGCTGCGCCGCGTAGAGCCGGTACGGCTTCTGGTTGTCGGTGATCACATGGTACATCTCGGCGGTCGGCTGGTTGTACAGATCCGACCAGTTCAGCCCGCCGTTGTACGACACCGTCGCCCCGCCATCATTCCCTTCGAGAATGTGCATGGGATTCTTCGGGTCGATCCAGAGGTCGTGGTTATCGCCGTGCGGGATGCCGACCTTATTGAAATTCTTGCCGCCATCGGTCGACTTCCACGCCTCCACGTTCAGCACCCAGACCGTCTCCGCGTCGCTCGGCTCCGCGAAGATGTGCGTGTAGTACCAGGCGCGCTGCCGCAGATTGCGGTCCTCGTTGATCCGCTCCCACTTCTTGCCGCCGTCATCAGAGCGGAAGACGCCCCCCTCCTCGGCCTCCACCAGCGCCCAGACCCGTCCCCGCTGCGCGGGCGACACCGCGATCCCGATCTTGCCGATCACCCCCTTCGGCATCCCAGTATTCCGGGTCAGCTCCGTCCAGGTGTCGCCGCCATCGGTCGTCTTGAACAGCCCGCTCCCCTCGCCGCCGCTGACCATGTAGTGCGGCCCGCGCCGCGCCACCCAGATCGAGGCGTAGATCACGCGCGGATTGTGCGGATCGATCGCCAGGTCAACCGCGCCCGCATTCTCATCTCGCTTCAGCACCAGCTCCCACGTCACCCCGCCATCCTTCGAGCGGTAGACGCCGCGCTCCGCGTTCGGCCCGTGCGCGTGCCCCAGCGCCGCCACGTAGACGAGGTCGGGATTCGTCGGGTGGACGCGCACCTTGCCAATATTCCGCGTCTCCGCCAGCCCCATCTGCTGCCACGTCTCGCCCGCGTCGGTGGACTTGTAGACCCCGTCGCCGTGCGACACATTGCCGCGAATCGTCGACTCCCCCATCCCCACGTAGATCACGTTCGGGTCCGACTCCGCGACCGCGATCGCCCCCACCGACGCCCGCTTAAAGAACCCGTCCGAGATATTGACCCAGGAGGTCCCCCCATCGGTCGTCTTCCAGACCCCGCCCCCCGTCGTCCCCATATAGTGCGTCTGCATCTCGTTCGGGTGCCCCGCAACCGCCACGCAGCGCCCACCCCGGAACGGCCCCACCAACCGCCATTCCAAACTCTTCAACAGCTCCGGCTTCACCGGCATCTGCCCCTCCATCCCACTAACAATTGCAACCACGCGCGACTAGTCGTGTCTAGTCCCAGGTACTATCCCACCTCCCCCCGCCTGGGGCAAGCGAAAGAAGAGAACGACGAAACCGCCAAGACGCCAAGGAGGACGCCAAGAGCGCCAAGAAACGAAAAGAAGGATCCGCCCCTTCTCTCCCTTCTCTCTTCTCTCCTCACTCCTCATCTCTGCGCCGTTCTCTGCGTCCTCCTCGTCCTCTGCGGTAACTATCGTTCCCCTCTTGGCGCTCTTGGCGACCTCCTTGGCGTCTTGGCGGTTAACCCGTCCCCTCTTACGACTTACGACTTACGACTTACGACTCGCCTGTCGGCAACGCCCGCCGCAACAACCTCACCCAATTCCCATACATAATCCCCTCGACATCCTCCTCCCCATACCCCCGCTCCCGCAGCAACGCCGGAATCCCCCGCAAATCCGCGATCGTATCCAGGTCGCACGGCGATTGCTCCGTGCCATACCCGCCATCAAGATCCGTCCCGATCGCCGCGTGCCGCGCATCCCCCGCCAGCTGGCAGACATGATCGATGTGGTCCACCACCGTCCGCAGCGTCACCCGCTCGTTCGTCGTCACCCCCTTGACCCACCCCGGCTGCAACATCCACGCATCGAACGCCGCCCCGATCACCGCGTCCCGCGCGATCAACTGCCGCAACTGCTCATCCGTAAACTGCCGGTCCCCCGGCACCAGCGCCCGGCAATTCGAGTGGCTCGCCAGCACCGCCCCCCCGAACCGCCCCATCGCCTCATCAAAGCTCTGGTCACACAGGTGCGTCACATCCAGCACCATCCCCAACTGCTCCATCAGCGGCAAAATCGCCCGCCCCCAGTCGGTCAGCGGCCCCTCCGACTCCGTCCCAAACGCATACGCGCTCGGCCCATAATGCGCCAGCGCCAGCACGCGCAGCCCATCCTCCCACCAACGCCCCACCTCATCCGGTGCCACAATCGGATCGGCACCCTCCATGCACAGCACCAGCCCCACCGGCCGCTTGCCCCCCTCGTCCCCCTCCCACTCCGCCAGGTGCGCATCCAACGCTCGCGCATCCCGGATCAGCCGCAACTCCCCATCCCGCTCGATCTGCCGGTAATACGCCAACTGCCCCTGCGCCTGCGCATACGCCTGCGCATGACTGAAAAAATCGATGCTCGACCGCTGCCCCTCAAACTTCCTGGCAATCACCGTCCCCAGCGTCAGCGCCACCCGCCCCGCGCGCATCTCCGGCAGCGCCACCGTCCCCATCCGGCGACCCTTCTGCCCCATCCCCGCCTCATCCTCCCGGATCTCATGCACCGCCCTCGTCAAATCCCGATTCCACAACAACGCATTCATCGCCAGATCAAGATGCCCATCAATAATCAACATTGCCCTTTCCTCTCCTTATCCTGTTGCTCTATTCGTCCTTACTCTGCGTCGTCCTCCGCGCCCTCTGCGGTTAACTTCGTCTCTCCTCCGTTCCTCGCCTTCGCGTCGTTCTCTGCGTCTCTGCGGTCTTACTCTCCTCTCTGCTCTCTCCTCACTCTTCTCTCCTCACTCCTCACCCCTCCGCCATCGCCGTCCGCGTCGCCCGCTTACTCCCCACCGCCAACCAGTAGAACAACGCCGTCCCGATCAGACAGAACGCCCCCGCCACCAGAAACCCCACGCGCAGCCCGACCCACCCCGACAGCGTCGTCCCCAGGATCGGCCCCACGAAAATCGCCAGATTCGCCACGCTCGCATTCACCGCCGCGAAACTCGCCCGGTGCTCCGGCGGACTCGCCTCCAGCAACCCCTCGAAGAACGAAATATCGATCCCCGCCGCGAACGCCCCGTTGATGAACGCCACCGGGATCAGCCAGATCGGCTCCCGCACCAGCGGCGTCAGCAGCGGATAGAACGACAGCCCGAAGCTCGCGATCAGCAGCACCCGCCGACTCCCGATCCTCGGCGCGTAGCGACCCCACAGGAAATACGCCACCACCAGCGTCCCATACGACGCCGTCGTCGTGTACCCGATCCACGCATTCGACGCGCCCACCTCATTGACCCAGTAGAGCGGATAGAGCGCGATCGGCAGGCTCAGCCCCAGCCGGTAGACAAACGTCGTCACCAAAAACGCCGAGAACGCCGGTTCCTTCAGCGACGAGACCCCCAGCTCCTTGAAATAGCGCAGCGGATTCCCCTGCCGCATCCTCGGCGCATTCGCCGCCCGCTCCGGCATCCTGATCCGGTCGAACGCCGCCAGGCTCACGAACCCCGCCAGGACCGAGATCCCGAACACCAGCTGGAAATTGCCCGGAAACGACAGCAGATCGAGCATCCAGCCCATCGCCGCCACGCAGACCGCCGTCACCAGGCTATAGGCCGCCCAGCGCCCGCCATTCACGCGCGGACGCTCGCGCGGCGGCACCACCTCCGCCAGCACCGCCGTGAACGCCGGGGTCGTCGCCGACGAAAAGACCGCCGACAGCCCCCAGAACGCCACCACCACCGGCGCGATCAGCGCCACCCGGTCGCCCGTGAGCACAAACGGCACCAGCGCGATGAACAGGAAACAGCCCCGGCTGCCGATCCTCGTGATCGTCACCACGCGCACCAGATCGTTCCGCCGCTCGATCAGCGGCATCAGCGGCACCGACAGCACGATCGTCACCAGCGCCGGCAACGCCGTCAGCAAACCCAGCATCAGCGGCGACGCCCCCAACCGGACCAGGAAGACCGAGATGAAGGTGCCGATCCCCGCCGTGATCAGCCCCTGCCAGCTCATATCGAAGAACAGCAGCCGGATATTGCGGCGCGTCAACTGCTGCCGCGTCAGTGCCGTCTTACCCGCCGTCTCCATCCCGTCTCGTCGTCCCCGCCTGCCGGACCGCGCACCGGCTCCCCGTCGCTCCTCGCATCGGCCGCTGAGCCCCGGCAACCCTCAGCGTTCCCTCACCCGCGCGCGGCGCGATTGTACGACGCCCGCCAGCGAACGCAAATCGCCCCTTCATATCTGCAGCGTCATTGTCGGTGACAAGCAATCTTTGTACTATCTAATTCCGTGGTTTCCAGTTGGAGGCGTGTATATATGTGTAAGGAAAGGGAAACATAAGCAAGATGGACAAGGACAACAAGGAAGTTAATCAGGCCGGGGCGAAGCTGCGCCAGATGCGCGAGGCGTTGCAGTTGAGCCAGGAACAGTTCTCGAAGGTGTCGGGCCTCACGCAGTCCACGATCTCGGCGTTGGAGAACAACAAGATCCCGCTCACGTCGCACTACATCGACAAGCTCTGGGCACCGCTGCGCGTGCAGCGGGCGGATCTCGAACAGTTGATCGGCGTGATCAACCTGGAAGGGCTGGACGAGCAGCAGCGGCGCATGGTCGCGATTGCGACCGAGTTCCCGGAGATGCCGGGGCTGCTGGCCCGCGTGATGGAGTTGCCACCCAGGGCGCGGTCACGCTTCCGCCGCATGATGCGGCACTTCATCGAAATGGAAAAGCCGATCAGGCAGATGACAGAAGTTTGGTGGCTGCGGAGGAGCAATGAAAATGAACGTCAACCTTCCCCGCAACTCGAAGCGATGGTCCGCGAAAAGGTCGCCTTCGGCCGCTACAACAACGCCAGCGAAGTCATCCGCGAAGCCCTGCGCCTCCTCGCCGACCACGAGCGCATTCGCGCCGAAGCCTTCAAGGCTGCCGTCAACAAAGGACTTGCAGAACTTGATCGGGGCGAAATTGTGCTTCTGGTCACCGAATTGCGCGAAGAGATCAAGCGCGAGGCAATCGAAATGGCCCACCAGGGCCGCAAGCCAGATCCAGCTACCTGCCCGCAGTTACACCTTCAATAAAACCGTCGCGGAAACTGTCGAAAAGTTGCCCCCGAGCCCGCGCAGGCGGGCTTTGCGGCGCAGCCCTCAGCCCAGGGCTTCAGCCCTGGGGCCTACGCCGCCGAGCAACCGTTTCGCACTCCAACGCCCAGTCCGCGCAGGCGGACGCCGTGGCGCGTGAGCGCCCTTCGCCGGGAATTCATTCCCGGTGCTACCCTCCCACAATCCGCGCCCCCAACACCCCCAACACCCCCGCCGCCCCGACCGGGTGCGCCACCTTCGGCTCCACCAACACCTCCCACGCCAGCGCCCGCCACTGGTCATCCCCATCCGCCGAACCCTTCAGCCCCAGCAGCCACGCATCCGTCGTCAACGACGGCACACCGACCACCGCCCGCGCCCGCGCCTCACACCCGATCGCCCACTCCCCCAACGCGCGCAACAGCGCCCCATCCCCCTCCTCGTGGAAACGCGCCGCCGCCAGCAGCACCAGACTCAGCGCCAGGAACGCCCGGTCCGTCGCATCCGTCGGCGGCAGCGACGCCCGCCAGGCGAGCAGCGGCAGCAGCGCATCAAGCGCCTCCGCCCCCAACGCCAGCGCACTCGGCACCAACCGCCGCAACGTCGGCTCATCCTCGATGTAGAAACTGAGCGCCGCCTCCCCCGCCGCCGTCAGCAACACCGCGCAGCAGAACAGCCGCATCAGCTGCCCGCGCACCCCCTGCCCACCCGGCTGCCACCCCGGCACATCCGGCTCCGAATACCGGATCAGCTCCAACACCTCCAGCGGCAACCCCGCCAGCGACCCCGGCACCTCCCGCCCATCGCGAATGCGCCGCAACTCCGCCAGATACTGCTCCGCCCGATACCCGTAATCCGCCTCCGCAATCTCCCCCAACATCCCCTCATCAACCAACGGACACAGCCACCCCATCCACCCCAGGCGCGACGCCCCCACCCGCGCCCCCAACAACGCCGGCACATCATCGGCAGACATCCCATCCTCCGCCCGCTATCTGTAGTGGGATTGGCTTCTGCCTCGCCTGAAACAGCCCGCGCCGGGTACCCGCTTGCGGGTGTGGCTTCGCGGACCCGCGAGGGTCCTTCAGCCCAGGGCTTCAACCCTTGGGTCACGTACCACGGGGCAACCCCACAGCCTCCTACCCCACGCCCCCGCGCCCCGTTACTCGTTACTCGTTACTCGTTATACTGCCCGACCGCCCGACTGCCCGACTGCCCGACTCACCCCCACCTCCCCGCCCCTCAGCCGCATCGTCGCCGCCGCATCTCGGTCCGGCACCCAGCGCCGCCATGATCGCCCCCGTCGCCGCCAGCGCCGCCGCCGCCACGAACGCCGCGCGATACGCCACCAGCGACGGCTCGCCGATCTCGCCCCCCGTCGCCGCATTCGCCGCCACCAGCACCCCGCTCAGCACCGCCACCCCCAGCGCCGACCCGATCTGCCGCTGCACGCTGAAAAACGTCGACGCCTGCCCCGTATCCTCGCGCGAGATCGTCGCGAAACTCGCCGCCTGATTCGGCAGGAAGACATACGCCATCCCCACCCCGATCAGGAACATCAGCAGCCGCACCAGCCACAAACTGCTCCCCAATTGCAGCGCGCAGAGCAGCGCCATCGCCGTCGCCACCCCCGTCAGCCCCCCCGCCATCAACCGGCGCGGCCCGATCGACGGATAGAGCCGCGCCACCAGCTGCGTCGAGACCACCACCCCGATCGCCTCCGGGAAGGTCGTCAACCCCGACAGCAACGGCGACGCCCCCCGCGCCTCCTGCAGGAAGAGTGGCACCAGGAACAGGATCCCCGTGAACCCCGCCGACGCGAACAGCGACACCAGCAGCGTCGCGCGGAACAGCCGGTTCCCCAGAATCCGCAGCTGCACCATCGGCGCGGCCACCCGCAACTCCACGAACACGAACGCCACCAGCGCCGCCAGCCCCGCGATCCCGCAGGCCAGAATCAGCGGCGTCGTCCACCCGCGCGACGGCCCCTCCGTCAGCGCAAACACCACCATCCCCAGCCCGCCCCCGGCCAGCACAAAGCCCGGCAGATCGAAGCGCCCCGCGCCCGCCTCCCGGTGCTCGCTCAGGAACAGCAGCCCGAAGGTGAACGCCCCCAACCCCAGCGGCACTTCGCGAAGAACGCCCAGTGCCACGATAACTTCTCCACCAGGAACCCGCCCAGCACCGGCCCCAGCGCCGGACCCAGAATCGTCGGGAACATCAGCAGGCGCGACAGCCGCACCCGCTCTTCCGGCGGGAACGCCCGGTAGAGCATCGACATCCCCACCGGCGTCAGCAGCCCGCCCCCGCCCCTGCACGATCCTGAACAAGACCAACTGCCCGAAACTCCGCGACACCCCGCACAACGCCGACGCCCCCACGAACAGCGCCAGCGCCAGCAGAAAACTCCGCTTCGTCCCCCAGCGATCCCCCAGCCACCCCGACACCGGGATACAGACCGCCTGGCTGACCAGGAAGCTCACCACCACCGCCTCGATCGCGGCCGGCGACACATGAAACTCGCGCCCCAACGTCGCCAGCGCCACGTTGATAATCGTCGCGCTCAGCGAATTGAGCAGCATGCTGCACACATACACAACCGCGACCACCACCCGCTGGTCAGGCCGGAACCGCCCCAAAGCCACCCTCCCCTACGCCCCGCGCACCCCCGGCACACCGCAACCGAGCATACCCCACCCCGCCCCCAAAAACCATCGCAATTCCCAAGCCCCATGGCCCGATTCTTCCCTCCACTCCTCCCACTCCCCCCGCCCCCACCCCTCACCCCACCGGCCCACCCCCACCCCCTGTCATGCTGAGCGCAGCGAGCATCCGTCCTCCTCTCCCCTCTCCCCTCTCTGTGTTCTCTGTGTCCTCCGTGGTTCAATCCGTCTCTTCCGTCCGTCTCCGCGTCGTTCTCTGCGTCTCCGCGTCTCTGCGGTCTTCTTCTCTCCTTTCCCCTTCTCCCCTCTCCCTTCTCTCCTCGCCTTGGCGTCCTTAGCGTCTTGGCGGTTCATCCGTCCCTCCCCACCTTGTCCGAGTAGAACTTCTGTGCTATTCTCTCCCACAACGAACCCCTCGGCCAGGAGCATCCCATGACCGACACCGAGCAGATCGACGCCTACCTCGCCACCCTCGACCACCCCCACAAAGCCGAGATCGCCGCCATCCGCACCACCATCCTCGCCGCCAGCGACCAGATCGCCGAGCGCATCAAGTGGCACGTCCCCAGCTTCTACTACAAGCACAACCCCAAACACGACCTCGCCGCCTTCCACCCCCGCACCCGCGGACGCCGCCCACCTCATCCTCGTCTTCCCCAACGGCCTCGTCCCCGACCCCACCAACCTCCTCGCAGGCAGTTGGCAAGACCGACGCATGGCAAAGTTTTATACTCTCGCCGACGTGCAGGCGAAGCAGCCCGCGCTCGCCGCCATCGTCAACGCCTGGGTCCAATTAGAGGAGCACGCCCAATGAGCAGCACCGACGTCACCGCCTATATCGACGCCTTGACCGTCGATTGGCAGGCCGACATCGCCCGCACCCTCCACGCCCGCATCCACGAAGCCATCCCCGACGTCGCCGAGCGCCTCCAATACAGCAAGCCCCACTACCTCAAGAACAAGAAATACGCCTGCGTCATCGCCCCCGCCAAAGGCTGGGTCGCCCTCACCATCTTCAACGCCACCACCATCGACGCCCCCCAAAACCTCTTCGAACCCGGCCCCCCGAGCGCAAAACCATCAAAATCAAGCCCAACCCAACCCATCGACTACGACCTCCTCACCAACCTCATCCGCCAGGCCGCTGCCACCATCTAGCACGAGTCGCGAGTCGCGGGGAAGCGTTACCAAGCCCCAGTTCCAGGTTCCGGGTTCAGTTGGCGTGTCGAACTTGGAACCTGGAACCTCGACCCCTTCACCCCTTCTCCCCTCACCCTTCACCCCTCGTCATTCGTCATTCGTCATTCGTCATTCACCCGGAGGTTCCCATGCCCGTACCCCCACCCCCATCCCCTCCCCCTTCCCCAGACTCAGCCAACCCGCCCTCCGCGCCCTCGCCAACGCCGGCTACACCCACCTCGGCCAACTCACCGACGCCCGCACCACCGACCTCCTCACCCTCCACGGCTTCGGCCCCAAAGCCCTCCCCCCACTCCGCGAAGCCCTCGCCGCCCACAACCTCACCTTCGCCGACGAACGCCCCTCCTAACCCCACCCCCGCAACACCCCCGCCGGTAGGGGCGGGTCACCGACCCGCCCTCGTCGGAACAACACCTGCACCACCCCCACCACCCGCGTCCCCCGTATCCCCACCCTCCTCATCAGGGGAAGGTCGCCGCCGCAGCGGCGGGGAGCGGTCAGTTCGTCCCACGCCCCCACGTCCCCACGTCCCCACGTCCCCACGTCCCCCTCTCCTCGCAGGAGAGGGTGGCCGCCGCAGCGGCCGGGTGAGGTCCGTCCCCCCTTCGTCGGTCGTACTTCGCACTTCGTACTTCATACTTTCCCCAAAACTCCCCCCAAACTCGTCTCCCAAACTGTCGATCTCCCCCCACCCCAATCGACTACTTAACGTCACACCCCTGGTGACACCCGAGCACCCACACGGAGGAAACCACGATGCAGGCGACACTCCCGGCCACCACCCACAGCGCCCCATCCACCTCGCTGCAACTCTGGTCCGGGCGCGTCGTCAGCGCCCTCGCCATCCTCTTCCTCGCGTTCGACGGCGGAATCAAAGTCCTCCAGCTCGCCGCCGCCACCGAAAGCTCCAACGCCCTCGGCCTCAGCGCCAGCGCCGTCCTCGCCATCGGCTACCTCGAACTCGCCTGCCTCGCCATCTACGCCTTCCCGCGCACCGCCACCTACGGTGCCGTCCTCCTGACCGGCTTCCTCGGCGGCGCGATCTGCACCCAGGTCATCAGCAACTCGCCCACCTTCAACATCATCTTCCCGCTCATCATCGCCGCCTTCCTCTGGGGCGGCCTCCTCCTCCGCGACGCCCGCCTCCGCGCCTACCTCACCAACCGCTAACTCCCTTCCCCATCCCCCATCCCCGCCCGCGCCGCCTCCCACCCGCAGGCGGCGCGGACCCATCTTCGTCCCCGAACTTTCTTCATTCTTCATTCTCAATTCTCCATTCTTACGCGGGCAAACAAAAACCCCAGTGCCACAACAGCACCGGGGTTCAAATTCAGCGCGACCAGCCCGCCCCATTCACCAGGGCAGACCTCGCCCAGGCACTACCGCGACGCGATCAACGCCTCCTGCTTCGCCGCATCGAGCCGCGACGCCAACTCCCGCGCCCGATCATGCCACCGCTCCGCAGCGACATAATCCCCCATCTCGGCAGCCCGCCCGCGCGCCTCCCACGCCTGACGCCACGCCGACTCCATCTCCGTCGCCGACTCCAACGTCGCCACCGCGACAACCTCAGCAACCGGAACCTCAAATTGCACGGACATGGGCGCACTCCCTCCTATAGCGGTGGCCGCAAGCTATTCGCAATGCACGCTGATTCGACTCGCGGCCAAAAATCGCAACGATTGGCGAAATCACACGACGAGGCGGCACGACAGAGGCAATAATGATGTTGCCAGAACCGACAACGCTGCACCTACTATAACTATTCCCCGACTCCGGCAAACAAACAATGCCAGAACAAGGCAAGTCGCGTGTGCCCCAGCCCGCGCAGGCGGGCTTTGCGGCGACCCGCAGGTCGCCTTCAGCCCAGGGTTTCAACCCTTGGGGCTTCTACCCCCGCCACGGGCCATCCCATCCCGAACTATCTCACCACCTCCAACTCTGTCACTTCCACCAACAACCTACCACTTTCCTCCCAACATGGCATGATTCGCCCCCCTCGCCGGGTGTATCTATGTAGAGGCACCTCACGCCTCCCCAACCCCGCGCCGCCCCACGCCGCGCGGAACCGGGCCACCCCCACCACCCAGGAGGCACCCCCCATGACCGACCACCCCCCCCCCACCCGCACCGACAAGCGCGCCCTCACCAGCGCCGCCAACGGCCGCCGCTCGCGCGGCCCGATCACCCCCGCAGGCAAAGCCGCCGTCCGCTTCAACGCCATCAAGCACGGCATCCACGCCCGCCCCATCCTGATCACCCACGGCCCCTCCGCCGAAGACGCCGCCGAACTCACCGCCCTCTACGCCCAGTTCCACGCCGAATTCGAGCCCGTCGGCATCGCCGAAGAACTCCTCCTCGAACGCCTCTTCGTCACCTACTGGCGCATGCGCCGCATCCTCCACGGCGAAACCACCCTCCTCCAAACCGACAACACCAGCCACAGCGACGACGACATCGCCGCCATGCTCCGCCGCGTCCTCGATCGCCCCACCGACCACGACCACGCCGCCACCCCCGCCATGCCCACCACCCTCACCCCCACCAACCCCACCCTCAACCTCGACAAGATCGCCCACGTCGCCCGCTACGAAAGCCCCCTCGAAAAAGCCTTCTACCGCGCCCTCCGTGCCCTCCTCGACCTCCAAACCCGCCGCCACCTCCGCGAATCCCGCCGCCCCACCCTACCCCAACGACGACCCCGAATGAAGAGGAAGAAAAAGCAAAAATGCAAAAACAAACCTACTTTCACCCTCTCCCCCGCAGGGGGAGGTCACCGCCAGCGGCGGGGAGGAATCGTCTCCCCTTACGACTTACGACTTACGACTTACGACTCCCCCGTTTGACATCCCCCCACCCCCGCTACAATCCCCCCCAGCCAACGTCACGAACCCTCATTCGTCATTCGTCATTCGTCATTCGTCATTCGGAGGCCATATGCTCATCGGCTACGTCAGCGACGAACGCTACGTCGCCATCGCCGACGCCGCAGTCGACTTCGAGCGCGACGGCGTCAGCGTCGCCACCACCCACACCACCGCGCGCGGCGCCATCTACGCCGACCTCCCCCCCGCCGACTACCGCGTCACCATCGTCCGCGACGGCTTCGGCAGCAAAACCGTCACCATGCGCCCCGACCCCGACACCCCCTACCAGTTCCGCCTCCTCACCGACCGCCTCCTCGGCTACATGTGGCCCAAGTGGGTCCGCACCGGCGAACTCTCCGAATTCCGCGTCCACGCCGTCGAGCCCTACCGCCTCAGCCTCTGGCGCTACGGCCTGAAGAAAGAACTCATCCGCCTCGTCGGCTGGTTCGACGAGCACGGCCCCCGCGCCGTCATGCAGATCACCCCCGACGGCGACTACACCCAGACCGGCGTCCGCTGGAACCAGGAAGGCTACGGCAGCCCCCACCTCACCCAGTTCCTCGCCGGCCCCGCACGCTCCGGCCTCTACTACCTCCACGCCGAGACCGAGTCCGGCACCTTCTACGCCTTCCCCTGGGTCGTCGCCCCCGCCACGCCGAGCGCCCAGATCGCCGTCGTCGCCTCCACCAACACCTGGAACGCCTACAACAACTTCGGCGGGCGCAGCAACTACATCAACGCCGACCACCTCCCCGAGCGCCCCGTCGTCAATGCCCGCCTCGACATGACCCGCTACCAGCAGGCCAACGCCTACAGCGAGTGGGGCCGCCCCGACGACGCCTACCTCCCCCTCTCCTTCGAGCGCCCCGAACCCTGCAACAACGTCACCCGCGACGTCGAAGCCACCGGACCCCTCGCCGGCCGCCAGCAGTGCCACCTCGCCCCCGGCGAATGGCGCGTCCTCGCCTGGCTCGAACGCGAAGGCTTCGGCTACGACTTCTACTCCGAGCACCACCTCCACACCGGCGCGCTCGACCTCGACGCCTACCGCGTCCTGATCATCAGCACCCACCCCGAATACTGGTCCCGCGACATGTACCTGCGCGTCAAATCCTGGGTCTTCGAGCGCGGCGGACGCCTCATGTACCTCGGCGGCAACGGCATCAACTGCGAAGTCGTCTTCCTCGACGACCACACCCTCCAGTTCAGGTCCAACCAGCAGGGCCGCGCCGACGAACCCTGGTACGGCCGCTTCGCCCGCACCGTCGAGAGCGAGGCCAACCTCCTCGGCGTCGCCTACACCGAGACCGGCATCATGACCGCCGCCCCCTACCGCTGCACGGCCCCCGACCACTGGATCTACGCCGGCACCGGCCTCCGCCACGGCGACACCTTCGGCGAGCAGAGCCAGCACGAGCGCATCCCCGGCGGTGCCTCCGGCCACGAAACCGACAAAGTCTGCCCCGCCTCCCCCGCCAACACCGTCATCCTCGCCCAGGGCCTCAACCCCGACGACGGCGGTGCCCACCTCGTCCTCCACGAACCCAGCGGCGGCGGCGCCGTCTTCTCCGTCGGCTCCATCACCTACCCCGCCACCCTGTTAGTGGACGACCACATCTCCCGCATCACCCACAACGTCCTCACCCGCTTCCTCGCCCCCACCGTCCAGCCCGATTGACCACCGCGCGTGCCCACCCCCTCTCCTATCCGCAGATGGAGAGGGGGTGCCGCCCGCAGGCGGCAGGGGTGAGGTCCTCGTGCTACACTATCCCCATCGTATCCACGACGAGGTGCCCAATGTCCGTCAAGTCCTGCCTCGAAACCCTCCCCACCGGCGGCGCTAGCGCCACCCTCCTCGGCTGGCCCGACACCGCGCCGAGCGCGACCGAAGAAGCACTCATCCGCTTGCGCCAGCTCGCCCGCGACCGCCTCCAGCACGGCAAAGTCGTCACCCTCGACCTCGCCACCGACACCCGCACCAACCCCTGGCTCGACTTCGCCGCCCGCTTCCGCGACAGCCCCCTCCTCGACGACCTGGACGAAGCCATCGCCGCTGACCCGTCGCGAACTCAACGCGGCAACGCAGCCGTGACCTCCTTCGTCGCTCTCGACCAATCTCAGCCTCCTCCAGCAGTCCCACCCGGCGTTATCCGGCACCTATCGGCCATCCGCTGCCGAGATTGCTATCACCATCGTCACCGCCGAGGAGCAGCTGCGTGGCTGGCTCGCCGTCATCCGGCAGCACCACGCGAGCACACACCAACTCTGGGCCTACCGCAGCCTCCGCGAAGCCCTCGCCTCCTTCACCCGCTTCACCATCCTCGACTTCGACCAGGCTGCCTACGATCACTACACCGCACTGCGCCAGTCCCATCCACGCCTCGGCACACAAGACCTCCGCATCGCGGCCGATCACCTCATCCATCGGCGCAACCCTCGTCACCCGCAACCACCGCGACTTCTCCCAACTCCCCCACCTCATCCTCGCCGACTGGACCATCTCCGCCGCTTCACCCTAACCCCTCGTCATTCTCAATTCGTCATTCGTCATTCTTCATTCAACGGAGGTCCCCCCATGCCCACCCGCCTCCTCCTCAACGAGATCACCCGCGCCGAAGCCCTCGCCGTCGCCCCCAACACCCTCCTCGTCCTCCCCACCGGCGCGACCGAGCAGCACGGCCCCCACCTCCCCGTCGGCACCGACTTCTTCGCCGTCGAACACATCGCCCGCGCCGCCGCCGCCATCGCCGCCGAGCAGATCTCCGTCCTCGTCGCCCCCACCCTCCCCCGACCTCCACCACCATCCTTCGGCGGCACCATGTCCCTCGGCACCGAGGTCTACTACCGCGTCCTGATCGACCTCCTCGAATCCCTCATCGCGGGTGGCTTCCGCCGCTTCTTCCTCGTCAACGGCCACGGCGGCAACGACGAACTCGTCCAACTCGCCGCCCGCGACCTCCGCCCTCAAGAAGCACGACGCCCACCTTGCCGCCGCCTCCTACTGGAACGCCACCTGGACCGCCCTCACCGACGTCGGCGCGCACGAGCAAGGTGGCCTCCCCGGCCATGCCGGAGCCTTCCGAGACCGCCCTCGTCCTCGCCCTGCGCCCCGAACTCGTCGTCGAACCCCGCCCCGCCCCGCGACGACGCCCCGCCCAGCGATCCCGCCCCTCCGCACCTACCGCGCCGAATTCCACGGCCGCTGGCCGATACGACGGCTACACCGACAGCCCCGCCCGCGCCACCCCCGAACGCGGCCAACGCTACCTCGACGCCGCCGCCCAATCCCTCGCCGCCGCCCTCATCGAATTCCACGCCGCCACCCAGCCCCCCGACTAACAGCCGCACGACTGAACCGCCAAGACGCCAAGAAGGACGCCGAGAACGCCAAGAGGGGAACGGATTAACCGCAGAGAACGCGGAAGGCGCAGAGACGCCAGGAGAACCATGCTTCGCCATCCCCTACAGCCTCAAACTGCCACCGCGTTAAAGTCCCCCCAGGATTGGGGGGATGTAGGGGGGCCTCCCCGCCACCCCCATGGGCATCAAGCTAAGGCCTCGGCGTCGAGGGCGAGGAGTAACTGGGTGGTGGAGGGGGCGGGCTGGCGCTTATTGAGGCGCCCGGCGGCGGCGAGGCAGCGGGCAACGATGTGGAGGGCCTGGCAGAGCCCTGGGTGCGTGTCGAACACCGCCGCGAGGTGCGGCGCGTGGGCCTGGATGGCCTGGGCGGCCTTCACGAGGCTGCGGTCAGGCTGGTGCCAGCAGCCCACCAGCACCAGCCAATGCTGGACCAGGGCGGCCAGCAGCTTGGCGTAGACCTCGGTGAGGATGCGCCAGGGGTTGGCCGAGCGCCACTCGTCCACGCGCAAGTGGCTCTTCCACAGCTTGAACAGCAGTTCGATCTGCCAGCGGGCGCGGGCCAGGACCAGCGCCTCGCGCAGCGTCAGTTGTGCGAGGGGGACATTGGTCAGGAACACCGTCCACTCGCACAGGCGCAACCGGGTGGCGCTGACGGCGCGGCCTTTGTCGCGGGCCGCCGCACGCAAACGCCGCCGGCGCTCGTCGGCGACCTCCTGTGGCACGCGCGCCGCCAGCAGCCGGACGGGCAGGCGCTGCTGGGCACCCAGCAGCACCGGGCGATCGACGGTGCTCGCCTCGCCCGCGGTCAACAGGGCCAGCAACTCCTGGGGCTCGCCCGCCGCCGTCGCCACCGTCGTGCCGGCCTGCCAGCGCGAGAGCCAGGACACCCCCTGCTGGTCCTGCGCCGCCAAGTCGGCCACGCTGAAGAACCCGAGATCGGCCAGCCGTAAGCCGCCGGGTGGGAGTGGCAGGTCGGCCACGGTGGTCGCGCGGTCGTTGGTCCGCCCCGCTTCGAGATACGGACCCTGGAGGCACCCACGCGCCAGATCGAGCCGCACGCTCAGCTTCAGGGCGGCGGCCCCGCCCGGCGGCGTGCCGCCGCCGCAGCCCGGCCAGACGTCGGCCAGGGCGGCGGGCAAGCTGATCGTCGTGCAGTCCTGGACCGCGACCGCCGTAAACCGCTGCAGCACCGGCACCGCCGCCGCGTCCGCCGCGAGCACCACCTGCACCGCCTCCTCTAGCACCTCGCGCAGGCACTCCGCCGACGCCACGCCGAAGCGGTCATCCAACCCTTGTGCGCTAATCGCCACGCCCAGCGTGGCCGCTGTCTGCGCCAGCTGCGACAAGCGCGCGGTCGGCTGCGCCAACCAGCCGAAGACCAGCGTCTGCACAAAGCGGGCGCCCGTCAGCTTCGAGGTCCGTTGCACCAAGCCCGTCGCCCGCGCCGCGCGCTCGGCCACCGGCCCCAGAATCCGCTGCATCGCACTCGCCACCTGTGGTATTGTCGCCATCGGACGCTCCTTCGGGTCATCACGGCTGCCTCAACACCGCCATGATGCCCGAGGGCGCGTTCCAGCGCGACCCCGCTCCTTAGCTTGATGCCCATGGGGGGGCCTCCCCGCCACCCCTCTCCCGTCACCCCTCTCCCTTCATCCCTTCGTCTTGGCGTCCTTGGCGTCCTTGGCGTCTTGGCGGTTGATTCGTCCCCTTGTAACCTTGAGGTAAGCTGACCGATGCGTATCACCTCCATCGAGACCATCCCCGTCCAGGTCCCCATCGACCCCGTCCGCGCCATCA
>JAXLWN010000070.1:0-34810 GCA_046328475.1 Chloroflexia bacterium | reverse complement strand
CTGTGAATAGACAAAGGGGTGCCGCATGGTGCGGCACCCCTTCTTGATTGCTCATGTCTGGTGCGTCGGCTCAGACGGAGGCCTGCATGCGGGAGATGGCGTCGTCGGTGAAGGTGAGGGTGAAGGCGCTGACCTTGCCGCCGGTCACGGCGACCTCGGCGGTGACGTCGACTTCGGCGATGCCGAGCGAGCGGAGCGATTCGGTGGAGACGGTGGCATCCAGCGTCACCTGGTGCGTGCCGAGCGCGTAGTCGCGCGAGGCGATCTGGAAACCCGGTATGAGCCGGTCGGCGAGCTGGCGAATCTCCGCTTTGCCGAGCGCCTGGCGGGGCAGGGTCGGCGGCGGCGACGGGATGAACGTGACGACGGCATCCTCGGTGAAGCAGGCGACGACGCGATCGAGGTCGTGATCGTTCAACTCGGCTTCAAAATCCTGGGCGATGCTGAGCGGCGATGCGGCAACCATCCCCAACCTCCTCTTCGCATAGCTCTGGCGGGACACCACACGACTTCCCCTCGCCTGGGGCGAGGGTTAACGAATGCCGCTGGGGAAGCGGCCTAACAACACGGCCAGACGGGAGGCGTGGGGCCACAGGACAACGATAGAACGCAGCCACAACCCGGCGAGGAAAAGACGAAACATTGAGCGATGCTCTCGATAGCGGTCGAGAACGGGTTGAGCCACCTTCTGTTGTGCATCATACACCAGGATGACGGGGCTGTCACTCCTTCATTCGCATGATTCGCGCGCCGTTGTCACCCGATTCCGGGCTATCCCTTCCCCGTTCGTGTGCGAGTTGCACATGACACATGGACAACCGAGCAGGAATTGTGCCATACCTCGACAGATAGCAGCCGCAGGCGCAATTGCGCCTACGGCTGCATCCTTCGTGCGATTGTGAATCTGTCACGACGTTCAGCGCGCCAGGGGCCAGCCTCCGGCCGCGATCACCCGCGCGGCGATGCGCCGCCCGGTGCCGATGCGGTCGAGCGGGTCGCGGTTGGTCAGCGCGGCGATGCGGGCGAGGGTGTCGCCCGCCGCGCCGTCCGGGGCGAGATAGGCGACCGCCTCGCGCGCCCGGCCCGCCAGCCAGTCGGCCAGGTCCCAGACGCCCGCCCGCGCGAGGTCGAGGTGCAGGGTGGCCGAGGCGGAGGACTGCGCCTTCGCGGCGCGGGAGATGGCACCCTCGCTCGCGTAGATGGAGATCGCCAGGTCGCCGAGGATGGCCAAAACTTCCTGCTCCTCGTCGCGGCTGCCCGCGCGCCCCTGCTGCAACAGGCCCGCGAGGTGCCAGAAGAGGCCGCGCGCCTCGGCCAGGGTCCACCGCTCGCGACTCAGCGCGTCGGGTGCGCCGTTGGGGGCAAACTCGCTGGCGTCGGGGACCGGCAGGAGGCCGCGACCGGTCTTGCGGAAGAGGGTGTTGGGGATCAGCAAGCGATTGATCTCGTTGGTCCCCTCGAAGATGCGATTGACGCGGCTGTCGCGGTAGGCGCGCTCCACGTCGAACTCGCGCATGTAGCCGTAGCCGCCGTGGATCTGCACCCCTTCGTCCACCACAAAATCGAGCGTCTCGGTGGCGAGGACTTTGAGGATGGAGCACTCGATCGCATACTCGGCAAGTGCGTCGGGTGCCCCGGCGCTGGCGTCGGTCGTGAGGTCGAGGTTGCTCCCCGCGCTGTCGAGTTGCGCGGCGAGGCGGTAGGCGGCGGCTTCCAGGGCGTAAATCTTCGTCGCCATGTCGGCCAGCTTGCGACCGATCAGCGGGAAGGAGCCAATCGGACGACCGAACTGCTGGCGCTCCTGGGCGTAGCGCGCGGCGTTGCCGAGTTGCACGATGCTCGAACCGAGGCAGGAGGGTCCGAGCTTGTAGCGCCCGATGTTCAGCGTGTTGAACGCGACGTGGTGCCCCTTGCCGACCTGGTGCAGCACGTTGGCGGCGGGCACGCTCACCTCGTCGAGGATCACCTGCACCGTGGAGGAGCCATCGTAGCCCATCTTGCGCTCCTCGCGCCCGGTGCTGACACCCGGCGCGGTGCGCTCGACCAGGAAGGCGGTGAAGTGCTCGCCGTCCACCTTGGCGTAGACCACGTAGAGGTCGGCGAAGCCGCCGTTGGTGATCCACTGCTTGGTGCCGCTGAGCTGGTAGGAGTCGCCATCCGGGCTGCGGCGCGCGGTGGTGCGCGCCCCGAGCGCGTCGGAACCGGACCCCGATTCGGTCAGGGCGTAGGCGACGACGTGCTCCCCGGAGACGACCGGCGGGAGGTAGCGCGCCTTCTGCTCGGGCGTGCCGAAGTAGACGAGCGGCACCATGCCGATGCCGGTCTGCACGGCGTAGCTGAGGTTGAAGGAGCCGCCCGAGTAGGGCATCTCCTGGGCGATGGCCGCGCCGCTGACGCGGTTGAGGCCGAGACCGCCGTAGGCTTCCGGCACCTCCACGCCGAGCAGGCCGAGGCCGCCCGCCTGGCGCATCAATCGCCGGGAGACGGACCATTCGTGGTGCTCCAGCGCCTCAACCTGCGGGCGGGCGCTGCGCTGGGCGAAATCGCGCGCGGTGCGCGCCATCTCGCGCTGCTCGCTGTCCAATGCATCGGGCGAGAAGATGTCGGCGGCGACGGCTCCGCCGTAGAGGAACGATCCGCCTTGCTGCGCTACCATCGCTTGCTCCAGTCGTCAGTCGTCAGAGGTCAGAGGTCAGAGGTCAGAGGTCGGTCGCGAGGGCCATCCTTATCGCCAGGTAGTCAATTTTATCGTATCGCGCGCCTGGTGAGGGGAGTAGAATGGGCGGTGCATGGGGCACATGGCCGGGCAGGGTGCGTAGGGGCGAGTATGGGACCAGCGCTGATCGGTCGGGGCCGCGAGTTGGCGGTCCTGCGAGGCTGCCTTGCGGCTGCCGCGAGCGGGCGGGCGGGCGTCGCGCTGGTCGCGGGCGAGCCGGGGATCGGCAAGACGCGACTGCTCGATACGCTGGCGGGGTTGGCGGCGGCGTCTGGCGCGCTGGTGCTGCGCGGCGGGGCGTCCGACGCGGAGGGGATGCCGCCCTATCTGCCGTTCCTGGAGGCGCTGGGGCGGCACATTCGCACCGCGCCGCCCGAGGCGCTGCGCGAGCAGGTGGGCGCGCTGGCCCCGATCCTGGCGACGATCCTGCCCGAACTGTCGGTGCGACTGGGGGAACTGGCGGCGACCTACCCGCTGCCGCCGGAGCAGGCGCGCTTGCGGCTGTACGAGGCGATCGCCGATTTTGTGGCGGGCATCGCCGCCGCGCAGCCGGTGCTGCTCATCCTCGACGACCTGCACTGGGCCGACCCGGCCACACTCGACTTGCTCGGCTTCGTCGCGCGGCACCTGCGCCCGGAGGTGGCGGCGGTGCCGCTGCTCGTCCTGGGGGCGTATCGCGAGGGGGAGGTCGCCTTCCTGCAGCGTTCGAGCGGGTGGTGGCCGAACTGACCCGGCTGCGGCTGCTGACAACCGTGGCGATCAGCCCGCTCGGCCCGGAGGAGATCGCGACGCTGGCGGCCGACTATCTCGGCGGGCCGGTCGATCCGGCGCTCGTGGCATTGGTGACGACGCAGAGCGAGGGCAACCCCTTCTTCGCGGAGGAGTTGCTGCGCGACTGGTCGGAGACGAATGTCATCGCGGCGGAGCAGGGTCGCTGGCAGCTGGTGCGCCCGCTCGCGGGGGCGATCCCGGCCAGCATCGTGGCAACGGTGCGGCAGCGCCTCACCCGGCTGGATCCGGCGACGGTCGAGTTCCTGCACACCGCCGCGATTATCGGCCGCTCGTTCGAGATCGAGCTGCTGGCCGAGGTGGCGGGGCGCGACCCGGAGGAGACCGAGCGGGCGTTGCACGCGGCGGCGGCGGCCCGCCTCGTCCGCACGACGGGGGATGGGGCCTTCGCCTTCAGCCACGACACGATCCGCGAGTGCCTGAGCGACACGGTGCCGACGATCCGGCGGCGGCGGCTGCATGGCCTGGTCGGGCGGGCGCTGGAGATGCGGCAAGGGGCGGGCGGCGCGCAAAGCCTGACCGAACTCGCCTTCCACTTCGCGCGCAGCGGGGACCGGGCGCGGGGCGCGACCTACGCTGCGCGGGCGGGCGAGCAGGCGCTGGCGGCCTACGCGACCGACGAGGCGCTGGCGCATTATCGCCAGGCGCTCGATTTGAGCGACGCCGAAAGCCCGCAGCGGGGCGCAATCTTGCTCGGGCTGGGCGAGGCGGCGAGCATGGCGGGCGACGAGCGCGCGGCGGCGGAAGCCTACGCGGCGGCGCGGGCATGGTTCGCGCGGGCGGGCGATGAGATCGCGGCGGGGCGGGCGGCGCGCCTGCTCGGGCACGCGCACTGGCGGCAGGAGGCGATCCCGGAGGCGCGCAGGGCGTTCGAGGCGGCGCTGGATCTGCTGGAAGGGCACCCCGGCCCCGAATTGATCCGGGCGCTGGTTGACCTGGGCAGCCTGCTCGGCGTGAGCCTGCACGACACCACGGACGGTATCGCGCATGGCCGGTGGGCGCTCGACCTGGCGCAGCGGCAGGGCGACCGACAGTTGGAAGCGGCGGCGCGGCGCACCATCGGCAACTTGCAGGTGCGGAGCAATGACGCGGCGACCGGGATTCCGGAACTGGAGCGGGCGCTGGCGCTGGCGGTCGCCGCCGACGATCCGCTGGAAGCAGCGGAATGCTGCGCCTGCCTGGCGACCGCACACTTCTGGCAGGGGGCGATTGGCAAGTCGCGCGAGGCGACGATGCAGCGGCTGACATTCGCCGAGCGCAGCCACGACACGTACCAGTTGCGTCATCTCTTCGTCTGGTTGGCGATGTGCGACGGCATGCGGGGAGAGTCGGACGGGCGGATCGGTGGCCTCGACCGGGCGCAGCCGATCGTCGAACGCTTCGCCAGCCCGGAGCCGCTGGCATATCTGACGTTCTGTCGCGGGGCCGGGGCGTTCTACAATCGCGGTGACTTTGCCACGGCGGAGACGCACTTGCGGGAGGCGATTGCGCTCTTTCGCAAAGCTGGCCCGGGTGCGTTGATCTGGTATCTCGGGGTGCTTGGCCTGGTCCTGGCGACCCGTGGCAAGGTGGCGGAGGCGACGGCGTGCCAGGACGAACTTGAGGCGATGATCGCGGCGCTGCCCGACAAGATCCCGCCCCCGAGCCGCTCGGCTACCTGATGCAGACGGCGCTGGTGCTCGATGAGCGTGAGCGCATCGCACGCCATCAGGCGCATCTCGTCGCGATGCAGGGCCGCTACACCGACATGTTGATCGACCGACTGCTGGGCGAGATCGCGACACGGCAGGGCGACCTGGCGGTGGCGCGCGAGTACCTGGTCGTGGCAGAAGCGACCGCGCGCCGGGAGAGGCTGGCACCGGAACTGGCGCGCACGTTGGAAGCTCAAGCCGATCTCGCGCTGGCGGCGGGCGGGCGCGAGGCACCGGGCAGCGTGACGACGTTGATGGAGGAGGCGATCGAGATCTACCGCCGCACCGGCAACTTGAGCGGAGCGGAACGAATCGGGGAGCGGCTGCAGGTCCTGGCGCGACGGCGGCAGGGACGCCCGGTGCTGCCGGCCGGGCTCTCGGCGCGCGAGGCCGAGGTGCTGCGCCTCGTGGCGGCCGGGCGCAGCAACCGGGAGATCGCCGACCAGCTCTCCCTCAGCGAGAAGACGGTGGGGAACCACCTGACCAACATTTACGGGAAGATCGGCGTGGAGAACCGGGCAGGGGCGGCCACGTTCGCGGCGCACAACGGGCTGACGTAGCCCCGCCAGCCCTCCCCGGCCCCGCCGCGCTGTCGGGAGTAGGGAAAACCTCCTAGTCGCGTCCCCGTCCCGCTCTCGATTCTTGCGCGCAGAAATTAGGGATTCCCTCCGATGTGCCCGGGAAGTCTGGCTGGTAGTCTGGTGGCGTGGTGAGACAACAGGGCGCGGACGAGCGGCAAGCGGGCCGGGCGGCGCGCAATCACCGGAGGAGGACTACCATGCGTGGCTCGAAGCAGGATCTGCCCGTCGCCGTCGATATGCCGGGGATCACGATCCGTGTGGCCGATTGGGGCGAGATGACGACGGCGCTGGAGAATTTCCCGGCCGGGCTCGACACCGCGCCGCTCTTCAAGGGGTTGCCGGACGACCGCTGCCAGTGCCCGCACTGGGGCTACGTGGTCAAGGGGCAGGTGACGTTCAACTACGCCGACCGCGACGAAGTCTACAGCGCGGGCGACGCCTACTACGCGCCGCCGGGGCACACCACCCAGTTCAACGAGGACACCGAGGTGGTGGAGTTCAGCCCGCGCGGCATCTACCAGGAGACGATGGAAGTCGCGGGCCGCAACGCCGCCGCGATGATGGGGCGTAGTAGTAGGGCGTGGGGGCGTGGGGGCGTGAGGGTGAACGGGCGAACGGGCGAACGGGCGAACGGGCGACTGCTTCCCCGAAGGCCACCGCCCTCCAAGCGAGGCCCCCCTGCTCCTCGCGGGAGAGGGGGCCGGGGGGCGAGGCCTCTGACCTCTGATCTCTGACCTCCGACGACTGACGACCGACGACTGACGACTGACAACTTCCACTCCAGTCCACGCGGGCGGCGCTGCTCACGCCGCCCGCATCACCCCACTACCGCTATTCGGGAGGGCTCAAGCGATGTACGACGCAATCATCATCGGCGCGCGGTGCGCGGGATCGCCAACGGCCATGCTGCTCGCCCGCAAGGGGTACCGCGTCCTGCTGCTCGACCGCGCGACCTTCCCGAGCGACACCTATCGCAACCACTTCGTCCAGCACAGCGGATCGGTGCGCCTGCACCGCTGGGGGCTGCTCGACCGCGTCGCGGCGTCGAATTGCCCGCCGATTCATTACTTCATCACCGACATGGGGGATGGGCCGCTAGCCGAGCCGGTCGGGGAGAGCGATGGGGTGCGTGGCACCTACGCGCCGCGCCGCTTTGTGCTCGACACGATCCTGGTCGAGGCGGCGGTGGAGGCGGGCGCGGAATTGCGCGAGCAATTCACGGTGCAGGAACTCCTCTGGGAGGACGGGCGGGTGGTCGGGATTCGCGGGCGGGGGCACAACGGTGCGGTCGTCACCGAGCGGGCGCGGATCGTGATCGGCGCGGATGGCGCGCACTCGCTGGTGGCGAAGGCGGTGGGTGCGCCGCGCTACGACGAGCGCCCCGCGCTGACCTTCGCTTATAACAGCTACTTCAGCGGCGTGCCGCTGGCCGGGACGGAGGTCTGGATCCGACCGGGTGAGCGGATCTACATCAACTTCCCGACGAACAATGGCCTGAGCTGCATCGCGATGCAGGCCCCGCTCGCCGGCTTCCACGAATTCCGCGCCGATATCGAGGGGAACTTCTTCCGGGCGCTCGATCGCATCCCCGAATTGGCGGAGCGGGTGCGCGCGGGGCGGCGCGAGGAGCGCTGGTACGGCACGGCGGATCTGTCGAACTTCTTCCGCAAGCCGTTCGGCCCCGGCTGGGCGCTCGTGGGGGATGCCGGGTACCACAAGGACCCGATCCTGGCGCAGGGGATCAACGACGCATTCCGCGACGCGGAGTTGCTGACCGAGGCGATCGACGCGGGCTTCTGGGGTCGCGCGCCGCTGGGCGAGGCGCTGGCGAGCTATGAGCGGCAGCGCAACGCGGAGGCGCTTCCGACGTTCGAGGCGAACTACGCGGCGGCCGGGCTGCACCCGTTCCCGGACGAGGTGTTTGCGTACCGCGCAGAGCGGCGGGCGGCGGCGCGGGCGGGGGGCAGGGAGTTTGCATTGGCGTAGGGTCGGGGCCTGATATACTGGGAGGTGTACCCAGGATCGCGGAGTATCAGGTCGCAGGGGACGATGGTCGCACCGATCAAACAGTCGGTCGTCTGCCCGGTGCTCGTGGGACGCGCGCCACCGGTAGCCGCGCTGGAGCGATTGCTGGAGCGAACCTGCGTCGGCCAGGGTACGACGGCATTGCTCGCTGGTGAGGCGGGCATCGGGAAGTCGCGGCTCGTTGCGGAGATGAAAGAGCGGGCGCGCCAGCGGGGAATGCTGGTCCTGGAGGGGCACTGCTTCGAGGCTGACCGAATCCTCCCCTACGCACCGCTGCTCGACTTGATGCGTGCGCTCCCCGGTGACCTGTCGGGCGACGAGCTTGCCAGTGCCTTTGGCCCGGTACTGGGGGATCTCGATGCGCTGGTGCCCGAGTTGGCGACGCTTGTACCACAGGCGAAAGCGGCGGCGGCGCGGCCGGTCAAGGATGCGGATCCCGAGCGCGAGAAGCGGCGGACTTTCGGGGCGCTGGCGGAGAGTTTCCTGCGGCTGGCGATGGCGCGACCGCTCCTGATCGTCATCGAGGACTTGCATTGGAGCGACGACACCAATCTGGCGTTCTTGCTGATCCTGGCGCGGCGCATAGTCGAACGCCCGATCCTGCTACTCCTGACGTGCCGGGATGAGGAGCGACAGACCGGGCTCGCGAGTTTCCTGGCGAGCATGGATCGCGAGCACCTCGCCCTTGAATATCACCTGGCGCGGCTGCCCCTTGCCGACATCGAGACGATGCTGAGGGCGATCTTTCCCGAGTGGCAGGCGGTGCCCGCCGATCTCCTCTACACCCTGCACACGCTCACCGAGGGGAATCCGTTCTTCATCGAGGAAGCGCTGAAGGCGCTGCTCGCGGCGGGCGACCTCGCCCCGGATGACAGCACCTGGGCGCGACGGCCGCAGGGCGAGTGGCGTGTCCCGCGCAGCGTGCAGGATGCGGTGCAACGTCGCCTGGAGCACCTGAGTCCTGGCGCGAGCGAGGTGCTGCTCCTCGCCGCGATCACCGGGCAACGCTTCGACTTCGCACTCCTCCAGACAACCACGGGGTTGGACGAGGATGCACTCGTGCGGCGGATCAAGGAGTTGGTCGCCGCACAACTCGTCGTTGAAACGACAGCGGATCAGTTCACCTTCCGTCACGCGCTGACCAGGCAGGCGATCACGGCACAGTTGCTCGGGCGCGAACGCCGCCGCTTGCACCGGATCGTCGCCGAGGCACTGGAAGCGCGTTACGCGGATAATCGCGATGGTCACGCGGCCGAACTGGCGTATCACGCCTACGAGGCGACGGATTGGGGCCGGGCTTTCGAATACGCCCGGCGTGCCGGGGAGCGGGCGCAGGCCTTCCACGCCTCGCACGAGGCGATCGAACAGTTCACCCGAGCATTGGAGGCAGCCAGGCAACTCGCGCTGCCGGTCCCGTTGGTGATCGTGCGGGCGCGAGGGCGGGCCTACGAGACGCTGGGCGACTTCGCGCACGCGCAGGCCGACTACATGGCGGCGCTGACCGCCGCCCAGGTAACGGGCGATGATCGGGCGGCATGGCAAGCGCTGCTGGATCTGGGTGCCTACTGGGCGGCGCACGACTACGCCCAGGCCGGGAACTACCTCCGCCAGGCGCTTGATCGCGCCCGCGCGCTGGGTAGCCCAGACAGCCTGGCGCAAACCTTGAACCGCCTCGGCAACTGTTTGGCGAATACCGGTTACCCGGACGAAGGTTTGCAGCTTCACTGCGAGGCCCTGGGACTCTTCGAGGCGATCGTGACGGCCGGGGACCGCGGCCACCCTGGATCTCCTCGGGATGGCCAGCGTCTTTTCCGGCGATTTTGTCGGCGCGGTCGGTCACCTCGATCGCGCCGTGATCCTCTATCGCGCCCTGGGCGACCGGGGCGGCCTCGCCGCCTGCCTGGCGTCGCGCGGCCCGTTCGCCGCCAGCCCGGGCCTGGCCGATACGTCATCCGCCGCGCTCTGGTCAGCGGATGAATGCCTCCGCGACGCCAATGAGGCGGCGGGTATCATGCGCTCGCTCGGGTGGCCCGCCGGGGTGGCTTTCGTGGGCGTGGGCACCAGCCCGACCGCGATTGCGTTCGGCGACTATGGCGCGGCGCTCGCCTGGACGAGCGAGACGTTGCGGATTGCCACGGAGATCGGGCACCAGCAGTGGCGCGTAGCCGCGCACGGGGCCATCGGGCTGCTCTACACCGACCTGTTCAGTCCCGAGCGGGCGATCGAGCACCTGGAGACGGCGCTGACGCTGGCGCGCGATCTCGGTTCGGCCTGGTGGATCAGCCAGAATACCGTCGCTCTCGTGCGTGCGTGTTTTCTCGCCGGCGATCTTGCCCGCGCCGAGGCGGCCCTGGCGGCGGTCTACCCATCAGAGGCCATACCGCCGAAGCGCCCCGCCGGTGTGGCCGAGCGGCGCATAGCCTGGTTGTGGGGGGAATTGGCCCTGCGACGCGGCGATTCGGCCACGGCCTTGCGAATCGCGGATGACTTGCTCGCCACGGTGCCAGTTCGAGCCAAGCCGCAGCCGATTCCCGCCCTCCTGAAACTCCGTGGCGAGGCACTGGCGAGCCTCGGGCGGCTGGAGGCGGCGGAAGAGGCACTGTTGGGAACGAAGCGCGGGGCAACGGAACGTGGGCAGCGCCCGCTCCTCTGGCAGACTCACCGCGCGCTCGGCCACCTCTACGAGCGGCGCAAGCGGCCCCAACAGGCCGCGCGCGAGTTCGCGGCGGCGCGCGAAATCATCGCCGCGCTCGCCGACACCGTTCCCGACGAGGCGATGCGCGAGCATTATCGCGCGGCGGCGCTCGCCACGCTCCCCCAGGAACGCCCGCCCACCACTCTTCGCGCCGCCCAGGAGGCATATGGCGGACTCACCCGGCGCGAGCGCGAGGTTGCCGCCCTGATCGCGCAGGGGAAATCGAATCGCGAGATCGCCGCCGCGCTTTTCATGGGCGAGGGGACGGTCGCAACCCACGTCAGCAGCATTCTCGGCAAGCTCGGTTTCGCTTCGCGGGCACAGATCGCGGCCTGGGCGGTCGAGCGCGGGTTGGGGACTGCTGAGTAGCCGCGGAGATGCAGTCCCAGCCAGGGGTGCCTGCGGACAAAGAGCCGCTATCACCTTGCACCGAGGTCATCCCTGATCCTGCCCCATGCCTCCAGAAAACTCTATATCACGCCGCGCAAAACTCCCCAATCCTCCAGATGTCCGTGGGGCCAGTGTGCCCTACGCTGGATGCAGTCCCACGAGGCGAGGATTGGCACCCAGAACAGGAAGGAGCGCGACGATGAGCACGGCGATCACATCCCCGCAGGCGCAGTATCGGCAACTGGTGCGCGATGAGTGGATCGATGACACCACGGTTGAGTCGTGGGAAAAGTGGCATGGCAAGATGACCATCCAGTTGCAGGCGCTGACAGACGCGCTACTGGAAGCCGCGCGCGTGCGGCCCGGATTGCGCGTGCTCGATCTCGCCAGCGGCACTGGGCAGCCATCGCTCGATCTCGCCCGTGCGGTCGGGGCAACGGGGCACGTCACCGCCACCGACCTCAGCCCGGCGATGCTCGCGACCGCCGAACGGAATGCAGGCGAGGCCGGACTCGCCAACATCGCCTTTCGCCAGGTCGACGCCGAAGCACTGCCCTTCCCCGATGAGAGCTTCGACGTCGTGACCTCGCGGCTGGGCGCGATGTACTTCGTCGATTTCCAGCGCGCCCTGGCTGAAATCAGGCGCGTCCTCAAACCGGGCGGGCGGGTTGCCTTCGCGGTCTGGGGTCCCGGCGACCAGGGGACCTACGTCGCCGGGATGATCGGGCCGTTCCTCCAGCGCGTCTCCCTGCCCAAGTTCCCGCCCGAAGCGCCCACCCCCTTCCGCTTCGCGGCACCGGGCGCGCTCGGCGGCGCACTCGGGCAGGCCGGGTTCCGGCAGGTGGACGAGCGCAGCCTCATCATCCCCGCGCCGTGGCCGGGGACGCCGGAGGAGTACTGGCAGCAGTTCTACGATGTGGCGGTGCCGATGCGGCCACTCTTCGACAGCCTGCCGCCGGACGAGTTCACCCGGGCGAAGGCGGAGGCCGCCGATCTGCTGCGCGCTCAGTATGATGGCACGACTGTCCACGCCACCGTCGCCACCGTGGTCGCGTCGGGAACGCGATAGACGCGCACCATCGATGCTCGCGCCGGGCCTGCTCCCGGCGCGGAACAAAGCACAGGAGGGAGGGAACGATGTACGGGACAGTCGCGCGCTACCGGTTGAAGCCCGACATGGAGGAACAGCTTCTCGCCTTCGAGCAGAAGATCCGGGCAGCGAAATTGCCCGGGATGGTCGGGGCATTCACCTATCGCCTGGACGAAGAGCCCGGCGTGTATTACGAGGCGGTGGTCTTCGAGAGCAAGGAGGCCTACCGCGCACTCGCCGCGTCGCCGGAGCAAGACGCGCGCTATCGCGAAATGCTGGCGCTCCTTGAGGGGGCACCGGAGTGGCACGATGGGGTCGTGGTGAGCGTCATACCGTAGGCGCTCGGGCAAATCAGGGGCCGAACTCACAGCCGATACAGGGGCAGCGCGATGGGTCGCGCTGCCCCTGCTGTTTATTCCTTCGGGATGGCGAGGTTGACCAGTGGGTCGCCTTGCTGGACAGCGAGGGAGGTCATGTAGTAGAGGACCAGGCCGTCGATGGGAGCGGTGACGCGGGCGATCTCTTCGCCGAGCGGATCGGTGATGGAGCCGAGCAGCGCGCCCTCGGCGACCTCCTGTTCGAGCGTCACGGCCGCGCGCCAGAGGCCAGTTTCGGGCGCGCGGAGTTGCGCGCCGGTGCCGACCGCGCGCTGCGCGGCGGGGCGCACCTCGCCGGGCAGGCTGCCGAGTGCCCGGAGGGAGTTGACCAGGCCGTCGTAGACCATCTCCTCTTCCTCGGCGCTCGCCAGCCCGTTGCCGCCGACTTCGACTAGCAGCGAGGGCTTGCCGAGCAGGGTGGTGTTGCCGACCAGCCCGCCGGGGTTGGTGGGACGCTGCCAGATCAGGTCGTAGGGCAGGCCGAAGGCCGCCGCCAGCGCCGCGCTGCGCTCGTCCTGCGCGGCATCGCCGCTCACGTAGCGCCCGCTGTGGTTCGCCAGCGCCTCGAAGATGTCGCCGCTGTGCAGGTCGATCACCGCGTCGGCCTGCACCAGCAGGTCCTGCATCAACTGGTAGGCCAGCACCTCGGCGAAGGTGCCCGCAGCCTTGCCGGGGAAGACGCGGTTCAGGTTTTTTCCGTCCTGCGGCGTGATGAACGCCGTCCGCGCCCAGAACGACGAGAGGTTGACGAGCGGCAGGATGACGACCGAGCCGCGCAGCGTGGCGGCGTCGAGCGCCCGCCCCAGGCGGATCGCGCCGAGCGGGCCGGGGTATTCGCCGCCGTGGATCGTCGCCGTGATCGCCACCGCCGGGCCGGGTTCGCGCCCGCGCGCCGCGAAGTAGGGCCAGCGCAGCCCGGTGAAGAACGGCCCCGGCCAGGAGAAATAGTCGGCGCGGCGCTCACCGGGCGCGGGCGCGGGGATGAACGACCAGGGGAATGCGGCTGCGGTGGCGGCCATGGCCAGGCTCCTTCCGAGCGGCCGACTGCGGCTCATGTCGCGCAACATCGGCGGCGCGGGTGGCATTATCGCACGCGGCTGTTTGCGGGCTGTATTTCATGCGGCGGGAGAGAACGCGGTCGTATAATGGCGAGGTTTGAGCGCACATAGCACGAGCGGAGGGGATATGTCGCCGCCAGTCGGGCCGACGCCGCTGATCGGGCGCGGGCGCGAGCTGGCGGCGATCCTGGCGCGGCTGGCAGCGGCGGGCGGCGGCGCGGGCGGCGCGATGGTGCTCGCGGGCGAGGCGGGCATGGGGAAGTCGCGGCTCGTCGCGGAGGTGCTGGCCGACGCCGCGCGGCGCGGGTTCGCCCTGCTGCGCGGGAGTTGCTTCGAGCCCGATCGCACTCTGCCCTACGCGCCGCTGCTCGATCTGCTGCGCGGGATCGTCGCGGGGCAGTCGCCCGCCGAGGCGACCCCACGGCTGGGGCCGGGCGCGCAGACGCTCCTGGCGTTGTTGCCGGAGTTCGCGCCCTCCGTCCCTGATCGCCCGACAACCGCGCCCGATCCCGAGCAGGATAAGCAGCTGATTTTCCAGGCGTTCGCCCGACTCGTGGCCGATCGCGCCGCCGCGCGGCCGGTGCTGATCGTGGTCGAGGACATCCACTGGTCGGACGAGGCGAGCCTGGATCTCTTCCTCGCGTTCGCGCGGCGCATCGCGACGCAGCCGGTGCTCCTGCTGCTCACGCAGCGCAGCGACGAGGAGCACCCGGCGCTGGCCCACTTCCTGGCCGAACTGGACCGCGCCCGGCTGGCGGCGGAGGTGCGCCTGTCGCCGCTCAGCGAGGCCGAGGTGGAGGCGCTGGTGCGGGCGATCTTCGCGCAGGATCGCCCGGTGCGCGCGGAGTTCGTGGCGGCGATCCACACGCTGACCGAGGGGAACCCATTCTTCATCGAGGAGGTGCTGAAGGCGCTGCTCGCGTCGGGCGACATCTTCTTCGCCGAGGGGCGCTGGGACCGCAAGCCGCTGGAGGCGCTGCGCGTCCCGCGCACGGTGGAGGACGCGGTGCGGCGGCGCGCGGCGCGGCTCGACGAGGGGGTGCGCGAGACGCTGCGACTGGCGGCGGTGGTTGGTCGGCGGGTCGATTTCGCGCTGATCGCGGCGCTGACCGGGCACGACGAGCGGACGCTGCTGCGACACTTGCGGGAGTTGATCGCGGCGCAACTGGTGGTGGAGGAATCGGCCGACACGTTCGTCTTTCGCCACGCGCTAACCCGCCAGGCGGTCTATGCCGAGTTGCTGGCCCGCGAGCGTCGCGCGCTGCACCGGCAGGTCGCCGACGCGCTGGAGCGGCTGCACGCTGCCGCGCCGGGGCGCGTCCTGGCCGACCTCGCCTACCATTGCCACGCCGGGGAGGAGTGGGCGCGGGCGCTCGACTACGCCCGCCAGGCCGGGGAACAGGCGCAGGCGATGCACGCGCCGCGCGCGGCGGTGGTCCAGTTCACGCGGGCGCTGGAGGCGGCGTCCGCGCTCGGGCAAGACGCGCCGCCCGCGCTCCACCGCGCGCGGGGGCAGGCATACGAAACGCTCGGCGAGTTCGAGCGGGGGCGCGACGACCTGGAGGCGGCGCTCGCCGCGCAACGCGCCGCCGCCGACCAGCCCGGGGAGTGGCAGGCGCTGCTCGACCTCGGCTTCCTCTGGACCTCGCGCGATTACGCCCCGGCCGGGGAGTATTTCCGGCAAGCGCTGGCGCTGGCGCGCGAGAGCGGGGACGACGCGCGCCAGGGGCGCAGCCTGAACCGCCTCGGCAACTGGCACCTGAACGGTGGTCGCCCGGCAGAGGCATTGCGCCTCTACGAGGAGGCGCTGGCGATTTTCGAGGACCTGGGCGACCGGCGCGGGCTGGCCGAGACGCTCGATCTGCTCGATGGCCTCGGCGCACAACGGCGATGCGGTGGCGGGGATGGCTTATTTCGCGCGCGTTGTGCCGATCCAGCGCGAGTTGGACGACCGGCGCGGTCCGTTTCCAGCCTGACGATGCTATCGGAATTGAGCGCGAATCTGCCGGGGGAGGCCGATGTCACCCCGCCGGGGAACGTCGTCGAGACGACGCGCTGGGCCGAAGAGGCGGCGGCGATCGAGCGCTCGATCGGCTGGCGGGCGGGTGAGGCATGGGCGGTTGCTGGGGCTCGCCGCTTGCACGCTGGCGGGCGGCGACTACGGCCGCGCACGAGAACTGATCAAGGCCGGCGGGTGATCGCGGAAGAGATCGGGCATCGCGTCTGGCTCGTCGGCACTGGAATGTCGCTCGGCGGGATCTATGCCGAAATCCTCGCCTTTTCGGCGGCGCGGCGGCACCTCGAACGGGCGCGGGCGGAAGGGGAGGAGATCGGCTCTGCCTGGTTCGCGCGCCTGGCCGCGATCGCGCTGGCACGGATCGATCTGCTGGAGGGGCACCTCGACGGGGCCGAGGCGAGCCTCAACGCCACTTTCGGCGCGGCCGAGCCGCCCGCATCGACGCAGGAGCGGTCCTGCTGGCTGCTGCGCGCGGAACTGGCGCGGCTGCGCGGCGACGCGGCGACAGCGCTGGCGATCGCCGATCGGCTGATCGCGGCGGCGAGGAATCGCACCGACGAGACGGTCATTCCCACAATCTGGCTGGTACGCGGCGAGGCGCTGGCGGCGCTGGGGCGACCGGACGAAGCCGAGCGAGTGCTCCGGGCGGCGCTCGGGGCGGTGCTGGCGAAGGGTCGACGGCGACTACAGTGGCAGATCCACATCGCGCTCGGCAAGGTCTACCAGGCAAGTGCTCGTCACCCGGAGGCCGAGCGCGAGTTCCAGGCCGCGCGGACGCTGATCGAGACGATCGCGGCGACTATCCCGGACGAACCCGACTCTGAGATCGGCGAAGGATCGCCGCGCGAACAGTATCTGCGGGCAGCAACGGCGATGATCCGGCACCGCGACCGCCCTCACGGCGCTGCAAGCGGCCAGGGCGGCGGCGGGTGGGCTGACGGCGCGCGAGCGCGAGGTGGCGATCCTGATCGCGCGCGGCCGATCCAACCGCGCGATCGCGGCGGCGCTCGTCATCGGCGAGCGGACGGTGCAAACCCACATCGGCAACATCTTCGCCAAGCTCGGCTGCGATTCGCGCACCCAGGTTGCGGCCTGGGCGGTTGAGCACGGGCTGACGCAGCGCGGCGAGTAGCAATCCCCCACACCCCCAGGCGAAATTTCCCGCACGGCGCGATCGGAATCTCCGCATTCCGCACGATGGCGGCCGTGCCCGCTCGCTACGATGATGCCCACGGTTGAGCGCCGCGAATGCGGCAACAAGGGCAAGGAGGCGGGCCATGCGGATCGCGGTCAACGACATCGAGCTGTACTTCGACGTGGAGGGGGCTGGGCTGGTGCCCGACGGGATGGCGATGCGCGAGCGACCGACGATCATCGCGCTGCACGGCGGGCCGGGATTTGACCACGCCTACTTCAAGCCCTTTCTGGAGCCGCTGACCGACACGGCGCAGATCATCTACCTCGATCTGCGCTGCCAGGGGCGCTCCAGCCACCCGCCGGTCGAGACCTGCACGCTGGAGCAGATGGCCGACGATGTCGCCGCCTTCTGCCGCGCGCTCGGGATCGCGCGGCCGACGATTCTCGGCCACTCGGCGGGGGGCTTCGTGGCGCTCACGCTGGCGGTGCGCCACCCCGGCATCGCGGGCCGGTACATCTTCGCGAGCACCAGCGCGGGCGGGACGGGCGGCGACCCGGCAGCCCTGGAGCGACGCGCCGGGGCGGAGGGGGTTGCGATCGCCGGGCGGGTCTTCGGCGGCGACTTCTCCGACGCGGCGATGGCCGATTTTTACCGCGTGGTCGTGCCGACCTATCTCCACGATCCGGGCGCGCCCGCCGCAGGGCCGACGCTGGCGGCGACGGGGCGCAGCAGTTTTAACACCGAACTGGCGGGCTATTTCTACACGCACCAGATCGGTCGGCACGACCTGCGGGCGCGACTCGGAGAGATCGACGCGCCAGCCCTGGTGATCGTCGGCGAGAGCGACTGGGTCTGCGCGCCGGACGCCAGCCGGACCATCGCCGCCGGGATCCCCGGTGCCGAGTTGGTGCTGCTGCCGGAGGCGGGGCACTTCCTCTTCGGCGAGCAAAACGAAGCATTCACCGCTGCCGTGCGCCGTTTCGTGGCGGCACCGGCGCTGGCCGGTGTCGGGGGACTGTGAATCGGCGGGGTCGGACGCGCGCGAAAGGCCGGGCGCTCGAAAGGGAGTGGCGCGACGGCGCGGTGATCCTCGCCTTCCCGAGCTGAGCGTGCCGTTGGGGCGGGCCGAAGTGATCGGTCCGCCCCGGCGCGTACGGGCCGTGGCCACAGGTAGCGGCGAACGTTTACCAAACATTTACCCGCGTTTACATTACAAGCACCCCAGCGGAATAGACTGGCGGCGGAGAGTGTCACCATCTATGATGCAAGCACGCACAGTCTATGATGCAAGCACGCACAGGCGAAGCTGGTGGAGGGCAGTTGATGGACCGGGGGAATGGGATGGCCGGGTACCCGACGATCATTCAAGGCGGCATGGGGGCGGGGGTCTCGAACTGGCGGCTGGCGAACGCGGTCGCCCGGCGCGGGCAACTGGGCGTCGTCTCCGGCACGGCGATCGACCTGATCCTGGCGCGACGACTCCAGGATGGCGACCCCGGCGGCCACATGCGTCGCGCGCTGGACCACTTCCCGGTGCCGGAGATCGCCCAGCGCGTGCTCGAACGCTACTACGTTCCGGAGGGGGCACGGGCGGGTCGCGCCTATCGCGCCAAGCCGGTTCACACCATCGCGCCGCGCAAGCCGTTGCTCGAACTGACGGTCGTCGCGAATTTCGTGGAGGTCTTCCTGGCGAAGGAGGGGCACGACGGCCCGGTGGGGATCAACCTGCTGGAGAAGATCCAGCTCCCCAACCTCGCCTCGCTCTACGGCGCGATGCTCGCCGGGGTGGACTACGTGCTGATGGGCGCGGGCATCCCGATCGAGATCCCCGGCGCGCTCGACCGCCTGGCGAACCACGAACCGGCCAGCCTGAAGCTGCACGTCGCGGGGGCGCAGCCCGGCGACGACTTCGCCGCCGAATTTGTGCCGCAAAAGCTGATCAAGGAGCCACTGCCGCCGCTGCGCCGCCCGGCCTTCCTGGCGATCATCGCCTCGGCGACGCTGGCGCTGACGCTGGCGAAGAAGGCATCCGGCCATGTGGACGGTTTTGTGGTGGAGGGGCCGACCGCCGGGGGGCACAACGCCCCGCCGCGCGGCGCGCTCCAGCTGACCGAGCGGGGCGAGCCAATCTACGGCCCGCGCGACGAGGTGGACCTGGCGAAGATCGCCGCGCTGGGGCGCCCCTTCTGGCTGGCGGGTTCGCATGGCACGCCGGAGAAACTGCGCGAGGCGCTGGCGCTCGGGGCCGCCGGGATCCAGGTCGGCACGGCGTTCGCCTTCTGCCGCGAATCGGGGTTGAGCGACGAACTGAAGGAGCGGACGCTCCGGCGCGTCCTGTGTGGCGAGGGGGAGGTCTTCACCGATCCGCTCGCGTCGCCGACCGGTTTCCCCTTCAAGGTCGTGCGCCTGCCCGGCACAACCTCGGAAGGGGCGGAATACGCCGCGCGCCCGCGCATCTGCGACCTCGGCTACCTGCGCGAACTCTACCGGCAGGAGGATGGCACGGTGGGCTATCGCTGCCCCGCCGAGCCGGTGGAGGACTACACCCAGAAAGGGGGCACGGTCGAGGAGACGGCCGGGCGCAAATGCCTCTGCAACGGGCTGATGGCGAACATCGGGCTCCCACAGCGGCGTCCGCATGACTACCTGGAGTTGCCGCTGCTGACGGCGGGGGACGACCTGGCAAACCTTGCCCGCCTGGTGCCGCCCGGCGAGCAGAGCTACGGCGCGGGCGAAGTCCTCGATTATCTGCTGGCGCGATGATCGTCTACCAGCTGAGCGTCTATCTGCACATCCTCGGCGCGATGGTCTGGGTGGGCGGGATGCTCTTTCTGAGTCTCGTCGCGGTGCCGGTCGCCCGCCGCCTGCCGCCACCCGAGCGCGCCCGCTTGCTCGATGCGATCGGGCGACGGTTTCGCGTCGTCGGCTGGTCCTGCGTCGCCCTGCTGATCGCCACGGGCATGATCAATAGCGGCTATCGCGGGGTGACCTGGGGCGACCTCACGTCGGGCGCGATCCTCGATACGACGTTCGGCCGACTCTACTGCCTCAAACTGTCGCTCGTGGCGGCGATGCTGGCGATCACGGCCCTGCACGACTTCGTGATTGGCCCGCGTAGCACCCGCGCGCTCGCCGAGACATCCGCCGAGGCCCAACCAACGACGAACCGCCGCATGATGCGCTGGCTGGCGGTGCTGGCCCTCCTGCTCGCGCTCCTCGTCGTGGCGGTGGCGAGCATGCTCGTGCGCGGGCTGCCGTGGTAACGAAATGGAGAATGGAGAATGGAGAATGGAGAAAGTGACCGACCGACGAGCGTAGCGTTCATCATGCCATAAGCCGCTCCCAGGAGATTTTTCTCCATTCTCAATTCTTCATTCTCCATTTCGCTCATTCTCCCCGCCAGGACGTGCGTACTTTGCCGAAAAGTACGCCCTGCCCGGACGAATTGAGCCGTTGCGGTGATTGTCCGCAGGGGTGAGGGGGCGCACAATAGGAGTGGTTTGAGACTGTCTATTGATCACCGGAAGGATTGTGGGACAAGGATGAAGATCGCGCGCATTGCCAGCCCCCGGCAATTCTGCGGCTCGCTGGCGACGCTCGCCCTGGCGGCGATGCTGGCCGCGTGCGGGTCGGGCGCAAGTGCGGACAGCAATACCCTGGTGGCAGCACCATCGGCGCGGGCGGTTCAGACCGTGGCGAGCGCCGCGCCGAGCGCGAGCGCCGCGCCAGCGGCGGCACCATCGGCGGCGGCGGTCGCCCCGGCTTCGTCGTACAGCGGCGCACGCTGGCAGGGTCTGCCGACGCCCGGCGCGATCACCCCGCACCAGGAGGAGGCGACCCGCTACTCGATCTTCGTGGCGGGCACGCAGCAGGCGGTGATCCAGCTCTATAGCGCGGCATACCTCGCGGATGGCTGGGGCGAGGCGTCGCGAAGCACGGCCAGCGGGTCGGCATTCTTCATCTACGTCAAGTCCGGGCGGAGCGTCGTCGTCGCCGTTGGTCCCGATCTCGGCACGCCGAGCGTCATCGTCGTGATCGACGACACGCTGTAGGACACGTTCGAGCCACAACACTGTCGTCCCAGCAGAGCGGCGCGACCCGAGTTGGCGGGTCGCGCCACTCTGGCTTGTCGCCAGGGAGCAAGCGCATGGCCTTGAACGGGTGCGCCGCCTGTTACACTTTCCTGCAATGGAATGACGATGGGTGGCGGGCGACGAGGGGTGCGATGACGCGCAAGCGAAACTGGTGGCTGACCGGCATATTTGGCTTTGCCGGGACGATCTTCGGCCTGCTGGCATTCATTTCCTACCGCGCATTCATGTTTCGCGGCGAGGGGTATTACCTGGTGAGCGTCGTGGTCTACGGCGGCGTCGCCCTGTTCAGCCTCGTCGCCGTGATCGGCGGGTGGGGCAACTGGCTGCCGGGGATGCGGCGACAGCAACCGCCCACCGAGGCTGGCGACGGGGATGATGCCGGCGATCCGGCGTGAGGCAGGGCCGCGACTAGCCGACCGGCACGGACGGCGCGGCCGGCGGGGTGGCGGGGTGGTGATCGGCGAGGGCGAGGTCGGCCAGGACCTCGTGGAGCAGCGCCTTGAGGTTCCGCACCTGGATGCCGGGATCGGTGAGCACGATCAGCGAGCGGCGCGGGGTGCTGCTGAAGGCGATCTGCCCCTCGCGCAGGGCGAAGGTGGCGAACGACGGGGCGTCGCCCGGGCGCATATCGCCGGGGCCATTGAAGCTGCCGACCGCGTTCGAGAGCACCTGATGGAGCGAGATGGCGTCGGCTTCCACCAGGTTGATGCAGGACTCGAGGTCGCCCGTCGCGTCGAGCGCCGCCGCGCCGAGCACTTCCTCGATCGCGAGCAAGTCTTCCAGTCGTGCGCGGACGTGCGCTGACACCGTTTCCCCTCGCGGTCGTCCCGGTGCGGCGGCGGGTGAGCGCCGCCGCGGTTCACTTCGCGACGCGCGGACGCGTCAGCAGCGCACGCTGGAACTCGGCCATCGCCAGATCGAACTGCCCCAGCTTCATGTAGGCATCGCCGAGGACACGATGGGCGCGCGGCGGGGCCTCGCCATCGGCGATCATCTCCTTCAGCCGCTCCACAACTTCCGGGATCAGGTCTTCCGCGTCCTTGATCAGGCGGCGATACTCGCCTAACGCCTGGTCGGGGAGGCGGGCGCTGACATAGGCAACCGCCAGCGTCAGGCGCGCGAAATGGTTGTCGGGTTCGGCCTCGACCATCGCGTTCAGCGACGCGAGTTGCGCGGTCTGGCGCAGGATCGGGCGGGGAGGCGCGACCGTGCGCGGGGTCTGCATGACGACGGGGCCGGTCCCGTTGGTGGTGCGCACGCGCATGACCACGCTCTCGCGCGGCTCCCGCGCGGGGGCCTCGTGGTGGCCGTTGCGCGGCACCGGGCCGGTCCCGCGCCGCGCGACCGGTGGCGTGGGCTGCGCCACGACCTCGTCGAGCGCCTCCTCGCCCCAGTGCGGCAGGTCCTCGCCCGCGCCCGTTGCCGCGCGCGACGCGGTCGGCGGCGCGGGCTGCTCCGGCATGTCGTCGAGCCCCGCGCCCATGCCCCAATCGGTCACCGTGTCGGTTGCCTCGGCCGCGACGGGTGGCGTGGTGCTGGACAGCAGTTCGGCGAAGGAGGGTTCGTCGCTCGCTTCTGTCTCGTAGGTATGGGCGGCCCCGTTGACTGCGGCCGGGAGCACTTTGTCGTCCAACTCGTTCGCCGCCCATTCGCTGGTATCGGTCCCGGCGGCGACCAATGAGGTGAGCCAGCTATCGTCGACACTCCCCTCGGCGACCGGCTCATCGGTGGTCGGCAGCAGGCCGGCCTCCGACGCCGGCAACGCTTCGCCGCCGATCGCGGCCAGGAAGTCGGCCGTGTCCCCGGTCGGGGCTTCCTCCAGATCGACCGTCGACAGCGGCTCCAGCGCGGCGGTCTCGCCCGTCACGCCACCGTCCAGCACCGCCGTTTCCTGCGGCGTGACGGGCGACGCGGCGGGCTTGGCGGCACCGCCCAGGCGGCGATCGCGCTTCTTCGGCTTCGGCAGCGGCCCGGCGATCTCGCCGGTGTCGGTGCCGGGCTGGCCGGACGACTGGAGGCGACGGTTGACCAGCAGATCGCCGGTCTGGATGCGCTCCTGCTTTCGGTGGCGCAGGCGATTGAAGAGCTTGTCCATGCCCACTTCGTCGTCCTCGGCGGGCGGGGCGGCGGGGGCCTTGCTGACCAGGTGATCCTCTTCGGTCGGCGCGGCGGCGACGCCGAGTTGCAGCGTCTCATCGCCGAGGAGCGGCCGGGTGGAGTCAACCGGGTAGCTGTCGGTGGGCGGCGGTGCCACCGGGCGCGGCGCGTTGGTCGAGAGCAGCTTGTCGAGTTCGGCGGTGGAGGAGCCGGTCGTCGCGGCCTCCGCCGGGGCTTCCGCCACCGGCGCGGCGGCGAGCGGCTGCGGGGCGGTGATCAGGGCATCGGCGGGCTCCTCGTCCTCCGCAAGCGGGAGGATCGGGGAGGTGCCGGGCACGCTGTCGGGGTGCTCAAGCAGCGCATCAGTATCCGGGGTGCCGCCGGTAAGTTCCAACAACCGGTCCTCGGGGAGCGACGAGAGTTCGCGCGTCTCGAAAATCGACGCGGCGGCGTGGACCGCCCCGGGCTCCGCATCCGGCGCTTCGGACGAAGCTGCGGTGTGGAGCGGGGCCTGCTTGCTCACGATGTCGGCGAAAGTCTGGCTGGTCGCCTTCGGCCGTACACCGGCCTCAGCGAGGCTGAAGGGCGCGATTTCGTCGGCCAACGGCGCGGTGTCGATGCCGAGTGCCGCATCATCGTCGTCTTCGTCGTCCAGCGGCGGCAGCGAGAACTTGCTGGGATCGAAGGAGATGGTCTCCTCTTCCTCCTCCGACGCCCTGTCGACGTCGAACGGGACCAGATCCTCCTCCAGGTCGCCGAGGGCGGAGAGCATCCCGGTCATGCCGATCGGGGCCTCGTCGCGCGGGCGGGCAGCCTCAAGCTCGTTGTCGATGTTGTCCCAGTTCGCCGTCAGGCGCTCGACGGCGCTCGGCTCGTCGGGCGTGGGCATCATCGAGTCTTCGACCGGCCCATCCCACTCGTCGGTGACGGAGGTATCGGTCGGATCCTCGGCCTGGATCGGGGGCAATTCGAAGGGGAGTTCGTCGCCCAGGGCACCGGTGCCGTGCTCGTTGGCGATCGCCAGTTCGCGGTCGATCGCCGCGAAGAGCTCGTCTACATCGTCGCTGGCGGGGGTGGACGCGCCGGTCGGGACCTTGACGACGCCCATGTTCGTGGCGCTGGCGATGCCGCTCGTCTCGGCGGTCAGGCCGCTGGCGATATCCTCCCAGCGGGTCACCGGCAACGCCCCGGTGCCGACGCCTTGCGACAGCAGTTCGTCGGTGCCGCCGAGCGGCGCGTTGGCGGGATCGAACGCGGGCACGGTCGGCACGTCGCCAGCGAAGGCGAGCAGCGTTTCGGAGGGGCGCAGGCCGATCAGTTCGCCGGTGAGCGTGAGGTCGGGGTCGAAACCGCGCGCGGTCGCGAGCAGTTCGTCGACGCCCTGCACCGCACCGCCATTGTCGCCCTGGATCGAGGCGAGCATCAGCAGGGCGCGAGCCGTGCGCGGGCGCTCGGCCAGCACCGCCCGGCAGAGCGCGGCGGCCTCCTCGTCCTCGTCGTGCCGCCAGAGGGCTTCGGCGAGCGACAGGGTGACTTCGAGGCGGTTGGGATCTTCGTTGTAGAGCTGGCGGAACTGGCTGATCGCGCGCAGCAGTTCGTCGTTGCGCTTGTGCAGGTTCGCCAGCGCGACGCGCGTGAGGCGCAGGCGGCCACCGGCACCGTAGCGCTTGCGGTAGAGGCGCACCAACTCGCCGCGCAGCTGCGGCAGGGTCGGCTCGACCTCCCAGGCCAGCCGGAATTGGGCGATGGCGCGCTCATCCTCGCCCCGGTCCTCGGCGATCACGCCGAGACCGACGCGCGCGAGCACGTTGTGCGGGTCCAGGGAGAGGGCTTTGTCGAAGGCCCGCCCCGCCTCCTCGGACCGCCCCGCTTCGAGGCACGCCTCGCCGAGCAGGCGGAGCGCCGTGATCGAGTCGGGGTAGTGCTGCAGGACGTGGCGGCAGGCGGCGATCGCTTCCTGCGGTCGCCCCTCCTCCAACGCGGCCTGGGCGGCTTGCAGCACGCCGCGTAATTCCTGCTGCTGCTGGACTTCGGCCATGCGTCTCCTCCGGACTAGGACTTGCCTACGGGAACAGGAACGGGCTTACCCCGGCGACCGCTTGTCCCTGAATGGAAAGCATCGCCGCACCCCCGGCAGAGGCGCAACACGCCACGAGGTAAGGCGTCCCTCGGAACGACTCTCTATCGCAGTATAGCGACCGCGAAAGGGGCGAAACAAGCGGAGTTTGGTAGCCTAACAGTCCTAAATCAGTTATGACGAATGACGATGACGAGTGCTGAGTGCTGAGTGAGTCGGACGGTCGAGCAGTCGGGCAGTCGGGCAGAGACTCCTCGTTACTCAGCACTCAGCACTCAGCACTCGTCACTCCTCGCTCTTCGCCAGCGTTTCGGCGTAGCGCAGCAGGGTGGCCTGGCGTTCGGGGGTGAAGGACTGGGTTTCCAGCCAGCGGCGGAGCATCTGGAGGGGGTCGGCTTCTTCGCCGGCGGCGAGCGGGAGGCGGACGCGGCTGGGGCGCTCGACTTCGGCGGTGATCGAACCGAGGAAGGCGGCACCGGTCTCGCCGAGGAGGCGGCGCACGTCGATCAGGCGCAGGCGGTCGGCGTTGTCGTGCGTGAGGTTGATGACGGCGCGCACGACCGCGCCCTCCAGGTCGTGGCGGGCGGCGATCTTGGCGCGCAGCTCCTCCAGGGGATCGTCGCTGCTGGCGGTGAGGCGCAGGGTGACGAAGGGGCGGGCCTGGACGCGGCGGAACGCCCAGGTGGTGGACCGCTGTCCCCGCGCGCCGGGGGTGATATCGAGGGTCACGAAGCCTTTCTCCTCGCGCTCCTCGCCGAAATCGACGCGCTCCAGGCTGCCGCTGTAGACGACCGGCGGCGTGCCAGGGCCAACCTGCTGGTGCTTGTGGATGTGGCCGAGCGCGACGTAGTCGAAGGCGTCCGGCTGCAAATCGCCCCGGTTGAGCACGAGATCCGCCCCGAGCATGATCGACTGCTCGGAGCCGTAGGTCGCGCCGCCGAGGCTGAGATGCCCCATCAGGACGGCGGGGAGGTCGGGGTCGAGATCGGCCACTTCGCCCGCCAGCGCGTCGATGATCCGCGATTTCAGGCGGTTGTCGAGTTCGTCGGCGCTGTCGGCGCGGTATTCCTCGCGCGTCAGCAGCGCGCCACGCGTGATCCAGGGCAGGGTCACGATCTGCAACGGCCCGGACGCGGTGTCGAGCGTGAAAGACTCGATCCGGCGGCAGACGCGCACGTAGTCCACGCCCAGGGCGTCGTAAATATCGACGCTGGTGGCGCGACTGAGCACGCCCGGCAGGTCGTGGTTGCCGATCAGCAGCACCGTGGGGATCGCCGCGCGCGACAGGCGGCGGATGCGCTCGGCGAAGGCGCGCTGGACGGTCGGATTCGGGTCGCGCGTCTTGAACGCATCCCCCGCGAAGAGGACCGCGTCCACGCGCTCATCGATCGCAGCATCGACCACTTCGTCGAAGCGGCGCAAGAAGTCGCCCAGGCGGCTGGAGAGGCCGGTGGCGGGATCGGTGCGCCCGTAATTCTCGACCCCCAGGTGCAAATCGGCGAAATGGAGCAGTCGCATGGTCCCCCTCGGCTCGATCGCGCAGCCGGATGATGGGCTGCACGTACAGTATAGCGGGTGAGGGCGTGGGGGTGTGAGGGCGTGGCGGCGTGGGGACCCCTCCCCGCGCTGCGGCGCGACCCTCCCCCTTACGAGGGAGAGGGTTGAAGATGTGCGTCGTTGTTGGTCACAATTGCGCGGCGCGTCTGGTCAATGTAGCACTCCGTCGCATTCTCGCATTGCATTGACCGAGAAGATCGGGGCGATGTGACAGGATGTGGCGAGCAACGGTGGCGGGCGGTTGAAACCGCGCCTGAGGGCGCTCACGCGCCACAAAACCGACCTTCGTCAGTTAGGAACGTGATCTCCTAACCCACGCAGGCGGGTTTCGTGGTGGCCGCAGCCACCCTCAGGCGCGGTTTATGGTAGTGACCAAGCGATCGGGCCATGTGTGGGCGGATCCTCCGTCCCGCGTGCGGCCCAGGCCACGCGCACCACCGCGCCACGATAGCCCGATTAAGTTCGCCACCGCCATCAACCTCCGGCCCCCCTCACCGCCCGCAGCGGCGGGGAGGCATCAACCGCTATACTCTCCCCGATTTGTGGGGAGCGGCGTGGCCGTGTGCGGGCGGAAAGTGGGTGGGGCGTGACCGAGCATGGGCCGCGCTGGCAGTTGGGCCTGGGGCGCGAAAACGGGTTGATGTTCTTTGCGCTCATCGCCCTGGAGGGCGAGCTTCGCCTCTATTTCACCTTCTTGCCATTGTATATCGCCCAACTCGGGGCGAATCCGACCGAGGTCGGGCTAGTGATGGGCTTCTGGGGCGTCTCGCGCCTCTGCTTCCTCATCCCCAGCGGGATGCTGATCGACCGATTCCCGACGGTGCCGCTGATCCTCGTCACCCGTGCGCTCGGCGTCGCGGGGCTGCTGCTCTCGGCGGTGGTGCCGATCCTGGTGGCTGCTGCCGATTGCGCTGATCCTGACCAGCGCAGCCAACATCGCCTTCCCGGCGATTTCCTCGCTGATCGCCGGGGCCGCGACCGACGCGGACCGCGCGCGGGCCTTCACGCTGGTCTACACCGTCGCCCCGGCGATCTCCACGGTCGTGATGCCGCTGGTCGGTGGCGAGGTTGCGCAGGCGTTCAGTCTGCGGCTGACGCCGGTGATCGCCGCTGGCTGCGCGGCGGTCAGTATCGTCCTCTTCAGCCGCCTGCGCCCCGCCCCGCGACAAAAGAAGGAAGGCGAGACCCAGGCGACCTATCGCGATGTGCTGACCTATGCGCCGGTGCGCAATCTCTGCGCGCTGATGGCGGTGACGCTGGTGGGGATGACGATCGGCACGACGCTGATGCCGAATTTCCTGCGCGATGTGCATGGACTCGATTACGGGCGGATCGGCCAGCTCGGCTCAGTCGCCGCGATCGGCAGCATCACCCTCGGCCTCACCTTCGGGCGGATCAAGGCACTCAGCCGCCCGATGACCGGGATCACCATCGCGGTCGGCTGCACCGCCGCCACCTTCGCGATGCTACTCGGCGCGGCCAGCCTCCCCTTCTTCGCGCTGGCCTACCTGCTGCGCGGCGGCTACATGGTCGCCTGGTCGCTCTTCTCCGCCGCGCTCGGGGATGTCACCCCGCCACGCCTCTACGGCCGCACCTTCGCGGTCGGCGAAATCTGCGGCGGCCTCGGCATGGCCTTCGCCCCGCTCGTCGCCGGGCCGCTCTACAACTGGCAGCCGCGCGCCCCGCTGGTGGCGGCGCTGCTGATCTGCGTGCCGGTTGCGGTCATGCTCGGCGCGGTGGCGTATCGCAAGGCGAACGAGAAGGCAGGCGTGACGAGCGAAGAGCTTTCCGTGGCCTGATCGTTCGCGCCTACATCTGCCAACGAACAGGGTGCACAACGCGTTTCATGCTGCGCGCCACAGACCTCGCAGCCGCTGCGTGAGCCGTCCTGAAGGGCCAGAACCTGCGATGAGCGCGGGCGCGGTGCCGCGCTCATCGCAGGTTCTGGCTGGATAAGCGTCAGTCTCGATGCGCGATGAAGAAACTGTGGAAGAAGTCGCCCGGCAACTGATGCATTTCCACTGCGGCAAACCCCGCCTCGGCCAGGGTGCGACGCGCGCTCTGGTGGCCCCACACCGTACCGAGGCCGGGTCCATCCTGCGCCAGGGAGACGGTCATGCAGTAGAAGGCTGAGATACCATAGAGGAACGGTCCGAAGGGATGGTCGAGGTTGTCGGCCAGATCGCTGGAAGCGGCGATTTCCATCATCAGGAAGATGCCGCCCGGCCTGAGCGCGCGAGCGATGCCCTGCAGCGTCTCTAACGGCCGGGCGAGGTCGTGGATCACATCGAAGGCGGTGATCAGGTCGTAGCGGGCAGACTCGCCGAGCGTCGCGACATCCTGCGCCGCGAAGTGCGCATTCTCCAGCCCGAGTCGCGCTGCCTCCGCCCGCGCAGCAGCGACGCTCTCGTCGGCGAGGTCGTAGCCGGTGAAACGGCTGTTTGGGAAGGCCCGCGCCATGACATTGACTGCGTGGCCCTGGCCGCAGCCGATGTCGAGGACAGCGATCCCGGTATGCAGGCGCTCGACCAACCCCGTAGCAAGCGGGAGGATCGTCGCCACGAGCACCGTGTCGTAGAGCGGGGCGCTCTCCTCGGCCAGGAGTTGCTGCATGCGGTCGAAGGCCGCGTAAGGCACGCCGCCCCCGTGGCGGAAGGCCGCGACGACGCCCTGCTCGACCCCACCAGCAAGCGCGAGGTACTGCGTGAAGAAGGCCAGGTTATCCGGCCCGGCCGCGCGAGTGAGCACGGCGGCGTGTTCCGGCGGCAGGCGATAGGTCCGGGCATCCGTGTCGTAGTCGACGATCCGCCCGACCGCCATGCCACCCAACCACTCGCGCACGTACCGCTCGTGCAGCCCGGTCGCCGACGCGATCTGCTCGCTGGTGCTGGCCGGGAGATCGGCCAGGGTGTCAAACAGGCCGGTCTGGTGACCGACGCCGATGAGCAGGCCCAGGAAGCCCTCATTGAGCAGCCCGACCATCCGTCCGCCGAACGCTTCGGCCTTGGCCGAGTCGATTACTTGCGTCGCCATGATTGTTCCTCCATTACTGCACCGACGGATCCGCTGTCCGATCCGGCAACTGCTCCACGCGCCTACAGCGGAACGGTCGCGCAGAGCAGTTCGGTGACAGCGCCGTCGTGCCACTCGGGGTCGGACTCCAGGTGGGCGCGGAATTGCAGATACCAGGCGTGCTGCGCCGGGTCGGCAGCGTGCTTGCGATAGCTGGCCTCGGAGTCGAAGACGGTCAGGGCGAGGCGCTCGCCGGGCGCAGCCTCGGGGATGAGGATGTATTCGCCGATGAAGCCTTCCGCGCGTGGCGCGCGGTCGCGCAGCCAGCCCTGGACTAACTCCTCGACCGCCCGTTCCTGACCGGGCGTGATGTGGATGCGCGAGACCGTGCCATACATCGCTGGCGCTCCTTTCTGCCGCGTAGCGTGTCGATGCCACCAGTCTGCCAGCGGCAGGGCGGGGCGACTATCGTGGAGAGCACGGAACTTGCGGCGGGGCGGTACGGATTTTTCGGGGAAGGCATCGGCCGACGCGGATCGCTACCTACGTAGTGCGCTACGGGTGGCATGCAGCGGCCTGCGTTACGAGATGGGCGGCACCAGCCGACGCTCGGTGGCCCAGGTGGCGATCTGGGCGCGGGTGGTGCAGTTGAGCTTGGCCAGGATGTTGCTCACGTGCGTCTCGACCGTCCGGTCGCCGACCGAGAGGGCGGCGGCGATCTCGCGATTGGTGCTGCCCCGGGCGATCAGGGCCGCCACCTCGCGCTCGCGGGTCGTCAGACCGCCGTGGGCCTCCCTGGCCGCCCGGCGCGCGGCGAGAGGAGAGAGCAGCGTCAGCGCGGCACGGGTGAAGCCCTCGCGGAGGTCGCCCTCGGGCGTGGCAGCGGCGAGCTCCGCGACGAGCCGCCGCGCGGTCATGTGCGCGTGCGCTGCGTCGTCCGGGCGGTCCTGCTGCCGATGAAGGTCGCCGAGCGCGACATACAGGCGCCAACGGGAGGCCGCCAGCCCCAGTGCCTCCGCCGTGCGCAGGCCACCGCGCAGCAAGCGCTCCGCGCGTTCCGCTTCGCCTATGGTGGCGAGCGCGGTGCCTTTCAGGCGGGCAAGGCGGGGAATGTCGCCCTCATCGCGCAGGTTCGCGGCGGCAGCATAGAGTCGGTCCAGAATCGCCAACGCGAGGGCGGGGTCGCCGCGCGCCAGGGCGAGTTCGGCCCGCGCGCACCACAACTGCCGGTGCCCGAGGGACCGGGTTGGCGTCGTCGCATCGAGTACCTCGCCGAGCATCGCCTCGGCGTCAGCCAATGCCCCCTGAGCGACCAACAGCGCCGCCAACGCGCCGGTGATATCCCCGATCCAGAGCGGCGAGCCAATCTCGCGCGCCAGCGCCAGTGCACGCTCGTACTCGGCGTGCGCTGGCGGCAGCGCCAGAATATCGGTGTGGAGGCCAGCCAGGCCCCGGAGTGTCTGGATCGCCCACTGCGGATGCTCGATCTCCTCGGCGAGGGCGAGCCCCTCGCGCAGCGCGTCGAGCGCACGCGCGTAGTTGCCCTGCGCCGCCAGGGTCTCGCCGACCATGGCCAGGGCGTAGGCCTCGCCCGAGCGCCAGCCGATCTCGCGCGCCAACGCCAGTGCCTGGGCGCAGTTCGCGCTCGCCTCAGCCGGACCCCACGCCGCCACAAGTGTATCGGTCTCGTATATAGCGGGCATGGTACTGCCGAGGAGTGCCCCGATCAGCCCCTGCCGATCGCCCAGGTCGCGAAAGGGGGTGATCGCCTGCGCGGCGTGGTGTGCGCAGGCCACGAGGTCGCCGGCGAGCGCGGAGGCCATCCCGAGCAGATCGAGCGTGGTGGCGCGACCGGCGAGGTCGGCGCGCTGCTCGAAGATCGCCAGCGCCTCCTGGTGGTACGCCAGGGATGACTCGGGTTGCTCGGCGTTGGCGTACCAGTTGCCGACGCGGTTCAGACTGTGGGCCAGGGCCGTCGGTTCGCCGAGCGCACGAGCGAGTGCGAGCGCGCGATGGAATTGCGCCTGGGCCTCGGTGTAGTCGTGCCCCGGTCCAGAGCTGGCCAAGATCGAGCAGCGCCTGCCACTCGCCGATCTGGTCGCGGGTCGCCTGCGCGAGGTGGAGGGGCCGTCTCGAAGTCGGCCCGCGACCGCGGAAAGTCGCCCAGCAGGTCGTATGCGTTGCCACGCAGGCGGAGCAGGGCTGGGTCCGGGGCATTTTATCGAGGTGAACCGTCGCCTCCAGCGCGCGGCTAGCCTGCTCAACGACCGCTTGCGGCGCGTGCAGCGTCCGCGCCCGTTCCGCCGCGCGCCGCCCGTAGTCGTAGGCACTGTCCACACAGGCCCGCTGCGTGGTGGTACGCCAGATCCCCCAGATGAGACTCGGACATCCCGGCATCCGGCGCTCGATTGCCTCGGCCACCGCGCGATGCAGCACCTGACGCTCCCGGGCAAGCAGATCGTCGTAGAGCGCCTCACGAGTGAGCGCGTGGCGGAAGGCGAAGCGCTCGGCCGACTCCTCGACGACCAACTGGGCAGCCATCGGTTCCTTGATCGGAGCGAACAGGGACCCTTCGTCGTAGCCAGTGACAGGCGCTCAGAATTGACACGTCGAAGCGCCGCCCAGCGACGGCAGCCACGTTCGCGAGATGCCGTGCCTGGCCACCAAGCCGGGCGGCGCGCTGTTGCACTGCATCCCGGACGGATCGCGGGATGTGAAGCCGCCCGAGCGGCCTGCGAGACCATGCTTGGCCGCTGCGGACGATCTCACCGGCGGCTACCAGCGATTTGAGCAACTCTTCGACGATGAAGGGGTTCCCCTGGCTCAGCGCGTAGATCGCATCCCGGAATTCCTGTCCTACGGGCTGCGGTTGCGCGAAAATGGCGCGCAGCATCTCGCCTACATCCTCGCGGGTGAGCGGGTCCAGCGACCATTCCCGCGCCAGACGCTGACGGTCGAGTTGGGCCAGCCAATGGCGCAAAGTCGGCCCGACCTCGTCGCCGCGATAGGTCATCAGGAGCAGCAGCGGCCGATCCACCACGCGCCGCAGCAGGAGATGGAGCGCCTCCAGGCTGGTGTCGTCGCTCCAATGTAGATCCTCAATGACGACCAGCAGCGGCTGCCGTGCCGCAAGGTGAAGGAAGACCTGGGCGAGCGCAGCAAAGATGCGGCGGCGGTCCTGCTCCGCGTCGAGAGGCGGCGACGCGGCGATCGGCGCGGGGATCAGATCGGGTAGCAGCGGGTGGAGCGCGTCCGCGCCGGGGCCGAGTTCGGCAGGGTCGGCAAAATGGGCACGCATGAGGTCGAGCAGCGGTGCATACGGGCAAGCGGTGTCCGGCTCGAAGCAATTGCCTTGCAGCATCTGGAAGCCGCACGCCAGCGCATGGGCACGCACTTCACCCACAAGCCGCGTCTTGCCAACGCCCGCCTCGCCGGACAGCAGGATCGCCGCGCCGCACCCCCGATGCACCTCGTCCACCAGGGCGCACAGCGCCGCAATCTGGGGCGCGCGACCGATGACCACGGCAGAGACAAGCGGCTGATCGAGCGGCGCGACCATTGCCAGCTATTCCTCGCTGCTGCGCTTGCGTTGAACGCTGCCCGCAGTATAGCAGGCACCGCACTGACACCGCGCCTCTACGGCCGCACCTTGCGCGGTCGGCGAGATCTGCGGCGGCCTCGGCATGGCGTTCGCCCCGCTCGTCGCCGGGCCGCGCTACAACTGGCAGCCGCGCGCCCCGCTGGTCGCGGCGCTGCTGATCTGCGTGCCGGTTGCGGTCATGCTCGGCGCGGTGGCGTATCGCAAGGCGAACGAGAAGGCTGGTGTGACGAGCGAAGAGCTTTCCGTGGCGTAGCAACGCCTTCTATGGCCCCGTTCCAGATTGGCCTACTTGTGCTGCTCTTCCCGCTTCTTGATCAGCGCCTTCGCAACATCGAGATCGGAGCGCACTTCCAAGAGTTCCAATTCCTCCAACTGTTTCCTCAATTCGGCCCGGTGGGAAGCTGAGACGGTCTTACTATTGATACCCCGATGAAGCGTGCCCTTCGCCTTGCGGATTGCCCGCTTCATCTCCCATTCGCTCCAGCGCCTCGCCATACGAAGGCGCAGAAATACCCAGATCGCAGCCGACGCAGCCGAGATCGTGGGGGCAGCAGCTGAGAGCCAGAATCTATAGGGTTCAGGGAGCGTCTGGGCAATAGCGAACGCAATGGTCCCTGAGCCAGCACCGATACCGATAGCATCGCCACCCACTTGTGTGGGCGGCGGTGAGTTGCTATCCGGCGGTGGTTGGCTCACGCCTCTTGGCCCTCACAACGCTAGCATCGTGGTCCGAATCGACGATACGGATGGAGTCGAGGAAGTGCCGAATACTCGCCTCATCTTCGGGATCGAGATCGAGTTCCACTCGCGTCCCGTTCTGGGCCTCGTAGTCCACGACGTGTTGGCTGCGGCGGAGCCGCTTCGTATCCAAAAAGAAAATGAGTATCCCGACAGCTATCGCCCCGAGAGCAAGAGCAGTGAGGATGAGCAACACTCCGGTGGGCATAGACCACCTCATCGACAATTATGTACGTTCACCCAGCAAAGCGCAATCATCTGAATGAATATTCGGCGGCTTTCATTTGAAAACAGCCTACTGAAATCAGTATATCGCATACATATTGCTTCTGTAATATCCCCGAAGTACAGTTCTTTCGAGTCCAGGTAGCTGAAGTGAGCAACAAGCCAACTCTATCTCGCAAGATCGGACCGTTTCTCCATTCTTCATTTTTCATTCTTCATTCCACGCAACAACCGCGTCATCCCCGCGACGATGCGCTCGCGGGAGAAGCCGCGCGCGTGGCGCTGGAAGAGGTAGAGGGAGATGTCGAGCGGGGCGAGCAGGGCGTCGGCGAGGTAGTCGGCGTCGAGCGGCGGCAATTCGCCGCGCGCGACCGCGCGCCGCAGGAGGGTGTAGGCCGTCAGGCGCTGCCACTCGTAGGCGGGGCTGCGGTAGACGATGTCGCGCCGCGCGCCGGATGCGGCGTCGCTGACCGCGCAGAGGAGTTCGGCGTTCTCGTCGTTGTGCCCGGCCAGGCACGCTAGCAGATATTCGAGCTGGATGACCGCCGACTCGTCGGTGTCGCGCAGGCGGTCGAGTACTTCGGATTGCAGCCGCCGCGTATTCTCGTCGAGCAGGGCCTGGCAGAGTTCGCCCTTGTGGGCGTAGCGGCGGTAGAGCGTCCCTTTGCCGACCGCCGCCTCGCGCGCGATCTCGTCCATGCTGACGTCGGCCACCCCGCGCGCGGCGAAGAGGCGCGCGGCGGCGGCCAAAACCTGCCGCCGGTGCTCGGCGGCGTCGCGCCGTTCCGGGCGGGCCGCCTCCCCGGCCAGCGGCAGGGGGCGGCGCAGTTGCCGGGGTGGGT